>NZ_JAPUVQ010000001.1:0-3871 GCF_029255145.1 Accumulibacter sp.
GGCGTCGATCGACTGGCCGGGCTTGTCGGCCTGATACACCGCCTGCATGAATTCGCCGACGGATCCGAAGCCGCGCCGGGGGTCCGCTTCGCGGTTGTCGGTGACGATCGGGCCGATGGCACTCTCGATGCCGATGCGTGCTTCATCGGCGATCAGGGCGGCTTCGCGGTCGATGGCCGCCGAAGCGGCATCGATGCGGGCGCGCAAGGCGTCGAAGGTGGCGACTTCCTCGTCGGAGAGGTCGCGGTTCTCGGAAGCGGCGCAGTCGGTCAGGCCGCGGGCCTCCTTGACGAGGATGGTCTTGCGAGCCTGAAGCTCGCGCAGTTGCTTGCTCATGTGGTTCTCCAAAAGCAAAAACCCGCACGAGGCGGGTTCGATGGGTACAAAAAAGCCGCCCGGAGGCGGCTTAGGTGGGGATAACCGAGGGGTCGGTTTAGAACGGGGCGAGGGTCAAGAGAGCGTTGCTGGAAGACATCTCAGTCGAGAAATTTTACAGCACGGCGGATAGGGGTATCTGAAACGACTTTCAAGCTACTGATTCAACGCAATAGTTGTACTAAGGCTCGATTCGTGCTTTCTCCTGTTTGGTGCGTGGCGACAGCCGTTAGCGGCTGCGTCCCTCACTCTGGCCGCTGCGAACGAACAACAGGAGGCATTGCATGAAACATCCACTATTTGCTCTCATGACAATTGGGGCGCTGCTTACCGGTGCTCCGCTGGCGCACGCGACGATCATCACCTACCAGACCGACCTGGATGGCGCGAGTGAGGCCCCCCCAAATGCGTCGCCCGCAACTGGATTTGCGTCGGTCATTACGGACGATGTGGCCAAGACCATGGCGGTGCACGTCACGTTTTCCGGCTTGCTCGGGACGACGACTGCTGCCCACATCCATTGCTGTACGGCAGCTCCCGGGACGGTCGGCGTGGCCACAACCGTTCCAAACTTCTTTGGTTTTCCACTGGGAGTTACGTCCGGAGTCTATGACTTGCTTCTCGACATGACCCTGGCTTCTTCGTACAACCCGGCTTTCATCACGGCTCATGGCGGGACGACGGCGGGAGCAGAAGCGGCGTTATTCGCCGGTATGTCCCTTGGTGAGGCATATGTCAACATTCATACAACTTTCCGCCCAGGTGGTGAGATACGCGGCTTCCTCACACAGGTTCCTGAGCCCGCCAGTCTTGCCCTGCTTGGTCTTGGGCTAGCCGGACTCGGATTCAGCCGCCGCAAGACGGCATAGTCGCAACAACCACTCTGTAGACCAGACCCCGCTTCGCCGGGGTTTTTCTTTGTGGATACGAGCCCTCGATAGCTCCCGATAATGGGCGTTGATCCAGCTGCAGACCGATGCCAGTGGCCACCATGTACAGCAGATTCCGAGGACGTTCCTCAACGGCTTCCACAATCGGCGACTGGCCGCGCCTGTCCGAACTGAAACAGCAGGTCGGCCGATCACGGCGGTCACGCGCAGCACCAAGCCGCGCAACGCGATATCCACCAGCGCTTCCCCAGTATCACAGAATCTCGATCGCACGTTGCGCGTAGGCTAGACGGCTTGCCTTCGGCCTGGCGATGGACTTGGCATCCCGTCGCATCTTCCTGACGACCTCGCCGAAGGTGGCCACGCCGTCGACCATCCCTTGCGCCTGCGCCGCATCGGCACCCAGCACACGACCCTGACCCATCCCCTCGCGCACCTGCCCAATCGGTACGCCCCGCCCGCGCGCCACCGCCTTGGTAAAGCTGGCGTAGTAATCATCCACGCGCGACTGCATGAAGCCCTGCGCCTCCTCGTCGAGCGGCACATACGGATTCCCCTCGACCTTGTATTTCCCGGCGGAGATCAGCGTCGGCTGGATGCCTTCGGCAGCAAACGCCTGTGAGTAGTCGAAATGCGCCTGCCACACGCCGATCGAACCGACCTCGCCACCCGGCGTGACGTAGAACTCCGACGCCGAGCAGCCAATCCAGTAGGCGGCCGACGCGGCCAGGCTGTTGGCGATCGCCACGACCGGTTTCTGACTCTTGGCACCAGCAATCTCGTCGGCAAGCTCGGACACGCCGTAGACACTGCCACCCGGACTGTCGATGTCGATCAGGATCTGACTGACCGAGTCATCCGCCAGAGCCTGGCGCAACGCAGACGCAAACTGCTGCGTGCTGACGCTCCCCGGCCCCGAGACATCGTCGACCATGTTGCCGCGCTGGGTGACGACGCCGTACAGCGGCAGCACCGCGATCCCGTCACTGGAGACGGCATTGGCCGCCTGCCGGCGCGCCTCACGTACCGCGCGATCTGCCGCGATGCCCGCGAGCACATCGTCGCCGGCGGGAACGTCCTGCGACCAGCGGGCCAGCACGGCCGCGACCGCGTTCAGCCGTTCGGGCATCAGCGCCCAGGGCGTGGCCAGGAACTCGGCGATCAGCAAGTGGTGGTGCATGGTGTCATCCCCATCAGTCATTCGTCCATCGGGTCCGCCGCTTCCTGCGCTGGCGGTTCCGCCTGCTCGACATCGCCCGCCAGATCCCCGGCAGACCCTTCCTCGACCATGTTCAACGGCCGCAGCGGCTCGTCGAGCCCATCGAGCGGGTTCAGGTTCTCGGCAATGCGCGCTTCGTTGCGCGTCAGCCAGCCGTTCTGGATGCCGCTCTGGTAGTACGACGAGCGACTGGCGGCGTCGCCGCGCATCAGGTTCGCAAAATCGAACTCGACTTCGAGATCGTCGCCATCAAGCAGCAACTCCGACTCGATGCTCGCTTCCCACCGTTCGGCCCACGGCGTCATCGTGTGCATTACGAATTCCAGGCTCTGCTGCTCGATGTTCGAGAAGGTTGCCCGATCGAGATCGGCGATCATGTGCGGCGGCACGCGAAACAGCCGCGCGATGTCGGTGATCTGGAATTTCCGGAGTTCGAGAAACTGCGCGTCCCGGTTGGTTACTCCGACCTCGTGGAACTTCATGCCGTTTTCCAGCACCAGCACCTTGCCGCGGTTGGCCCCGGACTGCGCCGCCTGGTACGACTCACGAAAGACCTTCTTGGCCTCGCTGTCCTTGAATGACCCCGGAAACTCGATCCAGCCACCGGTCGGTTTGGCGTCGTTGGCGAAGAAGCGCGCACCGTAGTCCTGCGCCGCCAGCGCCATGCCCAGACTTTCCCTTGCCAGGTCGATCGGGCTCATGCCCATCAGACCGTCCGACGACAGCCCCCGCAGATGCCAGATTTCCCCACGCGGCAGAACCGTCTCCACCCCCAGCCGGTCGGTCACCCGGTAGCGGTAGTCACCGGCCGGCGTCAATTCCATCCGGATCCGGTCCGGATGGACCGGCACCAGTTCGACGATCTCGCCTCGGCTATTCGCCACGATCCGGTTGTAGGCGTTGCCCCGCAACGCCAGATGGCCCTGCAGCATCTCGCGCCACTCATACGGGTTCTGGTAGCGGTTCGGACGCTTCGCCAGTAAGCGGTACAGCCAGTGATCCGTCACCCGGTCCTTACCGCCGTCCGCCCGTTGCCGGTAGAGCACGAACGGCAAGGAGGCCATCGTCTCGGCCAGGATGCGCACGCTGGCGTACACCGCTGCGAGGCGCAGCGCGTTGTCCGCCGAGACACGCATCCCGCTCGACGTGCGCATCGTCACCGGCTCGAACCAGAAGTCACCCCCTGGGGAGCGATCGTCACTCGACGCCCGCCAGCGGCTGAAGAAGCTCAAGAGACCCATGCCTCAGTCGTCCTCGCGAACCGGCAGGTGCGCGACCAGCGCCAGCGTCTTCTGCGGATTCGTCGTGCCGCAGACCACCTTGATCGCGTAGTCGTGGTCGGCCAGACCGCCCCTGACCGGAACGAGCACCGTTTTGGATTCCACCC
>NZ_JAPUVQ010000002.1:0-16017 GCF_029255145.1 Accumulibacter sp.
ATCTGGTCGTAGGCCTTCGCCGTGCCGCCGAACTTCCTGGCCAGAATGGTCGTGATCGCCGCCGTCAGCGTGGTCTTGCCGTGGTCAACGTGCCCAATCGTGCCGACATTGACGTGCGGCTTCTTGCGTTCGAATTTTCCCTTTGCCATTTCCCGTATCCTTCAATAACAGAGTCAGTTACAGAATCACTTCTTGTTGATGATCGCCTCGGCGACGTTCTTCGGTGCTTCGGCGTAGTGCTTGAATTCCATCGAGTAGGTCGCCCGGCCCTGCGACAGCGAGCGCAAGGTGGTCGAATAACCGAACATCTCGGCCAGCGGCACCTCGGCGCGGACCGCCTTGATGTTGCCGGGCAGATCTTCCATTCCCTGCACCATGCCGCGACGGCTCGACAGGTCGCCCATCACGTTGCCCATATAGTCTTCCGGCGTCTCGACTTCGACCGCCATCATCGGCTCCAGCAGCGTCGGCGAGGCGCGGCGCATGCCCTCTTTGAAGGCGATGGCGGCAGCCATGCGGAAAGCGTTCTCGTTGGAGTCAACGTCGTGGTAGGAGCCTTCAAACAGCGTGAACTTGATGTCGACCACCGGGAAGCCGGCCAGAACGCCACTGCCAACCGCGTCCTGCAGGCCCTTGTCGACTGCCGGGATATACTCGCGGGGCACCGTCCCACCCTTGATGGCGTCGACGAACTCGTAACCCTTGCCGGTCTCGTTGGGCTCGATCTTCAGCCAGACGTGGCCGTACTGACCGCGGCCGCCCGACTGCTTGACGAATTTCCCTTCCTGCTCGACCGACTTCTTGATGCACTCGCGGTAGGCCACTTGCGGTGCGCCGACGTTGGCTTCGACGCCGAACTCGCGCTTCAGGCGGTCGACAATGATCTCCAGGTGCAACTCGCCCATTCCCGAGATGATCGTCTGCCCCGACTCCTCGTCGGTGCGCACGCGAAACGACGGATCCTCTTGTGCAAGGCGGCCAAGGGCGATGCCCATTTTCTCCTGGTCGGGCTTGGTTTTCGGCTCGACGGCGACGTGGATTACCGGTTCCGGGAAGACCATCCGTACCAGGGTAATGATCGCCAACGGATCGCACAGCGTCTCGCCGGTGGTTACTTCCTTGAGGCCAACGCAAGCCGCGATGTCGCCCGCATAGACCTCCTTGATCTCCTCGCGGTTGTTGGCGTGCATCTGCAACACGCGCCCGATGCGCTCCCGGCGACCCTTGATCGGGTTGTAGATGGTATCACCCGATTTCAGAACGCCCGAGTACACGCGGATGAAGGTCAACTGGCCGACGTAGGGGTCGGTCATCAGCTTGAAGGCAAGCGCGGAAAACTTGGCGGTATCCGATGGCGCACGGGAATCAGGCTCGCCGTTATCTTTCTCACCAACAACAGGTGGAATATCCACCGGCGACGGCAGCAAGTCGATCACCGCGTCGAGCATGCGCTGCACGCCCTTGTTCTTGAAAGCGGTTCCGCACAACGCTGGCTGAATCTCGCAAGCCAGCGTCCGCGCGCGCAAACCCTTGATCACGTCCGCCTCGTCCAGGTCGCCCTGCTCGAGGTACTTGTCCATCAACTCTTCCGACGACTCGGCAGCGGCCTCGACCATCTTGCCGCGCCACTCGTCGGCCTCGGCCAGCAACTCGGCGGGAATTTCCCGATAGTCGAACTTCATCCCTAGCGAGGCCTCATCCCAGACGATGGCCTTCATCTTGATCAGATCGACGACACCCTCGAAGTAATCCTCCTTGCCGATCGGAATGACGATCGGCACGGGATTGGCTTTGAGGCGTGTCTTCATCTGTTCGACAACCTTCAGGAAGTCGGCACCCTGCCGATCCATTTTGTTGACGAAGGCCAGACGCGGCACCTTGTACTTGGTAGCCTGACGCCACACCGTCTCGGACTGCGGTTGCACACCGCCAACCGCGCAATAAATCATGCACGCGCCATCGAGAACACGCATCGAGCGCTCTACTTCAATCGTGAAGTCGACGTGACCCGGAGTATCGATGATATTTATCCGGTGCTCCGGGCGGTCAAGCTGCATACCCTTCCAGAAGCAGGTGGTGGCCGCCGAGGTAATGGTGATGCCGCGCTCCTGCTCCTGCGCCATCCAGTCCATGGTAGCAGCACCATCGTGCACTTCGCCGATCTTGTGGTTGACGCCCGTGTAGAACAGGATACGCTCGGTCGCCGTCGTTTTGCCGGCGTCAATGTGAGCGCTGATACCGATGTTCCGGTAACGCTCGATGGGGGTTTTACGTGCCACAGTAATGAACCTTCACGAATAAAGAGCGGTCGTCGACATGCGACGCATGGGTATGACCTGGAAGCGGAAGTACCTAGAAGCGGAAGTGGGCAAACGCCTTGTTGGCTTCGGCCATGCGATGGACTTCGTCACGCTTCTTGACCGCTCCACCGCGGCTTTCCGATGCTTCGAGCATCTCGGCAGCCAGGCGCTGACCCATCGACTTCTCCGAGCGCTTGCGCGCAGCCTCCCGCAACCAGCGCATGGCCAGGGCCATCCGACGGCTCGGGCGCACCTCGACCGGCACTTGGTAGTTGGCGCCACCGACGCGGCGGCTCTTGACTTCGACCAGCGGCCTGATGTTGCCCAGGGCCGAGCCGAACACTTCCAGCGGGTCCTTGCTGGTCTTGGTGACGATCTGGTCAAAGGCACCATAGACGATGCGCTCGGCGACGGACTTCTTGCCGCTCTTCATGATCGTATTGACAAATTTCGAAACATCGACGCTGCCGAACTTGGGATCCGGCAGGATATCGCGCTTTGGAACTTCACGACGACGGGGCATAGCAACCTCTCATAGTCACAATTCAGTCGAAGAGCCGGCCAAGGCGCTTGGCTCTCCCGGCCGCCCAGCTGGAGCGGCCCTTACTCGGACGAAAATCAAGCAGCCTTTTGGCGCTTGGTCCCGTACTTGGAACGACTCTGCTTGCGCTTCTTGACACCCTGGGTATCCAGCGAACCGCGCACGGTGTGATAGCGCACACCAGGCAAGTCCTTGACACGACCGCCGCGGATCAGCACCACCGAGTGCTCCTGCAGATTGTGTCCTTCACCGCCGATGTACGAAATGACCTCGAAGCCATTCGTCAGGCGGACCTTGCAGACCTTGCGCAGCGCGGAGTTCGGCTTCTTCGGCGTGGTCGTGTACACGCGGGTGCAGACTCCCCGTTTCTGAGGGCAATTCCCCAGCGCCGGGACCTTGCTCTTGGTGCGAACGGCCTCTCTTGGCTTGCGCACCAGCTGGTTAATGGTTGGCATGTTTCCACCTTATGTTCAGTGCAGCGCTCGTCTCGAGATCCACGCGGCGTCTGCAAAAAACCAAGGCGGACCACAAAGGCCGCCTCGGCGATTTCAGTGACAAGCCGACGCAGCAGTACGGCGTCGGCGACAAAGACCGGCGATTCTAGGGTCTATCGCACTTCAAGTCAAGCAACCGGCGCGTCCTGAGCACTCTCTTCGCTGCTTGGGAGGTCGTTTCCAGCCAGCCCGCTTCCCACAGCGAGGTCCTCACCAGCGGCGTTTTTCTTGCGGGTGTTGTGGTAGGCGAGACCGGTGCCGGCGGGAATCAGGCGACCGACGATGACATTTTCCTTGAGTCCGCGAAGTTCGTCACGCTTGCCCATGATCGCCGCCTCGGTCAACACGCGGGTCGTTTCCTGGAAGGACGCTGCGGAAATGAACGAATCGGTCGACAACGAAGCCTTGGTGATCCCCAGCAGCACGTGCTCGTAGGTGGCGGGCAGCTTGCCGGCGGCGATCATGTGGTCGTTTTCGTCGAGCAGGTGCGCGCGCTCGACCTGCTCGCCCTTGATGAACTTGGTATCGCCGGGGTCAAGCACGTTCACTCGGCGCAGCATCTGGCGAACAATCACCTCGATATGCTTGTCGTTGATCTTGACGCCCTGCAGCCGGTAGACGTCCTGCACCTCATCGGTAATGTAGACGGCCAGCGCCTCGACTCCCAGCAGACGGAGAATGTCGTGCGGATCGGGAGCTCCATCGACGATCGACTCGCCTTTGTTCACCACCTGCCCATCATGCACCAGGACGTGCTTGTCCTTCAGGATCAGGTATTCATGGGTGACGCCTTCGAGATCGGTAATGACCAGGCGCTGTTTGCCCTTGGTGTCCTTACCGAAGGACATCGTCCCGGTAAATTCCGCAAGCATCCCTGCATCCTTGGGAGTACGCGCTTCGAAGAGTTCGGCAACTCGCGGCAGACCACCCGTGATGTCGCGCGTCTTGGCCGACTCCTGCGGCAGGCGCGCGAGCACATCGCCGACCGAAATCGTTTGTCCATCGAACACGTTGATGATCGCGCCCACCTGAAAGGTGATGGTCACCGGGTGATCGCTGCCGTGCATCTTGACTTCTTCGCCGTCGGGGTCGAACAGCCGGACCTGTGGGCGAAGCCCCTTGCTCGGCACCTTGCCACCGCGCTTCGGATCGATTGCCACCAGCGTCGATAGTCCGGTGACATCGTCGATCTGCTTGGCGACGGTAACCCCTTCCTCGACGTTCTCGAACTTTACCAGCCCCGAGTATTCGGCGATCATCGGGCGGGTATGCGGATCCCACGCGGCCAGTCGGGCACCGGCTTTCACCGCCTCGCCGTCAACGACCTTCAGCGTTGCCCCATAGGGCACCTTGTGCTTTTCGCGCTCGCGGCCACTGTCGTCGACGATCAGGATTTCGCCCGACCGGGTGATGACGATCTTCTCGCCCTTGGCACTGGTCACGTACCGCATGCTCGAAGTGAAACGCACCACTCCGGCACTGTGCGTCTCGACATGGCTGGCGACAGCGGCGCGCGACGCGGCGCCACCGACGTGAAAGGTCCGCATGGTCAACTGCGTTCCCGGCTCACCAATCGATTGCGCGGCCATGACGCCGACCGCTTCACCAACATTGACCGGCGAACCACGACCCAGGTCGCGGCCGTAGCATTGGGCGCACAGGCCGTAACGCGTATCGCAGGTCAGCGGCGTGCGGACCTTGACTTCGTCGATGCCCAGCCGGTCGATCAGATCACAATGATCCTCGCTGATCAGCGTCCCTTGTTCAATGACCGTCTCCTGGGTGTCCGAGTCGACCACGTCGGCAGCGGTAACGCGACCGAGAATCCGCTCGCGAATCGCCTCGATGACTTCACCGCCCTCGATCAGGGCCTTCATGGTGACGCCGTTGCTGGTTCCGCAATCGTCCTCGATGACCACCAGATCCTGTGTCACGTCGACCAGCCGACGCGTCAGGTAACCCGAGTTGGCGGTCTTCAGGGCCGTATCCGCCAAGCCCTTGCGCGCTCCGTGGGTCGAGATGAAGTACTGGAGAACGTTCAGACCCTCACGGAAATTGGTCGTGATCGGCGTTTCGATGATCGATCCATCCGGCTTGGCCATCAGACCGCGCATTCCGGCCAGTTGGCGAATCTGCGCCGCCGAACCGCGCGCTCCCGAATCGGCCATCATGAAGATCGAATTGAACGACTCCTGCCTTTCCTTGATGCCCTGACGATTGGTCACTTCCTCGTGGCCGAGTTGATCCATCATCACCTTGGCCACCTGATCGCCAGTCCGCCCCCAGATATCCACAACCTTGTTGTAGCGCTCGCCATTGGTTACCAGACCGTTGGTGTACTGGTTTTCGATTTCCTTGACTTCGTCTTCGGCTGCGGCAATGATTTCGCGCTTCTGCGCCGGCACCAGCATGTCGTCGGAGCAGATCG
Source organism: Accumulibacter sp. (assembly GCF_029255145.1). Classification (GTDB taxonomy): domain Bacteria; phylum Pseudomonadota; class Gammaproteobacteria; order Burkholderiales; family Rhodocyclaceae; genus Accumulibacter. The sequence continues at coordinate 5,764 of NZ_JAPUVQ010000002.1, forward strand.
AAATACCGGCCCGGGTTGCCAGGCGGTAGCCGTTCTGCATCAGCTTGTCGGCGAAAACAACGGTCTCCTTAAGACCGCAGCGGCGGAAGGCGGCGTTGATCAGCTTCGAGATTTCCTTCTTCTTGAGGGTCTTGTCGATCAGGCTGTAGGGCAAGCCCTTCGGCAGGATCTCGGACAGCAGCGCGCGCCCGGCGGTCGTCTGGTAGCGCCTGACCTGCTCCACCCAGCCATTCTCGCCGTCGCTCTCGTACTCGGTGATGCGGACCGAAATCCGCGCGTGCAGGTCGAGTTCGCCGGCCTGCATGGCGCGCGTCACCTCGGCCAGGTCAGGGAACATCATCCCCTCGCCGCGGGCGTTGATATCCTCGCGGGTGGCGTAGTACAAACCGAGAACGATGTCCTGCGATGGAACGATGATCGGCTCCCCGTTGGCCGGCGACAGGACGTTGTTCGAGGCCAGCATCAGCGTCCGCGCTTCCATTTGTGCCTCGAGCGACAGCGGCACGTGAACGGCCATCTGGTCACCGTCGAAGTCGGCATTGAAGGCCGCGCAAACCAGCGGGTGCAACTGGATCGCCTTGCCTTCGATCAGCGTCGGCTCGAACGCCTGGATGCCCAGGCGGTGTAGCGTCGGCGCCCGGTTGAGCATGATCGGGTGCTCGCGAATCACTTCTTCCAGGATGTCCCAGACCACCGCCTCCTGGGTCTCGACCATCTTCTTCGCCTGCTTGATGGTCGTCGCCAGACCCATTCCTTCGAGCCGGTTGAAGATGAAAGGCTTGAACAACTCCAGCGCCATCAGCTTTGGCAAACCACATTGATGCAGCTTGAGCTGCGGCCCGACGACGATCACCGAGCGCCCTGAGTAGTCCACGCGCTTGCCGAGCAGGTTCTGGCGAAAACGACCGCCCTTGCCCTTGATCATGTCGGCCAGCGACTTCAGCGGACGCTTGTTGGCCCCGGTCATTGCCTTGCCACGACGCCCGTTGTCGAGCAGGGAATCGACAGCCTCCTGGAGCATCCGCTTCTCGTTGCGGACAATGATTTCCGGTGCCTTCAACTCGAGCAAACGCTTCAGGCGGTTGTTGCGGTTGATCACGCGGCGATAGAGATCGTTGAGATCGGAGGTCGCAAAACGACCCCCGTCAAGTGGTACCAGCGGGCGCAAGTCGGGCGGCAGCACCGGCAGCACTTCGAGCACCATCCATTCCGGCTTGATTCCCGACTTCTGAAAGCCTTCGAGGATTTTCAGCCGCTTGGAGAACTTCTTGCTCTTGGTTTCCGAAGTCGTCGTTTCGAGTTCCGAACGCAGCGTTTCGACTTCGCGAGCCAGATCGATCGAGCGCAGCAGCTCGCGGATACCTTCGGCGCCCATCGCCGCATAGAAGTCGTCGCCGTACTCCTCGACCTTTGCCAGGTAGTCGTCCTCGGTCAGCAACTGGGCGCGAGCCAGCGGGGTCATCCCCGGATCGTAGACCACGAACGCCTCAAAGTAGAGGACCCGCTCGATGTCGCGCAGGGTCATGTCAAGAACCATCCCCAGACGGCTGGGCAGGCTCTTGAGAAACCAGATGTGGGCGACCGGACTGGCCAGATCGATGTGCGCCATGCGCTCACGACGAACCTTGGCCAGCGTCACCTCAACGCCACACTTCTCGCAAATGACGCCACGATGCTTCAGCCGCTTGTACTTGCCGCACAGGCACTCGTAGTCCTTGATCGGGCCAAAGATCTTGGCGCAGAACAGACCGTCGCGCTCCGGCTTGAAGGTCCGATAGTTGATCGTCTCCGGTTTCTTGACTTCGCCATAGGACCACGAGCGAATCTTCTCCGGCGAGGCGAGACCAATGGTGATCGCGTCGAACTGTTCTTCCTGCGTCACCTGCCTAAACAAATCAAGCAGTGCTTTCATCTTTTGCTCCAGTGAGGCGTGAGGTGCCAGGGGCCTGGCGAGGTGTGGCTTGGAAACGCACACGCCTCACCGCTCCACCCCGCGGCAAACAATCAGAAGCGCTCGAGATCGATATCGATCGCCAACGAACGGATTTCCTTGACCAGTACGTTGAAGGACTCGGGCATCCCGGCCTCGATCTTGTGGTCACCCTTGACGATATTCTCGTACACCTTGGTGCGGCCGTTCACGTCGTCGGACTTGACGGTCAGCATCTCCTGCAACACGTAGGAAGCGCCGTAGGCCTCGAGTGCCCATACCTCCATTTCGCCGAAGCGCTGGCCACCGAACTGCGCCTTTCCACCCAGCGGCTGCTGCGTCACCAGCGAGTACGGACCGGTCGACCGCGCGTGCATCTTGTCGTCGACCAGGTGATGCAGCTTCAAAACATGCATGTAGCCAACAGTAACCTGGCGCTCAAATCGCTCGCCGGTTCGGCCATCGTACAGCGTCATCTGGCCGGATTCCGGCATGCCGGCCAAGGCCAGCATGGCCTTGATCTCCGACTCCTTGGCGCCGTCGAAAACCGGCGTTGCGAACGGCACGCCGGCTTCGAGGTTACCCGCCATTTCCAGGATCTCGCCGTCATTGAGCTGGTCGAGATCTTCGCACTTGCCGGTGCTGTTGTAGATCTGTTCGAGAAAAGCACGTACCTCCTTGGCGGTCGCCTGCCGGCGAAGCATCCCGCCGATCCTGAAGCCGAGGCCTTTGGCGGCAAGTCCGAGGTGGACCTCGAGAATCTGGCCAACGTTCATCCGCGAAGGCACGCCGAGCGGATTCAGAACGATATCCACCGGACGGCCATCGGCCATGTACGGCATGTCCTCGACCGGCACGATGCGCGAAACAACACCCTTGTTGCCGTGCCGGCCAGCCATCTTGTCGCCGGCCTGCAAGCGACGTTTGACCGCCACGTAGACCTTGACCATCTTCTGCACGCCCGGCGGCAACTCGTCACCCTGGGTGAGCTTCTTGCGCTTTTCCTCGAAGGCAACATCGAAGCCCTTGCGCGTCTGCTCCAGGCCCTCGCGCAGCGACTCCAGCTGATGCGCCACCTCCTCGTCGGCCATCCGGATATCGAACCAATGGTGCGGCTCGATGCCGTCGAGGTACTCCTGGGCAATCGGCGTGCCCTTGGCCAGCCTCTTCGGCCCGCCGTTGGCCGGCTTGCCGACGATCATTCGCTCGACCCGTGCGAAAGCATCGCGCTCGACGATCCGCAACTGATCGGCAAGGTCGAGCTTGTAGCTGCGCAAGTGGTCGTCGATGATCGACTGCGCGCGCTTGTCGCGCTCGATACCCTCGCGGGTGAACACCTGAACGTCGATGACGGTACCGGCGATGCCTGACTGCACGCGCAGCGAGGTGTCCTTCACGTCGGATGCCTTCTCGCCAAAGATCGCGCGCAAGAGCTTCTCTTCGGGGGTCAACTGGGTCTCGCCCTTCGGCGTCACCTTACCGACCAGCACGTCACCGGCTTCGACTTCGGCACCGATGTAGACGATCCCCGACTCGTCGAGCCGCGACAGCTGCGATTCACCGAGCGAGGCGATATCGCGAGTGATTTCCTCTGGACCAAGCTTGGTGTCGCGCGCGACAACGGTCAGCTCCTCGATGTGGATCGAGGTGAACCGGTCCTCGGCGACGACGCGCTCGGAAATCAGGATCGAGTCCTCGAAGTTGTAGCCGTTCCAGGGCATGAAGGCGACCAGCATGTTCTGACCAAGCGCCAGTTCACCCTTGTCGGTCGACGCGCCGTCGGCCACCACATCGGCCTTGGCAATGACGTCACCGACCCGCACCAGTGGCCGCTGGTTGATGTTGGTGTTCTGGTTGGAGCGGATGTACTTGACCAGATTGTAAATATCGACGCCGACTTCACCCGGACCGGTCTCATCGTCATTGACCCGCACCACCACCCGCGAAGCGTCGACGTAGTCGACCACGCCGCCGCGCAGCGCCTGCACCGCCGTACCCGAATCGACCGCTACCGTGCGCTCGATGCCGGTGCCCACCAGCGGCTTCTCCGGACGCAGGCAGGGCACCGCCTGCCGCTGCATGTTGGCACCCATCAGCGCGCGGTTGGCATCGTCGTGCTCAAGAAAGGGGATCAGCGACGCGGCCACCGAAACGATCTGGCTGGGAGCAACGTCCATGTACTGGACACGCGCCGGCTCGGCGAGGATCGTTTCCCCCTTTTCGCGGCAGGTCACCAGTTCGTCGGTCAGGGCACCCGCTTCACCGAGATCGGAGTTGGCCTGGGCGATGATATAGGCGCCCTCTTCGATCGCCGACAGGTATTCGATCTGATTGCTCACCCGACCGTCGGCCACTTTCCGGTACGGTGTTTCGAGAAAACCATACTCGTTGGTGCGCGCGAAAAGGGCCAGGGAGTTGATCAGACCGATGTTCGGGCCTTCCGGTGTTTCGATCGGGCAGACTCGGCCGTAGTGCGTCGGATGCACGTCGCGAACTTCAAAACCGGCGCGCTCGCGCGTCAGGCCACCCGGGCCAAGTGCCGAAACGCGACGCTTGTGGGTGATCTCCGAAAGCGGGTTGGTCTGGTCCATGAATTGCGACAGCTGGCTGGAACCGAAGAACTCCCGCACTGCAGCACTGATCGGCTTGGCGTTGATCAGATCATGCGGCATCAGATTGTCGGATTCAGCCTGCGACAGGCGTTCCTTGACCGCGCGCTCGACGCGCACCAGCCCGGCCCGGAACTGATTCTCGGCCAGCTCACCGACCGAGCGAACGCGACGATTGCCGAGGTGGTCGATGTCGTCAACTTCGCCACGCCCATTGCGCAATTCGACGAGCAGCTTGATGACTTCAACGATGTCGCGTGGCGAAAGGGTCAGCTGTTCCCGCACTTCGCCGCTGACCCCCGCAGCTTTCAGCTGCTCGAAGAGCGCCACCGCCGCCGCCTCGGTCAGGTTTTCGGCAACCGCCCGCGGCCCGTGGCTCAACTCGCCAAGCAGCTGCTCGGCGGACGCCACCGAGTCACCCAAAGCGTCATTGAGCAGCTTGACGATCCCCTCGCGCCTGGACGGCACGTGCTTGACCATGATCTTGTGCTCGACGACGTCCTTGCGCCCGACTCGGCGGTTGAATTTCATGCGGCCGACGGCTGAGAGATCGTAGCGGTCATCGGAGTAAAACAGCCCGTGAAAAAGGATCTCGACGGCTTCTTCCGTCGGCGGCTCGCCCGGTCGCATCATGCGGTAGATGGCGATGCGCGCCGCCTGTCGGGTGGCCGTATCGTCGGTGCGCAAGGTCTGAGAAATGAAACCGCCGCGGTCGAGATCATTGATGTACAGAGTGCGCAAGGACTCGATGCCGGCCTCGACGACCTTGGCCAGCAGCGTTTCGGTAATCTCGTCATTGGCGTTGGCCAGGATCTCGCCGCTGCCCGGGTCCACAATGTCCTCGGCAACCACGCGACCAACGACGAAGTCATCCGGGACCGCGTGGTGCTTGATCCCCGCGGCATCGAGTTCACGGATATGCTTGGCGGTAATGCGCTTGTCCTTGGCGATGATCAGGTTCCCGGAAGCGTCGTTGAAGTCGAAGCGCGCCACTTCGCCACGCAGACGTTCGGGGACCAGCGCGAACTCGATCACCTTCTTGCCCAGCAAGAAGGTGTCGAACTCGAAGAATTCCCGCAGGATACGTTGCGGCGTCAGGCCAATGGCCTTCAGCAGCGTCGTTACCGGCATCTTCCGGCGGCGGTCTACGCGGAAGAACAGCAGGTCTTTCGGGTCGAATTCGAAATCAAGCCACGAACCACGGTAAGGAATCACCCGCGCCGAGAAAAGCAGCTTGCCCGAACTGTGGGTCTTGCCGCGGTCGTGCTCGAAAAAAACGCCCGGCGAGCGATGCAGCTGCGAGACGATGACCCGCTCGGTGCCATTGATGACGAATGATCCGGTCGAAGTCATCAGCGGAATTTCGCCCATGTAGACTTCCTGCTCCTTGACTTCCTTGATGGTATCCGGCGTTTCGCGGTCGAGGATCACCAGACGGACCTTCGCCCGCAAGGCCGAGGCGAACGTCAGGCCGCGCTGGTGGCACTCCTTGACATCGAACGCCGGCTCGGAGAGGGCAAAGCTTACGAACTCCAGCCGCGCATTCCCGCTATGGCTGACGATCGGGAAGATCGAAGAAAACGCCGCCTGCAAACCCTGATTCTTGCGTTGCGCCACGGGAACCGTTCGCTGCAGGAAGGCAGAGAATGACTCCAACTGGGTTGCCAGCAAGTACGGCACTTCGAGCACGTTGGCGCGCTTGGCGAAGCTCTTGCGGATACGCTTTTTCTCGGTGTAGGAGTAGTTCATGGTTGCTCCGAACTCAGAAGGCAAATCCTCTAGTGCACACCAGCGACAGTCGCCAGACCCGCCAGTGGGCAACGGACAAACGCAATGCGATTAGCACCTGACCGGGAAAGAGCATCGTCGCTCTGCTCTTGCCGCCGGCGCCACTCGTCCTTGCGTTTGCACGCTGCAGCGCAAGGCGTCCATGAAACACGACGACGCCAGGCTGTTTCCTGAAAAGCACAAACGGGCTGGCAGCCTGAAGGCTGCCAGCCCGAAGCACCGGGCCAGAATTACTTGACCTCGACCTTGGCTCCAGCGTCCTCAAGGAGCTTCCTGAGAGCGTCAGCATCGGCCTTGGAAATGCCTTCCTTGACCGCTTTCGGTGCGCCGTCAACGAGGTCCTTCGCTTCCTTCAGGCCGAGGCCGGTAGCGGCGCGAACGACCTTGATCGTTTCAACCTTCTTCTCGCCGCTAGCCATCAGCATCACGGTGAACTCGGTCTGTTCCTCAACCACCTCGGCGGCCGCGCCTGGCGCAGCCACCGCCATCGAAGCGGCGGAAACACCGAATTTCTCTTCGAACGCCTTGACCAGGTCATTCAGGTCCATGACCGTCATCGCACCGACGGCTTCCAGGATGTCTTCTTTGCTAATAGCCATAATCAATAAACTCCCAAATCTCGAATCCGAATACACAAAAATAACCGACGGACAATCAGGCGACCGCTTCTTCCCGCTGTTTGGCCAAGGCGGCCAGCGCACACGCAAAGCCGGTGACCGGCGCCTGCATAATCCCCAGCAACTGAGCGAGCAAGACCTCGCGACTCGGAACCGAAGCCAGTCTCTGCAGCCCCGCCTGGTCCAGAAGCTCGCCCGCGTAGCTACCGGCCTTGAGAATCAGTTTGTCATTGGTCTTGGCGAAGTCACTGAGCACTTTCGCCGCCGCAACCGGGTCCTCCGAGATGCTGTAAATCAGCGGTCCGGTCATCTGCTCGGCCAGGCTGGCGAAGACACTGCCCTCGACCGCCCGACGCACCAGCGTGTTCTTGAGCACGCGCAGGTAGACCCCGGCAGCACGTGCCTGCGCTCGCAGACGGGTCAGGTGAGCGACCGGCAAACCGCTGTACTCGGCCACGACCATCGTCTGTGCAGCAGCGATCCGGGCCGACACCTCGGCCACGACCGCTTTCTTTTCATCAAGATTAAGACCCACAGGCCCTTCCTCCCTTCAAGTCAACAGACGGCGCACCCGGCTGGATGCGCCGCACCCACGGCGACCTTGGATCAGGGGTGGCAGTGAATGGCGTGTGCCGGTCACTGCGGAGTCCTTCTCGGGGCGCACCGCCTATGCAGGCCGCTTTCGCACTTAAGCCTCCGGCGACAACCTTCGGCACCTGCGGTCTTTGACGATCCGTGAACGGCGCGAAAACGCACCGCCAACAGCCCAACAAAGTTCCTTGCCAGACCACCTTGCAATGGTGGCCGGGACGATCTTTCTTAAAGCGTGGACAGATCCACGCGAATTCCAGGCCCCATCGTGCTGGATACCGCGATCCTTTGCAGATACTGACCTTTCGCCGTTGCCGGCTTGGCCTTGAGCAGCGCATCGACCAGCGCCTTGAGATTGAGCGCCAATCGGTCGACGTCAAAGGACGCGCGACCGATCGTGCTGTGGATGATGCCACCCTTGTCGGTACGGTACTGCACCTGACCGGCCTTGGCGTTCTTGACGGCCGTGGCCACATCCATGGTGACCGTTCCCACCTTGGGGTTCGGCATCAGGCCGCGCGGGCCAAGGATCTGACCGAGCTGACCGACCACGCGCATCGCATCCGGGGTGGCGATGACCCGATCGAAATTCATCACGCCCGCCTTGATCTCGGCGGCCAGGTCTTCGAAACCGACGATGTCGGCGCCGGCCTCCCGGGCAGCCACGGCCTTGTCGCCCTGGGCGAAGACAGCGACGCGGATGGTCTTGCCAGTGCCGGCCGGCAGGACCACCGAACCGCGCACGATCTGATCGGACTTGCGAGGATCCACGCCCAGACCGACGGCGACATCAATCGATTCGTCGAACTTGGCCGTCGCCAATTCCTTGGCCAGCTTCAGCGCGTCGGCGACGGCGACGCTGGTGCTACGGCTAATCCTGCCCTTGACGGCCTTCTGGCGCTTGCTCAAAGTTGCCATCTCAGACTCCCTCCACCGTGACGCCCATCGTCCGGGCGCTGCCGGCGATGGTACGGACGGCAGCGTCCAGATCGCCAGCCGTCAGGTCCGGCATTTTTTGCGTCGCGATCGCTTCGCACTGCGCACGGGTCAGGACGCCAACCTTGTTGGTCAGCGGCTTGGCGCTACCCTTCTGGAGGCCAATCGCCTTCTTGATCAGAACGGTCGCCGGCGGCGTCTTCATGATGAAGGTGAAGCTCTTGTCCGCGAAAGCGGTGATCACCACGGGAATCGGCAGACCCGGCTCCATGCCCTGCGTCTGGGCGTTGAAGGTCTTGCAGAACTCCATGATATTCAGGCCGCGCTGGCCGAGCGCCGGACCGATCGGTGGCGAAGGGTTCGCCTTGCCGGCCGGCACCTGCAGTTTGATGTAACCAATGATCTTCTTTGCCACGGTAGGACTCCTTTAGACGGGTTCAAGCGCGCTCGTGACAGCGCTCCCCAAACGACAAATGCGGCCCGGGAGCCGCTCTACTGCGGTGCGTCGGGGAACATCCACGCACCGCAACTCACGTGCCGGGTCAGGCTTTCTCGACTTGAGCAAACTCCAGCTCGACGGGGGTGGGGCGACCGAAAATGGTTACCGACACGCGCAAGCGATTCTTCTCGTAGTTCACCTGCTCGACCGCACCATGAAAATCGGTGAACGGTCCTTCCTTGACGCGAACCACCTCGCCCGGCTCGAACAGGACCTTGGGACGCGGCTTTTCGACGCCTTCCTGGATTTGCTGCATGATCTTGGCGACCTCCTTTTCGGAGATCGGCGTCGGTTTGTTGGCGGTACCGCCGACAAACCCGGTAACTTTCGGCGTGCTCTTGACCAGGTGCCAGGACTCGTCGTTCATTTCCATTTCGACCAGCACATAGCCGGGGAAGAACTTTCGCTCGGAAATGCTCTTCTGACCCATCTTGAGCTCGACTACCTCTTCGACGGGTACCAGAATTCGGCCAAAGGCGTGCTCCATGCCCTGCCGCTGGATGCGCTCGAGCAACGCGCGCTGCACGCTCTTCTCGAACCCCGAATAGGCGTGTACCACGTACCAGCGCATGCTCATGATTGTCTCCAGCCAAGAACCAGGTCGTACAGAACCCACTCCAGGCCTTTGTCGGTCAACCAGAGAAAGAGCGCCATTACTACCACAAAGGCAAACACCAGACCGGTGGTCTGGACGGTTTCCTTGCGCGAGGGCCAGACGACCTTTTTCGCTTCGGTCGTGGCCTCTTTGGCAAAGCCGAAAAACTGGCGCCCCGGCTCGGTCTGCCAGGCGACGGCGGCGGCCAGCCCGGCTCCGGCAAGAACCGACAGGACACGCAAGATCATCGCCTGCTCGGCGAGCAGGTAGAAGCCAGCGATGCCGGCGACGAGCAGCAATACCGCCAACGCAAACTTTAACTTATCGGCCATTTGGTCCGCTTTGCATACTTCTTACGTATTGGCAGGGGCAGAGGGAATCGAACCCCCAACCTTCGGTTTTGGAGACCGACGCTCTGCCAGTTGAGCTATGCCCCTGCGGCAGAGACCAGGGGCGCTCCGCGAACCGAGCAGCCCCTGCGTCTGAACACTGAACTACTCGATGATCTTGGCCACGACGCCGGCGCCGACGGTGCGCCCACCCTCGCGGATGGCGAAGCGCAAACCTTCTTCCATGGCGATCGGGGCGATCAGCTTGACCGTCATCTGGATGTTGTCGCCAGGCATCACCATCTCGACGCCTTCCGGCATGGCGATCGCCCCGGTCACATCGGTCGTCCGGAAGTAGAA
>NZ_JAPUVQ010000003.1:0-3075 GCF_029255145.1 Accumulibacter sp.
GCGCCTGAATCTGTTCCTGCTGCCCATGACAGAGTTCCAGCAGGAGCACGACCACCGGCGTCATCTCGTCGGCAGGGATATCAGGGATGCGGGGAAGTTTCCGAGGGGGCTCCGTGCTCATGCCTTCAGATTGAACCATGCTTCGCGCGCTGTGTCCAGCACCAGCACCACCTGAAAGCAAGAATTCCAGAGTCAGTGAACGGTCATGCCCGGGGTTCTTGAGGAGTTACGGAAGGCCGGCATTCGCAGGCCCGAACGCCTGCTCAATGAGCGATCGGAGTTCGTCGACCAGCGGACGCGGACCATCAGCCGCCTGACCAGCGCCCTCAATGATTGCCACTTCCCGGCAGACCCCCATGCAGCTGCAAGCCGCCCGCGGGACGACCGAGCTAAGCGACGACGCGGCAGTTAACATACCGAAAAAGCTCATGGTCAAGGGTCTGGCAGGCCAATTGCGCGTCACGCTGGAGGGCCTCGCCCGCTTGGATGCCGAGATGTCGGCGTGCGCGCCGACCTAGCTGATAGAATTTACCGGCGGGCGTGCCCGACGGTTATTCGCGGCGCTGCCCTCACGTGGTCGAGCAACTAGGTCGGGTCGATGGCCCGGCGTGCATCCCGACCCGAACGATCGTCAGCGGCAGCAACTGCAATGGGCAACTGCGCGGCCAACGGGAAACGGCAGTTGCTCCGCGCGCATCTACCTGTCCAAGGACCGCCAGTGAATAATGCGAACCTGATCCGAAAGCTCGCCGACATCGTTGGTACCGGGCAGTTGTTGAGCACGCTCGAGGCGATGGCTCCTCATCTCGGCGATTGGCGTGGGCGCTATCAAGGTGCAGCCATCTGTGTGGTCCGTCCGGCCAGTACCGCCGAGGTGGCGGCGGTGGTGGGGGTCTGCGCCCAGGCCGGCGTGCCGATGGTCCCGCAAGGAGGCAATACCAGTCTTTGCGGAGCGGCGACCCCAGGACGGGAAGCGCTGGCGGTAGTGATCAGCCTGTCGCGGCTCAAGCGGGTGCGGGCCATCGATCCGGTGAACAACACCATGACCGTCGAGGCGGGCTGCGTCCTGCAGACGTTGCAGAACACAGCGGCGCAGGCGGGACGCCTGTTCCCGCTGTCGCTGGCCGCCGAGGGCAGTTGTCAGATCGGCGGTAACCTGTCCACCAACGCTGGTGGCGTGCAGGTTTTGCGCTATGGCAACACCAGGGACCTGACGCTCGGTCTGGAGGTGGTCCTGCCGAGTGGCGAGGTCTGGAATGGGCTGCGCGGCCTGCGCAAGGACAACACCGGCTACGACCTCAAGCAGTTGTTCATCGGCGCCGAGGGGACGCTGGGGATCATTACGGCGGCGGTGCTCAAACTCTTCCCCTTGCCGCGAGCGACGGTGACCGCCTGGCTGGCGATCGCCTCGCCGGCGATGGCGGTGCGGCTCCTCGCCGACCTGCAAAGCCGTTTTGGCGCCCTGCTGACCGCCTGCGAGCTGGTCTCGGACGTCGCCCTGGGCCTGGTCCGCAAGCATATGCCGGATCTGCAGCCCGCCCTCTCGGCGAGCCCCTGGCACCTGCTGATCGAAGTCTCTGGTGGTGACGACGATGACGCCAGGAGGCACGCGCTCGAGACCTTCCTGGCCGAGGCCCTGGAGAGCGGCACGATCGGCGACGCAGTGCTGGCGCAGAGCGGCGAGCAGGCCAGAAGGCTGTGGGCCTTGCGCGAGAACATTGGAGAAGCGCAGAAGATCGAAGGGCTGAGCATCAAGCACGACGTTTCGGTCCCGATTTCCCGCATCCCGGAGTTTGTCGAACGCGCCGACCGGCAACTCGCGCAGGCGTTTCCGGACATTCGCATCGTTGCCTTCGGGCACCTTGGCGATGGCAATCTGCACTACAACCAGTCGAAATCAGAAGCCGGCGAGAACGCCGCGTTCATTGGCGCACAGCCGGCGGTCAACCGCGTCGTTTACGATCTGGTCCATGAACTCGGTGGCAGCATCAGCGCCGAACACGGGATCGGGCAGTTGAAGCGCGAAGAACTGTTGCGCTACAAGAGCCCGGTGGAAATCGAAATGATGCGGGCGATCAAGCGAACGATCGATCCGCTGGGCTTGATGAATCCCGGCAAGGTGCTTTGAGCGGGCGAGCGCGCTGGCGAGAGATCCGCTGATCGATCCATGGCGAACCGTGAAACCGGCTGGCGCGCGGGAAGACGGATTCACGATCGTTGTCTGCGCTGCCAGCGCCAACTCCGAGATTGACAGTGCCTGATGCCGGTACGTACACTCAGCAACGCGCCCCTGCGCGCCCTATCCTTCTAATTTTATTTGCAGATTGTCCGGAAACCGACCGCCTTGCATGATCAGGAAAATATTCGTCATAGACGATTCGCCGATCGCTCGAAGGATGCTGAAGAGCCACCTCGCCAAAGACCGCGGTTATGAACTCTTCGAAAAGCCGGCGATGGCTTGGCCGGAGTCGCCGCCTATCAAGCGATTCGCCCCGACGGGACGTTTATGGATCTGACCAGGCCGGTCATGGACGGCAATGAGGCGACGGCACAGATCATCGACTTCCACCCGCACGCCATAGTCATTGCCTGCACAGCGGATATTCAGACCAGATCGGTGCCCAGAATTTTGAGCCTGGGAGCACTGATGGTCTTGAAGAAGCCCTCCTCGCGGGAAACCGTGGGAGACGCGCTGGCGCGAGCCGAAGAGCAGATCGGATAGTTTTATGAACAACGTTCAGGTCGACACCTTGTCGGGCGAAGAAAGGGAGATTCTACAGGAGATAATGAACATCGCATTCGGCAAGGCTGCGTCCGACCTCGCCGACATAATCGACATTTTTGTCGTTCTGAGCGTGCCGCAAGTCCGGATGCTCAGGGCGCAAGACCTTCCGGAGTATCTCAAGACACAAGTCAGTGCCTATGATCAAATCACCATTGTCGAGCAAAATTGGGTTTAGGTCGTTTTGTGTGGAACGGGCAATAAAGGGGCGAAGGGCGAGGCGGGCAAATGAGTGAGCTTTCCGGCGATGAGGTAGGCCATGGCGATGAAGTTTTCGACGCGGCGATAGCCGC
>NZ_JAPUVQ010000004.1:0-31819 GCF_029255145.1 Accumulibacter sp.
CAAGAACCTCGTCCAGATTAAACCAAACCGGTCATCCCCCAGAAAATTCACGCAAAAGCCACATTTATCACATGCTTACAAGAACGGGGTATGACTTTGTTCTGATACGTTGAGAGCATTGGGTCGCCGCCCGGTTGGCCGAAAACACCGCCGCCGATCAGCGGCCGCAGCAGGCGCTCGAGGGCCCTGGCCTTGGGGAAGCTGCCGGCGCGATCGCTGAGGATGGTATCGACGACGCGCAGGTCGTTGGCCAGCGCCAGCTGCGTTTCCGGAAGGTCGTAGACCAGCAACTGGCGCTCGACCGGCTTGCCCTTGAGCTGCCGCAACTCGCGCGCCACCAGGCGCCCGGCGATGCGCGTCAGGAAGCGCGAGCGACCGGCCAGACGGCCGGCCAGCGACAGCATCAGCGCCATGGCCGGCGCCTGCTGACGGCGATCCGTGCCGGACCGGAAACCCGGTAGGTGAGATGACCCCAGCGAATGCTGCGGGCGTCGCTGGCGGCGAGCACCAGGGTCCAGTGGAAGAGGTCCACCAGCGGCTTGCCGGCGCACAGCGCAAGCTGCGCCAGGCGGACAGCCGGCGGCTCGGGAAAACCCAGGCGCCGCCCGGCCAGCGCCTGCAGAGCGGCTGCCAGCAAGGCCGCGCCGAGCAGCGCGCCGATCGCCAGGCGTGCCCACCGGTCCTCCAGGTGCATCACGAGGACGCCCCAGGCAGCCAGCCGGGCGCTCACTGCCAGCAGCGCCAGCCACCACAGGCCGGGGCGATAGACGCGAATGATCTGGTACTGCCGGCGGCCGAAACGCCACAGCGCCGCCACGCCGTCGGCCGCCGGCGTCGGAACCAGCAGCGCGCGCCGGGTCAACACCCGCAGCCCGAGCGTCGCCGCCTGCGCGCCGATGGTGCAGTCGTCGGACAGCGTTTCGGCCAGGATGCGCTCCGCCTGCAGTCGTTTCAGGGTGCGCGGCGACATCGCCAGCGACCCTCCCCAGGTGACGTGGAAGACCGCCAGACGCGGCAGCAGGGCAATACCGCGGTCGATCGCCGCGGCCAGGGGCGCACCGAGCCGCCCGCTCCCGATCGTCGGCCAGCGGTAGCCGGTGACGATGTCGGCGCTGCCGTCGACGATCGGCGAAGCCAGCGCCGACAGCCACCATGGCGGCGGCACGATGTCGGCGTCGAGCAGGACCACCACTTCGTCGCGGCCATCGATGCGCTGCAGCCCGGCGATCTGATTACGGCACTTCTGGGCGCAGCTGGTCGCCTCGCCGGCAATCACCACGTCGACCGGCAACCGCGTTTCGCCCGCCATCCGGGTGGCTCTGGCGTAAGCCGGGTCGAAAGTGCTCTCGACGCAGATCAACAAGCGCCGCGGACTCAGGGTTTGCGCTTCGATCGCCCGCAGCAGGGTGAGCAGCCCCCTCGCCTCGCCGGTCAGCGGCAGGATCAGCGTGACCACCCCGCCACGCTGCACCCTGGGCAGCCGCAAGCCCGCCAGAAAGACGAAGCCGGCCAGCAGGCCGGCAGCGGCAACCAGCAAGCCGGGCGCGCACAGCAGCAGAAAAGTCAGCGCCACGACGCCCGATACCGCCAGGCCGCGTCGCTCAGCTTCCGGTCGTCGGCGCCGCGCCTTCGGATTCGGTCGACGCAGCCGGCTCGGCCGAGCCTGGCGAAGCGTCGCCGTCCGCTGCGGCCTTCGCGGCAAGCGCCAACTGCCGCTTTTCCTCCTGCTTGCGTTTCTTCTCGATTTCTCTCTGGCGCTTCTCGAACTGGTAATTTGGTTTTGCCAAGGCGTGTCTCCCAGATGGCCGTGTTGGCGGCCGGGGCAAGTTGAAAGATCAAAGTGTCGCACAAATCGCCACCGCAGCGGCGCCGGATGTTGATCGCGTGGAAGATCGATGGTGCCCCCCGACGACCGCCAGCGGCACCGAGCGAGCGGCAGACTGACGCGGCGAGATCATCCTTGCAGCCGACACCGATCCCGCGCGGCGCCAGAGATCATCACCGTGCCGATCGCCACGAGGCGTTAGAATGCCTGCTTCGCAATGCTCGACGCCACGCTGATGGAGCAAGCACCACCCACCCCGGCCCAGCCAGCGCCCCCGGCGGACGAAACGGCGGCGCGACCAGGGCTGCCGCGGCCGACGCGGCTGCCGCTGTACCTGACACTCGCTTACCTGGTCCTGATCAGCTACGCCAGCCTGTACCCCTTCGCCAACTGGCGCGATCTCGGCATCTCGCCGCTGGAGTTTCTCGACGCCGGCTGGCCGCGCTACTGGACGGGCTTCGACCTCTCGGTCAACGTCATCGTCTACCTGCCGCTGGGCTTCCTGCTGGCGCTGACCCTGCGCCGCCTGCCTGGCCGCTGGTCCGCGGCGATCGCCGCGCTGTTGCTTGGCAGCCTGTTCAGCCTGGCCATGGAATGTCTGCAGAACTGGCTGCCGACGCGGGTGCCGTCGAATGTCGATCTGGCGTGCAACACCGCCGGCAGCGCAATCGGCGCGGTGCTTGCGGTGTGGAGCGGCAAGGCGATCATTCGGCGCATCGCTCGCTTTCAGCAGGACTGGCTGGCGCCGATCCCGCAAGCCGAACTCGGCCTGGTGCTGCTCGGCATCTGGCTGCTGACGCAGCTGTCACCGGAAACCCTGCTGTTCGGTGTCGGCGACCTGCGCCAGGTGCTCGGGCTGACGCCGGCGGTGCCCTATGCCGCACCGGCGTTCTTCGTCCTGGAAACCGGCGTCATCGTCTGCAACACCATCGTCATTGGCCTTTTCGGGCGCGCGCTGCTGATCGATCGGAGCTATCCGCACCTGCTTCTGATCTGTCTTTTCGTCCTGGCGCTGGCCATCAGGACACTCGCCGCCTCGGTCCTGGTCGCGCCGCAGGACGCGCTGGCCTGGCTGACCCCCGGAGCCCGGCTGGGCCTGCTGATCGGTGGCGTGTTGCTGTCGCTGATGTTGCTGCTGCCGGCGGCGCACCGGATTGCCCTGGCCGGCGTCGCGCTGATGGCCGGTACCGCGCTGGTCAATCTGACGCCGCCGAATCCTTACTCCGAAGCCGCGCTGGCGACCTGGCGCCAGGGACACTTTCTCAACTTCAACGGGCTGACCCGCTGGGCCGCGAGCCTGTGGCCTTTCCTCGCCCTGCCGTATCTTACCGCCCTCGGCCGCCGTCTGTAAGGCGACACCGACCGGCGGCGACCGGCGCTCAGGCCGGGTTGCGGCGCGCGCGCAGTTGTTGTTCCCAAGCCGCCAACTGCGGTGCCCGCTGCTCCAGATCGCTGGCCAGGCTTACTTCGAGTCGCTCGAGCAGTTCGACGTCCGTGGCTCCGATGCTCGCCGGGTGGATGTGCTCGAGCTGCAGTACCAGGTCGCCGGCCACGCGCCGCCGTTGATGGGGAAACCCCTGCCCGCGCAGGCGATACTCGAGCGGGTGCTGCGGGTACGGGGCAAGTTCCAGCGTCGTCGTGCCGCTCAGGCTCGGCACTTCGATACGTCCGCCGCAGAGCAGGCGGTAGATGCTCACCGGCACCCGGCAATGAACGTCGCGCCCGCGCAGGACAAACAGCGGATGCCTGGCCAACCTGATTTCGAGGTACAGGTCGCCGGCCGTGGCGCCTTCGTCGCCGGGCCGCAGCGGCGCCTGGCGAGCCAGGCGCAGGCGCTCGCCGTCGAGCAGGCCCGGCGGCACGGTAACCGCCAGGGTGCGTGACTGGCGCAGCCAGCCGCTGCCGGTGCAAGCCGGGCAATCGCTCTCGCGCAGGTAGCCGCGGCCGGCACAGCCGGTGCAGACACTCGTCCCGCCAGCCCCGCCGCCGACCCGACCGCAGCCGTTGCAGCGTTTGCAGGGAATCGAATTGCGATGCTGCACGCGGCCGCTGGCGCGACAGTTGGCGCAGCGCACGCTGTGCACCAGATCGACCGTCTTGCTGCAACCGAGCGCCGCCTCCTCCAGCGTCAGCGTCATGACCTCCGTGAAATCCGCAGCGGCACCGTTGCCGCTCCTCTTGCCGCTGCTTTCGCCGCCAGGCTCGCCGGGTTCTCCGCCGGACGCGCCGCTGTCGGTCGCGGCACTGGCTGCCTGCTGCCACTCGGCCAGCCACTGCGGGTCGCAATACAGCTCGTAGGCGGCATGGACGCGCTTGAACTCGGCCTCGGCCGCCGCCGACGGGTTGCGATCGGGATGCCAGTGCATCGCCAGCCGGCGGTAGGCCCGTTTGACTTCCGCGGGTGAAGCATCGCTGGCTACGCCAAGAATGGCAAAAGGGTCGTCACGAGTACGCATCGAATGGCTGAATGGCGGAAAATGGTGGAATGATCGGTGGTCGGTCCGGCCGGCGCTGCGCGGCGCCGACCAAGCAAGAGCCTGCGGCTGCCTCGGCAAACACGCATCTTACCCGATCGGCGAGCCCACCCCGGGCTCCTGGAAGGAAAGCGCCTTTCGGCCTCCCGGCGACGCTCTTGCGCCGGCCGAATCAGGGTTAGAATCGACCGTGGACGCAGGCAAACGAGCGAAGGAGCCTATTCGTATGAGCTATTTCAAGCACCATGTCTTTTTCTGTTGCAACCAGCGCGGACCGGGCGAGACTTGCTGCAACAACTCTGGCGCGACGGCTGCGCAGACCTACGCCAAGGACCGGATCGGCGAACTGAAGCTCAAGGGCGTCGGCAAGGTGCGGATCAACAAGGCCGGCTGCATGGACCGCTGCGACAGCGGGCCGGTGCTGGTGGTCTATCCGGAGGCGGTGTGGTACAGCTACGTCGACAGCGAAGACATCGAGGAAATCATCCAGGAACACCTGGTGCACGGCCGGGTCGTCGACCGGTTGCGCATCTGAACGCCCTGAAGAGTGCGGTGCACGGCCGGCGACTTCCCGTTGGCGACGCCAGTACAAGAAAGGCCTAGCGATGAAAATTCAGCCCGAGCATATCCTGATCGACGGGCCGGCAGGCAGGATCGATGTCCTCGTCGAGAACCCCGGTGCGCCCCGCGGCATTGCGCTGATCGGCCACCCGCACCCACTGTTCGGCGGCGGCAATACCAACAAGGTCGTCCAGACGCTGGCGCGCACCTTCAACCATCTCGACTACGTCGCCCTGCGGCCGAACTTCCGCGGCATCGGCCTGACCGAGGGAACGCACGACGACGGCCGCGGCGAAACCGAAGACCTGCTGGCGGTGCTCGCCGAAGCCAAGTGCCGCTTCGGCAATCTGCCGGTCGCCCTGGCCGGCTTTTCCTTTGGCGCCTATGTCCAGACGCGCGTCGCCGAGGCCCTGCTCGAGGCCGGCCATCCGGCGCAGCGGCTGGTGCTGGTCGGCACTGCCTCGGGTTTCGTCGAAGGCGCGCGCCGCTACCACACCAAGGCCGTGCCAGCCGACACCATCGTCATCCATGGCTCAAAGGACAGCACCGTGCCACTGGCTAACGTCATCGACTGGGCGGAGCCGCTCGATTTGCCGGTGATCGTCGTCCCCGGCGCCGACCACTTCTTCCACCGCCGCCTGCATCTGATCCGCGAGATTGTCACGCGCGCCTGGCGGCACTGAGCGGTGTTACCACGCGCGGTGCCGCGACGCGGGCAACGGCGCACTGCGCTACGGCCGTCGCGCGGCCAGCCTCGCGGACATCGTCTTCCGCAAGCCGCGCGGCCGCGACCTGAGCGACTGAGCCGTGCGGCACGGCTTGTTTGCCCCGCCCCCGCCGGCGCTGGCTGTCTGCATGACGTTGCACTTTCCTGGTCTGGCGCAAGAGGGCGATTCCTGCGCTACTTGGCAAGCTCGCCGCGCGGCACGATCCGGCGCAGGCGCGGATCCGGGACCTGCGCCAAACACGCTCCAGGTCCGGGCGTCCTTGGCCGGCTTAGGTGTGCCAGCGCACAGACGTTCGTCGCCAAGAACGTGATGATCGGATTCGCCTCGGAAGGGGCGTGGTGTAAAGTCGGCCGTGGACAGTCGCAAACTTCTGTTGCCGGCGCGGCAGGCGCCTCCCCCCTCCGGATCCTTGTGCGCTTTTCACGGAAACAAGCCATGTCCCAAACGGGAAACGGTCTCACCCCGGCCAGCGCGCTGCCACAGCCGATGGCGTCGCGGCTATCCGATAGCAAGGGCCGCCGCTTCCGGCGCGGGTCAAGTCGTCCTTGAAACCTGCGCACAAGACCGTTGCTTCGCTGACGGCGGCAGGCGTGCTGGTTGGGCTCGCGGTGCTGCTGTCGTTCTGGTCGTTCCGGCAGATCGAAGAAGCCGCCGGCGTGCGCGAGCATACCTACGCCGTGATCGGCAGTGCCGAAGCCCTGCTGTCGGCGTTGAAGGATGCCGAAACCGATCAGCGCGGCTATTTGTTGACCGGTGACGAGGCCTTTCTGGCGCCGCATGCGTCGCTGCGCGAGGCGACCGACCGCCAGCTTGAGGAATTGCACAAACGTGCCTTGCCAGTTGCTGCTCGCCAGCACCTGGACGCACTGACGCCGTTGATCAATGCCAAACTGGCGGAAATGTCGCAGGCCATCGAGTTGCGCCGCGGGCATGACACGACGGCCGCCCTGGCGCTTGTGCGCGACGGTCAGGGCAAGCAGTTGATGGACTCGATTCGTGCCGAGATGCGCGGCTTTGTCGAGCTTGAGCAAGGCCTGCTGGCGCAGCGCGAAGCGAAGTTCCAGGCGAGCACGCTCCGCCTGTTCACCGTTAGCATTGTCGCCAGCGTGCTGGCGCTGCTGGTTGCCCTGGCGTTCGCGCGCTTGGTCTATCGCGAAGGACAGCAGCGGATGAAGGATCTGGTTCATCTTGGAACACAGCATTTGCTCGATATCCAGGAGGAGACGAATGCCCAACTGCAGCGGGCCAACGTCACCGTGCGGGACAGCGAGACGAGGCTGGCAGTGACGCTCGACTCGATCGGCGATGCAGTCATAGCCACCGATGCGGCAGCCCGCGTGACCCTGCTCAATCCCGTTGCCGAACAACTCACCGGCTGGACCCAGGCGGCCGCCAGCGGTCGCCCGGTAGGCGAGATTTTCCGGATCATCAACCAGGAAACCCGGCAAGCCGCCGCCATCCCGGTGCTGGAAACCCTGGCGCATGGCACCAAACAGGGCTTGGCCAACCACACCGTGCTGATTGCCCGCGATGGCAGCGAATGCGCCATCGCCGACAGTTGCGCACCGATACGAGATCGCGACGGCCAGGTGATCGGCGCCGTGCTGGTGTTCCGCGATGTGACCGCGGAGTATGCCGTGCGGCAGGCCTTGCGCACGCACCAGATCGAGCTGGAGATGCAGAACGAGGAACTGCGCCAGTCGCAGGAGTCGCTCCAGGCCGCCAGGCTGCGCTATTTCGACCTGTATGACCTGGCCCCGGTGGCCTATTGCACGATCAACGAGCGCGGACTGATCCTCGAGGCCAACCTCGCATCAGCCAACCTGTTCGGCGTGACCCGTGAGCGTCTGGTCAGGCAGCCGATCTTCCGCTTCATCGCCAGGGAAGACGCCGACCGCTACTACCTGATGCAAAAACGCATCATCGGGACCGCTGAGCCGCAGTCGGCCGAATTCCGGATGGTCAATGGCGGCGGCACGCCATTCTGGGCGCATCTTTACGGCACTTCCGCACGGCTCGATGGCGCGCCGGTAGGGCGCATCGCGATGACCGACATCAGTGCGCGCAAGCGGTCCGAAGAGGCGCTGCGCGAGGCCAGCGCCCTGAAGACCGCGATTTTCAACAGTGCCAATTTCTCGTGTATCGCCACCGACGCCAAGGGCGTCATTCAGCTTTTCAACGTCGGCGCCGAGCGCATGCTGGGTTATGCCGCCGGCGACATGCTGAACAGCATCACGCCGGCCGACATCTCCGATCCGCAGGAAGTGGTCGCGCGCGCCGAAGCGCTGAGCCTTGAGCTCGGAACCACCATCACGCCGGGCTTCGAGGCATTGGTGTTCAAGGCTTCACGTGGCATCGAGGACATTTACGAGCTGACCTACATCCGCCAGGACGGCAGCCGCTTTCCGGCCGTCGTCTCGGTCACGGCGCTGCGCGACGATCATGATGCAATGATCGGCTACCTGCTGATCGGCATCGACAACACGGCGCGCAAGCGGGTCGAAGTGGAGCGGGAACGGCTCGATCAGGCACTGCGGGACAAGAACGTCGAGCTGGAAAGCGCCAGGTCGGTGGCGGAAAATGTCAACCGGGCGAAAAGCGATTTTCTTTCAGGCATGAGCCACGAATTGCGCACGCCGCTCAATGCGATCCTCGGCTTCGCCCAGCTCATGGAATCCGGCTCGCCGCCGCCGACGAACGCCCAGAAGCGCAGCATCGACCAGATTCTCAAGGCCGGCTGGTACCTGCTGGAGCTGATCAACGAAATCCTCGATCTGGCGCTGATCGAATCGGGCAAGGCGACGCTATCGCACGAGCCGGTTTCGCTGGCCGAAGTCTTGCTCGAATGCCGGGCGATGATCGAGCCGCAGGCGCACAAGCGCGGCATCGGCATCACCTTTCCGCGATTCGATCGTCCCTGCTTTGTCAGCACCGATCGGACCCGGGTCAAACAGGTGCTGATCAACCTGCTGTCCAACGCCATCAAGTACAACAAGCCGGAAGGCTCGGTGGTCGTCGAGTACGGCATGCTCCCGCCGAATTCGATTCGCATCGGCATTCGGGATAGCGGTGCCGGTTTGCCTGCGGAACAGCTGGGACAGCTGTTCCAGCCGTTCAACCGGCTCGGCAGGGAAGCCACCGCGGAGGAAGGCACCGGCATCGGCCTGATGGTGACCAAGCGGCTGGTCGAACTGATGGGCGGCACCATTGGCGTCGACAGCACCGTCGGCGTGGGCAGCGTGTTCTGGGTCGAACTGGGCCTGACCACCGCGCCCCTGCTTGCCATCGATGAAACCGGGCAGGCGGCGCTGGTGCGGCCACAGGTGTCGGAGGGTACGCCGCTGCGCACCGTGCTGTACGTGGAAGACAATCCGGCCAACCTGGAACTCGTCGAGCAACTCATTGCGCGTCGCACCGATCTGACCATGCTGGGCGCGACGGACGGCGATCTCGCGATCGAGTTTGCGCGAATCTACCAGCCGGAGGTGATCCTGATGGACATCAACCTGCCCGGCATCAGCGGGCTCGAAGCGATGAGCATCCTGCGCGCCGACCCGGCCACCGCGCATATCCCGATCATCGCGCTCAGCGCCAATGCTGTTCCGCGGGATATCGAGCATGCCCTCGCGGCCGGATTCTTCAAGTACCTGACCAAACCGATCAAGGTCGACCAGTTCATGGAAGCGCTGGACATGGCTTTGGCAATTTCGCAAATGGCTGCTCAGGCAGCAGCGGGCCGCGCCGGCAACAAGGAAAAAGCATGAAGATCACCGCGTCGGACATCCTCGAGGCCAGCATACTGATCGTCGACGACCAGGAGTCGAACGTCGCTCTGCTCGAGCAGTTGCTCAGTGAGGCCGGCTATACCAGTGTCAGCTCGACGATGACGCCGCAGGAGGTCTGCGCGCTGCATCGCAAGAACCGCTACGACCTGATCCTGCTCGACCTGCAGATGCCCGCGATGGATGGATTCCAGGTCATGGAAGGCCTCAAGACCAACGACGCCGACGCCTACCTGCCGGTGCTGGTGATCACCGCCCAACCGGGCCACAAGCTGCGCGCCCTGCGGGCCGGTGCCAAGGATTTCGTCAGCAAGCCGTTCGATCTGGTCGAAGTCAGGACGCGCATCCACAACCTGCTGGAAGTACGGCTGCTGTACAAGAAGCTCGAGAACTACAGCAAGCTGCTCGAGCAGACGGTGCAGGAACGAACCGCCGAACTGCGCGAAAGCGAAGCCCGCTATCGCAGCCTGACCGAACTGGCTTCCGACTGGTACTGGGAGCAGGACGAGAACATGAATTTCACCAAGGTCTCCGGTCCGGTGCTGGAGATGCTCGGCATCCGGGTCGACTCGCTGGCGGGAGATGCCGGCGGGGTACAGCCGGCAGGCTGGAACGAGGCGGAGCGGAAGCTGCTGCAGGAAAGGATTGCCGCCCGCCAGCCCTTCCTCGACTTTGTCTTCAGCCGCGTCAATGCCGACGGCTCGCAGCAGAAGTTTCAGGTCAGCGGCGAGCCGATGTTCACCCAGTCCTGCCGCTTTATTGGCTATCGTGGGATCGGCGTCGAACTCACCACCAAGAACTAGGTCACGGAAGATGGACGCTTAGCGATGTCACCCCTCCATAATCCCAGTCAAAATCGTCTTCTCGCTTCGCTGCCAACGGCGGAGTTCGAGCCCTTTGCTGCGCACCTGGAACTGGTCCAGCTGCCGCTCGGTGAAATGCTCTACGAGCCCGGCTTGCAGTTGCAGCACGCCTATTTCCCCACCACCGCCATCGTCTCGCTGCACTACGTCATGGAGTCCGGGGCGTCGGCCGAATCGGCGGGTGTGGGCAACGAAGGGATGGTCGGCATTTCACTGTTCATGGGTGGCGACACCACCCTAAGTTCGGCCGTGGTGCAAACCGCCGGCCACGCCTACCGGCTGACGGGCCGCTTGCTGAAGCAGGAATTCAATCGCGCCGGCGTGATGCAGCGCGTGTTGCTGCGCTACACCCAGGCGCTGATGACACAGATGGCGCAGACCGCGGCCTGCATGCGGCACCATTCGGTAGAGCAGCAACTGTGCCGCTGGCTGTTGCTGACCCTCGACCGGGTGTGCTCGCGCGATCTGGTCATGACCCAGGAAATGGTCGCCAGCATGCTCGGCGTGCGCCGGGAAAGCATTACCCAGGCGGCGGGACATCTGCAGCAGGCCGGCCTGATAAGCTACCGCCGGGGCCACATCTCGGTGCTCGATCGCGCCGGACTGGAGTCCCACTCCTGCGAGTGCTACGCCGTCGTCAGGACGGAACTGGGCCGCCTGTTGTCCGACGTGCAGTTCCGGCAGGTCACGCCGGCGGCATCCGAATCCAGCCCGCCGCAGACCCGGCCGGCGAGCGAAGGCCGACGGCCGCCAGGCGCTCATTGAGCATGCGCCGCGCCGTCGTGTCCGGGCAGGCGCAGATGCTACGGCGCGCAAGCATGAGCCGCCGGGGAGCCCCTGGCACCGCGGTTCTTATCGTCGCGGCGCGGAGGGCCCCACTAGCTACGCCCTGCGCCCGCCGATGACCCCGACCAGGAACATGACGACTGCAATGACCAGCAGAATGTGAATGAAACCACCGATGGTGTAGGAACTGACCAGTCCCAGCAACCAGAGGACGAGCAAGACGACGGCAATTGTGTACAGCATGGTACTTCTCCTTCTGGGTCTTCCACTGCGAGCCGCGAAAACGCTGGAAACGGTCCGCTTGCTTCCGCGCCAGCAAGCGGCCTGATGGAGATTTGACGCTCCTTCCCGGATCTGGTCTGTGCGATGGCGAACATTGCGGCGGAACACGAAGATCCGCCGGGACGAGATCCTGCAGCGTCGGTTCATGACAAGACGTAGCGGCGGGCGCGTGGCTGCAGCCGAACACAGTCCCTTGCGGACACCAGTCCGATCGGTTCGGGCCTGCGGCTTTGAAATACCTGCTTCGACACGTCTTTCAGGCCAGCCTTGCGCAAGTGGCAGGCGGCTTCCGCGACGCCCTGGCGGCGCGCTCCGGATGCGCGCCAGCGCACAGACGAATCCCGGCGGGTGAACCACCATGGGCCCGCCGGTCGACCATCGAACCGGGATCCGACGCGCTTGAGCGCCGGTTCAAATGACGCGGGAGCGAAGTCATGAAAGCGATCGACGAAGTCGCGGCAGTGCCGGTGTTTGCCGCCCGGATTGTCGGGGCCCTGATAGGCCGGACCATGCGGCCCGTGGCGCCCGATGGCGGAGGCGCAAGCCGCTCTGGCACCTACCCGGCGACGGCATGGGGCAAGCGATTGAACGCTTACCGCAAGACCTGCCAGGCGGACCGCAACAGGATCCCGATGCGGACAGGGTCTCCGTCCGGCAGCGGTATTGATGACGCCATGGGATGCCGGTCCGCAGCGGAACCCGGGTATAAGGCGAAGGTACGGAAATGAACCTGAATATAGTCCCGCATCTGCGGGTGCTGGTCGGGGGCGTCGCGCTGATCCTGCTCGGCATGGCCGGAATTGCCACCGTGATGGCCTGGGTGCCCAGTGTGGGCGACGTGGAGAACCTCGGCGTAGCCCTCGACGGCCTCCCGCCGCCGGTCTGGCCGGTCGGCGTGGAAGAGCAGATTTCTGCCGGACAGGCGAGTCGCGCCCTGTCGGCCCGGCGCCAGTGTGAGGAATGTGGCGTTGTCGCATCCACGCGCGAGATCCGGCAGCACAGGGAGGGAAGCGAATTCGGCGAATTCGGTGCGGCCGGCGACGTGACGCGGGGCGGCCGCAGCGGACTGCCCGACGAGACAACCAGGACCTACGAAGTCACCGTTCGCATGCAGGATGGATCGAACCGCGTGTTCGTGCAAGCGGGCCCGGCCAACTGGCGCGTCGGAGAACGGCTGATAATCATCGCCGGTCTGACTCAGGCGAGCAAATGAAGTCGGCGCCGACCGCGGTCGCCATATGGCAGGCGTACCGTCGCCGAGCGCAGCAAGGCTCGGCTCAAGGACGAATTCGGCGCAACACCATGACGGTCGAGGACGGCACCAAGGTCAGCGCCCACCTGATGTTCGGCATTCTGGCCCTGAGTGCCGGTCTGTTGATGCGCTTGCGAGAATGGCCGCCTGGGCCCATCTCCGACCGGCCACGGCGATAGACGGTAGTGCTTGCGGACTCTCAGGCGGTGGCGATGAGGATTCGGAGCGCGCGCCCGGCAAGGAGCAGGCGCTGAAGGAGTAGAATGCGCCCTGTGACCATTCTGCTCGTCCTCACCAATCTCCCCGATCGACCGTCCGCCGAGGCTCTGGCCAGGGAACTCGTCGAAGCGCGTCTGGCCGCCTGCGTCAATATCCTGTCCTCATGTCACTCGGTCTACCGCTGGCACGCGGCAATCGAGACCGCCGAAGAGGTGCCGCTGCTGATCAAGACCAGCAGCGAACGCTACGCTGCGCTCGAAGCGGCGATTCGCAGCCACCACCCTTACGAACTGCCGGAAGTGATCGCCCTGCCGGTGAGCCACGGACTGCCCGACTACCTGGCCTGGGTCGCCGACTCGACCAGCGCGCCAGACGATCTCCAGGGCCTCCCGCGATGACCAGCCGGCACTGCCCTGCCCCGCTGTCTTTTCTGTTCTGCTGGCTGGGCTCGCTGCTGATCGCGCTGGCCAGTCCGGCGCGCGCCGACGAGTTCCTCGATCCCGCCGTCGCCTTCAAGCCAACTGTGCGCGCACTCGACGGACAGACCATCGAAGTCCGTTTTGAAATCGCCAAGGGCTACTACCTCTACCGCAACAACTTCCGTTTCGCCGCCGAGCCGGCAACAGTGCAACTCGGCGTGCCGGCACTGCCACCGGGCAAGGTCAAAGACGACCCGACCTTCGGCCGGATCGAGGTCTACTACCAGCAGGCGGTGATCCGCGTCCCCGTCGAACGCAACAGCTCGGGACCGCTGCCGCTGACCCTGAAGGTCACTTCGCAGGGCTGCGCCGATGCCGGCATCTGCTATCCGCCGCAAACGCAGAAGCTCGACCTTGAACTGCCGGACCCGGCAGTCGCGCCGCGTGCGCCACCGCCGATCCCGGACCTGGCCGCCGACGAATCGGGACGGATCGCGCAACTGTTCAGGAACGCCAGCTTCTGGCTGTTGATCGTCAGTTTTTTCGGATTCGGGCTGCTGCTGGCGCTGACCCCCTGCTGCTTCCCGATGATTCCGATTCTGTCGAGCATCATCGTCGGCTCGGGCCGCGATGGTCATGGCGTTTCACACGCGCGCGGCTTCACGCTGTCGCTGGCCTACGTCCTGGGAATGGCGATCACCTACGCCGCCGCCGGGGTCGCTGCCGGGATGACCGGCACGCTGCTCTCGGCGGCACTGCAGAACGCCTGGGTACTCGGTGCTTTCGCGCTGATCTTCGTCGTTCTGTCGCTGTCGATGTTCGGCTTCTACGAGCTGCAACTGCCGACCTTCCTGCAAAGCAAGGTGTCCGAGGAAGCCAGCCACATCCGCGGCGGCTCGCTGCCCGGCGTCGCGGCGATGGGCGCGCTGTCGGCGATCATCGTCGGCCCCTGCGTCGCCGCGCCGCTGGCCGGCGCGCTGCTGTACATCGGTCAAACGGGTGACGCGGTCCTCGGCGGGGCAGCGCTATTCGCGATGGGCGTCGGCATGGGCTCGCCGCTGCTTGCCGTCGGGCTGTCGGCCGGAACGCTGCTGCCGCGCTCCGGCCCGTGGATGGAAGCGATCAAGAAGGCCTTCGGCGTGCTCCTGCTGGCGACCGCCGTGTGGCTGGTGTCGCCGGTCATTCCGATGGTCGCGCAGATGGTCGCCTGGGCGCTGCTACTGATCGTCCCGGCGATCTACCTGCACGCGCTCGACTCCTTGCCGCCACACGCCAGAGGCTGGCAGCGCTTCTGGAAAGGGATCGGCATCTTCATGCTGATCGGCGGTGCCGCCATCCTGCTCGGCGCGCTGGCCGGCTCGCGCGACCCGCTGCAGCCGCTGTCGGTCCTGCGCAGCAGCGCGGCCAGCGGCGAAATCAGGCACCTGCCGTTCACCCGGGTCAGAACGCTGGCCGAACTGGAAAGCCGGATCAAGACCGCCGGCCAACCGGTGATGCTCGATTTCTACGCCGACTGGTGCGTCTCGTGCAAGGAAATGGAACGTTTTACCTTCGCCGACGCGCGCGTCCGGGCGAAGCTGGCGGGCTGGACGCTGCTGCAGGCCGACGTCACCGCCAACTCGGACGACGACAAGGCGCTACTGCAGCGCTTCGGTCTCTACGGCCCGCCGGGAATCCTTTTCTTCGACGGCGAAGGACGGGAGATCGATGGCGTGCGCGTGGTCGGTTTCATGAACGCCGAGGACTTTCTGAGCCTGTTGTCGCGGCTCGGCTAGCCGCCGGCGATCGGGGACGCAAGGTCGACGGCAGGGAGCCTGCAGGCCATGATCAGGAACGAACTCGAGTACTTCTTCGGCGCCCTGCGCTTCTTCACGCGCTTGCCGGTCCCGGCGTGGGTCGGTCACAGCAGCGAGGCCCTGGACCGGGCGGCGCGCTACTTTCCGGCGGTCGGTCTGCTGGTCGGCGCGATCGCCGCGCTGGTCTTCATGTTCTGCGCGCAGTTCTGGCCGGCCTCGCTGGCGGTACTGGCGGCGATGGCCAGTTCGATTTACCTGACCGGCGCGTTTCACGAGGACGGCTGGAGCGACATGGTCGACGGTTTCGGTGGCGGCTGGGAAAAGGCGCAGATTCTGACGATCATGAAGGACTCGCGCATCGGCAGTTTCGGCGCCGTGGCGCTGGTGATGCTGCTGCTGACCCGCTTCTCGGCGCTGATCGCGTTGCCGCCGCCGCTCATTCCAGTGGCGCTGGTGGCCGGCCATACGCTCTCGCGATTCGCCTCGACGACGCTGTTGCGCTCGCTCGATTACGTCCGCGATGACGGCAAGGCGAAGCCGCTGGCCACTCGCATCAGCTGGGACGAGCTGGGTTTCGCCGCGTCTACCGCGTTGCTGCCGCTGCTCTTTCTGCCACCGGCGCAGGCGGCGCTGGGCGTCCTCTTGGCCGCCCTGGCGACATTCTGGCTGGCACGCCTGTTCCGCCGCCAGATCGGCGGCTACACCGGCGATTGTCTGGGTGCCGTGCAGCAGCTCTCGGAAGTGGCTTTCTACCTCGGGCTGCTGTGCAACTTTTCCTGATCCGCCATCCACGGCCGCTGATCGACGCCGGCATCTGCTACGGTCAGCTTGACGTCGACGCGGAACCACCGCAAGCGCTGGCCGCGCGCCTGCGGCCGCTGCTGCCGGCCGGCACGCCGGTACTCGCCAGTCCCTTGCGGCGGACTCGCGCGCTCGCCCAAGCCCTGCATCCGCGACCGCTGTTCGATCGGCGGCTGATGGAAATCGACTTCGGTCAATGGGAAGGCCAGCGCTGGGAGCAGATCGGCCGCCAGTCTCTCGATGCCTGGGCGACCGACCTGCTGCACTTCGTACCGCCGGGCGGCGAATCGGCGGCCATGCTGCAGGGGCGCGTCGTCGACTGTGTCGCGGGTTTGCGCGGACCGCGCGCGGCGCTGGTCACACACGCCGGCGTGATCCGTTGCGCCCTCGGTCACTGGCTGCAATTGCCGGTCGGCGAGTGGAGCCAGCTGGCGCTCGATTTCGGAAGCATCACGCTGCTGGAAGTCGAAAGCCCGGCGACCCGGCAACAAACAGGAAGTCAGTGGCCGACCGGGGCGACGCTCGCGGGCACCGTGCACTACTGCAATCGCTGAAGCGAAGCGCTCGGGCCTGGGCTCGGATCAGCCGCGCGGATGATGTGCGGCGTGCAGCAACTTGAGCCGTTCGCGGGCGACGTGGGTGTAGATCTGCGTCGTCGAGATATCCGAATGGCCGAGCAGCAGCTGGACGACGCGCAGGTCGGCGCCGTGGTTGAGCAGGTGCGTCGCGAAGGCATGACGCAGCACGTGCGGCGACAGGCGCGCGGGGTCCATTCCGGCCAGCAGCGCGTAGCGCTTGATCAGTTGCCAGAACGCCTGCCGGGTCATCGCCGAGCCGCGCGCGGTCGGGAACAGGTCGTCGCTCTGGCGCCCGGCGAGCAGCACCATCCGTCCTTCGGCAAGATAGCGCCGCAAGCAGTCGCCGGCCACTTCGCCGAGCGGCACGATACGCTCCTTGCTGCCTTTGCCGAAGACCCGCAGCACGCCCATCTCGAGACTGAGTTCGAAGACCTTCAGCCCGACCAGCTCGGAAACGCGCAGGCCCGTAGCGTAGAGCGTTTCGAGCATCGCCCGGTCACGCTGGCCAAGCGTCGTCTCGGGCGATGGCGCGGCGAGCAGGCGCTCGACCTGCACTTCGGAGAGCACCTTCGGCAGCCGCGACGGCGTCGCCGGCATGGCGATCTTCAGCGTCGGGTCGTCGCTCCGCCGGCCGCGCGCCAGCAGGTACCGATAGAAGCGACGCAGCGTCGACAGGTAGCGTGCCTGCGACGAGGCGCGCAGCGTTTGCGAGAGCTTCGCGACGAAGCGCATCAGCGTCGCCTGGTCGATGGCACACAGGCTGCCGAGCTGCTGCCCGGCGAGCCAGCCGGCGAATTGCATCAGGTCGCTGCGGTAGCTGGCCAGCGACGCCTTGGCCAGTCCGTCTTCGAGCCACAGCGTGTCGCAGAAGGCGTCGATCTCGGCGACATCCGCGACATCCGCGACATCCGCGACATCGAAGGTTTCGGCGGCGTCCGCCTCAGCAGCCTTCATGCGCCAGCAGCCAGCGCTTGACGTCGAGCAGGAAGCCGCCGTTCTGGCGGGCGAATCCGCCCAGCCCACCACCGCTGGCAAGGACACGATGGCAGGGGACGACCACCGCAAAGGGGTTGGCGCCGCAGGCCTGGCCAACGGCCCGCGGCGCGTTGTGCAGCGCCCTGGCAAGCTCGCCATAGGTGCGCGTCTGGTGCGTCGGGATGGCCGCGATCTGCTGCCAGACGCGGCGCTGGAAATGCGTTCCAGACGGCCGCAGCGGCAGCCCGAAGACGAATCCGGCGTCGGCCAGATAGGCGTGCAGCTGGCGCACGGCTTCAGCAGCCAGCGCGTTGCCCGGGGTCACTGCCGCGCCGGCTGGCAGGAACGCGATGCGCTCAATTTCGTCGTCGTCGCAACGCACCGCGAGCGAGAACCCCGGCGCGCTGACCACCGCCTGATAGCAGGATGGGTCGGGAGACGCACTCACCTGACCGATGTCACGCTCACGACGCCTTGCCGAGCAGCGCCTGCTTGAGATCATCCTGCACCGGCTTGTTGCCAAGCCAGATCTTGAGCAGCGCCCGGTAGAAATCCTCGCCGGCGATGTCCTTGCCTTTCACCTGGCCGTTCACGGTCAGGCGGGTGCCGCTGTCGGGCAGCCAGTCGATGACGATGGTCGTACCGGTCTTGGCCTCGCCGATCGCCAGCATGGTGTCGGAGAGTTGCTTCAGACGGTCTTTCAGCGCCGCCATTTCAGCGTCCGAATGGTTGTTGGTCATGCCTTCCTCCAGCGCGTCGACGAACTGCTTGGCGGTAAGGTCGCGCAGCAGGCTGATCGAAATCCGCTTGGCGCCGCTGGCAGCCAGCACCGCCTCGGCCTCGCCGTGTTTCGCAGGCAGGTAGAGCGCCATCGCGTAGACCTTGAAGAAGGCCTTCTTGCGCAGCCCGGCGCCGTTGACCACGGTCTCGCCACTGCCCACCCGGGTCTGGTCATCGAACTTGACGCCGGCCACTTCGACAGCGTGGGCCAACTGGCACGACAGGGCGGCAAGCACCGCCATCAGCAGGTTTTTCATCGAGTCTCCTTTACGGTTTGCTCTGGTCCGGCGGATTCGAGGCACGCTGCAGAGGCATCCGCCTTGCTCTGCAGGTCGGCAGACGAAGCTCGCGGAAAGCGGCGGACTCTGCCAGAACACTGCCAATTCCCGACCGACCCACTCCATCCACTCCACCCCCGTCCATCCCCGGCTAGGCGCGCACTTCGCCGTTGCCAAGAACGATCCACTTCTGGCTGGTCAGTCCTTCGAGACCGACCGGGCCGCGAGCGTGAATCTTGTCGGTCGAGATGCCGATTTCGGCGCCGAGACCGTATTCGAAGCCGTCGGCGAAACGGGTCGAGGCATTGACCATCACCGAAGCCGAGTCCACCTCGCGCAGGAAGCGCAGCGCCGCCGTGTAATTTTCACTGACGATCGCGTCGGTGTGATGCGAACCGTAGTGATTGATGTGCGCGATCGCTTCGTCGAGCCCGTCGACCACCTTGACCGAAATGATCGGCGCCAGGAACTCGGTCGCGTAGTCCTCTTCGCTCGCCGCCCGCGCGACGGCGACCAGGTCCATGCTTTCGGGACAGCCGCGAATCTCGACGCCCTTCTGGCTGAGCATCGCGGCGATCGGCGGTAGCAGGCGCGCGGCGACCGAACGCGCCAGCAGCAGCGACTCGGCGGTGTTGCAGGTGCCGTAGCGCTGCGTCTTGGCGTTTTCGACGATCTGCAGCGCTTTCTCCGGGTCGGCGTCGTCATCGATGTAGACGTGGCAGTTGCCATCGAGGTGCTGGATCATCGGCACCCGCGACTCGGCCAGCAGCCGCGAGATCAGGCCCTTGCCGCCACGCGGGACGACCACGTCGACGTATTCGCGCGAGCTGATCAGATGACCGACGGCGGCGCGGTCGGTGGTTTCGATGACCTGGACGACGGTCGGCGGCAGGCCGGCGCTGGCCAGTCCCTCCTGGATCAGCGCGGCAATCGCACGATTGCTGCGGATCGCCTCGGAGCCACCGCGCAGGATCGCCGCATTGCCCGATTTCAGGCACAGCGCCGCGGCGTCGGCGGTGACGTTCGGACGCGCCTCGTAGATGATCCCGATCACCCCCAGCGGCACGCGCATCCGGCCGACCTGAATACCACTGGGGCGAAACCTCAGGTCGCTGATCTCACCGACCGGATCGGCCAGCGCGGCGACCTGGTCTACGCCTTCGGCCATCGCCGCGACGCCGTTCGCCGAGAGCGTCAGACGATCGAGCAATGCCGGTTCGAGGCCGGCAGCAGCAGCGGCGGTCAGGTCATCGCGATTGGCGGCCACCAGCGCCCCGCTTTCGCGCCGGATCGCCGAGGCAATCGCGCGCAGGGCGTTGTTCTTGGTGTTGCTGTCGGCACAAGCGATGGCCCGCGACGCTTCGCGAGCCTGCCGGCCGACGGTCTGCACGTACTGCTCGACGTTCATGAGGACTTCCTTGCTTCCTGGATTTCCGGTTGCGCGGACCCGCCAGCCAGCTTGCGCCGGGCAGTGTCCGGCAGCCGGCCGCTGGTGACGGCCGATCGCTCAATGATGCCCGAAAACGCTGGTCCGGATGAGGTATTTCGCGCGACAATGAGCGCCGTGCTGCAGCGCGGCGAACGGTGGATTAGCGATTATAGCCATCGACCGGACGCAAGGGTCAACGGAACCAAGGGAAAGAAATGGACTCACAAGGCTACTCCTCATTTTCACCTTACGCCCCCGAGTCGCTGATGAAACGCAAACTGATTCTGCCTGCGGAAGTAAAAGTCTGCGCAACCTGCAGTTACTGGGATGGCGAGCGCACGGTCAATAGCGAACTGCGGGTGGTGGTGGTCGGCGAAAGTTGCGCCGGCGAGTGCCTGGTGCAGAGCAAGACCTCGCACAGCCTGAACGACGTGCGCGGCGAGACCGAGAACTGCGTCTGGGAACACCTGGCGCCAGGCGACCCGGCAGCGGACCTGGAGGATGGCGGGACCGCCTGAAGCCTGCGCGGCGACGCAACTGCCGGCGCTGGCCGCCACCGCTGCCGCCACCTTCCCCGGTTTCTCAGGCGACGGCGACGTTCAGAGCCAGCCGCCGGAACTCGTTCCACACGTCGCCGCTCGCCAGTCCCTTGATCATCCGGTCGATGCGCGCCGCCTGCGCCAGCGCGGCCCTCGCCCGCTTGCCGTCCACCCGCTGCAGGGCGCGCCGGACCTGCGCCTGACGAAGACCCCAGACGCTGGCCTCCTTGAGCAGCGCGTCGAGCGGCCGGCGCCCATCGAGACCGGCGTTGATCTGGGCCAGCGCGCGCACTTCCTCGGTCATCGCCCAGAGCACCAGCGGCGGCGCCTCGCCCTCCTGCTGCAGACCATCGATAGTCCGCGTCAGGCGCGCCACGTCGCCGGCCAGCAGCGCTTGGCGCAGGCCGTCGAGGTCGTAGCGGGCGACATTGAGCACGGCGTCGCGGATCTGGTCGAGGCGCAGCGCGCCGGGCGGGTACAGCACGCCCAGTTTGAGAAGTTCCTGATGCGCGGCCAGCAGATTGCCCTCTACCCGCTCGGCGATGAACCGCAGGCCGGCGGCATTGGCGCTTTGCTGCTGACGGGCAAGGCGGCCGGCAAGCCACGCCGGGAGCTCGGACAGGCCCGGCGGAATCAGCTTGACAACCACCCCGGCCGTCGCCAGCGACGTCACCCAGGCCGCTTTCTCCTCCCGCCAGTCGGCGCCGGTCATGGTCACCAGCAGGAACGAATCCGGCGACGGACGCGCGCAGTAGGCTTGCAGCGCAGCGCTGCCGTCGCGGCCCGCCTTGCCGGTCAACAGCCGCAGGTCGATCAGCTTGCGGCCACCGAACAGCGACATGCTGCCGGCCGCGTGATAGAGGTCGTTCCAGTTGAAACCGGCGATCGCGGCCAGCACTTCACGCTCGTCGAAGCCGCGCCGGCGCGCCGCCGCGCGAATCGCGTCGGCGGCTTCGATGACCAGCAGCGGTTCATCGCCATGAACCAGATAGACCGGCTTGAGCTCGCGTTCGAGATGCGCCGCGAGCTGTTCGCCCTTGATCTGCATCGCCGGCCCGCTTACTCGGCGGCGACCGGAGGCACCGGCTTGACCGCCGCCAGGCGGCGCATCAACTGGTGCACCAGGTCATTCTCCATGTCTCGCCAAAGCAGGGTTTCCTCCTGCTGCTTGGCGAGCACGTTGGAGTCGTCGTAGGTCAGATCGCGGATCAGTTCGATGGTCCCCGACGGCACCAGATCACGTCCCCTGGCGTCGGTCACCCGATAGGTGTACAGGTAGCGCAGGCGCAGCTCGCTGACCCGGCCGGTACCGGAGACCGAGAGAATGACCCGGTCGCGATATTCTTGCCCGGGCAGCAGCGTCGCCTCGGCGTCGCTGGCGGTCAGCGCCAGGCGCGTCGTCCCGGACGACCGGATGGCCCGCTTGAGGTCGGCGCCGACCACCGAATAATCCGGCATCGCCAGGTACAGGCTCTCGTATGGCAGCGAGTAGGAACCCCGCAACTGGAAGCCACAGCCGGCCAGCAGCGCCAGGACCGTGGTCAGGCACAGGGACAGCAGCTTGGACGGCAGCGCGACGCGCATCGGCGTATTCCTCAAGGTCTCAGACGACAATGTTGACCAGCCGGCCGGCAACCACCACCAGTTTCCTGGGCGCGGCGCCGGCGAGGTGTTTGCGCGCCGCGTCGCAGGCCAGCGCGGCGGCTTCGATGCTCACCCGGTCGGCACCGGCCGGCACCCGCAGACTGCCTCGCAACTTGCCGTTGATCTGCAGCATCAGCTCGATTTCATCCTGCACCAGGGCGCTGGCGTCGGGCGTCGGGAAGGCCTGCGTGCTGGCCGTACGGCCGGGCCGGAGCGCCGCGTACAGCGCGTCGCAGACGTGCGGGACAATCGGGCTGAGCATCAGCACGACGGCTTCGAGGGTTTCCTGCCTGACCGCGCGAACGGCCGCCGAATCGCCGCCAACGCGGGTATAGGCGTTGAGCAGCTCCATCACCGCGGCAATGGCGGTGTTGAACTGCTTGCGCCGGCCGTAGTCGTCGGCAACCTTGCCAATCGTCTGATGCAACTGGCGGCGCAGGTTCTTCAACTCGGGCGACGCCTCGCCATCTGCAAACGCCACCAACGGCCCGGCTGAGAGGTGCTCGAAAACGATTCGCCAAAGGCGCTTGAGGAAGCGGAAAGCACCCTCGACGCCGGCATCCGACCACTCCAGAGACTGGTCGGGCGGACTGGCGAACATGATGAACAGCCGCGCCGTGTCGGCACCAAACTGGTCGATCAGCGCCTGCGGATCAACGCCGTTGTTCTTCGACTTCGACATTTTCTCGATGCCGCCAACGTTCACCGGCAGACCGTCGGTGCGCAAGCTGGCGCCGACGGCCCGGCCGCGCTCGTCGTGCACCGCGTCGACCTCGGCCGGGTTCAGCCATTGCTTCTTGCCGTGGACGTCCTCGCGGTAGAAGGTCGGCGCGACGACCATCCCCTGGGTCAGAAGATTGGCGAAGGGTTCGCCGAGCGCTTGCTCGCCGAAAAGGCCCAGGTCGCGCATCAGCCTGGTCCAGAAACGCGAGTACAAGAGGTGCAGAATGGCGTGCTCGATGCCGCCGATGTACTGGTCGATGCCGCCCTGGCACCAGTAGGCCACCCGCTGGTCGACCATCGCCTGGTCATTGTCCGGGCAGCAGAAGCGCAGGAAGTACCACGAGGACTCGACGAAGGTGTCCATGGTGTCGGTCTCGCGCCGCGCCGGCTGGCCGCACTTCGGGCAGGTACACTGGTAGAACTCGGGCATCCTGCCCAGCGGCGAGCCGGCCCCGGTAATGGTGACGTTCTCGGGCAGGACGACCGGCAGATCGGCGTCGGGCACCGGCACCGCACCGCAGCTCGGGCAGTGAATGATCGGGATCGGACAACCCCAGTAGCGCTGCCGCGAGATACCCCAGTCGCGCAGGCGAAACTGGACTTTCTTCTCGCCCAGGCCCCTGGCGGAAAGGTCGGCGGCAATGGCGTCGATCGCTTCGGCGCAGGCCAGGCCATCGTACTTGCCCGAATTGACGCACGCGCCACGCTGCTTGTCGGCGTACCACTCCTGCCAGCCGTCGAGCGAAAAAGTCTCACCGGGCACGGCAATCACCTGCTTGATCGACAGGCCGTATTTCTTGGCAAAGGCGAAATCGCGTTCGTCGTGCGCCGGAACGGCCATCACCGCGCCGTCACCGTAGCTCATCAGCACGTAATTGCCGATCCACACCTCGACCTGTTCGCCGCTCAGGGGATGACTGACGAAGATGCCGGTGGCCATCCCCTTCTTGTCCATCGTCGCCAGGTCGGCCTCGGCGACGCCACCGCGCTTGCATTCGTCAACGAAGGCCGCCACCCGCGGGTCGCGCGCGGCGGCGTAAGCTGCCAGCGGGTGTTCGGCGGCGACCGCGCAGAAGGTAACCCCCATGATGGTGTCGGCGCGAGTGGTGAACACCCACAACCGGCCCGCCTCGCCGTCGAGCTGGTACGGGAAAGCGAAGCGCACGCCGGTGCTCTTGCCGATCCAGTTCTTCTGCATCAGCCGCACCTGCTCCGGCCAGCCGTCGAGCTGGTCGAGGCCGGCCAGCAGCTCCTCGGCGTAGGCGGTGATCTGCATGTAATACATCGGGATTTCGCGCTTCTCGATCGGCGCCCCCGAACGCCAGCCGCGGCCGTCGATGACCTGCTCGTTGGCCAGCACCGTCTGGTCAACGGGGTCCCAATTGACGCTTCCCAGCCGCTGGTAGATCAGCCCCTTCTCGTACAGGCGGGTGAACAGCCACTGCTCCCAGCGGTAATACGCCGGCGTGCAGGTGGCGATCTCGCGCTGCCAGTCGATGGCGAATCCCAGACGCTTGAGCTGCGTCTTCATGTAGTCGATATTGGCGTAGGTCCACTGCGCCGGCGGAACGTTGTTCTGGATCGCCGCATTTTCGGCCGGCATCCCGAAAGCGTCCCAGCCCATCGGCTGCATGACGTTGTAGCCGAGCATGCCGTGGAAGCGCGCCAGGACGTCGCCGATGGTGTAGTTGCGGACGTGGCCCATGTGCAGCTTGCCCGAGGGATAGGGGAACATCGACAGGCAGTAGTATTTTGGCCGGCTCGGGTCTTCGACGGCGCGCGCCGCGCCGTTACTGTTCCAGAGTTCCTGAGCGGCGAGTTCAACGTCCGCGGGTTGATACTTTTCCTGCATGGCCGGTGAGGTCCAGAGTTGGGCTAAACGGCGAATTATACGCACCCCCTGCGCCGCTGGCGCGCTGGCACTTGCCGGCCCCAGCGAGCGGCGCCGAAATCACCCGCTCAGCCGCGCGGATCGGGGGTGAAGCCACCCGGAAACGGGTTTGGTGTCGGGTCGGGCGTCCAGCGTTGTGGCGGGCGCGGAATGATCCCCTGGGCGAGCAGATTGGCGCGGCTGTCGTAGCGGATGGTCAGTACCTCAGATGGCGTGTGGCTGGCGCGGCGGAAAGCGGTGTACTGGGTCGGCGCGCTGATGCGTTCGCCATGACCGGTGCCGAGGCGACTGTCGGCCAGTTCGCTCCTGGCCTCGTCGTGGGCCGGCGCGGCGGCCTTGGCCGCCGGCTGCGGCGCATCGCTCGCGGCAGCGCGGCGTTCAGCAGCCGCGCCGGCCGCCCCGGCCTCGTTGCCCGCACCGCGCTGGCGCTGGTGCATCGTCACCGCCGGCTCGGGTACCGGCACCGCTTCGCGATAGACGGCAACGCCAATGACCCCGACGTTCTGCGGGCGATCGGTGCGGCCGGCATAGCTGTCGGCAACGCTGGTGAAATAGAAGGCCGCCACATCGTCCATGCTCTTGCGCCAGCCGGCAATCTCGGCCGCTTGCCACGCTGACAGGACGTAGCCCGACTGTGACGTGGCGGCGGTCTGTCCGTTCAGCGCATTGACGCCGTCTACCGACAGCACGGTCAGCAGACGACCTGCGCTCTTGTTGCGCATCACCACCGCGTAGCGGTTGCCGGGGGTGCCGGCCACGTAGAGCTGACCACGGTGACGATAGACTTCGAGCTGCTGGCCGGTGCTGCGGTCGATGACGGTGACGTCGACCAGCACGCCGGCGTCGGCGATGCTCATGCAGCCGGCCAGCGGCACGACTGCGAATAGAGCCGCAAGGGGGCTTGCGAAGAGGGCGGCGAGTTTTCTCATGACGGTCTCCTGGAGTGAGTTGGGGTGGTGACCGTGTAAACGCCCGCTGCCGGCGACTGGGGTTAAATCACTGCCGAAATTGCCCGGGCAGCGGGTAATCCGGGTTCGCCAGACGAAAAGCGCGCAGTTCGCGCTCGGCGTCGTCGATCTTGCCGGCGCGTCGCAGGGCGCTGATTTCCTCGAGCCAGATCGCCGGGTTGCGGGCGCGCTCGGCCACCGCTTTGGCCGGAGCCAGCGCCACTGCCCCGCGCTCGGCCGCCGCAGCCGCGTCCGGACCGACGCCAGGCGCCTCGTTCCGGCTGGCGACGCCAGCGTCGGTGCTGGCCCTGGCCGGACTGGCCGGCGAATCGCCGCGGCTGCCTCCGGGTGCAAGTTCGACCCTGCCTTCGAGCTTCGCGGCCGGTGCCGCGACGGTCGCTGGCGCCCGGCTTGCCTCCGCCGGCAACGGTCCGGCAGCGCTGCCTGCCTGCTGCCGGCGGTCGCCCTCGCTCACGCCGGCCGACGTCGGCGCTACCTTGGCGCGTACTTCGGTCGGGGTCGACGGTGCCAGGGCAGCAGCCGGTCGCGCCTCATCGGCGACCGGGGAAACGGCGGGCCCTAGTGACGGTACTGAACCGGAGTCGTCACCGCTCTTTTTTGCAAGCGGCTGGCTGCGCGCTGGCGGGCCATCGCCGGGCGGCCGGTCCTGGACCAACGTCAGGGTCAAGCTGAGCACGACGGTAGTCGCCAGCGCCAGCGGCGTTCGCCAGCGCTGCCACCAGCCTCGCCGGCGGGCAGCCGGTGCCGGCGCGGCGCTCTTCTGGTCGGCCAGCGCCGCCCGAGCGGCGGCCAGGATCTGCTCGTCAAGGCTGGCCGACGGCTCGCCAGTCGCGTGCTGCCGATACAGGCGCGAAACTTGCGGATCGCTCGATGAATCCTGGGGCAGCTCGGTCATAGCAGATCCCGCAGCGAGTGTCTGAGTTTTTGCAGCGCATAGCGCAATCGGCTCTTGGTCGTCTCGCGGCCGGTACCGGTGGTGGCGGCGATTTCTTCCAGAGTCAGGCCACCCTCTTCGGCGAGCAGAAAGACCTCGCGCTGGTGGTCCGGCAACTCGGCCAGCGCCAGATCGATCCGTTCGGCGGTGTCGCGCCGTTCGTGCAGCGCATGCGGCGTCTGGTGGCCGGGAGCGGGCAGCGAGGCGATCAGTTCGTCGCCGCTATCGGCCGCGCCGTCGCAGTCGTTGGCAAGCACCAGCACCGCGACCTGATGCGCGTTCCTGCGGTGGTGATCGATCAGCCGGTGGTGGGCAATGCGGAATATCCATGTCGAGAACCGGGCCAACGGCTGGTAATCGGCACGCGCATTGACCACCTTGATCCAGATATCCTGATACAGCTCGTCGGCCAGAGCAGCGTTGCCGCATTGCTGTGCCAGATAGCGATAGAGCGAGCCTCGGTAGCGACGATACAGCATGCTGAACGCGTCCGCATCGCCAGCACGGTAAGCCAGCATCAGTCTCTCGTCGCTCCAGTCTCCGTACATTCCGGCAGTCTATCTACTGCCGGGGCAAACGCAAGTTGGCGCTTCGGCGCGTTCAGCCCGACTCCGGTCGCCACCACGCGCGCGCAACGCCCCGGTCACTGCCAATGACTGTGGCGGCCCGTTCACGCGACCGGGCCGGCTGCTGATGATGAGCAAGGGGATTGTTCGGGTGGAGTGGGAGCAGAGGTCGGCAAGACGTTGGCGGGCCGTCCCACGGGGCAGGTGCGTACCTGCCCCCGGGGTGCTCAGAGGGCGTGCGTCTCGATGCGGAGCAACTTGTTCACGCTCGCCTGCCACAGCTTGGTGACGTTCTGCACGGCAATCAGGTTCAGGCTCGAAATCCGGCTCTGATGACGCCACAGCC
Source organism: Accumulibacter sp. (assembly GCF_029255145.1). GTDB lineage: Bacteria > Pseudomonadota > Gammaproteobacteria > Burkholderiales > Rhodocyclaceae > Accumulibacter. Next base: position 27,440 of record NZ_JAPUVQ010000004.1, read on the forward strand.
AGAACACGCAGGTCACGGTCGGCGCTTCACGTACCAGCGAACCTCCGCCCTCGGCTTCGGCGAGGTCGATAAAGCGCTCGACGGCCAGACGGTAGTAATCCGAACTGTTGCAGCAACCGGTCATCGCTTCGGCTTCGCCGGCTGCACGGCGCCATAGTTTGAGCGCGAGTTCCTCGCTGATGCCGGCCTTGTGGGCGACCCACGGTAAAATTTTTGGTGCTTTCATGGCTTTGCTCCTGAGAGTCTGGCGGATACCAGGCACTGTGACCTACCGACCGATACCTCATGAGATCAGTCGTGTTGCAGTGCAGCATCATTATAAGCAATCCCCCGGTGGAAGGTTGGGGTTTTCTTCTAATTTTTTCTCAGGCCATTGGGAACTGCTCCGGTGACGACCAAGTCCAGGCAAGCTGCGAGCAGCCAGGTCAACGCGGCCCACGCAGCAACACGAGTCGGACTTGCCACCTGAAGCTACTGCGCCGCAACATCCGATGCGCTTCTTTAACGCAGAGCCAGCGTAGCACCGCAGTCTGTTGTCCGCCGTGCACTAATCCACACCACACTGCAGTCTTGGCGAACAGGTCGGCGACCGCGCCAGCGGCGGCGCTCGGCGCTTCAATGCCGGACGCTGACCTTCCAGCCGTCCCTGGTCTTGGCGAGGTGCTGGACGGTGACCGCGTTCGGACCATCGCGCGCCTCGAGCACGGCGTAGTCGCCTTTCACCTCGACCTTCTCGATCTGCTTGCGACGCGCTTCGCCCTGCGCGCCGCTGCGCATCCGGTCGAGGAACTGCTTGAAGCCATCGTCACCGAAGGCTTTCGCCATGCCTTGCAGGTCGTCCACTTTCTCGGGAGTCATGTACGGCCGCGCGGCATCGAGGCCGCCTGCGATCAACGCTTTCTCGTAGGCCAGGAAGGCGTCGGCCTGCGGCGATTTCTGCGCCTGCGCGCCGGTAAGCGTCTGGGCATGGCCGGCTGGAACGAGCACGGCGATGGCAGCAAGAATGGCGAACACGCGAATCATCAGTCTCATGGAAATCTCCTCTGGTTGTCGGATGGCCCTGCAGCACCTGCTCAACTACTCCCTGCCGGACAGCGTGACCGCCCGTCCGCGCCTCATTCGCCCTGCGGCGTACCGCAGCGCCGTCTGGCCTGGAACTCGGCAAAACTGGCCGCACCGAAACGCTGCAGCCGTGCGCCCATCTCGGCCAGCCTGGCCGGCGTCAGGTAGCCCCCTGCCGCGTCCAGGTCCAGGCCGCCTTCGACCAGCACCTGCTCGAAAGCAATGAACAGTACCGCGTCTGGCGGATGCTGCGCCGCCGCGCCGGTGATCGTTCGCACGCTGCCCGTCACCCCTTCGACCGGCGCGGTGAACTCCGCCTCGAGCGTCCAGTTCATCCAATTGGTACTGAGCTTTCCGGATACCCGGCGGTTGCCAATCTGCAGCTCCTGCCAGCTCGGACCAAAATTGAACGAGTCGATTGCATAACCGTCGTCGTGCGGCGCGTAAACCACCCCTCGGATGTCGTCCAGTCGCGGCCGCACCGGACTGACGATCAGCTTGATACCGCCGAAGCGCTTTTCGCGCGCCAGTTCCCCGGGCCGATTATCGTCCCGCGCCGCTTCCGGCGGCAGCAAGCGGTCGGTCAGGTAGATCCACAACTCGCCGTCCTGCAGCGGCGCCTGCCAAGCGTAAACGTGCTGCAGGGCATACACCCTGCCATCGTACGTCATCCGCCCGCGGACCGTGCCGGCGTCTGCAGCCGCCGCCGCCGACACGACCAGAAAGGCCCCCAGCGCCGCGGTCAGGCGCGCTGCCGGGCGCAGCGAGGCGCGCTCGTGCGTGTGTTCCGGGAACTCGCAGGCAATTCCTCCGAGAGTCGAAACGAGCGTTTTCGGAATCAGAAAGAAATCCATCGCTGTTGTGGGCCTGGCAAAGACGGGAACCCCCGGCGCGCCGGAACGCCTTGCGCTGCCGAGGGAAGTATCTTTGGCCGTCGCAGGCACTGTCAACGGCCGGCCTGAGCGGGATCGAGGCTGTCTGGCCCGATGCCGCACGAGATCTTGACTGAAGTCGCCCTGGCGTTGGTCGGAAGCGGAGAGCACGAGGTAAAATGTGATCCATGACCCGCTCTGACCTGATCGCCATAGTCGCCGCCCGCTTTCCGACGCTGACGGAAAAGGACACCGAAGTCGCGGTGAAAACCATCCTCGAGGCCATCGGACGCACATTGGCGCAGGGAGATCGCGTCGAAATCCGTGGCTTCGGGAGTTTCAGCCGGAACCACCGGCTGGCGCGAAACGGCCGCAACCCACGAACCGGAGTAGCCGTGGCGGTCCCCGAGAAGTACGTACCGCACTTCACCGCGGGCAAGGAAATGCGCGAGCGGATCGCGGGCGCGGTCGACGATCCGCCGCGTCAACCGCTTGCCTGATGAACGGCGGTGTGGCAGGGGGCAGCGCGACGCGATACGGCCCCGGATGGTGACCGCCGGGCCGCCATCGTTGGATGTCTGAAGCGCCGGAACTCGACCGCCTCGCCGGGCTGGTCGAGCGAGTGACCTTCCACAACGAGCAGAACGGTTTCTGTGTCCTCCGCCTGAAGGTGAAAGGCGAGCGGGAACTGATCACCCTGATCGGCCACGCCGCCGTCGTTTCTCCCGGAGAGTACGCGTCCGCAGCCGGGCACTGGGTCACCGATCGCGAGCATGGTCGGCAGTTCCGGGCGACGTTCGTCAACATCTCGCCGCCGAACACCCTGACCGGCATCGAGCGCTACCTCGGTTCGGGAATGGTCAAGGGGATTGGCCCGGTCTATGCCGGCAAGCTGGTGAAATCCTTCGGGGCAGCGGTCTTCGACGTTATCGAGCAGGCCCCGCAACGTCTTCGTGAGATTCCGGGCATCGGCGAAGTCCGCGCCAGAAAAATCACCTCGGGCTGGGCCGACCAGAAGGTGATCCGCGGGATCATGGTCTTCCTGCACGCGCATGGCGTATCCACCTCGCGTGCGGTGCGCATCTTCAGGACCTACGGCCACAATGCCATAGACATGGTCCGGGAAAACCCCTACCGGCTGGCGCAGGACATTCGTGGCATCGGCTTCGTCTCGGCCGACACCATCGCCCAGAAAATTGGCATCGCCCGCGATTCGCCGCTGCGCGCGCAGGCGGGGATCTCGTACGCGCTGGCCGAGGCCTCGTCGCAGGGACATTGCGGTTTGCCCTACGCCGACTTGCTGCCCTTGGCCGTGAGACTGCTCGACATCCCGGTAGCCATCATCGAGACGGCGATTGCGCAGGAAATCGCCGACCAGGTGCTGCTGCCCGATACCGTCGCTGGCCAAGCCTGCGTGTTCCTGGCCCCCCTGTACCATGCCGAGCAATCGATCGCCGCCCAGATCAAACGGCTCAGGAGCGGGACGACGCTGCCAGCTTTCGACGCCGACAAGGCGATTCCCTGGGTCGAACAGAAACTGGCGATACAACTGGCTGACAGCCAGAAGCAGGCGGTCGCTCTGGCGCTGTCGGCCAAACTGCTGGTGATCACTGGCGGACCCGGCGTCGGCAAGACCACCCTGGTCAACGCCATTCTGACGATCATCGGCGTCAAGGGCGTCAAGCCCTTGCTGTGTGCGCCGACCGGGCGGGCCGCCAAGCGCCTTTCCGAATCGACCGGCCTGGAAGCCAAGACCATCCATCGCCTGCTGGAAGTCAATCCGATCAATGGCCAGTTCAAACGCAACGCGGACCATCCCCTTGATTGCGACCTGCTGGTCGCCGACGAATGTTCGATGATCGACGTGCCGCTGGCCAACCAGCTGCTCAGCGCTGTCGCCACCTCGACGGCGGTGATCCTGGTCGGCGACGTCGATCAACTGCCTTCGGTCGGCCCCGGACAGTTCCTCGCCGACCTGATCGACTCCGGAGCAGTGCCGGTGATCCGGCTGACTGAAATCTTCCGCCAGGCGGCCAGCTCGCGCATCGTCCGCAGCGCCCACCAGATAAACCACGGAATCTTCCCCAGCCTGCCGGCCAAAGGCGAAGCGTCGGACTTCTACTTGATCGCCGCCGATGAACCCGAAGCCATCGCCAGGACGGTGGTCGACCTGGTGCAGACGCGCTTGCCCCGCAAGTTCCAGGTCGATCCGATCCGCGACATCCAGGTGCTGTGCCCGATGAACCGCGGACTGACCGGCGCCAGGGGGATCAACCTGGCTTTGCAGGCGGCGCTGAATCCGCCCGGCGAACATAGCGTCAACAAGTTCAGATTTCCTGATCTCGGAGGAAACCCGGTTGGCACTTTAGACGAGGGCGAAGGTCATTCTTGCCCCGGTTTCCGGATGCGGGAAATCTTGCAGGGTGAGTTCCTCGAGGAGCGCGGC
>NZ_JAPUVQ010000005.1:0-12504 GCF_029255145.1 Accumulibacter sp.
GTGGTAGCAGCTTCGCTACCACCCGATCCTTCATCACTTGTCCGTATCTTGCCATTTCCTCACCTCGTCATTGCCCCCGGTTTCAGATCCTATCGAGGCGACAACTAGTCTGACACAGGGGGGACGGCAGCCTGAAAATCGAGCGCTCCACACAACTTGCTCAAGCTGCGGCATGGGGACAAAGATGCTATTATCCGCCTGCCATTCGGGGCGAAACGAAATCTGCGGAAATCCCGTCCTTCAATCACGAACTATCAGCGAGTGGAAGAACTTCGTCCGATGCTCACCGCGGAGCATCCTGAAGAGCGTCGAAGGACGCGTATGACGGGACGGCCTGCTGCAGGCGCTGCAGCAAGGAACTGCATGGGCGCAGCCCGAGCGAGACGCTGCAGAGTCGCATCGACATCCTGAGTGGTGCCGGGATCCGTCGTAAAGGCAACCTGACTTGTCAATGGCGGCTTGTGAGTTGATGGGGAATTCAAGGGGAGCATCAGCAGCGGCGAAGCACAACCCGGAACGCCAATGATCGGCGCGCAGGCGAAGGATGGGGGGAAAGATCGCGCTTTCGCCCGCGGTGGTCAACGGCACCATCGCCGACCCATGGTAGCCACCCACCTTCTGGAACTCCATCGCCACGAACGTGTCTCAGCGGACGTTGAGTACCAGCAAGTGGAAATTCAGCTGGGGAGCGGCTTGAAGGACAACTGCTCCATCAGGCCGGCACCAGGGCGCTGGCGGTCAAGCTCGCTGCAAGTAGATGATTTGATTGTCCGCAGCCTCACCTATCAGATAACAGACTCAGGAGAACAAACTAATGAACGCAGCAACTGAAATGCCGATGCCATTTGTCTTTACCGACAACGCTGCCGGCAAGGTGAAGGAACTGATCGAGGACGAGGGCAACCCGGACCTGAAACTGCGCGTGTTCGTGACCGGCGGCGGATGCTCCGGGTTCCAGTACGGATTTACCTTCGACGAGGTTGCCAACGAAGACGACACCGCGCTACATAAGAACGGGGTGACCTTGCTGGTAGACCCGATGAGCTACCAGTATCTCGTCGGCGCCGAGATCGACTACACGGAAGGACTTGAGGGTTCGCAGTTCGTGATCAAGAACCCGAACGCGTCGTCGACCTGCGGTTGCGGGTCGTCGTTCTCGGTCTAGATTTCCGGTCGGGGAAGCCTGCACCGAGCCGGTTTCCCGTTCCAGGCGGCGCGCGCGTCGCTCGTACACCCAGCACGCCGCATGTACTTCAGGACGACGGGGCCGCCCGCGCCCCGCCGCCGACTGACAGCGCGGCCTAGAGGTGTGGAAATGAGCGCACCAGCCCGGCGCAAACGCTCTCGACGTCACGGTGCAGATACTCCCCGATCAGGTCTTCCGGGCGTTCGCTGCCGCGCACGCTCGCCCCTTCGATGGGAATCGGTTCGTCGAGTGCGAAAGCTGAATAGTAATCGGCGAACTTCAGGCTCGAGCGGATATTGCCCGAAATCAGCAAGCGGCGATTGGGAACATTGAGGGCGTCGCTGACGATCAATCCATGCAGGCTGGACGAGACCACGCCAACGCATGAGGCGACTTCTCTCAACACCTCGTCGATCGGTGCAAAGACGTTGATCAGCCGGGCGCCGCGAATTTGCAGCAGTGCTTTCACCGTGGCCGTGTCCTGATCGACGAAATGCGGAATGACCCCCAGCGCGTACGACTTCGCCGGGCGCCGCCGACCACTCCAGTAATGAGCCACCAGCAGCCCTGGGTCGCCGAGCGCCACCACCGACTGTCCTGCACGTGCCGTTGGCCATTCGATTCCGGCCAAGGTGTGCCGGCCGCGCACGGCATGGTAGTAGTGCCGGCCGGCAAAGCGCTCTTCGGGATCGCCAGCACCGCTTCCCCAGATGTGCAGCCGCCTTGGCAGCAGGAATCGCCTGGCCTTGCGCTCCCTCTTCAGAATCGTTCCGATCGCCAGCATGTCGGCCGTTTCAACCGGCGCGTATTCGACCGGCCGGCGGGAGAGCATGCCGACAATCAGCGGCGAAAGATAGTCACCGAAATTTCTCCGGCCGGGGTCATGCTCGCCCTCGCCCTGCCACCAATACAGCCTGATCGCCTTCAAACTTCTCTCCAGACGCGCAGTCGCCCGCGCACCGTTCTTGCTCGAGGTTCCCGCAAGCGAGTCGGGCCCTTGCGCCAGCAACTCGCGCGACGTCATCGGCAGTAGCCAGCAATCGGAGTGCTCTGCGCGGGTAGCGCCCGGCACGCCGGCCAGACCGCGCACTCAGCCATCAGGCTTGCGCGACGACCAGCATGACGTTGATATCGCCGTGCCCGGGCCACATCTTCCGCGCGCCGAAATAGGCTCTCCAGGCGCGAAGCGCCCAGCGTGGCCTGGTCAGCACCCGCCGCAGTGACGGCGCCGAATGATCCACATCGAGCACCCTGAAGCTGCCGAAACCAGCGCGCGTGGTCGCGGTTTCCAGACTGTGCGGCGTGAAATAGAAGTGGTGGTCGAGCAGATAGAGGCCCCAGCGGTCACCCTCCATCAGTCGACGCCAGTTCTCGTAATTGCCCGTTTCCATGAACAGCACGCCACCCCTGGTCAAGCGGTCGTGCAACTGGCGAAGCACCGCAATCGGGTCACGCAGGTGTTCGACAACGTCCCACATGGTAATCACGTCGAAGCACTCGTCTGGAATACGCTCATGCAGGGAAACGCCGTAGTACTCCTTGGCGCGCGCGATCGCCGATTCGCTCTGCTCGACACCGACTGCATCCCAGCCACCATCGAGACTGGCGCGGACAAAAACGCCCGAACCCGCTCCGAAATCGAGCAATCGACCGGGAGCGGGGCGAACGGACTGAACGTGATCCAGCTTCTCGCGAGCAGCGCTTCGCTTGCTCTCGGAGTCGGTGACGTAACGGTCGCCGGAAGACCAGCGCCAGTTCATGTACGCCCTGGAGGCGTCCTCCGACGGTCGCGGCGTCTGGTAGGCGAGCCGACAGGGTGCGCACTCGGCGACCGATGTCAACATACCGAAGCGCGCACCGATCGGCCGGGGACGGTTGACCTGCCCGCACAACGGACAAGCGATCGGATCCAGGCGCGGGTAGGAGGCACCATCGATGACATCAACCATGCTCATGGCGTCTCAACCCATGGTTCCTGCGACTTCGGTACAGGCGGAGGCTGTCCACCATTGAGCGGAATATCCACTGATTTGGTTCCTGAGCAGAATTGCGATTTCGTCCGTCAAAGCGATCAGTCCGGACCTTGGCTGGCTTCGCCTGGCGTCGGCGCCAGGCGAGCCACGGAGACCGGAAACGACGACGAGATCAATAAAGGCGGCAGACCACGATCCTCGCCGCGAGTATCCGGATTTGCCCGGTGGCAGTCAATCCGGGCACATCTGCCCGACCGACGGCGCCACACGCGCTTGGCGGCCGGCACACAGGCGGTGACAAAGCCATGGACCACGCTGGGCGATCGGAGCAGGTCAGGCCTCGGTAGCACCGCGCGTCCGAAAGATGGTGCTGTAACGGGTCGTAAAATCCGTTTGCGAGCGATCGATCGGTTCGAGTGTCCAGTAGCCCCAGGGCCATGCAGATCGACGCATCTCGTCGTTGTCATGGATGGCCTCAATTTCCCAGTCTACCGGGATCAAGCCGTGGCGTCTGACGAGAGCGGCTTTGCTGTTCAGGTTCATGCCGCCGACAAAAAGCGCGCCGCCCGGCTTGACTGCGCCGACGACTCGCGCAAACGCCTCAGCGGCCGTAGCGTCATCCATGTGAACCAGGAAATTCTGCGCAAACACAATGTCGAACGCGCCATCGGCAAGCAGGTCGTCGGCAAGCAGATCGCCGTGCGAAATCAAGACCCGCTGCCGGATGTCGGCGACAACGGCCCACACCTCGCCGCAGCGCTCGAACAGGCGTTCTGCATAAGGTCGGACCTCGCTAGCGAGCGGATCGGCAAGTCCGTGCTTGGCGCCGAACACTGCCCGCCGAGCGATGGCCACGGCCTCGTGCGAAATGTCGAACGCCTTGATCGTCCAGTCCAGCTGAGGAAACGTGACGGCGAGATAGCTGGCCAGCGAGTAGGCCTCGCACCCAAAGCTGCAACCCGCCACCAGAATGCGCAGTGGCGCCCGCCCGTCGGCGAGTTGGGCAAGCGGCCCCTGCAGCACCTCCAGTTGCCTGAGGTTCCTGAAGAATCGGGTCGCCGTCGACTGCGCTCGCGGTTCGCTGGCAATCCGACGAGCGTGAATGGACCGTCCCCAACCGCGGAGAATTGGCAGATCGAAAAGTCTCTGGTTCATTTGGACGCGTCGCGACATGGGTCTGCATAAGCCTCTGGAAAATGGTCGGCATCGGCGGCGGAAGGAGCACGACGACCATCGTTGCGCGACGGCAACGATGGGGCTTCAAGGGTCGATGATCAGGCAGGCTGCGGTGCACCAGCCAGGCGCGAAGAGCGCGCGCCGCTCTCCCCGCCGCGAGCATGCCCGAGCTAGCCGCTTGCAGTCAATAGCGGGTCGCCTAGGCGCTACGGCCATCGGGCTCCGTCCTCCTGGCGGTGAACAGACGCCAGAGCCAACCCTGGGCGTCGTGCCCGGTCAGCACGTAGTCGAGCGCATTACGGTTGTCGAGCGAAAGGCTCTGCGCCAGCTTGGCCGCACGCGTTCCCGCAAACAGCAACTCGTCGCCGGCCTGCAGCACGGTCTCGTCGCTGGGCATTTCCTGGTCTCGCCCGTCGCGCACCAGCAGCAAGGGCAGCAGCGGCAGAAACTCCTCGCGAGCATCCGGATCGCATCGCAAGGTTCCGGCTTGCATCGGCGCGTGCTCGATATTCAGCAGCTTGTACGCCGCCGGCGCATCGGTCGCGTTCAGTCGAACGCTCCAGACCAATGGCACGCGGTGCCCGCAGAGATCCTCGAGCTGCCCGGCCACGGCTGCCGCCTGCTCGTCTGGCCAGGCACGGACATGACGAAGAAAGCGGGTCAACAACGGCGAGGTGATCAAGGCCATGCACTCACGCGCCACGATCCGTGACGGGACCATCGTGAAGTCGGCGTCGTAGGCGTCGAACAATACCCCATTTGCCACCCGGTTCTGACGGACGACGACAAACAACTCCGGGTTGATTTCCTTGGCGGTCATCGCGATCGACAGGTTGTTGGTGTCGTTGTCGCTGCCGGCGACGATTCCCGCCGCGGTTTCGATGCCCGCCTGCCGCAGCGGCTCGGCCTCCATGCCGTGACCGACGATATGGCGGACACTGAGCGGCAAATCGAGGTCCGGAGCGATCACCGTCAGGCTCACACCCTGTCGTTCCAGATTGCGGACCACGGCCTGGCCGAAAAGGCCGTAGCCGCAGACCACCCAGTCGCCGACCGGCGGATCGTGTCGCTCGGGGACTGGCTGACCTGGCAGACGCGTGAGCAGATCGACCAGCCGGAACCAGCTCGGAGACTGGATTGCTTGCGCCAGGTAGTCGGCAAACTTCTCGAAGTGATTGACGACATAGTGGGTGCCGAAGGACATCATGTTGCGCTCGATAGCCGGATTGGCGACGCGGGCCACCACCATCAGCTCTGGATTGAGGAGTCGGCTGGCAATCGCCACTGCGAGATTGGCCGAATCGTCGTCGGTAATCGCCAGGACGCCACGGCAGCTCCGATGTCGCAAACCCGCCAGCAACAGGTTTTGCGGCTGCGCCGCATCGGCACAGATCACCAGAATGTCGGCGTCAAAGTCTTCAAGTTCAATTTCCTGAACGCGTGCGTCGTCTCGCTCGAGCGCGACGACGCGGATACGGCTCCGATCCAGCGCACGCGCAATCAGCAATCCCGTCTCGCCGCAGCCGCAGACAATGTAGAACGGCTCGCCAAGATGCTTCACCCGGCGCGCAAACCGACCACTCAGCAACACCTGTTGAAAGCCCTTGTCCTGGACCAAGCCGAGCAGGCTGATGATCGAGTACGACCAGCCGATGACCGAGAGAAAGATGCACACCGTGACCCACATCCGCTGCGCGTCTGAAAAAACGCTCGGGATTTCGCCAAAGCCGATCGTGCTGGCGGTGTAGCTGACGAAATAGAAGGCGTGAAAGAAGCTCATCGGCGGCGCCGGCCGACCCTGCGCGTCGATGCCGGGAATCAGGGTCAGGCCAAGAGTTGACACCGCGTAGATGACGATCAGCACGATCAGCGGCACCCGAACGCGCCGCAGTGCGAGGAAGAAAACGCTGGTATTCATTCGCTCGGGCGTGGCTAGCGCCGCAACATGACGGTTTCCGCAATCAACAGGACAACCGAGACGACGTTGGCAAACAAGGCGCCGCCGCTGAGCGAAACGACGCTGGTGGTGACGTCCGGGGACATTCCCTCGCCAGTCACATGCACGGCGATGGCCCACACGCATGCCGCGGCAACCAGCTGCAGATCAGCCACCAGACTGGTCGACAGATGGACCGCGCCGATCTGCGTCCGGTCACCGAATTTGAGGACAGTAGCGATCAGGTTGACGACAATCGCGGCAAACAACTCGTAGATGTGATGATGAACCGGATTATCGATGTCGCCGATGAAAAACCCGAAGTTCAGTGTGGCCGCAAGAACGATAAAGAAACCGAAAACGACTTTTTCGAGATTCATGAGCACCGCCTCCAGGGCTGGCGAAAACGCCGTGCAATCGGCAACGGCATAGCTCGAAAGCATACTCGCGTGGGCCGCGAAAGGAAACCAGTCAGCATCTTTCAGCAAGGAGCGTGGCGCCTGCCCCAGTTCCCAGGTAATAGCCGTTCTCCAGCGCCAACGAGATCCGGTGTCAGCTTTCTTGCCGCCTGCTGCGTCGGGGTTTGTGCGGCAGCAAGCGGCCCGAGATCGTGAGCAACAGCCGCAGGACGTAGCGGTGGAAGGCGTCGGTACAAAGGGCGAAAAAAAAGCCGACCCTCGCGCGTCGGCCTTTTTGGCGAAGAGAGGCTGGATCAGGCGACCTTGCGGAGCCGCAGGCGCATTCCGACCAGGCCGAGACCGAGCAGAGCCAGCGAGCCAGGTTCCGGGACGCCGACTGGCGGACAATTCGGTTGGCAGGTACCGGCGACGTTGTCGACGAAGAGCCACGAATCCAGAATTTGGTCCTTGTCGTTGGTGGTAATGAAGGCCAGGGTGTAATTACCGTCCGCACCCAGCGTCCCGGTGTAATTCTGCCAACCGGAGTTACCCGATGTGCCGACCGGAACGCCGAGCCCATGGATGGACGCGAGCACATCGACCGAGCCGCCCGGTCCGATGAGGACAGCAAAGGACGGGTCGTTGAACGGAATGTAATCAGTCGCGACGTAGTTCCAGGCAAAAGAAAGAGTATCGCCGGTAAGACCAGCGAACGCTTGATAGAGCGCCGAGCCGTTAGTCAGGCTACCACCGTTAGGGTTGGTGTTGAGTGCGTTTAGCGTACCCGCTGCGATCCCCAGGGCGGACTCTATGTCTGTAACGGACGACCCGTTGCTTTGCAGTGCGCCCATCGTCGTTTGTGCTGCTATGATGCTCCACACGGTATTGTCGAAAGTCGTGACGCTCGTTGACGCCGAGGCGCTTACGCTGCCGATGGTGCTCCAACTGCTCAGAGTGCCGGTTTCAAAATCGCTGTTCGGCAGGGTGATGGCGACCGCCGAGGCCTGCGACGCCGCAAACGTGCCGACCACCAATACGGCGCTGGCCGCAAGCTTCCTGATTGTTACTTTCTTCATCATGATCTCCAGAGACATAATTGATCGAAATGCCGAAATGGCTGTTTGGCATCACGAACATACCAACGAGGTTGGTTAATGTTGTGCCGCACACGACAAAGCAATCTTTGGACCAGATCGGAAGGTGTAGACAATTCACCAGTTATATCCGCCGACTATATGACTCTCGTGCGTAGTACCTGACGCTGGGGATCCCCAACTGTAAGAGAAACCGACATCTCTCGTTCGTGAACTGAAGCTGACGGGGCCCATCATGCATTTCGGCCATCGAAGCGAGGCCGGCAGCGTCTCAAGCGGCCTGAGCCGCTGCCCCGCCTCCCTTGCGCCTGGCCAGCAGGGTATAAACCGTCGGCACGACGAAGAGCGTGAAGAAGGTCCCGAGCAGCAATCCGCCGACGATTACCCAGCCGATCTGCTGCCGGCTCTCCGCCCCCGCGCCGCTCGCCAGAGCCAGCGGAACGGTGCCCAGCACCATCGCGCCGGTGGTCATCAGGATCGGCCGCAGGCGCAACTCGGACGCCTCGATGACCGCCTGCCTGACTTCGCGCCCCTGCTCCTGCAACTGATTGGCGAACTCGACGATCAGGATACCGTGCTTGGTGATCAGGCCGACCAGCGTCACCAGGCCGATCTGGCTGTAGACGTTGAGCGTGCCACCGCTGAGCAAGAGCGCCAGCAGCGCGCCGGTCATCGACAGCGGGACCGTCAGCATGATGATGAACGGGTCGCGAAAGCTCTCGAACTGGGCGGCCAGGACCAGATAGATGAAAGCCAGCGCGAGCACGAAGGTCAGCGCCAGCGACGACGACGAGAGCTTGAACTCGCGCGACTGGCCGGCGTAATCGATCGCATAGCCGGCTGGCAGAACGCTGCCGGCGGTTTGCTCGAGGAAGCTCAGCGCTTCACCCATGGTGTAACCCGGCGTCAGGTTGGCGGTGATGGTGACCGCGCGGCGCTGTCCGAAGTGGTTCAGTTCGCGCGGGCTGACTGTTTCGTTGACGGTCAGCAGGTTGGCCAGCGGGATCATGCTGCCGTCCCTGGCACGGACGAAAATGTCGCGGATGTCGGAAGGCGTCGCGCGGTCGGCATCGGCCACCTGGACGATCACGTCGTACTGCTCGCCCTCGCGTTTGAAGCGCGTCACCTGGCGACCGCCGAGCATCGTCTCCAGGGTCCGGCCAACGGTCTCGATCTGGACGCCGGTATCGGACGCCTTGTCGCGATTGACCAGAACCGACAGTTCGGGTTTGTTCAGTTTGAGGTCGGTATCGACATTGCTGAACCCCGGATTTTTCGCCACCTGATCGAGAATCTTGCCGGTCATTTGATCGAGTTCGGCGTACGACGCTGAGGTCAGGATGACGAAATTTATCGGCCGCTCGCGTGGGCTCTGGCCCAGAGACGGCGGCTGCACCGGGAATGCCAGAACGCCCGGAATGCCCATGAACTTCGGGAACAGTTCCTTGACCACCGCCCCGGAGTTGCGCGGCCGCTCGTTCCAGTCGGTCAGGCCGACGAACGAGATCCCCTGGCTGACGGTCGGATTGCCGGCGACGACGAAGTAGCGCTCGACGTCCCTGGTATTGGCGTAAATCGTCTCGAGCTGCCGCGCGTACTTGTCGGTATAGTCCAGCGTCGCCCCTTCCGGCGCGAGAAAGACGCCGAGAATGATGCCCCGATCCTCGATCGGCGCCAGTTCCGACTTCAGGGCCTTGAGCAGGAAGACGTTCGACCCGGCGACAACGACGAAAACCAGCATCACCAGCCAGCGTCGCGCCAGCGCGGCGGTCAGCGCGCGGCGGTAAGCACGGGTCAGGCCGTTCAGGGCATTCTCGACCCACACGTAGGCCTTGCCGTGGCGCGTCTGATGTTTCAGCAGCACTGAGCACATCATCGGCGACAGCGTCAACGCGACGAAACCCGAGACCAGCACCGCCCCGGCCAGGGTCAGTGCGAACTCGACGAACAGCTTGCCGGTACGGCCGGTCATGAAGGCCACCGGCGCGTACACGGCGGCCAGGGTGATGGTCATCGCGACCACCGCGAAGCCGATCTCCTGCGCGCCCTGCAGCGCCGCCTGCCGTCTTGGCATGCCTTGTTCGATATGCCGGTAGATGTTCTCGAGAACGACGATCGCGTCGTCGACCACCAGCCCGATGGCCAGCACCAGCGCCAGCAAGGTCAGCGTGTTGATCGTGAACCCGAGCATCAGCATCAGCGCGAACGCGCCGACCAGCGACACCGGAATCGTCACCAGCGGAATCAGCGTCGCCCGGAAGTTGCGCAGAAACAGGAAGATGATCAGCAGGACCAGCAACATCGCCTCGCCGATGGTCTCGAATACCGCGTCGATCGAGCGGGCGATGAACACCGACGAGTCGTAGGCGATATTGACCGTCATTCCTTCGGGCAATTCGCCGATCACCTTCGGCATTTCGGCGCGCAGCGCCTTCGACAGTTCGAGCGGGTTGGCCGTCGCCTGCTTGATCACCCCCAGCGCAACCGCCGGCCGGCCATTGAAACGGACGCTGCTGCGCTCGGACGCCGCGCCGAGTTCGACCCGGCCCAGGTCGGCGATCCGTACCGGGTAGCTGCCCTTGCCATCGCTGGCCTGCTTGACGATGATCTCGGCAAACTGCGCCGGCTCGGACAGGTCGGTCCGGGCGACGACCGAGAACTCGCGGCTCTCGCTTTCGATCCGGCCCGCCGGCACTTCGACGTTCTGCCGACGCAAGGCATCCTCGACGTCCTGCGGCGCCAGATTGAAAGCCGCCAGACGATCGCGATCGAGCCAGATCCGCATGGCGAAGCGGCGCTCGCCGAAAACGCGCACGTCGGCCGCGCCGGGCAGCGTCTGCAGACGTGGCTTGACGATGCGGTTGGCGACGTCGGTGACTTCCAGCGCCGAGTGTTGATCGGACGAGAAGGCCAGCCAGATGACCGGGTTGGCATCGGCCTCGACCTTGGCAATCACCGGTTCGTCGATGTCGGTCGGCAGCTTGGCGCGGACCCGCGAGACGCGGTCACGAACGTCCGCCGCCGCCGAATCCGGATTGCGCTCGAGCTTGAAGCGCACCGAGATCTGGCTGTTCTCCTGGCGCGAGATCGAGGTGATCACGTCTACCCCCTCGATGCCGGCCAGGGAATCCTCGAGCGGCTTGCTGATCTGCGACTCGACGATCTCGGCCGACGCACCGCGATAGGTGGTATCGACGGTCACCACCGGCTCGTCGATCTTCGGGTATTCGCGGACCGGCAAGCGGGTGTAGGAGACCAGCCCGACAAGCATGATCGCCAGCGACAGCACCGTCGCGAAGACCGGCCGGCGGATGCACAGATCGGAAATTCTCATTTGGCCGGCCCGCCAGCTCCGGCTGCCGACGCACCCCCGGGAGCGACGCCGCCCACGGCCTGCACTGGCGCCCCGTCGCGCAGCTTCAGTTGGCCGGCGGTGACGATCTCGTCGCCGGCATGCAGACCCTCGGTGACCTCGACCTGCCCGTCACGGCGCAGCCCGGTCTTGATTGGCGAGCGCTTCGCCTGCCCGTCGACCACCCGATAGATATACGGGGTCTGGCTGTCCGGGACGACGGCCTGCTCGGGAATCAGCAGCACACCGCTGCGGCGCTCGAAGATCAGGCGAACACGGACGAACATCCCGGGGCGCAAGCGCCGCTCGCTGTTCGGCAGGGTGGCGCGCAACGCGATGGCGCGACCGCTGGCCTCGACCAGCGGATTGATTGCCTCCAGAACGGCCGTGAACACCTGGCCGGGCAGCGCGTCGCTGGATACTTCCAGGCGTTGCCCCGGTTCAAGCTGCCCGAGGTAGGACTCCGGCAAGCGAAAATCGACCTTCAGGGTGGCGATGTCCTCGAGGTTGACCAGTTCCTGCCCCTCCTTGACGTAGTCGCCAACGCTGACGTTGCGAATCCCGAGGACACCGGCAAACGGCGCCCGCAGACGCGTCTTGTCCAACCGGGCCTGCGCCAGCGCGAGAGAGGCACCCTGAACCTTGAGCGCCGCCTGGGCGTTGTCGAGCGCCTGTCCGCTGATGAACTTCTTCGCAAAAAGATCCCTGGTGCGCTGGTAATTGGCCTCTGCCAGGGCCAGGCTGGCTCTGGCCTGGTCAAGCTCGGCCGCCTGTGTCGCCGCGTCAAGCGCCACCAGCAACGAGCCCTTGCCGACGGCAGATCCATCCTTGAAGTTGATCGATGCAATCCGGCCGGCAATCTCCGGGCGCAGGACGACCGACTCGTTCGAGCGCAGCGAACCGACGGCAGTCGCGTCGACAGCGAGTTCGGAAGCGCTCACCCGGGTGGTCTCGACCGGCACCGCCATACCACCTGGAGGCCCAGCGGTCGCCGCCACGCCAGGCTTGTTGGCGCCGCCGGCTGGCGCCGCCAGCATGGTCGGGCTGCCGGGCTCGCGAAACCCCCGGAAGGCAAGGTAGCCGAGAACGGCCAGGCCGACGATGGCCACGGCCAGTACTAGAAAACGACTATTGCGACTCGACATCACGATCCACATCCCCCGCCGCAGCGAGCAAGTAAAGGGCCTGGAACAGCACCAGCACCCACCGAAAGCGGCCAGCGGGCGGGCGAAGTGTAGCAAAGCCGGCGCCAATCGCAAAACCCCAGCCTTGTCCAACGTGGTATGAGCCTGAACGAGGGGTGTATTTCCAGCCAGGAATGAGCCTGAGGGAAAGAAATTGCGGGTGGAGTGAGGTGTGGGTTGATCATCGGAAGGATGGTGATCAACA
>NZ_JAPUVQ010000006.1:0-58000 GCF_029255145.1 Accumulibacter sp.
ACCAAACCGGTCATCCCCCAGAAAATTCACGCAAAAGCCACATTTATCACATGCTTACAAGAACGGGGTATGACTTTGTTCTGATACGTTGAGAGCATTGGATTACGAACTGGCCAAGAAGTATGTGCAGCGGTTTGAGACGAAGTTGCGTGCTGGAGATGCCTTGCACTTGGCCATCGCTCACAACCACGGAGCCAGTGTCCTCTACACGCTGGACGAGGGATTGCTCAAGGCCGCCGAACTGGTGAAGGTCTCCGCCTCCCGCGGCATCCAGTCGTGACTGCGCCCGATAGTCGCATGAAGTATATGCAGCACGTGCCGAAAAGCCGTGCTCTGTCCCTAATGGCGATCGCTTGCGTGGAGGTAGCCATCGACTGACGGGCTACCCCATAAGGATGACACGACGACACGGTACTCTCTATCCCTTGTTCACAAGGCCCTAATGGTGTTCTGCAACGGCTACCGCTGTTGCCCATGCCGCAGCGATCTGCAGGAGCAGTGACATGTGTCATTTCAAGACTTGACCCCGCACTTACGCGCACTTACGGACCCCGCACTTACGTGACCCCGCACTTACGCCTTCGTCCAACTGACGTTCAGTGAAAAGAGCGGCGCAAAGATGGGGTCGAGGACCCCATCTTTGCGCCGCAGGAAGAACCTGCGCCTGCGCTCGTGCGCCCGCTGCTCTCTTCGAAAGTGTTGGAATGTTAGCACTGACCCCGTCGGCTCTACGCTGACCCCGTCGGCTCTACGCGGAGCGCGAACGATGGAGTTCAGCGTTGATGATCTTCCGTTCATCAAGCGGTATGGCTATAGGCCGGAGAGCGAGTTCCGCGTGTTGTATACCTCATCTACAGAAGATCGGCCTGCCCTAAACGTGCCTATTCGGGTTTCCTCCATTCGGAGCATTTCATTGAGCCCATGGATGCACAGCACGCTGTCCAAGTCCACTACCAGCGCGATTCGCGCCGTCGAGGGGTGCAAGGAACTTAAGGTTTCCCGATCGACCTTGATCTCAAATGAGCAGTGGAAAAACTATGCCGCCAAGGCCATCTAACGTTTTAGGTAAAGGGCGGCCCGCTTGCGGCATACCCTTATACACAAGTCTGGGGCTCAGCAACCACCAGACCTTCAGCTCTTCTAAGTGCTTGATTTTACGTAAGGGCGTTCGAGCATACATGTCAGAGCGTGAGCGTGTAAGTGCTTGATTTTCTTAGGCGTGCAGAGTTGTGTATAAGGGTATGCGCTTGCGGGACGTCCAGCGACCGGAGGGAGCGGCTTTGACCGCAATGTTAGGGGTCTTTTTCATGCGATTACTGCCGAGCTAGCCGCCCTTTGCCAAGAATGAGCGGTGAATCACCCTCGGGCTCACCCTGTTTAATTTCTTCGAGCGTCTGCCAAAGCAAGGATGCACCTGTTGTAGTGGCTTTGCCCATGACAATTGCGCCATTGCGCCCGCTAGTGACGACGAGAACAGCGGTGTTGCCAACGACCACACCTTTGACAGTACCTTTACCGCCCTCATTTAAGCGACCACAACCTGGAGTTGAGGATGTGTGGTCGCCAGAGATTTTGCTTCCAGTTTGGACAAGTGCGAATGTGGCGAAGCCGCACTCGACACCACGTTTTTGTCCTGCCTTTGAGCGCAAATCAATAGACCATGTGCCATTGAAGTTGGCCTCGCCAGCTAAAATTGGAGAGGACGCAGCAACAAAGCCGAATATGCAGAGAGAGGCGAAAAATGCGCGCACTTAATGACCCCTAACGTAGAAATCACCGGACGGCAAAAGCGTAGCTTTTGGCGGTCCGGTGCATTGCCGGGTTAGCGTAAAGATTCGTTTCCAGCGGCCTCGTTAGTGTCGCCTTGAGAAACCAGTTGCAGTACGTCCTTGGTCAAATAGATAGTGCTTCGCGCTTCGTCTTGGCTCGGGAGCACGATATTGCCGTGAATGGCCATGTTGCGATGTAGCGCAATCACTTCTATTCGTTCTTTAAGGCCTGCGGGAAATCGATACCCTTCCTTCCGAAGTCTGTTGATCATTGCGTTGACTCCGGGAGGATTTTGTTCCTCCGACGGGTGCTTCCCAAACTGTTTGGCGTAGAACGCCGCGAGGACCGTTTCGATTGTGCGCCCACACATACCAATTGCAGCCATCGAGCAATTCCGTTCAAAGCACCTCAGTGCCTCCTCGTACGCAAGGTTCACGAGTCGCGTGACATCGTCAGGTAGAAGGTCGGAGGGAAACGTAAAGGCCATCTTGGTACGCGTTTCATCCCGCGACCCAAGATGATCGAGTCTACAGTTCTGGTCGCCCGTAATGGCGCGATCAAGACGCAAGGTGATGACGTAATCCGGAAAAGGGAAATCAACCGTTCCGGAAGGTACGGCCAGCAGCTGCGTATTCATGAACTGGACTGCCCCAGGCGAGAGGCTAATGCACAAGTGCGTTTTTTCTGTCATGGGTTACCTCAAATGCGAATCCAATTGTAGTTGTCGTGCTGCCGCCCTCCACAGCAGAGGCATGTCACATAGAGTTCACTGTCGAGATTCGGTCCGGCGGACGTCTAGGAAGCCTTCGATACTCGGCCGTACCGCGTTTTTCGGCAGGAGCCCTTGCACAGAAATTTAACCAGCTGGGCACGCGGTGTGTTCTGCGCATACTTGGGGATCGTCACTATTTCCTCCTCGGAACCGGAAAATCGCTAACGCTCAGCATCAGCGGCGGCGCGCAGCGCCGTCTCCGCTGCATGCTGTTGTTGGGCAGCATTTCCAGGCGCTCAAGGCGCGGGCGTTACGGGGCACTGCTACGCCTCATTGTAGGCTCGCTCAAGAGCCGCTACGTCGAGCTTCACCATCGTCATCATGGCCTCCATCACGGCCTTCACTCTCCCGGCATCCTTGTCGCGGATCAGTTCCATGAATCGCCGCGGGACAATCTGCCACGAGAGGCCGAACGGATCCTTGATCCAGCCGCACGCGGTAGGCTTCGCCCCGGCCTTGATCAGTTTGTCCCAATACTCGTCGACTTCGGCCTGGTCCTCGCAGTCAACGTAGAGCGAGAGGCCTTCGGAGAACGTAAAGTACGGGCCACCGTTGTAGCCCATGAAGACTTGACCACCAACGACGAACTCGGCGGAGGAGATCGGACCGTCCTTGCCGGTGCGGGCGACGTTCCTGATTTCGGAGTCCGGGAAGGTGGCGGTGTAGAACTCCATGGCCGCCTCGAGCTGATCGTTGAACATCAGGAACGGTGTCACCTTGGTCATCGGAGATGCTCCTTTTTTCGGGGGGCTATGGTAACCGAAGATAGCGTGCCTACTCCGAGGTACGCCTGGGCACTGTCTGCCCAACGTCTGAATTAACCGGCTGGCGCGGCTTTATCGCGCCAGTCCGGGTTGAATGATGGGTTATGCATCATGTGCTTCATGGTTTTGGCCACGGCCTCGGCGGCTCAACATGCTCACGAATACGATCAGGTGTCTGGGTATTCGGCTGAGGCGACGGTTGGGGCGCTGGTTGTGGCCGGGGCTGAGGTTGTGGTTGGGGCTGTGGAGTATTTGGCCGTCTAGTGGGTGTGGTCATTCATCCTTCTCCGGTACATAGAAAGACTCCATGGGGAGTTCTTGGTTGACTTCGGAATAAAGCCGTTCGATTAACTTCTTGTTTTGATTATTCTCTGCCGGGTTACAAACCAAAGATTTTTTCTTCTTTTGCGCCTCATCCAGCATTGACCTGCACGCTCTTGAGTAGGCACCCTCAGACTTGATTCGGTTAACTATTTGCTCCACGTCATATTCAAGGGCGCGATACCCGGAGAGAGTTTGTTCGAGACTCTTGATTTTCTGAGGAAGTCGAAGCAGCGGTTTCACGACCGCTGCGATTGCAGCTAGGGCCGCAATGTATTTCCACAGCACCTGCCCTGATTCAGTTTGAAGCAACCACAAACCAGTAATTGCAGAGGTTGGGGCGGTAATCGCAATGAGCAACTCGATTGCGAAGTTGTCACGCTCCACCTGACCAAGACGGGCTGCGTGGTACTTCACGTTCAGCCGTGCGGTCTTGTAGAGATCGTAAACGATCCAAACTGGATGGTGACTGTTAGCCATGGTGGAAGGTGTCAAGATGCATAACGTGATGTAGCAATCCTATCTGACGCAAAGCTTTGCGTCAGATAGGCAAGGACAGCGACTCTCTTCATCAAAGAACCGCAGCGCAACAAACAGATGGCCCGCTCGTCCATGCAATATCCATATCGTCAAATGCGTCAGGAGACAGCCGAAAAACACGAGCAAGGACCACGACAGGTCGTCGCCCTTGCCGGTCCATCCCGATTCACCCGCAACTCCCGACCGCCCCACAAGCCGTACAAAAATCGCACCCATCCTTCCGAATCATCGTCCGGTTCCCGCACTCCCCACACAGCTTCCCGGCCGTCGGCTTGGCCGCGGTCCCACCCGCCGGCGCTTCCAGAATCCCCATCTGCTGCAGCGGTAGCCCGTTCTCGTCGAGGATGCCGAGCATCGCGTAGCGGTGGATGATCAACTGCGCGAGGTAGGCGACGGTCGAGGTGTAGTTGGTCTGGCGGCGGGTGCCGGGGATGAAGGCCATGAAGTCGCCGAGCGGTTCGGGGTAGTCGAGCAGCTTCCTCAGCTTCATGCCGATCCACGCCGGGTCGAGGACGCGCATGTCGAGCGACAGCAGCTTGGTCAGGCCGTCGAGTGCGCGCGGGTAGTTGCCGGCGAGCCACACCGAGTAGGGACGGGTGACGCCGTCGGGCAGGGTGATTTCCTTGAGGCCGAGGACGAAGTCTTCGCCGGTCGCCGGATTGAAGACGTCGACCGTCCACGAGAGCGTGCCGTCGGTGCCGGTCTTCGGTTCCTTGCGGCTGAACATCGCGTCGAGCACCGGTGTCGGGCCTTCGTGATTGAACGAATCGAGGCGCTCGACGCGGTACTGGATCAGCTGCGCGACCGCGGCGACCACCGAAGGCATGCGCTTTCGCTCGCCATGCGGCGGGAAAGGCATCTCGAATCCCTCATCACCGGGTGTCTTGGCCAGCGATTCGAGCTTGAGCGCCAGCCAGCCGTGGTCGTTGGCGCGCATGTCCATCGACAGCGTCTTGGCGACCGCGCCGAGGCCGCGCGGCTGCTCGGGGCCGTTGACCCACGCCTCGAACGGCCAGCAACGGCCTTCCTGCTCGACGTGGCCGACAAACAGCGCGAACTTGCCGTGCGTGTGCTCGATCATGTAGGTCCATGCCAGGTTGCCTTCCGGCAGGTGCGGGCGGTTCGGCCAGCGCAGGCTGGCGAGCACCGGCGCCGGCAGTGTCTTGATCGACAGCCGGCGGTTGGCGTCGCCGGTGACGAAGTCCTGCGGCTGTTTCTTCTCCTCGGCCTGCTTCTGCGAGACGGACTGTGACCCGACCGACAGCACCGACCCCATGACGCTGTTCGGGCGGTAGGTCGCAAGGCCCTTGAGGCCGGCTTTCCAGGCGCTCATGTAGAGGTCCTGGAAGTCCTCGTAGGGATACTCGGCGGGAACGTTGACCGTCTTCGAGATCGAGGTGTCGATGTACGGCGCGACCGCGGCGACCATGTCCTTGTGCGCCCTGGCCGAGATCTCGAGGGCGGTGACGAAGTAGTCGGGCAGCTTGTCGACGTCGCCGCCGAGGTGCTTGTAGAGCCGCCAGGCGTAGTCCTCGACGGCGTATTCCTTGAGCGTGCCGTCGGCCATCCGCTTCTTGCGGCTGTAGGTCCACGAGAACGGCGGTTCGATGCCGTTCGAGGCGTTGTCGGCGAAGGCCAGCGAGATGGTGCCGGTCGGCGCGATCGACAGCAGGTGCGAGTTGCGCAGGCCGTGCTTGCGGATTTCGCTCTTGATTTCGCTCGGCAGCCGGGAGGCGAAATTGCCGCCCGAAAGGTACAGCTCGGCGTTGAACAGCGGGAAGGCGCCGCGTTCCCTGGCCAGTTCGACCGACGCCAGGTAGGCCGTGTCGCGCATGAATTCGGAGATGCGGGCGCCCATCGCCGTTGCTTCCGGACGGTCGTAGCGCAGGCGCAGCATGCACAGCGCGTCGCCGAGGCCGGTGAAGCCGAGGCCGACACGGCGCTTGTTGGCCGCTTCCTCGCGCTGCCGTTCGAGCGGCCAGGCGGTGACGTCGAGAACGTTGTCGAGCATGCGGGTCGAAACCTTGATCACTTCGCCGAAAGCGGCGAAGTCGAACTCGGCGCGCGCGCTGAAGGCGTCCCTGACGAACGGCGTCAGGTTGATCGACCCCAGGCAGCAGCAGCCGTAAGGCGGCAGAGGCTGTTCGGCGCAGGGGTTGGTGGCCTCGATCACTTCGCAGTAGTAGAGGTTGTTGTCCCTGTTCATCCGGTCGAGGAAGAGGATCCCCGGTTCGGCGTGGTCGTAGGTGGATTTCATCACCTGGTCCCACAGGTCGCGCGCGCGCACCCGGCGGTAGACCCAGACGCCGTCCTCGCGCTGGAAAGCGCCGGCGCGTTTCATGTCGCCGTTGGGCTCGGCGCGGTGCGAGAGTTCGACTTCGGCGTCGTCCTCGACGGCCTTCATGAAGTCGTCGGTGACCGCGATCGAGACATTGAAGTTGGAGAGGTCGCCGTGGTCCTTGGCGTGGATGAAGACCTCGACATCGGGGTGGTCGCAGCGCAGCACGCCCATCTGCGCGCCACGGCGGGCGCCGGCCGATTCGACCGTTTCGCACGAGCGGTCGAAGACGCGCATGTACGACACCGGCCCGGAAGCGCGCGATTGCGTACCTTTCACCAGGGCGCCCATCGGCCGGATCGACGAGAAGTCGTAGCCGACGCCACCACCACGGCGCATCGTTTCGGCGGCCTCGGCGAGCGCGCTGTAGATGCCGGGCTTGCCGTCGACGATTTCCACCACCGAGTCGCCGATCGGCTGCACGAAACAGTTGATCAGCGTCGCCGCCAGCGTCGTGCCGGCGGCCGAGTTGATCCGGCCCGCGGGAACGAAGCCGTTTTCCTGCGCCCAGAGAAAACGGCTTTCCCAGTGCGCGCGCTGCTTGTCGTCCTCGTTGGCGGCGAGCGCGCAGGCGACGCGGCGGCGCACGTCGTGAACCGAGGTTTCATTGCCTTTGGCGTACTTTTCGACCAGCACCTCGACCGAGATCTCCTGCTCGGCAAGAGGTGCGATGGCGGGTGCTTCGGCGACCGCCGACAGGGTTAACTGATGTTCAAGCTGGCTCATGCTTTGTCTCTCCGATGGTCGTTTGATAGTCTGGATTCTTGCTGCTACGTGCTGTCAAGGGGTGTGCTGACGTTCAGGGCAGCGGCAGCGCACGCGCCGGTCAACCGACAGCGGGACGCAGTCCTGAAGGCTGGCGTGGATCACGGTGCGGCCACGCCGTTCGCGGCGGAATGGCGTAAACCTACTGCATGCAGTGTATAAAGGCAATGACTGAACTAAATGTAGTTGTCCCGGCGCGCCGGCCGGGGCCGCGGAAAGGCCGTGAAATCACGGTCTTGGGTGCGATAGAGGCGAGCGATTTTTTTTGCCTTGCCGCTGCGCGAGCGCGCGCGGCGTTTGCGGTTCGCCCGCCGCTGGCCACGGTCGCGCTGCCCGAGTGCGGTGTGAGCACCGCCGAAAGGCTGCGGCGAACCGGGCGCGAAGGGTCGAAACGTTGCCCTGCCGGGGTCAGCCGGCCTTCTGCTTGTCGCGCGCGGCGTGCGCGATCAGCGCCGCGATTACGCACGAGGCAATGCGCGTTTCGGCGGTGTCGGCACGGCTGGTCAGGACAATCGGCACGCGTGCGCCGAGGACGATGCCGGCGCTCAGCGCGTTGGCCAGATACTCGAGCTGCTTGGCAATCATGTTGCCCGACTCGAGATCGGGGACGACCAGGATGTCGGCACGTCCGGCGACGGCCGAGACGATCCCCTTGGTCTTGGCCGCGACCAGCGACACGGCGTTGTCGAAGGCCAGCGGGCCATCGACCAGACCTCCCTTGATCTGGCCGCGGTCGGCCATCTTGCACAGCGCGGCGGCGTCGAGCGTGGACTGGATCTTGGCGCTGACCGTCTCGACCGCCGAGAGAATCGCCACCTTGGGCTCGGGCGTGCCGATAATATGCGCCAGGTCGATGGCATTTTGCACAATGTCGACCTTTTCCCCCAGCGTCGGTGCGATATTGACCGCCGCATCGGTAATCATGATCGGTCGTGGATAGGTCGGCACGTCCATCAGGAAGACGTGGCTGACGCGCCGGCCGGTGCGCAGACCCGAACTGCTCGAGATCACCTCGGCCATCAGTTCGTCGGTGTGCAGGCTGCCCTTCATCAGCGCCTCGGCGTCACCGCTGCGGACCAGCGTCACCGCCATCGCCGCCGCCTCGTGGCTGTGCTTGACGTTCACGATCCGGTAGTGCCTGAGGTCCAGGCCGTTTTCCGCGGCGACCGCGCGGATCCGCTGTTCCGGCCCGATCAGGATCGGTTCGATCAGCTGCGCTTCGGCGGCCAGCAGCGCTCCTTTGAGCGACTCGAGGTCGCAGGGGTGGACCACCGCCATATCGATCGGCTCCAGGCCCTCGGCCCTTGACACCAGCACCTGCAGGCGCGCGTACTTGTCCGAAATGGTGATTTCCGGCATCGCCTTGCGCTTGATCCGGATCTTCTCCGTCGGTGCCAGCACTTCGGCGCTACCCGACACGACCAGCAGGTGATCCTGGTTGAAGCACGCGCATTCGAGCACGATGTGCCGGTGGCGGGCGAATTTCTGCGCCACCGTGACCGTCACCGTGATCGTGTCACCGATCGTCACCGGCCGCGCGAAGTGCAGGCTGGAGTCGACCAGAACCGTCCCCGGGCCGGGGAACTGCGTACCGAGCATGGTCGACAGCAGCGAGGCGCACCACATGCCGTGCGCGATGAAATCCTGGAACAGGCCGCTGTGCGTGAAGTCGCCGTTGGCCAGCGCCGGGTTCATGTCGCCCGACATCAGGGCGAACAGCTTGACGTCCTCGGGGCGCAGGGTACGGATCAGCGACGAGCTGTCGCCGACGGTGATTTCGTCGTAGGTTCGACTTTCGATGAATTCCAGCGGGGTCTCGATGTGCATGACGGTGCTCCAAGGGGTGCTCACAACAGCGCTTGACGATCATTATGCTGCAACGCAGCACGGAATGGAATCGTGACTTCCGGAGCACCTACTCTAAAGCGGCGAACAGCGCCGCTTGTTGACTTGCATCAGCACCAGCCCCGGTGTGGGGCCATATGCTTGGGCAGACTATCGCGATCGACCTTGCGAGCGGGAGGCTGCCAGTGACGGAAGAGATGATTGACGCGGGAAGGCTCGATGACCTGCTGCAAGCGATCGTCAATGGACATCGTTGTCAGCCGGGCCAATTGGTGCAGATCCTGCGTGAGGCGCAGGACGCTTTGGGCTATCTGCCGGCCAGCGCGCTGACCGCCATCGCCGGGGCGCTGGCGCTGCCGCGTGCGCAGGTCGAAGGCGTCGCCGGTTTCTACTCCTTTTTCCACTTGGCGCCGGTCGGCCGCTACCGGGTGCTGTTCTCGGACAACATCACCGACCGTATGCTCGGCAGCGCCGAACTGCTCGAGCGCCTGTGCAACAAGCTGTGGATCGAGCGCGGCAAGGTTTCCGAGGACGGCCTGGTCAGCGTCGACACCACGTCGTGCACCGGCATGTGCGACCAGGGGCCGGCGCTGCTGGTCAACGGCCGGGCGATGACGCGGATGTCGGCCGAGCGCATCGACCGGATCAGCGAGCTGATCCGGACACAGCTGCCGCTGGCCGACTGGCCGCCCGAGTTCGCGCTGGTCGAGGACAACATCCGTCGCCGAGACACCTTGCTCGGCGCCGAATGGCCGGCCGGTGAAGCGCTGCGGGCGGCGATCGCCCGTGGCGCCGAGGCGATGCTCGGCGAAATGAAGCTGTCCAATCTGCGCGGACGTGGTGGCGCCGGTTTCACGACCGCGATCAAGTGGGAGTCGGCGCGGCGCGCCGCGTGTCACGGCGAACAGGGAATCCGCTACGTGGTGTGCAACGCCGACGAGGGCGAGCCGGGGACTTTCAAGGATCGCGTGCTGCTCACCAGCTACCCCGACCTGCTGTTCGACGGGATGACGCTCGCTGGCCTCACCATCGGTGCCAGCCAGGGCCTGCTTTATCTGCGCGGCGAATACGCCTACCTGCTGCCGGCGCTTAACGAGAAGCTCGCTCGCCGTCGTCGCGACGGCTTGCTGGGGAGCGCGCTGTGCGGCCAGGCCGGGCTGGACTTCGAGATCGACATCCATCTCGGCGCCGGCGCCTACATCTGCGGCGAGGAAACGGCGCTGCTCGAATCGCTCGAAGGCAGGCGCGGCATCCCGCGGATTCGCCCGCCCTTCCCGGTCACCGCCGGCTATCGCGGGCAGCCGACGGTGGTCAATAACGTCGAGACGCTGTGCAAGGCGGCGCTGATCGCGCTCAAGGGAGGTGCCTGGTTTGCCGGTCTCGGCACCAAGCAATCGACCGGTACCAAGCTGCTGTCGATCTCCGGCGACGTCGAGGCGCCGGGGGTCTACGAGTACCCCTTCGGTGTTTCGGTCAACCAGGTGCTGCACGACTGCGGCGCCGGCAATGCGCAGGCGGTGCAGGTCAGCGGCCCTTCCGGAAGCTGTCTGGCGACGCACGAATTCTCTCGCCGCATTGCCTTCGAGGACGTGCCGACGGCCGGTGCGCTGATGGTTTTCGGGGCGCATCGCGACATGTTCGAGGTGGCGCGCAACTTCACCCACTTCTTCGCGCACGAAAGCTGCGGCTTCTGTACGCCGTGCCGGGTCGGCACTTCGCTGGTCATGAACTGCATGGACAAGATCGCCAGGGGACTGGGGTCGCAGTACGAAATCAACGAAATCTTCAAGATCCATCGCCTGTTGCACGCTGCCAGCCACTGCGGCCTCGGCCAGGCGGCGTGCAACCCCTTGTTCGACACCCTGCAGAAGTTCCGCCCGGCGTACGAGCGGCGCTTGTGCTCGCTCGACTTCGAGCCGGCCTTCGACCTCGACCAGGCGCTGGCGGCGGCCCGCCAGATGACCGGGCGCGACGACCCGGAGGCGCACTTCGGGCTGGCCGCCCGGGTTTCTGGAGTTGGCTCATGAGCCGGTGCAGCATTCTGCTCGACGGCCTGCCGGTGCCCTTCGCCGCCGGCCAGACGATCATGGACGCGGCGATGGCCGCCGGCATTTTCATTCCGCATCTCTGCCATCACCCGGAGTTCAAACCGCAGGGCAGTTGCAAGCTGTGCACGGTCAAGGCCAACGGCCGTTACGTGTCGGCGTGCACCATGCCGGCCAGGGACGGCATGGAGGTCGAGAACAACTCGCCTGACCTCAACGACAAGCGCCGGACCTTGCTTCAGATGCTGTTCGTCGAAGGCAATCACTTCTGCCCCTCGTGCGAGAAAAGTGGCCATTGCATGCTGCAGGCGCTGGCCTACGAGCTCGAAATGCTGAACCCGCATTTCGACCAGTTCTACCCCAGCCGGCCGGTCGACGCCTCGCACCCAGAGGTGCTGCTCGACTTCAATCGCTGCATTCTCTGCGAGCTGTGCGTGCGTGCCAGTCGCGACGTCGACGGCAAGAGCGTCTTCGCGCTGTCGGGGCGTGGCATCACCAAGCACCTGATCGTCAATGCCGAGTCCGGGCGCCTGGCCGATACCGATTTCTCCTGGGCTGACAAAGCGGCGCACGTTTGCCCGGTTGGCGTGATCCTCAAAAAGCGCCAGGGCTTCGCGGTGCCGATCGGTCAGCGTCGCTACGATCTCCAGCCGATCGGGATGCAGGTCGAGCGCCTGTCCAGCCGCACGGCCGACGACGAGGGTTGACATGAGCGCCGCCAACGCCACCGGCAAAGTGCGCGTCGCCACGGCTTCGCTGGCGGGGTGCTTCGGCTGCCACATGTCCTTGCTGGACATCGACGAGCGCCTTTTCGAGCTGCTCGAGCGGGTTGACTTCGACCGCTCGCCACTGACCGACATCAAGCACTGCGGGCCTTGCGACATCGGCCTGATCGAGGGCGGCATCTGCAACGCCGAGAACGTGCACGTGCTGCGCGAGTTCCGTCGCAACTGCAAGCTGCTGATCGCCGTCGGCGCCTGCGCGGTCAACGGCGGTCTGCCGGCGCAACGCAACCACCTGGACCTTGGCCAGTGCCTGCAGGAGGTCTACCTGACCGCGCCGGGGATCGTCGGCGGGCAGATTCCCAACGATCCCGAGTTGCCGCTGCCGCTCGACAAGGTGCACCCGATCCATGAAATCGTCCGCATCGACTACTTCATCCCCGGCTGCCCGCCGTCGGGCGAAGCGATCTGGAAGTTCCTGAGCGATCTGCTCGACGGGCGGACGCCGCGGCTCGGACATCCCTTGCTGCATTTCGACTGAGAGCAGACGGAGAGAGGTCATGCAAGGCGATCATTTCGAACTTGAAAACGCGCCGGCTGATGCCGGCACGCTGCGCCGCGTGGCGATCGACCCGGTGTCGCGCGTCGAAGGGCACGGCAAGGTGACGCTGCTGCTCGACGAGAACGGGCAGGTGCAGCAGGTCCGCCTGCACATCGTTGAATTTCGCGGCTTCGAGAAATTCATCCAGGGCCGCCCGTACTGGGAGGTGCCGGTGATGGTCCAGCGCCTGTGCGGGATCTGCCCGGTGTCGCATCATCTGGCGGCCGCCAAGGCGCTCGATCACATGCTTGGCGCCGACCGGCTGACGCCGACCGCCGGGAAAGTGCGCCGGCTGATGCACTACGGCCAGATCCTGCAGTCGCATGCGCTGCATTTCTTTCATCTGTCGTCGCCCGACCTGCTGTTCGGATTCGCCAGCGAAGCCGGCCGGCGGAACATCGTCGGCGTCGCCGCCGCGTACCCGGAAATCGCCAGACACGGAGTGCTGCTGCGCAAGTTCGGGCAGGAGGTGATCCGCCTCACCGCCGGCAAGCGGGTGCACGGCACCGGCGCGATTCCGGGTGGTGTCAATCGTTCGCTGAGCCGCGAGGAGCGCGACAGCCTGCTGGCCGAGATCTACGCGATCGTCGGCTGGAGCCGCCAGGCGGTGCAGCTCGTCAAACGCCTGCACGCCGCCGATCCGGCGCTGTACGACAGCTTCGGGACTTTCCGCTCGAACATCCTGTCGCTGGTTGGTGCGGACGGCTCGCTGGACTTCTACGATGGCCACCTGCGCGCCCGCGACGCCGACGGCAGGATCCTCGTCGACGGTTTCCCGATCCAGAACTACCAGCAGCTGATCCGCGAGGAAGTCAAGCCGTGGAGTTACATGAAGTTCCCCTTCCTGGCCGCGCTTGGCCCGCAGCACGGCTGGTACAAGGTCGGACCGCTGGCACGGGTGCAGAACTGCGACCGCATCCCGACGCCGCTGGCCGAAGCCGAACGCCGCGAGTTCATCGATCACGGCCAGGGAAACCTGGTGCACGCGCCGCTGGCCTATCACTGGGCACGAATGATCGAAATGCTGCACGCCGCCGAGACGATCAAGGCGCTGCTGCACGATGACGACCTCTCCGGCAGCACCTTGGTCACCAGCGGCGTCCGCAAGCGCCAGGGAGTCGGCGTCATCGAGGCGCCGCGCGGAACGCTGATCCATCACTACCAGGTCGACGACGACGATCTGGTCAGCAGCTGCAATCTGATCGTGTCGACGACGCACAACAATCAGCCGATGAACGAGGCGATCCGCCGCGTCGCGCAACGCTACCTGAGCGGCCGCGAGCTCACCGAGGGTCTGCTCAACCACATCGAAGTCGCGATCCGCGCTTTCGACCCCTGCCTGTCGTGCGCCACGCACGCGCTTGGCAAGATGCCGCTGCAGCTCGAACTCCAGGACGCGGTCGGACAGGTCGTCGACCGCAGGTGCACGGCGTCGTGAAATCGGCAACGCTGACCATGTCACCCGCCCCGGTGCTGGTCCTCGCCTGCGGTAACCCCAGCCGCGGCGACGACGCGCTCGGGCCGCTGCTGCTCGATCGCTTGCAGGCCTGGCTGGAGGTCACCGGCGAGGCGGCCGGCAGCGAGCTGCTCGGCGACTTCCAGTTGCAGATCGAACACGCGCTGGATCTCGTCGGACGGCGGCTGGTGCTGTTCATCGATGCCGGCCGCCAGACCCCGGCACCGTTTGTCTTCCGTCAGGCGCAAGCCGTCGACGGCACCCCGTACAGCACGCACGCCCTGCCGCCCGAAGCTCTCCTGGCGGTATTGCCGCGGATCGATCACCAAACGGCGCCGCCGGCCTTCGTGCTCTGCGTCCGTGGCGAGCGTTTCGAGTTGGGCGAAGGCTTGAGCGCCGCCGCGAGCTGCCACGCCGACCGCGCGTTCGAGTTGCTGCAGGAGTTGTTCAGGACGCCCGAGATCGACTGCTGGCGCTCCTTGCTGAGCGGCTGATCCGGCCTCCGGGGCGTTTGCCGATCGAGGGCGTACCGAGGCATGCCTTGGGGATGAATCGGCGGACGCGCCAGCGGCGCGACCGGAAAGCGTTCGCCGACAGCCCGGTTTGCGGAAACGGATTCTCGTTATATCATGGGCAAGTTGGCGTCAAGCGGGCGGCGAGAGGCAGTGCTGATTTGCTGCTCTCTGCCAGGCAAGGCGCGAACAAGGGCCATTTGACTGAAGGAGGATTCTGGCGTGTCGGACTGGCTCATTCCCCTCTTCTCTGTGCTTGCCGCGGTTGCCTGCTTCTGGTGGGCGCGCAGGCGTTCGTCCGCCGCTGCAGTCGAGTCATCCAGCGCGCGTACGCTCCACCCGTATCGCTGCGTCGCCATTGCACGTGGCGCCAAGTCGTGTGCTGCCGCCAACGATCTTGAAGGCCGGCGCTTCTTGCCCGCTGCGGCGCCGCTATTGCCGTTACCCGGCTGCGACGCCTTGGCGTGTCAATGCCGGTACGCGCGTTTCGACGACCGGCGCGACGACGATCGCCGCCGGCCGCACGCCCTGGAGCGCGGCTTCGCAAGCGCCATCGGTGCGATCGAACGCCGCGGTGAAATCGATCGCCGGAGGTCGGCAGGGTTCGCCTGATCAGCGAGGTGCAAGGCCGGAGCCGACGGCCGTCGACTGCTCCAGGCGTGCGGCAACCGACCCCAGGTCAGGCGACTGGCATTGTCGTCGGGCGGCTGCGCGCGAGGGCGTCGCACCGGTCCGGCGCGTGCTCGGGGAGTCGCTTCCGGTGCTATATTGGCCGCATTGGGAACGACGCTCCGCGTTCAAGCCGCTGTAACGGCTGATGAGCCCTGGTCTCTCCCGGGTCGGCGTGCAGGCGCTGGTTCAGTCTGTCCGCATCTGCAACCTGTTTTCAGGGCCGGTGTATGTGGAAATCAGTCCTCGCCATTTCGATCGGTGCCGCACTCGGCGCGCTACTGCGCTGGCAGCTGGGAATCCGGCTCAACAGCCTGTTCCCGACCATTCCGCCCGGGACGCTGGTGGCCAATCTGGTCGGCGCCTACGTGATTGGTGTTGCGGTGGCGTTCTTTGCCGCTTTCTCGGCGATCTCGCCGGAATGGCGGCTGCTGATCATCACCGGTTTTTGTGGTGGACTGACGACCTTCTCGACGTTTTCGGCGGAACTCGCCGGCTTGCTGCAGCAGGGGCGAATTGCCTGGGCGCTGGGAATCGTCGCGGCGCATGTGACCGGTTCGGTGCTGATGACCTTTGCCGGTATCGCCACCGTAGTCTGGGCGAAGGGTTCGGCTTGAGGAGCTGGGTTGCGGCAAGCCGCCGCCATCCACTGCCATCCCCGTTCGATCATGGCGCGGCGAAAGACAAGCATGGGAGGCAAGCATGGAAGGCTCGTTCCTGAGATTCTACGTGAACGAAATCCAGACGCATCGCGGTCGCCTGCTCTGGGAGTGGCTGCTCGACCAGGGCAACCGCCTGGGAATCCGGGGTGGCTCGGCCTTTCGCGCCATTGGGGGTTTCGGGCGGCGGCACGCACTGCACGAAGACCGCTTTTTCGAGCTGGCGGGCAGCAGCGGCATCGAGGTCGAGTTTGTCGTCACCGAGGAGGAGGCGAAGCGGCTGCTGGCGCTGGTCGGTCAGGAGAAGATGCGGATCTTCTATACGCGCATCCCGGCGTCGTTCGGGGTCATCAGTCCGGATGCCGAGGATCCGCCCGAGCCGGCCAGCTGATCGGCGACACCCGCGCCAGGCGCCTTGCATCCAGTCGCCAGGGCGTCATCCCGCGCGGAACGTGCGCACGCCCAGGATCACGCCCAGGACCAGCAGCGCAATGCCGACCAAGCCGGCGGTGCCGGGTAGCGAGCCGCGCCAGACGAACGCATAGGCAAACGCTGCCAAGGTCTCGAAGACGATCAGCTGGCCGGTGAGGGCGGTAGGCAGCAGCCTGCTGGCGCGATTCCAGAGCAGCGTTCCCAGCCACGAGGCGCACAATCCCAAGGTCAGCATCAGGCCGACGTAGGCGCCGGGCTGTGGTCCGAGCGGATAGTCGAAGCCACCCTGCCAGCCGAAATACCACCCCGCGGCGGCCATTCCGGTCGCTGCCAGCGGCAGCGTCGCCAGGCCCTGCGCGATTGCCCAGGTGCCGGAAGCCAATGCCGGTCGTTGTTGCAGCCAGCGCGCGTTGCGAACCGGGTACCAGGTCCAGCAGAACACCGCGGCCAGGGCGAGAAGCGTTCCCAGCAGGTAGTCCTGCGCGCTGCGTTGCTGGTCGAGCAGCGCCATCTCGTGGCTGTTCACCAGCGCGATGCCGAGCGCGATCACCAGCAGCGAAGGCAGCAGCCGGCGCCAGGGCAGTGCTTCGGCACCGAAGTTGGCGACGATCGCAATGACGATCGGCAGCGTGCCGATGAGCATCGTCGGCAGTGGCGCGTCGGCAAGCTGGATGGCGCCGGACAGGAACAGGTAGTAGAGGATGTTGCCGACCAGCGCCAGCTCGAAAGCCATTCGCCAGTCTGGCCGCCGCAGCTCCTGCAGTCGCCGCAGATCGGCCCGGGCGAGCACCAGCGCGATTGCCCCGAAGCTCAGGTAGCGGCCGAAAGAGAGCATCGCCGGCGGGTAGTCGGGCAGCATCAGCGGTACCACGAAGACCAGCCCCCACAGCAGCCCGGCGGCGAGTGCGCAGGCGACTCCCTCGATGACGACGCGGCTCGGCTGCTGCGTGCGCCGAGCGGTTTCCGTCAAGGCGCTGCCGGTTGGCGGCGAAAGATCGCCAGCGTCGGCAGTTGCGGCAGCTGAGGCAACTCGACGGCGTCGAGCATGTTCTTGATCACCAGACCGAGTTCGGTGTCGCCGATAACCGACAATTCGCGGTTGAAGAACAGCGTGTCGGGGTCTTCCTGGCGTGCCAGCAATTGCAGGAACGCCGACAGGTTGGCGCTGAACGACAGGTCCGGGCTCGCCGGCGGGGTCAGCAAGGGCCGGAAGAAGCCGCCGCGGTAGGTGAAGCTGGCCTGGCCACCGGCGTCGAGAACCTCGACGACGAAGCTTCGCCCTTCGAGCAAGGCCAGACTGTCTTCAGGCAGCAGTCCCATCCTGGCGGCGGCGTTCAGCGCCGTCGCCAGGGCCAGCGAGTGCGGCCACTGCGGCAGCTGCGCGCCAATCGAGGCGACCAGCCCCGGCAGTCTGAAGCGGGGAATCGAAAAGATCGGGCTCATCGAGCGTTTCCTTTAATGTGTGGCGCGCGCGGCCGCTTGACGCTGGACGATGCCGGCCTCGCCAAACCAGTAGCCGTCGACCAGCCCTTCGCTGGACCAGCCGGAGGTGTCGGCTGTCGGCGACTGCCCACGCCGTGCTTCGTCGAAAGCGGCAATGATCGCCGACATCGCCTTCGCCTGCGGACTGATGCGCACCACCTCGATGCCGATCTGCAGCAACTCCGGCATCTGCGGCAGCAGGTTGTAGGTTTGCGCCGACATCGTCTGGATGCCGTTGATCGCCAGGAAGGGCTGACCTTCGCGGGTGCGCAGGGTCATCCCCTCGGGATGGTCGAGACACTTGAACTGGCAGTCGTCCTTGTTCAGGCCGTAGTGACGCGCGGTGAAACAGCGCGCGGAAAACGCCAGCGGCAGTTTGCCGAAGACGAAGACCTCGGTCTCGACGCCGGCCGGACGAGCGCGATGCAGCGTCGCGATCAGCTGGCGGTCGCCTTCCAGCGGCGGTACCCAGCGCTGCATGCCGAAGCGGGCAAAGGTCGCCAGCGTCACTTCGTTGTAGATGTTGAGATGCGGGCCGGCGACGAAGGGGTGGCCAGCGGCGATGCTGACCGCGCCGAGGTCGTTGGCTTCGAGCCGGCAGCCGGGGATTTCGCTCAGCTCGGCGCGCAGCCGACGCAGCGCCTTCAGGTCGCCCTCCGATTCGAGCAGGGCCTGCGCCGCGACGACGACTTCCTTGCCGGCGTCGGCCAGGTCGCGTGCCAGCGCCAGCCAGTCGGCGACACGGATCTGCTGACGGCGCGAGCAGACCACCTCGCCGACGGTGATGATGTCGATCGCCGGGTTCTGCGCCATTTCGGCGTAGAACTCGAAGACCTCGTGTTTCGGCCAGAAGTAGAGCAGCGGCCCGAGAGCGAGTTTCATGGTCGTCGTGCCGTCTACCGCCAGGGGCGGTTGTAGGCCCCCAGGGTTACCTGGCTGCCTTCGGAGACGCGCGCCAACTCGGCTTGCCAGGCGGGCCTGACCTGGAAGTGCTGGGCGTCGCTGGCAAGTTCGTCGAGGGCGGCGCGCAGGGTGCGGGTGACCTGCGCAACGTAGGTCGGGCTGCGCTGGCGGCCTTCGACCTTGATCGCCGCGACGCCGATGGCAGCGATCGCCGGCAGCACCTCGATGACGTTGAGGCTGGTCGGTTCCTCCAGCGCGTAGTAGGTTTCGCCGCCGACCTCGAAGCGCCCCTTGCACAAGGTCGGGTAGCCGGCTGGTTCATCGTCGCCGAAGCGGTCGATCAGGATCCCGTTCAGGCGGGTGCTCATCGCGCCCGGCGACTTTTCCCATTTGACATACTTCGCCGGCGAACAGGCGCCGACCGTATTCGGCGATTCGCCGGTGGCGTACGACGACAGCCAGCAACGGCCCTCGTTCATCACGCACAGGCTGCCGAATCCGAAGACCTCGATCTCCACCGGCGTGTTGCGGATCACCGCTTCGACCTGCGCCAGGGTCAGCACGCGCGGCAGTACCGCGCGCTGGACGCCGAATTCACGATGGGCAAAATTGACCGCCTCGTAGCTGGTTGCCGACCCCTGCACCGAGAGGTGCAGACGCAGCGCCGGGTGACGCCTGCTGGCGTAGTCGAGCAGTCCGACGTCGGCGAGGATCACCGCGTCGACGCCGAGGTCGACGGCGCCATCGACCGCTCGTTGCCAGTCCGCGGCGCGTCCTGGCTGGGCAAAGGTGTTGATCGCCATCAGCACCCGGCGGCGACGCGACTGGGCGTAGCGAAGGCCTTCGACCATCGCCTTGTGATCGAAATTCAGGCCGGCGAAATTGCGGGCGTTGGTGTCGTCGCGATAGCCGAGGTACACCGCGTCGGCGCCGTGGTCGACCGCCGCCTTGAGCGCCGGCAGGCTGCCGGCTGGACAAATCAGTTGGGGAACAGGGTGGCGCGGCATGCGAAACCTCGTCGAGCGGAGCTGGCCAGTATAACCAGCGTTGCTCTCCGGCACTTGATGCCGGTCAATTTTCGGCCGATTTCGCCAGGCCGGCCCGCAACTGGCGCAGGTATGCCAGCCCGGCGATCGCGCGGCTGCCGTACCAGGAGACCATTTCGCCGTCGATCAGCGCCACCCGGGTGTCCGCCAGTTCGCTCGCCAGCCGGCGTCGGTGCTGCTCGCGAAAGGGGTAGGGCTCGCTGGCCAGAAAGACGACCTCTGCCTGGCTGGCGACGGTCAGCAGGTCGACCTCCGGGTAGCGCAGCGCGCTGTCAACGGGCAGCGTATCCCAGCCGGCGGCAGCCAGCATGCGCGAGATAGAGGTGTCGCGGGCGACGCTGAGCCAGGGCTGCCGCCAGATCAGGTAGAGCACGCGTTGTCGTGGCAGGAGGTCGGCCAGCGCGGTCAGGGCCAGCCATTCGCGCTCGAACTCGGCAGTCAGCGCGGCGGCCTGCGGCTCGCGGTCGAAGATGCCGCCGAGCAGGCGGTAGAGTTCGAGGTTGTCGCGGGCGGCCAGCGGGTGGGTGACGATCAGATGCGGCACGAAGTCACGCAAGGGCTCGACTTCCTCGCGGCGGTTTTCATCGATATTCACCAGTACGTGCGTCGGTTGCAGCGCGCGCAGCTTGTCGACATCGAAACCCTTGGTGCCACCGAGCTTCGGCAGTCGCCCGACGACCTGCCGCGGATGGATGCAGAAGCCGGTGCGGCCGACCAGCAGTTCGGCCAGCCCCAGGGCTACCAGCAGTTCGGTGAGGCTGGGCACCAGCGAGACGATCCGTGGCTTGCCCTGGTAGCGCCGGTGGTGCTTGCCGATTGCGTCGGACCATTGCATGATTGGCGGTTTGAACAGAGAAAACGGGAGAGGCAAATGCTAGCGCAGAAACTTGCGGTGGTGACCGGTGCGGCGCGTGGCCTGGGGCTGTCGGTGGCGCGCGACCTGGCGGCCGCCGGATGTCTGGTGCTGATGGTCGGACGCAACGCTGAAGCGATCGAAGACGCCGCCCGGCAGTTGCGCGAGAGTGGCCACGAAGCTCTGGCGCACGTCGCCGACGTCACCGACGCCAGCGCCGTCGCCGCGCTGGCCGCCCGCCTGCGCCGCGAGTTCGGGCGCGCCGACATCCTGGTCAACAATGCCGGCGTGTTTCTCGAGCGCAGGGACTTCGCCGTTCCAGAGGCCGCCAGCGTTTTCGTCGTCGATCCGGATCTGGTGGCGGCGACCTATGCCTGCAACACCCTGGCGCCGCTGCGCCTGATTCAGGCGATCGTGCCGCTGATGCGGGAAAACGACTGGGGGCGGATCGTGAACGTCTCGTCGAGCATGGGGCAACTGGCGGCAATGGGCGGTTCGTGGCCCGGCTACCGGACTTCCAAGGCCGCGCTCAATGCGTTGACCCGTCTCACCGCCAGGGAGCTTGAAGACAGCCCGATCAAGATCAACTCGGTTTGCCCTGGCTGGTGCCGTACCGAGATGGGCGGCAAGGAAGCCACCCGCAGTGTCGACGAGGGCGCACAAGGGATCGTCTGGGCGGCGCTGCTGCCCGACGACGGACCCAGCGGTGGCTTCTTTCGCGACGGCAAGCCGATCGACTGGTGAGGCGGCCGCCCGGCGCCCGGGTGCGTGCGAGGCCGGCAGCTAAGGCGCGGACGGGGTGTCGGTCAGCGATTTCAGTGCACGGCGCAGGCAGTCGATCTGTTCGGCCAACTGGTCGGCCAGCAAAGCCATTTCCGGCGGGTCGCCGTAAGCGCTCTGTTGTTCCAGGCGATGCGCCAGCCGGACTGCCGGTCGGGCGCCAAAAATGTCCAGGGTGCCGTGCAGTGCGGCGGCGGTGGATGCCACGCTGCGCCGATCAGCATTGGCGATGCCGCGGCGAATCGTTTCCAGGTCACTTGCCGAAGATTCGAGAAAGGCAACGGCGATCAGCGCGACAGTCTCCTGGTCGGCCTTGGCCACTGCAGCCGCATAGTCGAAACCGGTGCTGGCCTCGACCTCCGCGGTGCTCTGGTGCAGTTCGGCATCACCAGCAGTGCCGTGCTTGACGAGCAGGTGCTGCAGCTCTTCGCCCCTGATCGGCTTGCTCAGGTAATCGTCCATGCCAGCGGCGAGACAGCTTTCCCGGTCGCCCGGCATGGCGTTGGCAGTCATCGCGATGATCGGCGAGCGGCGCTTGCCGCCAGCCAATTCGGCAGCACGAATCCGGCGGGTCGCTTCGAGCCCATCCATCACCGGCATCATCATGTCCATCAAGACCACGTCGAAGCGGCCGGTACGCATCCGCTCGACAGCCGCCAGGCCATTCTCGGCGACAGTGACGCGGTGGCCCCGGCGCTCCAGCAGCGCGGTGGTCAGTTGCTGATTGATCGCATTGTCGTCAACCAGCAACACCGCGCGTGGCCGGCTCTCTGGCGTTGCCGGGAGATTGCCGGGGCGAGTCGGGCGCCGTGCGGGCCCGCCGTCGAGAGCTCGCGCGAGGCTCAGCAACAGATCCTCGCCGGTCAGTGGTTTGCCAAGCACTATCGCCATCTCCAGATCGCGGTAGCGCTCGCGATCACCGGGCGTGCTCTGTGCCACCATGATCACCAGCGGAGTCGCCGCGCCGCCGGCCGTCGAGCGCAGCTGCCCGGCCAGCGTACGGGCGTCGATCCCCGGCAGACTGCCGTCGAGCAGGACGACATCGACCGCCGATGACCTGGCAGCGAAGAGCGCCAGCGCCGCCTTGCCGGAGTCCACGGTACTGACCCGAGCGCCGGCGCTTTCCAGCGTTCGCGCCACCACCTGACGGCCCACCGGATGGTCGACGACGACCAAAACACGCGTGCCTGGCAACTGCGGCAACTGCCGGGTCGTTTGCGGATCGACGCCAAAACGAACACTGAAGTGGAAGGTGCTGCCACGGCCGGGCTGGCTTTCGACCCAGATGCGGCCGCCAAGAATCTCCGCCAGGCGCGCTGAAATCGTCAGTCCGAGGCCTGTGCCGCCGTACTTGCGGGTGACCGAACCGTCGGCCTGTGCAAAAGCGTCGAAGATCGTCGCCAGTTTTTCCTCGGCAATGCCGATGCCGCTGTCGACGATCGAAAAGTGCAGTCTGACCTCGCCATCGCCATCGCCATCGCCATCGCCCTTGGCGTGCGCCCGTTCAACGCGGACCAGCACTTCGCCGCGAGCGGTGAACTTGATCGCGTTGCCGATCAGATTGACCAGCACCTGGCGCAGACGACCGGCGTCGCCGAGTACCTGCAGCGGTACCTCGGGGGCGATGTCGCAGATCAATTCCAGTCCCTTGTCGTGCGCGCGCAGAGCCAGCGCCTTGAGCGTCTCGCCAACGGCGCGCCAGAGCTTGAACGACACGCGCTCGGCGAACAGCTTGCCGGCCTCGATCTTCGACAGGTCGAGGATGTCGTTGATGATCGTCAGCAGCGCTTCGGATGATTCCTCGACGATCTGCAGGCAGGTACGCTGCTCGTCGCCGAGCTCGCTGTCGAGAACCAGGCGGGTCATGCCGATGACCCCGTTCATCGGGGTGCGTATTTCGTGGCTCATGTTGGCCAGAAATTCGGATTTGGCGCGGTTGGCGGCTTCCGCGCCTTCCTTGGCGCGGCGCAACTCCTCCGAGGCGAGTTTGGCGGCCGAGATGTCGGCCAGGTAGCCGTTCCACAGCGTACCGTCGTCGGCGGTGGACGTGCCTTGCGCCTCGCCGTGCACCCAGACGGGTTCGCCACGGCCGCGATGGACGAATCGAAAATCGACCGACCAACGCGAGTTCGCGGCGACGGCCTCGGCGATCGTGGTCGATACCAGGTGTCGATCGTCGGCATGCACCAGGTCGAACAGCGCGTCGGCGTTGGCCATCGCCTCCTCGGCCGATAGACCACAGATCTGGTCGATGGCGCGGCTGAAGAACGGGAAGGCGTGTGGACGGCCGCTCGAACGCTGATACTGATAAACCGCCACCGGGATATTGTCGGTCACCACCCGCAGGCGCGCGTCGGCTTCCTTGAGCAAGGTGACATCCTGCCAGATGCCGGTGAAGATTGTCGCTCCATCCGCCGCGGGCGGTTCCGGTGCCGGGCTGATCTCGCCGCGAATCCAGCGCTGCGTGCCGTTGGCCAGCTCGATTCGATAGTCGCATTGCCAGACCTCGCGGCGTTCCGCCGCTCGCCAGAGCCCTTGCTCGACCCGTTGGCGGTCGTCGGCCACGATCTGCCGGGTGGCGAGCGTGGCATCGGCGAAGAGGGCCTCGCGTTGCAGCCCCCTGATTTCCGGCACGCGATCGCTGAGGAAGGTGAAGCGCACGCGTTGGCGACCGATCTCGCACTGGAACACCGCCGCCGGTACGCTATTGGTGATCTGGCGCAAGCGCGATTCGGCGCTGGCGATCAGCGCCTCCTGCGCCTTGCGGTCGGTGATGTCGACAATTGCGCCAAGGAGACCGGTGATACTGCCGTCGGCCCTGGTCAAGGTTGCCTTGTGGTAGATGGCGTCGCGCCGGCTGGCGTCGCGCAGTTCGACTTGTGCCTCATAGACCTGCTGACCGACCGCGGTCAGGATTTCGCGGTCCTTCTCGACATGCAGTGCCGAGAGTTCGCCGGGTAGCAGGTCCTGCACCGTCTTTCCTGCCCAGTCCTCGCGGGCGATGCCGAAGAACCCGGCAAATGCCCGGTTGAGGTGCAGGTAGCGGCCGGCGGTGTCGGTCAGGTAGATCGGCAAAGGTACCACCTCGAACAACTCCTGGACCAGGTGCAACTGCTCTTCGAGCTGGTCCAGCGCCAGTCGTCGCTCGGTCACGTCGTTGAGCGTACCGGCGCAGCCGGCAAATCTGCCGGCGGCGTCGAACTCGGCGCGGGCGAAGACTTCGAGCCAGCGGTTGTCGCCGTAGCGCGTCCGGTAGCGCGCTTCCTCGCGCAAG
Source organism: Accumulibacter sp. (assembly GCF_029255145.1). GTDB lineage: Bacteria > Pseudomonadota > Gammaproteobacteria > Burkholderiales > Rhodocyclaceae > Accumulibacter. Next base: position 24,550 of record NZ_JAPUVQ010000006.1, read on the forward strand.
AAATCGACTTGCCGCGCGGCGAGCGCAAAGAAGCGGCCGGTAGCTCGTTCGCGGTCTTCCGCCGGGACACTTGCCAGAGAGGGGCGGCCCAGGCTTTCGTGAACGGCAAAGCCTGTAATCTCGCTCCACGCTGGATTGAGATAGGTCCAGCAGCCGTCGGCGTCGGTGCGGAAAACGACTTCCTTGAGGCTCTCGACGACGCTACGAAAGTTTCGTTCGCTGTCGGCAAGACGCGCTTCGATACGCTTGCGCTCACTAATGTCGGTATGGATCGAGATGTACTGTACCGGTCGGCCGCTCCGATCGCAGAATGGCACAATGGTCGCGCTGACCCAGTAGAAATCGCCGCTCTTGGCGCGGTTGCACAACTCGCCGTGCCACACCTTGGCGGCCGAAATGGTTGCCCACAAGTCGGCGAACAGCTCTGGCGGATTGGCGTCCGAGCGGGTCACGCGATGATTGTGGCCGAGCAGTTCGCCGCGCGTGTAGCCACTGATCTTGCAGAACTTGTCGTTGGCGTAGGTGATGGTGCCGCGTACATCGGTGGTGCTGACGATGGCGTGCTGATCGAGGGCGAATTTCTGGTTGGCCAGCGCTGCCAGTACGCTCTGCAAGTCGTTCCGGCTCTCTTCACGCTGCCGCACCAGATCGGCCATCAGTGCCGAGAGCGCCTCGATATCGTCCTCGATCAGTGGCGGCAGCGCCTTGTTGCCGCCGTCGAGCAGTCCGCATGCGGTGTCGCGCAGGGAATTGATGGCGCGCGTACGGCTGGCCAGTTCGATGCGCAGGCGTTCGTTGACCTGGAGCAGTTCGTCCGAGCTCAGGTCCAGGCTGCGTGTTCGCAGTTCGAGGTCGCGGTCATTCTGCGTATAGGCTCTATCGACCTGGCCCAGGAAGGTGTCGAGGCCGGCGAGCAGGCGCGCAGCCTCCGGCGACACCGCCGCGTGCGCCGCGATTTGCCGGAGTTCGTCAAGGACGGCGGCCGCGCGTTCTCCCTCGACCCCGAGGACGCGCCGCATCTGGCGGCTGAGAAGCTTGTGCATGGTCACCGTCTGGTCTGGGCCGAGAAGTGAAGAATCGTTGCAAGAGCCTGCCCGGAGCAGGGCAAGGGCGCCGCAGAAGCGCGGCAAATGCGGCCCGTCAGCTTTCGCCGATCCAGGTCACGGTCATCGTCTGGTTGTGCAGCCGGCACGAGCCTGCCGGGGTATGGGGGCCGATCTCGCCGTAGGAATAGAAACCGGCGAGCAGCGCTTGCCGGCCGAAAACAGCGCCGACGGCTTCGATCTCTTCTTCGACGCGTCCGCCCATCACCAGTTTGCGACCGACACAGCTGACCAGCAGTGCCAGGCCGTTCCTGTCCGAACGCAGTGTCTGCTGCACGGCGTCGGCGGCCGCTTCGGCGCCACCGACGAGGGCATCGGTACTGGCGTGCATCAGCTTCAGGTAGCCATCGGGGTCGATCTCGCCGGCCAGTGTCAGGCTGCCCTCGCGCTCGTCGACGCCAAGGATGCTGCGGATCAGGCCGGTCTCGCGGTGGTCGCTGCCAAGCATCGCAAACGGGAAGAGCAGGCCCGAGGCCGGCAGTCCCTTGGCGTACTCGCCAAGGTAGTGTTTGTAGACTTCCAGTGCTGGCTCGCCGTCAAGTTCATGGAGCACGTTGTCTGCGCAGCGCGTCACCTTGCGTGCGGGGCCGAAAGGTGACCAGCCGCCGAATGAAGCATGACGAAAGATCAGCCGTTCGCCGTAAAGGCCAAGGGCGACGATGCTGTCGTTCCTGGCGCCATGGTCGTCAAGGACCCAGGTTTCCTGGAAGGTGTCGCCGTCGCCCGCCAGGCCACCGCTAATCGGCACCTGGCTACCCAGGACCTCGCCGACCCCGACCAGCAGCGCGCTACCGTTGATCCGTACGCCCTGGCCAAAAACCAGGATTGCCCGCAGGCCTTCCGGCGACAACTGCGTGGCCAGCCGGCGGCCAGCGGCCTGTGAGTCATCCATGCTGGTTAAGGTGGTCGAGGCCTGGAGCAGGCGGGTGTGCTCGAAGCGGATCGCGGTCACCACGCAGCTATCTTCGGTGACCCCGGCGGCGGAGACCTCGCCGGCCGTCGAGCAGCCCGCGCGTCGTGCTTCGGGAAACGCCACCGGCAAGTGCGCGGCAAGCGCGCGCAGGTGCTGGCCGGTACCGAAGGCCAGCACCAGATTGGCCCGGGCGTCCTGCAGCCGCGCCAACTCGGCGGCGATCGTCGAGGGGTTGCGGATAACGGCCTGCGCAAGCTGCATCACGGCTTCTCCTGGTTCGCTGTCTGAGGCCCGGCCTAGCCGCGCAGCATACTGCGGCCTGGCCCGCCGGACAAGAGGAACGCCGAAGAGAACTAGCTGTGTGAAGCTCGCCGTGGCTTATGTGGCGCGCTGGCCAGCAGCCGATCATAGAGAGCGTTCGGCAGCAGCCGCAGTATCTTCGCGACAACAGCCATTTGCCAGGGAACGACGACGTAGCTGCGGCCGCGTTCGATCGCTTGCGCGAAGCGCGCCGCGGCGCTGTCGGCGGGCATCAGGAACGGCATCGGGAAAGGATTGCCGGCGGTCATCGGCGTTGCGATGTAGCCAGGACAAACGGTGACCACCTTGACGCCCGAAGCGCGCAATTCGACGCGCAGACTTTCGAGATAGCTGATCACCGCAGCTTTCGAGGCGCTGTACGCCTCCGAACCGGGCAAGCCGCGGATGCCGGCGACCGAGGCGATGCCGACCAGGCGGCCACCACCGGCGCGGCGCATGCCGCCGATGAACGGCGAGAAGGTCGCCGCCATGCCGAAAAAATTGGTGTCCATCACCTGCCGGATGGCGGCGAGGTCTTCGGCGTGCTCGGTCAGCGTGCCGATCGAGACGCCGGCGTTGGCGATAACGATTTCAGGGACGCCGAAACGGCCCATGAAATCCTCTCCCGCGGCACGCAGGGCTGCTGCATCGGTCACGTCGAGCGGGTAGCAGCTGATCTGTCCTGGCCAGCGCGCGGCCAGCTGGTGCAGGGGTTCTGCCCGACGCGCCGCCAGTCCGAGCAGCGCCCCCTGGGCGGCATAATGCCCGGCCAGCGCCTGCCCGATGCCCGACGAGGCGCCCGTGATAAACAGCTTGCGGACTGGCTGCACTCAGGCTCCCGGTGCGCCGCGGCTGGCGTCGTACCGGCTGTCAACGGCGGTTGGTCGCGCAGAGCGATGGTGATGCGAACGCTGCGCGCGCTGGCTCACTTCTTGGCGCGGTCGCCGCGTGCCTTGTCGATCACCTGGTCGGCCAGCGCTACCAGGTCAGGGTAGCCCTTGACCTCCTTGCCGGTCACCAGATACTTGCCGTCAACCGCCAGCGCCGGAACGCCCTGGATCTTGTACGCCTGCGCCATCTGGTCGGCACGCTTGGCCTGACTGATCACTCCGAATGAGTTGTAGGCATCGCTGAACTTCTTGCTATCGACGCCTTGCGCGCTGACCCAGGCGATGATGCTCTTGTCGTCGTACAGCTTCTTGCCGTCCTGGTGCAGGGCACGGAATACGGCGCCATCGAGTTTGCTCAACTCGCCGGTAGCCTCGAGCGCGTAGTACAGCCTGGACAGACTGGCCCACTGCGGGCGTCCGAACGAGATCGGCACGCGCTTGAAAACCACGTCGCTCGGCAAGCTTGCCGCCCACTTGCTGACCGTTGGGTGAAAGTCGCTGCAATGCGGGCAACCGTACGAGAAGAACTCGATTACTTCCAGCCTGGCTGGATTGTCGGTGACCTGCGCCGGTACGATCGCCACGTAGTCGCGACCGACCGCCAGTTCGGCCCGGGCCGGCAGAGCCATCGTCAGGATGGCCAGGGTGAGTGCCGCCAACCATCCACTGCTGCGTCCTTGCATTGCTTTTTCTCCTTGGTTGTCTGAGCGTTGCTAGTCCTTCTTGACCACTTTCGCTTCTATTCCCTGCCGGGCCAGTTCGGCGCGCAGGGCGTTCACGTCGTCCATCCGCTGGTAGGGCCCGAGACGAACGCGGTACCACACCTTGTCCTGAAGCATCACCTGCTGAATCCGGGCTTCCGCGCCGATCATCGCCAGCCGTGCCTTCTGGTTGTCAGCTTCGGCGACATTCTGGAAGGAGCCCGCCTGCAGGTAGATCGGCTGTTTGAGCGCCGGTTCCCGATCCGCCTTGCCGCCGTCCGCCGACTTGACCTCGGCGGGTTTGACCTCGGCTGGTTTGACCTCGGTGGGCTTGACCGCGGGGGGCCTGGTTTCAGTGCCTTTGCCATCCTCGGGCTGGCCGGCAGTCGCCTGGCCATCGGCGGGCCGATGTTCGCCCTGGGTGGGGTCGGGAATGGCCTCGGCCTTGCCCGGCAGGATCTTGTAGAAGTCGAAGCGCGGCTTCTCCGGCGCCGTCGAGTCACCGGGTTTGCCGGGCAGCGGCACCGGTGCCGGCGCCAGCTCCGGCATCGCCGGGTTTGCCGGAGCTGCCGCGGCGTGCTGCGGCGGTGCGTCGGAGACCGGTGGCGGCAGTTTCGGCTGCTGTCCGGTGGTGGTGAACGGCAGCGGGACCTTGTTTACGTACCAGACCACAGCGGCGACGACGACCACACCGACCACCAGGCCAATGAACAGGCCGAGCAGCGTGCCGCCACCCGACTTCTTTCGCGGCGGCGTCTTGCGGGGGGGTTTCATGTCACGACTCATGGACATCCTTTGTTCTCTGATTACATCGTTTCCGGGCAACTGACGCCGAGGATCGCCATCGCGTTGCGAATCACCTGCCGGACCGCGGCGGCCAGCGCCACGCGCGCGTCCCTGAGCGCGGCGTCGTCCACCAGCATCCGTTCGGCGTTGTAGCAGCTGTGAAACTCGGCGGCCAGGTCCCTGAGATAGAAAGCGATCAGGTGCGGCGCCAATTCGTTGGCGGCTGCCTCGACGACCTCCGGAAATTCGCCCAGCCGGGCTGCCAGAGTCAGCTCGTGCGCGCTATCGAGCCGGGAAAGGTCGGCGGCCGCGAGTGTTTCCGGCTCGCCTGCCCATAGCGTCAGTACCGAGCAGACCCGGGCGTGCGCGTACTGGATGTAGTAGACCGGGTTGTCGTTCGATTGGCTCTTGGCCAGATCGAGGTCGAAATCGAGATGCTGGTCGGCCTTGCGCAGGACGTAGAAGAAGCGGCAGGCGTCGTTGCCGACTTCGGCGCGCAGCGTGCGCAGGGTCACAAACTCACCCGACCGGGTCGACATCTGCGCCTTCCTGCCGGCGCGATAGAGTACTGCGAACTGCACCAGTGCCACGTCAAGCTGGCCGGCATCGAGTCCGAGCGCGCTGACCGCGCCCTTGACGCGCGGGATGTAGCCGTGGTGATCAGCGCCCCAGACGTTGACGATCCGCTGGAAGCCGCGCTCGTATTTGTTGAGGTGGTAGGCGATATCCGCAGCGAAGTACGTGTATTGACCGTTCTCACGCTGCAGCACGCGGTCCTTCTCGTCGCCGAAAGCGGTCGACCGGAACCAGCGGGCACCATCCTGAAGATAAAGATGACCGCCGTTTTCCAGTTGCGCGACGCAGCGTTCGACCAGCCCGGTGGCGAACAGCGAGCGCTCGGAAAACCAGACGTCGAAATGCACGCCGGAGTCTTCGAGGTCGCTGCGACAGTCGGCGAGTTGCTCGGTCAGGACGTGGTCATGCACGTATTCCCAGTCGCCACCGAGCAGCTGCCTGGCGTTGGCGATCAGTGTGTCGAGGTGCGCTTCGCGCTGCTGCGTGGCTTCCGCGTCGGTGCGTTCGGTGGCGGGCAGTTCGGGGACGCCGTTCATGACCCGGGCCGCCGGACGCCGGTAGCGGTCGCCATGCGCGGCCTGGAGCTGCCCGGCCATCTCGCGCACATAGCCGCCCTGATAGGCGTTGCTCGGGAAAGGCACGTCGTCGCTGCCGGCAAGCTGCAGATAGCGCAACCAGGTCGACAAGGCCAGGATATCCATCTGGCGGCCGGCGTCGTTGACGTAGTATTCGCTGGTGACGTCCCAGCCAGCGAAGGCGAGCAGCTTGCAGAGGCTGTCGCCATAGGCTGCACCACGGCCATGGCCGACGTGCAGGGGTCCGGTCGGGTTGGCAGAAACGAACTCGACCAACACTTTTCGCCTGCCGCCGGTCGTCGACCTGCCGAACGACCGGGTCTCGTCGAGGACAGCGCGGATCACTTCGAGTTTGGCAGCCGCCGGCACGTGGAAGTTGATGAAACCGGCGCCGGCTATTTCGGCGCGGCTGACCATCGGCGAGATCGGCAACTCGGCCAGCAGCAGTTGCGCCAGTTGGCGTGGATTGCGCTTCAGCGAGCGTGCCAGTTGCATGGCCAGGTTGCACGAAAAGTCACCGTGCATGGCCTGCTTGGGCCTTTCGATGTGGATTTCGCAATCGGCCTCGGCCGGCGCCACGCTGCGCAACGCGGCGCGCATCAGATCGGCAAGGTGGGTTTTCAGGTCGTGACTCATCTGGCTGCGTCGGGGTGGAGGCTGTCGAGCCCCTGATTATACGATGCCGGGGCACCGTCGGCGAATGATCGGCTCCGCGACGAAGCTCGTTTCTGCGCGCTTTCTGTGTAAACTGGCTGCTTTGCCGCCCTCCATCCTTCCGTCCGCCGTGCGACTCTTCCGTCTCGTCAAAATCCTTCGCATTGCGAGCCGCTACGGCCTCGACGAGATGATCCTCGAGCACGAGCCGAGCGGTCGCCTGGCGGCACTATCGCGAGCCCTGCACTTCTGGCGGCGCTTCGATTCGCCGTCGGCTGTTCGCCTGCGTCTGGCGCTCGAGGCGCTGGGGCCGATCTTTGTCAAGTTTGGCCAGGTTCTGTCGACCCGTCGCGACCTGCTGCGCCCGGACATCGCCGACGAACTGGCCAAGCTCCAGGACCGCGTGCCGCCGTTCTCATCGACACTGGCGCTGGCGCAGATCGAGAAAGCCTACGGCCGGCCGGCCGGCGAGGTATTCGCCGAGTTCGATTCGACGCCGGTGGCCAGTGCCTCGATTGCGCAGGTCCATTTTGCCCGCCTGCGCCCGGAGGACGGCGGCCACGAAGTCGCGGTCAAGGTGCTGCGGCCGGAAATGCACGGCGTCATCGCCAACGATCTGGCCTTGCTCGACACCCTGGCCGGCCTCCTTGAAGCGGTGTGGTCTGATGGCAAGCGGCTGAAGCCGCGCGAAGTCGTCGCCGAGTTCGCCAAGTACCTCTACGACGAACTCGACCTGATGCGCGAAGCGGCCAACTGTTCGCAGCTGCGGCGCAACTTCCACGGTTCGCGCTTGCTGCAGGTTCCCGAGGTGTACTGGGATCAATGCACGACGACGGTGATGGTCATGGAGCGCATGCGCGGCATCCCGATCAGTCAGACCGGGGCGTTGATCGTCGCCGGCGTCGACCTGCCGGCGCTGTCGCGCGCGGGCGTCGAGATCTTCTTCACGCAGGTCTTCCGCGACGGTTTTTTTCACGCCGACATGCATCCCGGCAACATCTTCATCGCCACCGACCCCGGCCACCACGGCAGCTATATCGCGCTCGATTTCGGCATCGTCGGGACGCTGACCGATACCGACAAGAACTACCTGGCGCAGAACTTTCTCGCCTTTTTCCAGCGCGACTACAAGCGTGTCGCGACCGCCCACATCGAGGCCGGCTGGGCGCCGCCCGACACCCGTGCCGACGAGTTCGAGGCCGCCGTCCGTGCCGTCTGCGAGCCGATCTTCGACCGCCCGCTGCACGAAATCTCGTTCGGCCGCGTGCTGCTGCGGCTGTTCCAGACCTCGCGCCGTTTCAATGTCGAGATCCAGCCGCAACTGGTGATGCTGCAGAAGACACTGCTCAACATCGAAGGGCTGGGGAGGCAGCTCGATCCCAATCTCGATCTGTGGAAGACCGCCAAGCCTTTCCTTGAGCGCTGGATGAACGAACAGGTCGGCCGGCGCGCTTTCCATCGCGGTGTGCAGCAGGAGGCTCCCAACTGGGCGCGCATGCTGCCACAGTTGCCACGGCTGGTGCACCAGGCACTGGCGCAGCCGAAGCCGTCGGATCTGGCGCCGCTACTGGCCGACCTGGCTCGCGCGCAACGTCAGCAGGGGCGCTGGCTGGCGATTATCGCCGCGCTGCTGGCGGCGCTGCTGGTTGGCCAATACTGGTAAGCGGCGGGGAGTGCCGGCATCCGTCGTGTCGTGATCAGCGCCAGTCCCTCAGCTGACCGGCGATGATCGGGGCCAGCGCAGGCGCGCCTCGAAACCGCCACCGGGCAGGTTCTCGAACTCCAGCCGAGCATCGTGCAGCTCGGCAATCCGCTGGCTGATCGCCAGCCCGAGGCCACTTCCTTCGGCGATCGCTTCGCGGCCGCGATAGAAACGTTCGACCAACCGCGGCAAGTCGTCGGGTGGAACGCCACGGCCGTCGTCTGTAACGCCGATCGACCGTTCGCCATGCCGCAACCGGGCGAAGACGGTAATCGTGCTGCCTGCTGGCGTATAGCGCATGGCGTTGTCGAGCAGATTGCGCATGACGACCTGGAGCAGTTCGGCGTCGCCCCGGACCAGCAGCGGCGAATCGTCGCTGTGCAGTTGAATGGCCTGCGTCGCGGTGGTCGGCCAGAGTTCGGCGAAGACCTGTCGCGCCAGTTCGGCAAGGTCGATGTCGCCGGCGTCGGGCAATCCGGCCAGGGGGTCGAGGCGCGCCAGGCGCAGCAACTGTTCAAGCACCCGTGTAGCGCGGTCGGTGCCGGCCAGAACCTGCGCCAGGGCGTGCTGGCGGTCGCCGGCGTCGATGCTCAGCTGTGCCACCTGCGCCTGGACCTTGATCACCGCCAGCGGCGTGCGCAGCTCGTGCGCGGCATCGGCGGTGAACCGGCGTTCCTTGTCCAGGGTCTCACGCAGCCTGATCAGGAGGCGATTGAGTGCGGTCAGCAGCGGCTGGGTTTCCAGCGGCGCCAGACGCATCGCCAGCGGCTCGAGGTTTTCCGCCGAGCGCCGGGCGACGTCGGCCGCCAGGTCATCGAGCGGCTTGAGCCCGCGGCGAACCGAGAAGTAGATCAGCGGCAGCAGCAACAGGGGCGACATCAGGGCAATCGGCAAGACCGCCTGCCGGGCAACTTCCAGGGCGGCGCGGTCGCGCAGCTTGATCGACTGCCCGACCTGCACCCGGAAATCGCCGGCGGTCGACGCGAGAGTCAGCAGCCGCCACGGATCGCCGTCGTGCTCGATGACCGAGTAGCCTGGTGCGACCGACAGGGGGCTCTCGGGCGCGTGTTCCGAGCGCAGCAAGAGCGACCCGTCGTTACGCCCGATCTGGTATTCCAGGAGCGGCTCGTAGCGACTTGCTCCGGCACTGGCGAGCGTTGCCAGGCGCGCCCCCAGGTCGTCGAGCTGCTGCGGGTCGTCGGTAGCCAGCGCCAGCAGGATCCTGCCCGACTGCGCGAGGTTGCCGTCCATCAATTCCTCTGCCTCGTGCTGCGCTTGCCGGTAACTCAGCATGGCGCTCACCGCCAGGCCCAGCAAGGCGGCCAGGCAGACCGTTCGCAGCAGGCGCCAGCGCAGCGATTGCAGGCGCATGGCGGGCAGCCGCGTGCCCATCAGGTGGGGTCTCCGAGTCGGTAGCCGAGGCCGCGAACGGTGTGAATGAAGTCGGCACCGAGTTTCCGGCGCAGATTGTGGATGTAGACCTCGACAGTGTTGCTGCCGGTCTCTTCGCCCCACGAGTACAGGCTTTCCTCGAGCTGGCTGCGGCTGCGGATGTGGGCCTTGTGCCGGAGCAGGTCGTGCAGCAGCGTGTATTCGCGGGCCGACAGGCTGACCGGCTGACCATTCCTGCTCACCTGCTTGCTGGCCGGGTCGAGCACCACGCCGGCATGCGCCAGGGTCGGCGCCGCAGCGCCGCCGGCACGGCGCAGCAGGGCGCGCAGCCGCGCCTGCAACTCGAGAAGATCGAAGGGCTTGGTCAGGTAGTCATCGGCTCCGGCGTCCAGGCCGGCGACCTTGTCGGCACTGGTATCGCGGGCGGTGAGAATCAGTACCGGGAGTTGCTTGCCGTTTCGGCGCAGGTCCCTGAGCACCGACAGGCCATCGCGTCTGGGCAGACCCAGGTCGAGAATGCAGGCATGGTAGTCGTGATCGAGCAGTGCCAGCCGCGCGGCATCGCCGTCACGGACCCAGTCGACGGCATAGTCCGCCAGCTTCAGACCGGCACGGATACCGTCGCCAAGCAAAGCGTCGTCTTCAACCAGCAGAATGCGCACGGGGGTTCCGGGTGCCTGGCGACGGCTACGGCTGGTAGCCGAAGCTTTTCAGCAACTGCGCGGTTTCGCACAGCGGCAGGCCCATCACCCCGGTGTAGCTGCCGGCAAGGTGCTCGACGAACATCGCCGCACGACCCTGGATGCCATAGGCGCCTGCTTTGTCCATCGGCTCGCCGCTGTCGACGTAGCGATCGATTTCGCGGTCATCAAGCTGGCGAAAACGGACCTCACTGATCGATCTGGCCATTTCGACGCGCCCCTCGAAGCCGATCGCCATCGCCGTCAGCACGCGGTGGGTACGGCCGGACAGGCGGTGCAGCATGCGTCGGGCGTCTTGGGCGTCGCTTGGCTTGCCGATCAACTGGCCGGCCAGTTCGATGGTCGTGTCGGCGGCCAGTACCGGCTGCGCAACCAGCCGGCGCCAGTAGACGATACGGCAGCCCAGCTCGGCCTTGTTGCGGGCGATCCGCTCGACGTAGAGGGTCGCCTCTTCACCGGGTAGCGGCGTCTCGTCGAGCTCCGGGTCGCCGCGCGCCGTGCTGCGGAAGGCAATGGTGTCGAAGCCGACGCCGATCTGCGTCAGCAGGTCGCGCCGTCGCGGGCTGCGCGACGCCAGGTGTACCCGTGCGTGCTGTGCGGCGAGTGACATCAGCCCTCCCGATGGTAAGGATGTTGGCGAACGACGCTGGTCGCCCGATAGAGTTGCTCGCAGAGAATCAGCCTGGCCAGGGCGTGCGGCAGGGTCAGGCTGGAGAGGCGGATCGCCTCGTCGGCCTGCAGCTTCAAGTCCTGGTCGATACCATCGGCGCCGCCGATCACGAAGGCAGTCGCCCCGCCGGCGCGCATCCAGCCTTGAAGCCGTTCGGCCAGGCGCAGGGTCGACAGATCGTCGCCTCGCTCGTCGAGGACGACCACCCGCCCGTAGCCGTTGAGCGCCGCCAGCAGGCGGGCTTTCTCGGCGGCCAGCAGTTGTTCGCGGCTTTTCGAGCCGCGCGTTTCCGGCTTGATCTCGACAATCGCCAGCGGCAGTTCGCGCGGCATCCGCTTGAGGTATTCGGCGCAGCCCTGCGCCACCCAGGCCGGGGGCTTGCGGCCAACGGCGAGAATGGCGAGCTTCATCCCTCGTCTGTCGTCTGCACCGCCGTGGTGGCCCGGCGCACGCGTGCCGGCCCCTTGCCTCCCCAGAGCTCTTCGAGCCGGTAGTAGCTGCGAACGGCGGGCTGCATGACGTGCACCACGATGTCGCCAAGGTCGACCAGAACCCAGTCGCCAGTCTCCTCGCCTTCGCACGAGAGTACGTGCACCCCCGCTTCGCGTGCCTTGTCCTGGACGTTGCGAGCCAGCGATCTGACCTGCCGGTTGGAGTCACCGCAGGCGACCACGATGCAGTCGAACAGCGAGGTCAAACGGGTGGTGTTGATGACCTCTATTTCGCGGCCCTTGATGTCCTCCAGCGCGTCGACGACGAGCTTTTCCAACTGCGGCAGTTTCATGGGGGGGTTCAGTGCTCCGGGTAAAGATGTTGGTTTCGAATATAAGCGATTACTTCGTCAGGCAGCAAATAGCGGGGACTGCAGCCGCTGGCCAGCAGCGTCCGAATCTGCGTCGCCGAGATCGCCAGCTGGGTCATCGCAAAGCTGGCGATGCGACCGGCGGGCGTTTCGGCCAGGGCCGATCGATCGGTGCAGTAGCGCTCACCGTAGCAGGCGGCCAGCTCGGCCGGCAGCCGGCTGGGGTCGATCGGGAAACCCGGGCGGTGGGCGACGCCAATGTGCGCCAGTTCGAGCAGCGACTGCCAGCGGTACCAGCCGGGCAGGGCGGCGAAGGCGTCGGCACCGAGCAGCAAGACCAGCGGCTGGCGCCGGCCGCACTGGTCGGCCTGGCGCAGACGTTCGAGGGTTAGCACGGTGTAGCTGGGCCGGGCGGCGTCGACTTCGGAGGCATCGACTTCGAAGGTCGGGTTCTCGGCAATCGCCAGCCGGACCATCGCCAGGCGCTGGCGCGCGGTCACCTGCGGCGTGTCGCGCAGCGCCGGCTGGCCGCTCGGAATCCAGCGCACGCCAGTCAGGTCGAGACAGTCGGCGGCCTCTTCGGCGAGACGCAAGTGCCCGAAATGAACCGGATCGAAGGTGCCGCCGAAGATCCCCAGCGGCTTGCCGCCTGGCTGCTCAGCCATCGGCTCGGGTGGTCACGAAAACGTCCCGGTAACTGACGTAGAAGCTGGCAAACAGCGTTGGCGCGAGTATCAGGATCAGCAGCACCGAGAGCAGGACCGTCAGCAGCGCGGCGCTGTCCGGGAACAGCGCCGCGAGAACTCCCACCAGCAGCGGCACCAGCAGCGCGGCGCCCATCACCGCCAGCGAGTAAACCAGGAAGGCTCGCCAGTTCCGGAGACAGGCGACGAAGCTGAAGAACAGCGCTTTGCCTGGCGGCAGATCGTGCCATCCGGCGAGAACGGGTGCGTACCAGTAGGCCATCACCAGCGGACACAGCAAGACCAGTGCGACCTGCGTCGCCAGCAGCAGCCGGCCGCTGCTCATCGCTTCCTCATCCGGCTTCTCGCCGGCAAGCATCATCTGCATCAGCGCGCCGCCATCGGCCAGCGCCGAGACGGCCAGAATTCCGACCATTGCCACCAGGTAGATGGCGCCCAGCGTGAGCAGCGAGCGCAGGTTGTTCTCGAAACCGGAGAACAGCAGTTGCGGACCCAGCGCGACGCCCCGGTCGATGTTTCGGCAGGCATTCATCAGGCTGACCGAAAACGCCGGGATGCACAGCGTGGTGGCGATCGTTCCGATCAGCGGGATGACGTTCACCAAGGCCATCAGCATCCAGTAGCTGACCACCAGAAAGGTCAGCAGCAGATGGTTCCGGCGAAAAATCCGAAAGCCATCGGTCAGCCAGCGCCAGCCGTGCGCGGCGGGAAGAGTCAGTGCTTGCATGTGATCAGGGAGCTCAGGTGGCCAGGAAAATGTCTTGATAGGACGCGTACACGGAGCCGGCCAGGACCGGTCCGAGAACCAGGAACCCGAGTCCGACGGGCAGCGCAGCGAAGAAGCACAGGACCATCGCGAGCAGACCATAGACCAGGAATGGCACGCTGTTCTTGAGGCAGGCGTTGAAGCTGGCCTTCAGCGCGTCGACCGGCGGCATGCCGTTGAAAACGACCAGCGCCGGGGCGAACCAGATGGCCATCACCAGCGGCACTGACAGCAGCAGCGCGACAATGCCTGCGATGAGCATCGCGCCGACGGCGATCCCGGCGCCGACCGGCTCGTTGATCATCATGCCGCCGGCCATCCCGCCGCCAACCAGCAGGAGCACCATCAGGAATACCGCCAGCATGCCAAGCATGTAAAGCACGCCGAGCGTCACCAGGGCGCCGGTGCTGCGCTGGAAACCGGCGAAAAGATCGGTGATTTCCGGGGTCTGTCCGGCGCTGACTTTCTGGCAGGCCAGCAGCATGCCGGCAGCGAGCACCGGGGTCAGCAAGTGGGCGGCGAGTTGACCAATCAGCGGGACGATCGCCAGACCCAGGTAAATGACGACCAGGATCACCATCATCGCCATCCAGATGCCCGGACTGGCGATGAAGATGGCCCAGCCCTGCCTGAACCAGTTGAGGGCGCTGCCGGCCTCGACGCGGCGGCTGCTGCCCTTGAACTGTGGCGCGGGGATCGGGAAGGATTGCATGTCGATGCTCGTATGAGATCAGGTTAACGAATGCTAGCGGCCGGGAGCGGACGAAGCAAGGCGTGTGCGGCACGCGCCTGATGGCTGTCCCGGTCCGGAGGCCCATTCGACGGCCCTGGCGTCCACGCCCGGCGTCAGGTCCGGCGGCGCGTCAGTAGCATACGCTCGATCGCGTTGAGGATTTCGTAAAGTGCCGCAAAATCCTCGAACAGCGCGGCGTTGGTCGGCGGCGACTGGCGGAACTTCTCCTCGCCGCGGACCAGCGAAAAGACCTCGTCGAAGCTGCGTCGGCCGTCGATGTACTGGAGGATGAACTTGCCGTAGCGGCCGGTATCGACCTGGGCGTTGACACCGGTGTGGCTGTGTCGCAGGACAAAGGGGCTGCCGGCGTGGCGGTGGATGATCGCCGACAGTTCCGGTCCGGTAATCGGTTCGTGGCAGAAGAAGGGGACGCTCGCCGGGTCTCGGTAAGCGGCGACCCGGCTGCCGCGGGTGAGAAAGAAGGAATGCGTGACCAGCGTGCCGCCGAGCAATTCGGCGATCGCCTGCTGCTGTCGCAGCGGCATGCGGGCGACGGTCGCCAGGAAGGGCGCTGGCCGTGGCGCCAGGATCAGTTGCGGCAGGTACGGCGACCGACCGCGACCGACGTCGGAGAATTCAATGTGGAAACCGTGCTCGTCGTGCAGCCAGCAATAGAGCTGCTCGACGGTGTACGAGCGATCTTGCGAATGCAGCAGCAGATCGTAAATGCCGGCGTCGCCCCGCCGGTGGTCGAAGAACAGCTGCTCGCCGCGCGCGAACCAGTTTGTCGCCGGCAGCATCGACAACACCTGCCGCGCGTTGTCGAGGCGACCGGCGATGCTCTCGGTACGGCTGTTGATCTGGCGCAGCAGCTCCTGCATCTGGTACACGCCGGTCCGCCCGTAGGTGGCGTACACCATCATTCCGATCGCGCCGTCGGCGGCCAGAACCCGCGTCAGTGCGCGCAGGCCGGCGTCGGGATCGTCCAGGTGATGCAGCACACCCGAGCAGTTGATGTAGTCGAACTCGCCGAGACCAAGCTGCGGCAGTTCAAGCAGCGACGCCTGCAGCCAGTCGATGTTGTCCAGGCCACGGATTTCGGCGCGCCGGCGGGCGATGGCAATGCTCGCGGCGCTGAGATCACAATGAACAATCCGGGCGCTGGTCGCGCGCAGTTGTTCGGCGAGGTAGATCGTCCCGTCACCGGTGCCGCCGCCGGCGACGAGAACGCGGAAGCCGTCGCCAAAATCCCGGTCGCCGGCGAAGCAATAGTGGTTGATCATCGCCAGCGAATCGAGCCAGGTGGTCAGCAGGCGCCGGCGCTCGTCTTCCGGGTCGCGCGGCGGATACGGCAGCGCCTCATATTGCTCGCGGACTTCCGGCAGAAAATTTTCCATGTTTGTTCGCAGTCGTGCCAAGGCGGTACTGTTAGCTGCCACGACCGGCAGCGGTAAGCCAGGAGCCATGGCCATCGCTGGCAATGCGCGCCAGCAGGATCGCCCGGTAGGCGTCAGGATCGCGCCGCACAACCAGCTCGCCGGGCCGCGGCAGATGATGGTCCTGCAGGCGTGAAACCCAGAAACGCAGCGCGGCGGCGCGCAGCAGCGTCGGCCAGGCGGCGTGCTCGGCTGGCAGCAGCTGACGGCGGGCGTCGTAGGCGCTCAGCAGCGCCGCGCAGCGGCTGTCGTCAAGCGCTCCGTCGCGCGTGCTGCACCAGTCGTTGACGGTCACCGCCAGGTCGAACAGCAGGTCGTCGACGCCGGCAAAATAGAAGTCGAGCACGCCGCTGACGCGATCGCCCGAAAACAGCACGTTGTCACGAAACAGGTCGGCGTGAATCACCCCGCGCGGCAGGTCAGCGGGGCGACGCTGCTGCTGATGGCGAACTTCGCCGTGCAGCAGGCGGGCGTCGTCGTCGTCCAGGAAGGGTGCGATCTCCGCTGCCACGCGGCTGCACCACGCGGTATCGCGTTGGTGCTGCAGCGGCTCCGGCCACGACCGGGCAGCCAGATGCAAGCGCGCCAGCAGCTCGCCAATGGCCGCGCATTGCGCCGAGTTTGGTGACTCCTGGGAGCGGCCGGCCAGTCGGCTGACGATCACCGCCGGCTTGCCGCCAAGACAGGAGACCTGCTCGCAGTGACGGTTGGCGACCGGCGCCGGACAAGGCAGGCCGAGCCGCGCCAGATGGTCCATCAGTTGCACGTAGCGCGGCACCTGCGCAGGCGCCACCTGTTCGAAAACGGTCAACACGTAGTCGCCACGGGTGCTGCTCAGGAAAAAGTTGGAGTTCTGCACCCCTTCGCTGATGCCGGTCAGCTGCGTCACGGTGCCAAGATCGTAGGTCTCGAGCCAGGCGGCTGCCTGCTCTACGGTCAGCTGGGTGAATACCGACATGACGGTCCAGCCACGCCGTAAAGGCTGGGAAGAGCGGGCAGCAGGCGGGAGGCGATCGGCTGGCGTCGGTCAGCGTTTCAGAAAGTACCGATTACCCACATCGGCACGCTGAGGGTAGGCGATCCCATCGCGCTCTGCGTGAAGTTGCCGTCGCCTTCCCGGTCGATCAGGGTGTAGGGAACGCCGTGTTCGGGTGTCACCACGATCTTGTAGAGCTTGCCGTTGATCCGGTGCTCTTCGACCGTTTCGCCCTCGCGTTTCTTGATCGTTACCACCGGCTCCAGGCTTTCGTCGAACGGCGCCATCTCCGGCGGTGGTGGCGGGATCGCCGGCAGCGGTTGCAGATCGGTCCGGTTCTGAGCGAGCGCGGATGCGGCGGCGAGAGCGAGGACGGCCAGGATGGCGTGGATGAAGCGCATGGAGAGAGTTCCGGATGGTTGATCAAACGTTGAGCATCATCGGCCAAAGTCGCCTTTAGTACAAGATTCGGGCGCCGCTGCACGCGCGACCGGCTGCGCCGCCGCCCTCGCCGCTGCTCGGTCGCCGCCACGAAGTCTGCCATAATGCCAGCGAGTCCGATCGGGGCGCGCCAGCAGGCGAACGTCCTCGGCGGCGTGCACGACGGATCGTGATCGTTGTTCGGCGATGATCCGTGTTGATCTCGGGTCCATTCTTCTGTCCTTCTTGCCTGGCTGCCCGCCCATGTCCACCCTGCTGCTGGTCGACGGATCGTCCTACCTCTACCGCGCTTTTCACGCCATGCCCGACCTGCGGACGACGCGCGGTGAGCCGACCGGCGCGATTCACGGCGTGCTGAACATGCTGCGCCGCCTCGACAGCGACTACCAGGCGTCTGGAGTCGTGTACAAGGCCTGCGTTTTCGACGCCAAGGGCAAGACTTTCCGCGACGACTGGTACCCGCAATACAAGGCCAACCGTCTGCCGATGCCCGATGACATGCGCTGCCAGATCGAGCCGCTGCATACCGCCATTGCCGCCCTCGGGTGGCCACTGCTGAGCGTCGTCGGCGTCGAGGCCGACGACGTGATCGGCACCTTGGCACAGCAGGCGGTGGCACAAGGCGTCGACGTGGTGGTGTCGACCGGCGACAAGGATCTGGCGCAACTGGTCGGGCCGCAGGTGCAGCTGGTCAATACGATGAGCAACGAGGTGCTCGATGAAGCCGGCGTGGTCGCCAAGTTCGGCGTGCCGGCGGCGCGCATCGTCGATTACCTGGCGCTGGTCGGCGACACCGTCGACAACGTTCCCGGCGTTGACAAGGTCGGCGCCAAGACGGCGGTCAAGTGGCTGAGCGAGTACGGCTCGCTCGATGGCGTCATCGCCGGCGCAGCCGGGATCCGCGGCGTGGTTGGCCAAAACCTGCGCCGCGCGCTCGACTTCCTGCCGCTGGCGCGCCGGCTGGTGACCGTCCGCTGCGACCTCGATCTGCCGCTGGCGCTGGCCGACCTGGCGCCACGCCCGCTCGATCGCCAGCGTCTGATCGAGCTGTTTACCCATTACGAAATGCGCTCGTGGCTCAGCGAGGTGCAGGCCGAGCGACCGGCGAATGTCGCCAGCGAGGCCAGCACCCCGAGCGGTCCCGCGGCAACACCGGCCGCGGTCTCGCCGGGAACGCCCGATGGGTTTCCCGACGGCGCGCACCGCGCGGCTTACGAAACGATTCTTGACGAGGAGTCGTTCGACCGCTGGCTGGCGAAAATCGCGGCCAGTGCGCTGACCGCCGTCGACACCGAAACCACCAGCCTTGATCCTTTCGCCGCGCGTATCGTCGGCATCTCGCTGGCCGTTGCGGCGGGCGA
This sequence comes from Accumulibacter sp., assembly GCF_029255145.1. GTDB lineage: Bacteria > Pseudomonadota > Gammaproteobacteria > Burkholderiales > Rhodocyclaceae > Accumulibacter. Next base: position 42,732 of record NZ_JAPUVQ010000006.1, read on the forward strand.
CGCCGCGTATCTGCCGCTTGCCCATCGCTACCCCGGTGGCCCGGAGCAGTTGCCAGGCGACGAAATCCTGGCGCGCCTGAAGCCGTGGCTGGAGTCGGCGCGGCACGCCAAGATCGGCCAGAACCTCAAGTACGACCAGCACGTCCTGGCCAACCACGGCATCGCGCTGGCTGGCGTCAGACACGACACCTTGCTGCAGTCCTACGTTCTCGAGTCGGGCAAGGACGGCGCGCGTGGCCACGATCTCGGCCGCCTGGCGATGCGCCACCTCGGACTGGCGACGATCCCCTACGAAGCGCTGTGCGGCAAGGGCGTCAAGCAGATCGGCTTTGCCCAGGTGGCGATCGAACAGGCCGCCGAATACGCCGCCGAGGACGCCGACCTGTGCCTGCGGCTGCACGACAAGCTCTATCCGCAGATCGTCGCCGACGCCGGTCTGGCGCGAGTCTACGAGACCATCGAAATGCCGGTGCGCGACATTTTGTTCCGGATGGAGCGCACTGGCGTGCTGATTGATTCCCGACTGCTCGCGCAGCAGAGCAACGAAATCGGCAAGCGCCTGCTCGAACTGGAGGCGCAGGCGCACGCCGCGGCCGGCCAGCCGTTCAACGTCAACTCGCCGAAGCAACTGGCCGAGATCCTGTTCGCAACGCTCGGCATGCCGGTCAAGAAGAAGACTCCCTCGGGAGCGCCATCGACCGACGAGGAGGTGCTCTCCGAGCTGGCGCTCGACTATCCGCTGGCCAAAATCCTGCTCGAATCGCGGCAGCTCGCCAAGTTGAAGGGGACCTACACCGACAAGCTGCCGAAAATGGTCAACCCGCGGACCGGCCGCGTGCACACCAGCTACGCGCAGGCGGTGGCGGTCACCGGTCGGCTGGCGTCCAGCGACCCCAACCTGCAGAACATCCCGGTGCGAACCGCCGAAGGGCGGCGCATCCGCGCGGCTTTTGTCGCACCGCCCGGCAGCACCATCGTTTCTGCGGATTACTCGCAAATCGAACTGCGGATCATGGCCCACCTGTCGGAGGATCCGCGCCTGCTCGAAGCCTTCGCGCAGGGCGAAGACGTGCACCGGGCGACGGCCGCCGAGATCTTCGGCGTGCCGCCAGGCGAAGTTGGTCCCGACCAGAGGCGCGTCGCCAAGGTCATCAATTTCGGGCTGATCTACGGCATGAGCGCCTTCGGTCTCGCCCGCCAGCTCGACCTCGAACGTGGTGCGGCGCAAGCCTACATCGACCGCTATTTCGCTCGTTACCCCGGCGTCGCCAGCTACATGGCGAGAACGCGCGAGATGGCCAAGAGCGAGGGTCATGTCGAAACCGTCTTCGGCCGTCGCCTGTGGCTTCCGGAAATCCGCTCCAGCCAGGCGGCGAATCGCCAGGGTGCCGAGCGTGCGGCGATCAACGCGCCGATGCAGGGCTCGGCCGCCGATCTGATCAAGACGGCAATGATCGCCGTGCAGGGCTGGCTTGACGCGGAGGCAGCAAACACGCGCCTGCTGATGCAGGTCCATGACGAACTGGTCCTCGAAGTACCGGACGACGAGCTGTCGCGCGTGCGCAGCGAGTTGCCGCGACTGATGTGCAAGGTGGCGGCGCTGCGAGTGCCGTTGCTGGTCGACATCGGCGTCGGCGCGAACTGGGACGAGGCGCACTGAGCCGCGACGATTGCCGTGCCGCCAGGACGAGTCGGGATGGCAGGCTGTGGCGACGTGTATTTCGTCCCTTCACCATCCTCTTCGTTGGCCCCTGAAAGGTAGGAAGCGATGCCCTTACACGCGAAAGACAGCGTACGCGAACGACTCGACGACGAGGTGTACGCCTCGGCCGATCTGGCGGTGAGCATGCCGAAGTACAAGTTCCCGCTGGCCGAGCACGATCCGCGGCATGCCTACTCGGTGGTTCATGACGAGCTGATGCTCGACGGCAACGCGCGCCAGAACCTGGCGACTTTCTGCCAGACCTGGGCCGAGCCCGAAGTCCACCGCTTGATGGACGAGTGCATGGACAAGAACATGGTGGACAAGGACGAGTACCCGCAGACCGCCGAAATCGAGGCGCGCTGCGTGCACATGCTCGCCGACCTCTGGAACTCGCCGGCAGCGGCGAACACCATCGGCTGCTCGACCAGCGGGTCGAGCGAGGCGGCGATGCTTGGCGGCATGGCCATGAAAAGGCGCTGGGAGGCCAGACGGAAGGCGGCCGGCAAGCCGATCGACCGGCCCAACCTGATCACTGGTCCGGTGCAGATTTGCTGGCACAAGTTTGCCCGTTACTGGGACATCGAGCTGCGCGAGATCCCGCTGGAGGATGGACGTTTCCTGATGACCCCCGCGGAGGTCATCAGGCGTTGCGACGACAACACCATCGGCGTCGTGCCGACGCTGGGGGTGACCTTCACCTGCCAGTACGAGCCGGTCAAGGCGGTGGCCGACGCGCTCGACGAGTTGCAGCGGGACAGCGGGCTGGACATCCCGATGCACGTCGACGGGGCCAGCGGCGGCTTCCTGGCGCCATTTTGCGCGCCTGAACTGGTCTGGGACTTCCGTATTCCGCGCGTCAAGTCGATCAATACCTCGGGCCACAAGTTCGGAATGTCGCCGCTTGGCGTCGGTTGGGTCATCTGGCGGGAAGTCGAAGACCTGCCCGAGGAATTGATCTTCTGGGTCAATTACCTCGGCGGCAACATGCGCGACATCGCCCTGAACTTCTCGCGGCCGGGTGGGCAGGTCGTTTGCCAGTACTACAACTTTCTGCGGCTCGGAAAAGAGGGTTACCGCAAGATTCACTCCGCCTGCTACCAGACCGCGGCTTTCCTCGCCGAGCGGATTGGCAAGCTCGGGCCCTTCGAAATCCTCTACGGCGGTGATCGTCACCAGGGAATCCCGGCCTTGTGCTGGAGGATCAGGGACGGCGTCGATCCGGGATTCACTCTCTACGATCTGGCCGACCGCCTGCGCAGTCGTGGCTGGCAGGTCCCCGCCTACTCGCTGCCGGCCAATTGCCAGGGTCTGGTGATCCAGCGCATTCTCGTTCGCCACGGTGTCAGCCGCGACCTCGGGGCGCTACTGGTCGAGGACATCCAGCGAGCGATCGACTTCCTCGCCAAACATCCGATTCCCGCGCCGCTGGGTGCCGCCGAGGCTTCCGGCTTCCGTCACTGAGCACGACACCGCTGGCGCAGAATGCTGGTGGCGCAAGTCGCAGCCAACCGCGCCCTGAAATGAAAGGTTCGTTCCCATGTCCATGCAGCTTTACATCGGCAACAAGAACTACTCGTCGTGGTCCATGCGCTCGTGGGTGCTGCTCAAGCAGGCGCAAATTACGTTTGACGAGGTGATGATTCGTCTTGACGAGTGCACGGCCGCTTCGAAATTCAAGATCGAGGTCGCGCGTCACAGCCCTGCCGGCCGGGTGCCGGTGCTGGTAGACGAGGGCTGGGCGGTATGGGACACGCTGGCGATTGCCGAGTACCTGGCCGAGAAGTTCCCGGAACGGCAGCTGTGGCCCGCCGACCGGCAGGCGCGCGCCCGCGCACGCAGCGTCTGCGCCGAGATGCACGCCGGCTTCGCCGCCCTGCGTAATCACCTTGGCATGAACATCGAGGCCTCGCTGCCCGAGGTGGGGCAGCGCATCTTGCGCGAGAATGCGCAGGTCAAAGGCGACGTCGACCGCCTGCTGCAGATGTGGAGCGAGTTGCTCGCGGCGCATGGCGGGCCGATGCTGTTCGGCAGGTTCAGCGTCGCCGACGCCTTCTTTGCACCGGTGGTCAAGCGTTTTGTCACCTACGCGGTGCCGCTCCCGCCGGTGATCGCCGCCTATGTCGATCGCGTGCAGGCGCTGCCAGCGGTGGTCGAGTGGACCACCGGCGCACTCGCCGAGAACGACTTTCTGGACTTCGAGGAGCCCTATCGGACGCGTTGCTGAGGCCGCCTCAGGCAGCGCCTCGGCCGCGGCCGTGGTCGCCAGCCGAGCGACCGGCGAAGTCCCGGTTCGGATCGCGCCTGGCGTTGGCCAGGCTGGTGGGCTGGCGAACAGCGCGCCGGCAGCCGGCCGATGGTCGGTCATCGACTGCAGGGCGCCATCCGGCAGGCCGGCATTTGACGACCGTTCACACGGCCACCTATACTTTCGGGGGTGTCAATGAATTCACGATCAATGGCTGTTCATCGGCTCCGCCAGCGTGCCCCCCGTGCTGGCGTGGTGCCTGGCCGGACCCTGGCGCTGGCGCTGCGTACCGGGCTGTCGGTGCTCAGCGTGATCTGTCTGCTGGCCGGCTGCGCCAGTGAGTCCGGTCGTGTCGCCGTCTACCAGAACGAGACTTTCGAGGCCAACGAGACCTTCTCGCGCCTTTTCGACGCCAGCGTCGAAGCGACCTGCGAGGCGGCGCGTCGTTCGCTGCTGAGCCAGGGCTACCGGCTGACGACCGAGCGGCCAGAGTTCATCAGTGCGACCAAGAGTTTCCAGCCCGAAGGCGAAGTGCATGTGCAGATCGTGTTCACGGTCGTCTGTGCGCCGGTCGGCACGGCGGGCAGGCTGGCGACCGCCTACGTCAGCGCGATCCAGGACCGCTACGCGCTCAAGAAGAGCCCGAACCCGGCCAGCGTCGGTGTCGCGGCACTCGGCTCGCTGTCGATCCCGCTGTCGTCGAGCGAGGATTCGCTGGTCAAGGTGGCCAGCGAAACCATCCCCGCCGGGCGCTTCTACGACCGTTTCTTTGCCCTGATGCAGATCAATCTGGCGGCGCCGGAGGCCCGGCCCTAGTCCCCGTTCCTGACCGGGACGTGGTGCCGGGGGCCGCTTGCGGTGGCCGATGAGCGGTGACCAGCCCAGCGCTTCGTCGCGCGCGACTGGGCGGCTTGGCTGCCGGGTACCCGCAAGCGGGGTGCGCGGTGGTTCCCGAGATCGAATTCCTGCCTTGGTGATCGCCGTGGGCGCTATCATCGTCTGGGGAAGCTCCCGGCGGTACACTGTCGAGCTTGCTCCCAGGCGTTTCGGCCGCAACGTGCGCGAGGCTCGCGATGCATGCTTTCTCCCCCAGTCTTGTTTCGCTGACCGTGCGGATCCTGCTCGGCATTCTGCTGTGCCTTGCCGGCGCGGCGTCGGCGAGCGAGCCAGCGACCGGGCTGGCACTGTCGCCCCAGCAAACAAGGTGGCTGAGCCGGCATCGGGTGATCCGGATGGGCTTCGATCCCCACTACGCGCCGTATTCGTTCGTCGATGCCCAGGGGCGCGTTCAGGGAGTGGCAGCGGACCTTGTCGCGCGGTTGGCCGTGCAGCTGGGCGTGCGCATCGAGGCGGTCACCGATCTGTCATGGCCGCAGCTGATGGCGGCAGTACAGGCGCACGAGATCGATGCGCTGGCGACCGTCGTGCGTTTGCCCGAGCGCGAGGCGTTTCTCGAGTTCGCCCGGATTTACATCCCGACGCCGCTGGTGATCATGACCCGCGACGACGCGCCGAAGTTGCTATCTGCGGCCGATCTGGCGCCGCTCAAGGTGGCGCTGGTCAAGGAATACTCGTCGTCGCAGCAGGTGATGGCGCGCTTCCCGTCGCTCAGGCCGCTCTTTGTGGCGACGCCGCTGGAGGGGCTGCAGGCGGTCGCCAGCGGTCTCGCCGACGCCTATGTCGGAGTGCTGGGGATCAACACCTACCAGGCGAGCCGCAACGGTATCAGCAACCTCAAGGTGAACGCCGCTTTCGAGATGCGCGACAACGGTCAGCGCATCGCCGTTCGCGGGGACTGGCCGGAGTTGGCGGCGCTTTTCGACCAGGCGCTGAACGTCCTTCCCGAGGCCGACAAGGCGGCGATCTTTGCCCGCTGGATTCCCGTCGGTGCACCGATCGACGCTTTTCATACGCCGCTGTCGGACGACGAGGCGACCTGGCTGGCGAGCCACAAGCGGCTCCGGGTCGGCGTCGCGCGGGCCCTGGAGCCCTTCAGTTTCATTGATCCCGGCGGTCGGCATGCCGGACTGGCGGCGGAGTATCTGCAGCGCCTGAGCGACCAGACCGGCGTCGAGTTGCAAGAGGTCGTGGCCGATAGCCTCGACGAGCTCGATGCGCTGCTGCGCGATGGGCGGGTGGACCTGGTGTCGGTCTCGGCGCGTGCAGCGGCCGACGAGATGCGTTTGACGACGCCCTTTCATCGGGCGTCGCTGATGGTTTTCGCGCTGGCCGGCGTGTCGCTTGGCGGTGAGCCGGCCGAGCTTGCCGGCCGCAGTGTCGGAGTGCTTGCCGGTGGTGTCGCGCAGGCGCGGCTCGGCGCCGAGACGACGCTGAGGATCGTGCCGTATCCCTCGGTCGCCGCAGCGCTGCTGGCGCTTGATCAGCGGCGGGTCGACCTGGTCGTCGCCGACGCGGCCAGTGCGTTCGGCGTTCTCGAGTCGCTCGGCTTGCCGAAGGTCCATGCCAATCCGCCGCTGGCCGGCATGGAGACGCCCCTGCGCTTCGGCGTGCGTGCCGACTGGCCCGAGCTGGCGGCAATCCTCGATCGCACCCTCGGCACCGTTGCGCCCGCGGAACGTTCGCTGATGCTGAGCAAATGGCTGCACGTGCCGTCGCCTGGCTTGCCGCAGGCCACGGTGTTCAAGTGGGCTGGCGGTGCGGCCGCGGTGGTGGTGCTGGCCTCGGGTTTGCTGCTGCTGTGGAACCGACAGCTGGCGCAGGAAGTGGTCCGGCGACAGCGGGGTCTGCGGGCCAGCGAGACACGGTTGCGCGTTGCCGAAGCTATTTCGCACGTCGGCAACTGGCAGTACGTGGTCGACCAGGACCAGCTCAGCTGGTCGGACCAGGTGTACCGGATCTTCGGCTTGCCAGCCGGCCAGCGAGTCTCCCTGGGTGGTGCTGAAGCGCGTGTGCATCCGGACGACCGCGAGACGTACGCGCGCTTCCTGAAGAAGCTGCTCGACAGCCGCCCGGACGAGGAGGTCGCGGGAATCGAATATCGCATTCTGCGGCCGGACGGCGTCGAGCGCCACGTCGCGGTCTGGCCGAGGGCCGAGCATGCACCGGACGGCCGGGCGACCCGCTTGTTCGGTACGGTGCAGGATGTGACCGAGCGCAAGGCCCGTGAGTCCGAATTGCTGCGCCTGCAGGTGATGCTGCACGCGCTGGTCGAAGGAGCGTCGGACTCGATCTTCGTCAAGGACAGATCCGGCCACTACCTGGTCGCCAATTCGGCGCTGGCGGCGCTGCTGCAGCGGCCGCTGGCGCAGATCATCGGGCGGACCGACTTCGATCTCTTCCCGCAACAGTTGGCCGAACGCTTTCGGCGCGATGACGCGCGGACGATGGCCAGCCGCAGGACCCAAGTGTACGACGAGCCGGTAATCGGCGCGGCCGGCGAATTCATCTACCAGACGACCAAGGGGCCACTGCTGATCGGCGACCGGGTCGAGGGCGTGTTCGGCATTGCCCGCGACATCAGCGAGCGCGAGCGGACCGAGGCCACCTTGCGCGAGCGCGAGGCGCGGCTCAACGAGGCGCAGGCGATCGCGCTGCTCGGCAGTTGGGAGATCGATCTGGCAAGCGGCGTCTGCGAGTGGTCGGCCGAAATGTTTCGCTTGACGGGTTTCGATCCCGCCCAGGCCCCGCCAAACGCCGAGCGCGCGATCGAGTGGGTGCACCCCGACGACCGCGCCGCGGTGCTGGCAATGCTGGCGGAGGCGACCGCGGGTGGCGCACCGGAACGCGTGCTGCTTCGTCGTCATCCGGAGCGCGGGCCGCTGGCGTACTTCGTCGGCGGCGTTCGGGCGATCCGGGACGTGCACGGGAAAGTGGTCCGGCTGAGCGGGACGATCCAGGACGTCACCGAGCAACGGCAGGTCACCGAAGCCCTGCGCGAGGCGCAGCAGCGACTGCAGCGCGCGCTGGACAATATTCCCGACGCCGTCGTCCTGTACGATCGCGCCTTGCGCATCCAGTACATCAATAATGCGACGACCGCGATTACCGGGCGCCTTCCCGGGGAGTTCGTCGGTTGCCGCGACGACCAGGTCTGGCCTGCCGAGGTGTGCGGCGCCTGGCTGCCGGCGCTCGAGGCGTGTCTCGCATCCGGGACCAACCAGCGGGTGGACGTCGAACTGCGGCTCGGGGATCGCGAGCCACGCAGTCTGAGCATTGTCTGCGTTCCTCTGCCGCAGGAAGATGGAACGGTGCGCGAGATTCTCGGGATCACCCATGATCTCACCGAGATCCGGCGCGCCGAGCGCAGGGTCCGCGAGCTCAACGTCGAGCTGGAGCGCCGGGTGGCCGAGCGGACGGCTGAACTTTCCCGCGCGCTCAAGGAACTGGAGACCTTCAGTTACTCCGTTTCGCACGACCTCAAGGCGCCGCTGCGCGGCATCGATGGCTATAGCCAGCTCCTGCTTGAGGACCACGCCGACCAGTTGAACGACGAAGGCCGGCAGTTTCTGAACAATGTGCGTCGCGGCGTCGAACAGATGAACCAGCTGATTGCCGACCTGCTGGCGTATTCGCGGATCGAGCGCCAGTCCCTGCAGACCCGGCCGGTCCAGCTGGTGGCGCTGCTCGACGAGGTGAGCGGCGAGCGCCACGACGACCCCGAAGCGGTGCAGCTTCAGATCCGCGTCGACCCGCCGGGTCTGGCGCCACGGGCCGACCCCGACGGGCTGCGCCTGGTGTTGCGCAATCTGCTCGATAACGCGATCAAGTTCTCGCTCGATGCCAGGCCGGCAGTGATCCGGATCAGCTGCACGCGGAACGGCAACGCGGTGGAGATCGAGATCGCCGACAATGGCATCGGCTTCGACATGCGTTTCCATAACCGCATCTTCGATATCTTCCAGCGGCTCCAGCGTGCCGAGGATTACCCCGGGACGGGGATCGGGCTGGCGATCGCGCGCAAGGCGCTCGACCGGATGGGTGGGTCCATCCGGGCGGAAAGCGAAGCCGGCAAGGGCGCGCGATTTCGTGTCACGCTGCCGGTCGCCAGCTGAGGGGTGCCGCGCGCGACCATCGGCAGCGTGGCCGTTATCATGACGAGAGTGGCTGACATGGCTGTTATCCAGCGCTGCCGGGGGGAATGAGAGCCATGCGGGCGGGCGCCGAAGCAGTGGCTTGAAGTCGAATCACGCGCATCCGGCGGATGCGGACACTTGGGGAAGGGAGCCGTATCATGAACAGGCCATATCAGCCAGACGGTCAGCTTGAGAAGCGCTTGGCCGACAAGCTGCTGGACGTTTTCATCCGGGCCGGCCTGATTCTAGCCCTGGTGATGTTGTGCTACCGGATTTTCTCGCCTTTCCTGGGCTTGATGATGTGGGCGCTGATCCTGGCGATCACCCTCTATCCGCTCCAGCAAAAGTTGGCCAGCCGCCTGGGTGGCAGGCAGGGCCGGGCGGCTACGCTGTTGGTCCTGGCCGGAATCGCCGTGATCGTCGTGCCGACCACCCTGCTGGCGAGCTCAATGGGCGATTCGATCCACGACCTGATTGCCAGCATGAAGAGCAATACCTTTCAGGTGCCGGCGCCTCCCGCGACCGTGGCCGACTGGCCGGTGGTCGGCAAGAGGCTCGATGCAATCTGGTCGTTGGCGCACAGCGATCTGCCGGCACTGATCCAGACCCTGCAGCCCAAGATCGGCACCTTGGCCAAACAGGCCTTGGCGATGGTCGCCAACATCGGCGGCGAACTGCTGCAGTTCCTGTTCTCGTTCATCATCGCCGGCGTGATCATGGCCTTCGGCGAATCGGGGGCGCGCAGTGCCCGGGCCATTTTCTGCCGTATTGCCGGCCCGCTGCGCGGTGAGGAATTCACCAATCTCTCGACCTCGACGGTTCGTGCCGTCGCCATGGGGGTTATCGGGGTGGCCTTCATCCAGGCGATCATCGTCGGTCTGGCCTTGCTGGTCGCCGGTATCCCGTGGGCCGGGGTGTTGTCTCTGGTCATGCTGTTGCTGGGCATCGCGCAAGTTCCCGCGCTGCTGGTGACCCTGCCGGCGATTGCCTATATGTGGACGGTGGGCGACTACGGCACGGTCGCCGCAGCGAGCTACAGTGCCTTGTTGGTCGTCGCCGGAATGGCCGACAACGTCCTGAAACCGCTGATGCTCGGTCGCGGGGTCGATGCGCCGATGCCGGTGGTGCTGCTCGGCGCACTCGGCGGCATGGCCGCCACCGGCATCCTGGGAATGTTTGTTGGCGCGACCCTGCTGGCGCTGGGCTACCAGATCTTCATGGGCTGGGTCGCAGCCAGCGACCAATTGGGTGGCGTCGCCGTCGGCGAAGGGTCGGCTGGGGTCGCCGCCGGTGACCGTTTGGGGCCGGAGCCGGCTCAAGACGATGCGCCACCCGCTGCCTGAGGCCACGCAGGGGTGTCGGTGAGTCGAACAGTCGCGCCTGCCCTGGCCGGGCTGCTCCTGCTCGGCGCCTGTACCACGGTGGGCCCCGACTTCAAGCGGCCGGCAACGCCTTCCTGGCTGGCGGACTGGTCAGGCGGGTCGCTCGCCTCGCTGGCCGCAGAGCAGCGCGAAAGTGAACAGTCGCAGGCAGCGAACGACGAGTGGTGGCGCTCATTCAACGATCCGGTGCTCGACCGCCTGATCGCCGAAGCGCAACGCCTGAACCCCGACGTGCGGACCGCCGGGATGCGCATTCTGGAGGCGCGCGCCAAGTTGGCGATTGCCGGTAGCACGCTCTACCCGCAGCTTCAGCAGCTTACGGGCGAAGCCTTGCGCGTTGGTCAGCGACAAGACGGGGGGCCGGATAGCACGTTCACGAGCTATGGGGCCGGACTCGGTATCGGCTGGGAGCTCGACTTCTGGGGCAAGTTCCGGCGCAGCATCGAAGCGGCAGATGCCGGCTATTTCGCCAGTATCGCGCAATACGATCAGCTGCAGGTGTTGATGGCCGCGCAGGTCGCCACGCTGTACTCTTCGATCCGCACCCTTGAGTTGCGCCTGCTGATCGCCCACGAGAACGCCGCCATACAGCAGCGCAGCCTGGAAATCACCGAGCGGCTTTTCAAGAGCGGCAATGACACCGAACTCGATGTGCAGCAGGCGCGCAGCCAGTACCTCGGCACCCTGGCGACCATTCCCCAGCTCGACGGCGCTCTGCGGCAGACCCGGAACGCCTTGAGCGTGTTGCTGGCCAGGGCCCCTGGGCCGCTGCCCGAAATGGCCGGCGGCAGGGACCAGATCCCGCAGGCCGATCTGGCGGTGATCGTCGACCTCCCCGCCAGTTTGCTGCGCCGTCGCCCGGACGTCAGGGCGGCGGAAATGCAACTCGCCGCTCAGTCGGCGCTGATCGGCGTCAGCCAGGCCGATCTCTATCCATCGATCTCCTTGCTGGGGTCGCTGGGCCTGTCGTCCACCTCGCTGGCGGGGTCGACCACCAGGCTCGACTGGGTTGTCGGGCCCAGTCTGGTGTGGAACGTTTTCGACCATGGCCGGCTGACCAACCAGGTGCTGGTGCAGGATGCGCGCTTCCAGCAGCTCTTCGAGCAGTATCAGGGGGTGGTCTTGCAGGCGGCCCGCGAGGTCGATGACGCGGCGGTCGGCTTTGCCAGCAGCAGGGCGCAGACGCCGCTGTTGACGCAAGCGGTGCAGGCGGCGCGGCGCTCGCTGGAGATCGCCAACACCCAGTACCGGGAAGGCTTGACCGACTTCCAGCGGGTGCTCGACTCGCAGCGAACGCTGTTCAGCCAACAGGAGCGCCGCGTCAGCAATCTCGGCGACGTGACGCAGAGCCTGATCGCTCTCTACAAGGCGATGGGTGGCGGCTGGCAACAGGGGCGCGGCCGTCCGGTGCTCGACGCCGACACGCGCGAAACGATGGGCGAGCGCAGTGCCTGGAAGGAAATGCTGCTGGAGCCGCTGCCGCCGCCGGAACGTTATCGACAACTGGATGAAGCCACAACGGGAGCGCCATGAGCCAGGAAGCCGTACAGCCGGACGAGGCGCCAGCTTCTGTCGTGCCCGAGCAGTCGACCGTGATGCCAGGCAAAGGAACGCGGATCGGGTCGATCGTGGTCCTGACCTTGATCGTTGGCAGTCTGCTCTGGTACTTTGCCGCCGATCGCCTGACCCCCTACACCTCGCAGGCCAGGGTGCAGGCCTTTGTCGTGCCGGTCGCCGCCGAGGTGGCGGGCAAGGTGCTGAAGGTGCATGTGCGTAACAACGAAGACGTGCAGCGCGGGACGCCGCTGTTCGACATCGATCCGGGCCAGTACCAGATCGCGCTGCAACGGGCGCGCTCGGACTACGAGTCGGTGCGCCGTTCGGTCAATGCGGCGGTGGCGGCGGTAGCGGCGGCGCGGGCGTCGTTGCAGGCGGCGCAGGCCAATCATCGCAAGGCCGACACCGATGCGACGAGGCAGGAGCATCTGTATGCGGAAGACCCGGGCGCGATCTCGGTGCGCCGCCTGGAGGGTGCGCAGGCGACCAGGGTGCAGGCGCGCAGTCAGGAAAAGGCCGCCGAGGCCGAGCTGACCCGGGCGCAGGAAGCCGCGGGCGAAAGCGGTGACGACAACGCGCAGCTGCGCAGCGCGCGCGCGGCAATCGAGAAGGCCGAACTCGACCTGCTGCGGACCCGGGTGCTTGCCCCGGCCAATGGTCGGGTGACCGACCTGCGTACCGACGTCGGCTATTTCGCCCAGGCGGGCGCGCCGGCGATGACCCTGATCGCCATGCACGACCTGTGGATCAGCGCCGAGATGACCGAGAACAACCTCGGCCACGTCGAGCGCGGCGATGCGGTGGCGATCGTCCTCGACTTCATGCCGGGCGAAGTGCTGCAGGGCCGGGTGCGCAGCGTCGGCAGCGGCGTCAGCTCGGGCCAGCCGGCACAGCCGGGGACGCTGCCGACGATCCAGAACAGCCGCGACTGGCTGCGCCAGGCACAGCGCTTTCCGGTGGCGGTCGAGTTCGACGCCTCGGAACTGGAGCGCCTGCCTAAGGTCCGGGTGGGTGGGCAGGCTGGCGTGCTCGTCTATACCGGTGAAAATCCGCTGATGAATGCACTCGGCGCCGCCTACATCCGGTTGATGAGCCTTCTTTCGTACCTCTACTGAGTCGCCAGGGATGGAGCAGGCCGACAAGGCGGTGTTGCGGCTGGCGATCGGACTGGCTCTGGCGGTTCTGGTCGCCTACGGTCTGGCATTGCCGATGCCCTTCGTGGCCTGTCTGCTGGCGGTGATGGTGCTGTGCAAGCCCGGGCCCCCAATCCCGATGTTCAAGGGCGCGGCGATCGCTCTGCTGCTCGCCGTGCTGGTGCTTGCCGGCGTGGTGATGGTGCCCCTGCTGGAGCATTACGCGCTGAGTGGCGTGCTCCTGACCGGTGCGGCGCTTTACGGACTGTTCTTCTTCGGCATCCGCACCGCCAACCCCTTGACCCTGATCCTGGTGGTTTCCTTCACCCTGATCCCGGTGGCTGGAGTGGCGGATCAGGCGCTGGTCTCGGTGCTCAGCGTCGCGGTGAGCGTGGGAGTTCTGTTGGGGATCGTGGTCAGCGGCGTTTCGCACGCCTTCTTTCCCGACCCGCCGGCGCCGCTTGGCGAGCGGCAGGGGCCGCCGACGATCAGCCGCGAGACGGCCGGCTGGATCGCTCTGCGGGCGACGGTGATCGTCGTGCCGGTGTTCGTGCTGGCCTTGAGCGACCCGTCGTCTTACCTGGCAGCGATCATGAAGACGGTGGCGCTGGGTCAGCAGGCAGGTTCCGCGAAAGCACGTTCAGCAGGGCGCGAATTGGTCGGGTCGACCTTGATGGGGGCGTGGATGGCGTTGCTGGTCTGGTTCGGCCTGTCGCTGTGGCCGAATCTGTGGATGTTGATGCTGTGGATGAGCGGCGCCGCCCTGTGGAGCGGAGCACGGATCTTTGGCCTCAAGGCCAGTGCCTTCCCGCCATCGTTCTGGAGCAATGCCCTGGTGACCCTGTTGGTCCTGCTCGGGCCGGCGATCGAAGACAGCGCCAGCGGCAAGGACGTCGTGCAAGCTTCCGCGGTCCGTGTCGTGCTGTACGTAGGCGTATCTCTGTACGCCTGGGCAACAGTCTGGGTGCTGGAACGTTGGCGCGCCTCGCGACCGCGAGCCTTGTTTTTCGAACGCAGCTGAACTCGGAGGGGGCATGACCTTCATGAATCTGGCAGTCGGGTTGCCGACGATGTTGCTTTGCCTGGTTCTTCAGGCATCGGTGACCTTCTGGAGCGTTCGGTACTATATGCGGCAGTCTGCTCGCCGACTGTCCAGGCAGGGGATTCTGGCTGGAGTCCGGCCGCTGCTGGTGGTGATGATCATCATGATGGCCGGCAACTTCACGCAGATGGCGGTCTGGGGAGCCATCTTCGTCGGTCTGGGAGAGTTCGATGAGTTCTACCAGGCGGTCTACCATTCGGCGGTGAATTTCACCTCGCTGGGTTATGGCGACGTCGTAATGAGCCAGCAGTGGAAGCTGCTGGGCCCCCTGGAGGCAGCCAACGGGGTGCTGATGTTCGGGATTACCAGCGCAGCGCTGATGGCCGTCCTGCAGCACCTGATCAAGGCGCATCTGACGGCCGGTGACGAACACCATTGAGCGGTGCATTGCCGAGGTGCCGCCTGGTCCCCTCCCGTCCCCAGCGCAGCGCAACGCGTCCTTCAAGCAAAGCGGCGGAGCCGGAACCAAACAGCTTACAAGGTGTGGTCGTAGCGAAAACGAGTGGTCGGAGGCGGCCATGACTGAAATGTTGGCGGATCGATATCGCGAACGGCTTGCGGGGATGACCAGCGTTCTTCACGCCAAGCCTATTCGGGTCCTTGACCACCATCGTGTTGCCGGACCACTGTGCGAGCGGATTCGTGCGGGCGGGCAAGCGGTTGCGGCCGCCCAAGGGGCGCGTCGATCATCCCGACCTGGTGCATGTCCTCTCCGCCATGGCTGCGTGCAAGGCGTACGAGCCCTGGCCCGACAAGCGCAGTCACCAGACTTTTCTGCGCCACACGTCGGGCAGGTGCCTGCCTAATCCCCAGACGTGCAAGGCCTGGAGCACGACCTTACCCGGTGCGCAAGACCACCTCGACCAGGTGTTCGCGATGATTGTCCACCAGAGGGATTTCTGTAGTGGTCAAGTAATTTCGGACACCGGGATAGGTTGTTTTTCTGCCATTTGATGTTCATAGACATTCGGCGGCAGGTAACCGAGTATCGAGTGCAGGCGGGTGCTGTTGTAGAAGCCGACGATGTAGTCGGTCACATCGCGAGTGGCCTCGGGATGGTTGGCATAGTTGTTCGGCCAGACGCGCTCCATCTTGAGATTCAGGAAGAAGCG
>NZ_JAPUVQ010000007.1:0-14806 GCF_029255145.1 Accumulibacter sp.
CATATAAAATTTTACATCCGTATCAAGGGGATACATACTTTGCCTTGTGCTCGCCTGACGCGCAACCGGTTTCTGGGTCCGCCGATCAATTTATGCCAATGGCGCGTTACGTTGAGAGCATTGGGTATATATCTGGCTCCAAACGGAGTACTCGATCCTGCCCTTGGTCTTGCCGTCCGTATGGGTCGTCTCATACATCCAGCCAACTTCCTGCTCGACCTCCTTGAGAAGTTCCTTCCCCGCCTTGGCAAAAGCCTCCACGTCAAAAGGCAGGTTGTAGTTCGCCGCGATGAACGTTGCAGCAGGCGACAGGTCGTTGAGGATGACGCGCCGCGCCCCCCACCTGGGGGCAGCCTTGCCTTGCTTCTTCCACTCGGTCTCCAGTTCATGCCGGTAGGCGGCCGGGGCCGATCCGCACCACTGCGCTGCGACGCCGGTCATACCCGAGCCGGCGAAACCGTCGAGCACGAGGTCGCCCGGGTCGGTGTAGTGCAGGATCGACGGCACGATGGCCAGATGCGGCACCTTGGTGTGGTACGAGTGCGCCTTGTAGAGCGGGTCCGTCTTCCCTACCGACACGTCGATCGTCTGCGGCTCGCGGCTGTACTTCACGCTCGGGTCGTGGGGCTTGCCGTAGCGGCGAACGAACTCTTCGAGGAACGGGTTCGGGCAGGCCGTGTAGTACGGCGGGTCGGACATCGCCAGGATGGCTTCGTCGGTGCCATGGGGGAATCCTTCCGTCGTGCGAAACGCCGGATCTTTTAGCTTCTCGGACAACAGTTTCAGGAAGTGTTCGCGCCGGGCCTGCTCGTTCGGAAATGTCTGGCCGAGGCATTCGACATGGCCTGATTCAGCCTTCTGGTTATGGAAAAAATCATTCATCGGGTCTTATCTCGCTGAGATCAACTGGGCCCACGGTTGAATCGTTGTCCTGTTTTTTTCGGTTTTACCGCGATGGCCACAGCCTTCCCGGTTTGAAGGGTTTGGCGTATGGCACTGGCCAGCACAGAAGACTGGCTGGGTGTTGTGCCCACCCATGCCTTGGCAACCACTGTGGTAAATGCGGAGTTGTCGAAATGCCGTCCTACGTTCTCGTAGGTCACTCGTCGGCCGCCACGCGGGCCTTTGATGCCTGGGTGCTGCTCAATCAACTTCCAATAGTTCAGAGGCAAATACATGCCAGGGACTAGGCCAATGTTGTCAGGGTTGAATACAAGCCGTGGGCAAAGCTTGAGGAAGAAGGGGTTGTCCGTCAGTCGAAAGCCGTCATGTGCTGTATTTACTTCACAGGCTTTCAGTTCGGCCAACAGCGCGTCCATCCTGGTTATTTCCTCTGCCAGTTGATGGTTGGGTAGACGAAAACCGGCAGTCATGTTGCCTTTGTCATCATCCTCGCGCTCCATGGCTTTGTACTGAACCATAACGAAACTTTGGAAGGTCTCGTTGTAATAGATGAGATCGGTGCCTGTCTGCTCTTCAAGTGGTAGTCGGTTGGCGAGGATCACCGTCAAACGCTCAGAGTCAGACTCGAAAACAGCGGCGTTATAGGGCATGGCCTTAAGGATATCGAACCCGGGCAAATGCATCAGGTCATGCACCACCATTGGGTCCTCCCGTAGTCGCGCGTTCGGCAAACCATCCAAGAATGAAACTAGCGTCCCATCAGGTGGTGCCCATTCTTGAACTGGATTACGGCCCATGTCCGCAATCGCAAGCGCCGTCAGAACAGCCTCTTTTTGGTACGCGAGGTTGTCGCACGCTTTCGAGGACAATCGGCCTAAGCGGGCCACCCGTTGGCTGCTGTACCTGTCAAGGATGGCGCTCGATTGCGGCGCAAGTTGTCGCACAGCTTCGACGACTGCTGCGAAACCCTTCTCGGTTAGAAGTCCGCCAGACGCGAAGCGCTTTTCAACCGACGCCTTGTTCCGTTGGGGTAGCAGCTTGAGAATCTGCGCAATAGGCAGCGGGGACGGCAGCTTCTCAGACTTGTCAAAATTCAGCCTTCTCAAACCGGTACCAGCAGCAATACCACGTCCACCCAACGCGATATGCGTAACCTTCCTCCCGATCACCAGGAAACAAACCAAGGGCGCATTGCGGCTGTGCTGAAAGTCAGGAACTGGCTCAGCAAAGCGCTGCTCTTCCTCGACACACGCGATGAATAAAGTCATCCGATCTTTGGAAAGAAGGGCAACGTATCCGCTTGCTTTGCCCATTATTAGCTATCCCTTTTCGCCGGCTGAACGATCTGTTGGCCAGAGGGTGTCAGCCGATAGCGCTGCTTGCTGCTGTTCGGTTTGTCCGGGATGGTCATCTCCATCAAACCTTGCGTCAGCAAGGGTGTGAGCAACTGGTTACGGAACTTGGTTCGGTTGCTGCGGTTGGCCCACGCCATCAGTTCTGTAATGGCATGCTCGCCGTCTATCTTGGCCAGCAGCGCTCGGTGCTCCTGCGTCAATTGGAACCTGGTCCCGACTTGGTCCCGACTTGGTCCCGACTCAGTCCCAACTTGCCCGGTGACTTGTTCAGTCACTTGTCCATTTTTCGCTGCCGGCTTGCGTTCGACTTGTTCAGTGACTTGTTCACTCCGGGGCCGCCACAGCACCGCCTTGAATTGATTGCCGTCACGTTCGTCAATCAAGTCAATCCTGGGCCACGCGCCCAAAGCCCGCGGGATGCCGGTGCCCAGACCGCGATAGGGCAGGATGTGGGCGGCGTGTTCGGCCAGCACCTTGTTGCGACGGTTCGATCGGCCGGTCAGGATTTGTTCATGCGTCAGGCTGTCGGGCAACGGGCCGGGGCTGATGATTTCAACGCGGTCGACAAAGATGAACAGGCGGATGGTGGCATTGGTAAAAAAATCCCGATGTACCAGCGCGTTGACCAACAGTTCGATAAAGGCTTCTTCGGGTACTTCGAGCAGCCCTAAGCTGTTGAAGCCCTGGTTGCCCTGTACATGGTGCAGATTGCGCTTGATGAAGCCCATGCCGCTCTGAAACTGCTCCTCCAGGGAGCCTTGAATGTTTTCGCTGTCGAGGTAGCGGCTGTCCGACAGCCTGGTGCCGGGAAAGCAGACAGCGGCAACCATGCAAACGTGCAGATGCCTTTCGGGGTTTTTGCCGAACAGCAGCATGCCGGCCAGGTTGGGCACACCGTCGGTGGCCAGCTTGAGGTTTTCAAATAGGGCCGGCAGTGCCAGGCCGGTTTGTTCCGGGCTTTGCTTGTAGCGCCGTTCGAAGTAACGGGTAAAGGCGCGTTCGTCGATATCGGCCCAGCTGGCGTCGCTCACCGGCACCTGGTCGGCTTGCAGCAAGCCGGATGCCTGGAACATGCGCTGCATTTCCTCGCGAGCGGTGACGTGGCGTTTGTCGGCACCGTTCTTGACCCAGACGCGCCCCTGCAAGTCCATATAGGGCTTGTTCAGGCCCAGCGCAACATTCACCACCAGGACCAGCCCTTGGTCGGTCTGGATGTTCTGACTGGTCGGGCTCAGTGGTGGACGGACGTGCTGACTGGCCGCATTGGACAGCAGTTGGTTGAGACGACCGATATCCTGCTGGGTCAGGCCGACCGGCTGACCATCATCGGCGACACCGATCAGGATTTGTCCACCACCGCCATTGGCGAGTGCAGCCAGTTCAGCGGCCAGGGAATCGGCATTGGTGAAGTCGCGCTTGAACTGGTGGCGGCTGTCTTCGCCACGGGCAAGAACGGTGTCGAGTTCAGCCGGGGTCATTGTTACTCCACGACGAACCGCAGCTTGCTGGCGTCCTTGCCCTTGCAGCGGTCATTCAGGAAGGCTTCGAATCGTTTGCGGAGGTCGTCCGGCGTGGCCGGCGAACCGCCTTGCAGCAGGGCTTTCCTGATGTCGTCGCCACTGACGCCGATCTTTTCCAGTCCCGACAGCGCCTCTTGCACGGCGCTGACAAAGTCCGGGGTCACGGGGTCGGCCAGCTTTTTCGACGTGACGAACTTTTTGATCAGCTCACGGGCGGACGCTTTCAGCAGGTCGAGATTGGCCTGAATGATCGGGTCGTCCAGGTTGTCGAGCAGCGTCTGCTGCCAGCCGTCGAGCAGCCGGTCCAGCTCCTCATCCAATTGCTTGAGCACGTTGGCGGCCGGCAGGAAGTCGCCTTGCTCGTTGGCAGGGCGGAAGCTGCAGTGTGGGCAGTAGGGGCTGGCAGCCAGCTCCGACTCCACCAATGACGCGCAACTCTTGAGCTTGTCGAGCTTGTCGTCGAAGGTGGTGAGCTGGCTGGTGGGCATCAGAGCGATACCAGCCAGGGCCCGCATGGCGACCAGACGCGAGTCCTTGCGCAAGGCAGACTTGGTCTTGTCCTCGGCCACGCTCAGGCGGGCCTTGCTGTGCTGGGCGATGTAGGCGTTGAGGTAGCCCTTCTTGAGCTGGGCGAGCGTCTGCCGGTACTCGGCTGCATGCTGGGCGTTGCGGTCCAGCGCGAGCTTGTCGAGGATGTCCTTGCGGGTGCTCTGCGCCTGCTTGACCCAGGCGTGATCGCTGGCCAGCACCATTTCAGCTTGCGACAGGTAGGCCGCCGTGCTGCCCAACTCGCTCACCAGTGCCAGCAGCTTCTCAACGGATGCCAGAACTTCGAGGTTCTTCTTCTGGGCGTCGATGTCGTCGGAGCCGATGCGCAGGTTTTTCAGCTTGCCAACCGTGTTGTACGGCGTCAGACCCTCAGTGAAGGTCTTGAGCGCTTCCAGACGGCTGCGCCAGTCGCGGATTTCGTCGTCCGTGAGCAGGGGCCTGCCCCAGAACGTGAGCCTGCCTTGCAGATCGGTGCCCGCCGTCAGGACACGGCCGACCAGCCTGGAGACGGCTTCGAGGAGCTGCTTGACGGGTTCCTCGGAGCCTTGCGTGGCCAGTTGCGCCAGGCCGGGCGACAGGCCGAGCAGCTCGAACAGCGACCGCAGAACGGCGACGTTGATCTCCTTCGGCGCCTCGACATGCTTGAACTGCTTGAGATCTTCGAGGCCGCGTTCGGCCAGCAGCGTGATCTTGCCGGAGTCGATCCTGTCGCCGGTGATCGCCAGCACGATGTCGCCGGAGTAGACCAGGCCACCCAGCACGACCACCAGCAGGTCGGGCTCCAGGCGGAATTTCACCGGGTGGAAGTACTCCACGTCGGTTTGTCCGTTCAGCAGCTCGCTGCGGTTCAGCACCTGGCCATGCCCCTTGGCCTTCAGGCGGCTCAGCACTTCCTGCGCGTAACGCGAACGGCCTGGCTCGATGCGGTCGCCGTCCAGCATCTCCAACGCGTCGAGCACGGCATTGGCGTCCTTGGTGCGGGTGCCGCCGGCCAGCGCCTTCAACGCATTGCCCACCAGCGGCTTGCGGTTGGACTCGGTTACCAGCACCGGAAAGGTCGGGTACTCTGGCGAGACTTCGGCAAACTGCTGGTTGAGCGCCAGGCCGGAGACGACGTTGACGACGTCGCGGAAGTTGGCGCGCTCGTCAGACCCCAGGCGCAGCCTGTCGCGGATGGAGACGCCCTTGGCCCAATCCTGCAGGGTTTTGGACTTGCCCTGGTAGGTGACTTCGAAGGCGGTCATCTGCTTTTCCTGCAGCCACTTGCTCATGTCGCGCAGCGCGCCTTTGGCTTTGTCCAGGTAGACGGCCTTGGCGCCGCCGCTGGCGGTGGAGGCAAGGTCCTGCGCCGCCGCGTAATACGCCAGATGGCGCTTGATGGCTTCGTCCAGCCCCTTGAGCCGGATGAACACCTCATCCGACTTGTTCACGTCGCGGAAACGCGGCGGCTCGAAGGGCTGGATGAAGTAGACGTAGAAATCGCGCTCGGGCTGGGCGGTAGGCCGATCGTTCGGAGCGCCGAAGAACAGGTAACCGTTGCGATCGACGCGACGGTCCTGCCACTCGATCGGGTACTGCCAGATCTGATGGCCGGTGACGTAGGTGCTCTCGTCGGTACGTTCCATCAATTGCTTGACGGCGCCGTAGTAGGCGCGGTCGAGCGCGTCATCCGACAGTGCCTCGGCACGCTTTTCGATCTGCGCGTCGTAGTCGACATCCTTCTTGAGGTCGAGGTAGTACTGCTCGCCGGTTTTGTCTCCTAGCGGGGCCTTGGAGATGAACTGGCCGTTGACCGTCTTGACGATCTCGCGCAGGGTGGTCTGCACAGCGGTGAGCAGATCGTCGGCGGGGTCACCGCCCAGGTCTTCAATGCCCGGCTGATACAGGCACAGTGTGTCCCGCAGCTCGGCAGCGGTCGGTCCGACCGGGACGTAGATGTCGCCGCCCGTGGTCAGCCGATGCACCGACAGGCCGGCGATCACGCGCTGCGCCATGGGCTTGTATGTCGGGCGGGTGAAGGCCTTCAGCACGCGCTCGGCCAGGACCTCGGACACTTTCAGGACGGGGCCGATGCTGGGGTCGGAGCGCAGCACCGAGTTCGAGGTCACGGTCTCCCAAAACTTGTCGTAGCCGATCAATCCTGGACGATCGTTTGGAACCTCGTCATTCAGGACGGCCTGAATCTGGTCGCGCAAGGTGACCAGCGCACCACGTTTCTCGGTGAAGATCAAGCGCTCGAAGGTGCCGATGTACTCGGGGTGAACCGGGAACAGACGCACATACTCGTCCATGCGCTCGTTCATCGAACTGTAGAACTTGGCGAACCTGGTGAGGTAGGTCCGGATCTTGTTCTGCTGGTCAGCGGTCTTCTTCAGCAGGCGCTCGGCGACCACAAAGCTGACGTCCTGCCGAGCCAGCAGCACCTGGGTGAAGCGGTCCTTCACACGGCGCAGGCTGTCGGCGACATGCTGGAAACGGTTGCTGTCGAAGATGGCTTCCTGCACGCCGGCCACGAAGCGGAAGCGCAGGTGCTTGGTGACTTCACCGATCTCGCGCAGGAACGACAGGTCCAGCACCAGGTCGTGATCCTTGCGCGAGCGCAGGTAATCGAGAAACTCGTCGACCACCAGCAGCACGCCGTGGTTGGGGTGAGCCTCGGCGAACGCGGCCATCATCTCTTCGAATGCGGCCTTGTTGTTGACCACCTTATTGGCCGCCGGGAACGAGTAGCTCACTCCATTCTTCTCAAGGAAGAGCTCGAGCTCCTGGGTGATGATCTCCCGCAGCGACATCTGGCTGGAGATCTCGATGCGGTGCACCTTGAACTTGCCGGCGATCTTTCCCGCCGCTTCGGCGACCTTGGGGTGGCGGATCATCGGCTGGTAGGCCGCGTCCTCGGCGACCAGGGACAGCACCGACATCAAGTGCGACTTGCCGGTGCCGTAGTTGCCGACCACCAGCACGCCCATGTGGTCGACGGACTCATCGAAGGAGATCTGCGGAATCATCTGCCTGGCGATCCGCTCGGCCATGTCGTCGGACATGACGTAGGTGGCGACGAGCTTCCTCGCCTCGTCCGGCCGATTGGCGTCGAGCAGTTGGATGACCGATTCGATCGGTTCGAATTGAATGAGATCGCCGTAGCGCATGCCCTGCTCGCTTCCCTATGGCTGAATTGCGAAGGGGACCAGGCCTGCAAGGCCGTAGTCCTGACGTTCCGGGTGCCCCATGTCGGCGTAGGTCAGCCGGCCTGTTCTTGTATCGCCCTGCAACTCGCCCGGCCAGACCGCCACGACGCGGCGCGCATGCGCGTGCCGTTTCAACAGCTCAAGCGGGTCGAGCTGGAGGGTCCGGTCGAACAGGATCTCGATGTTGTCGATCAACAGCAGATCGCCGCTGGCGTGCTGATCAGCCAGTTCGCGCAGGATGGTGCTGGTCTGCAGATGGCGCTGTTTTTGCGGAATTGCCGCCAGACGGCCACCCAGCTCCGAACCGACATTCATCGGTTCAGTCGCTACCCGCTTGCCAAACGCGAGCAGCAATGCAGTCTTGCCAGCATGCGGAGTTCCCACCAGAAGGATCAGCTTGCTGTGGAGGGCCGCGACCTCGTTGGCCAACCGTTCAAGTTTCTCAAGCATTGATGGCATTCTCCCCCAGCCGCGCCGGTTGAGGGCGAGTTGTTAGTATCCTTGCCCTGCCACCATCGTTATCTTGATGGGATAGGAGTCGAATCTTATTCCTGTAATGGCCCCCTCTACAAGCGAAGCTGGTGCCGGTGCCGGGTTGTCGCTATCGGTTCAGCGGCCAGACGCGGTGAACTTCGCTTCCGGGATGTCCTTGAAGCTCCGCCGGATCAAGAACCTGTGAATTCAAGTTCGCCGCGCAGCCCTGAAAGGAGCGCGGGTTTGGCCGCCCGCCTCGATGCGCCGCACGTATATAATGTGCGGTTCCTCCTTCAAGCGAACAGACAAGACATGGAAGCCGAACAACTCAACATCATCGACAACCGGCTCGACGACCTCGGTCAACGAGCCACCGAACTGCGGAGGTATCTTTGACTACGATCAGAAAGCTGATCAGTTAAAGGCGGTCGCGCTCGAACTTGAAGATCCGAAGGTGTGGGACGACGCCGAGCGCGCGCAGGCGCTTGGCCGCGAAAAGCGATCGCTCGAAAACGTCGTCCTGACGCTCGATCGTGTCGGCGACGGCCTGCGTGACGCCGGCGAGCTGTTCGCCATGGCGCGCGACGAAGACGATGACGAGACGCTGAACGCCATTGCTGCCGATCTCGACACGATCGAGAATGAGGTGGCCGGGCTCGAGTTCCGGCGCATGTTCAATAACCCCGCCGACCCGCTCAACTGCTTCGTCGACATCCAGGCCGGCGCTGGCGGCACCGAAGCGCAGGACTGGGCGGCGATGCTGCTGCGCATGTACGTGCGCTACGGCGAACGCAAGGGCTACACCGTTGAAGTGCTCGAAGAGTCCGAGGGCGAGGTCGCCGGCATCAAGACCGCCAGCATCAAGCTCGCCGGCGAGTACGCCTATGGCATGCTGCGTTCGGAGACCGGCATCCACCGCCTGGTGCGCAAGTCGCCGTTCGACTCGAATGCCCGCCGCCACACCAGCTTCTGCTCGGTGACCGCCTACCCCGAAATCGACGACTCGTTCGAAGTCGACATCAACCCCTCCGACCTGCGTATCGACACCTACCGGGCGTCCGGTGCCGGCGGGCAGCACATCAACAAGACCGATTCGGCGGTACGGATCACCCACCTGCCGACCAATATCGTCGTCCAGTGCCAGAATGACCGCTCGCAGCACCGCAACCGCGCCGAGGCGATGGCGATGCTGAAGTCACGCATATACGAAGCCGAGATGCGCAAGCGCCAGTCCGAGCAACAGAAGCTCGAGGACGCCAAGTCCGACATCGGCTGGGGTCACCAGATCCGCTCGTACGTGCTCGACCAGTCACGGATCAAGGACCTGCGGACCAACGTCGAGGTCGGCAATACCCAGGGCGTCCTCGACGGCGACCTCGACCAGTTCATCGAAGCCAGCCTCAAACAGGGAGTATGACCCGTGAAAAAACTCGCCCGCTGCATCTGCCTGGCCACCGCGCTGGCCACCGCCCCGCTCACTCCGGCCGTCGCCGCATCACTGGAGAGCTATGTCGGCCAGCAGCCCGAAGCGCTGCTCAAGTCGAAAGCGGACTTCGCCAGGGCCTACCGCAGCGCCGTCAAGGGAGTCGATCTGCCGGCGTGGACCAAGCGGCTGGCCGCCGGCAAGGCCTCCGAGGTGGTCGTCATCGACAATAGCCGCTACCTGCTGACCTCGGCCTGCAGTTCCAGGGGCTGCCTCGACGAAATACTCTATGTCGTCTTCGACCCAGGCAGCGGACTGGCCAGCGGGTTTTTCTACCTGCCGCCGGCGGGCGACACCCCCGGCGACACGCGAACCGCTTTTTCGCGCTGGTACGGACTGCCCACCGACGCCGGCAAGGCCAAGGCCATCAGCAACTTCCTGATCGAGCGCGCGGCCACCGACACGCAGTCCCTGGCCAACCCACCCAAGAAGTGATCGCGAGACAGCCGTTCATCATGCCTGACACCAACACCCATCAGAACGCCGCGCCGCAACACGACGAGAACCACATCATCGCCGAACGTCGTGCCAAGCTCGCCGAATGGCGGCAGACCGGCAGCGCCTATCCGAACGACTTCGCGCGCGAGAATACCGCCGGCAAGACCAATGCACTGTACGAGGCAAAGACCCGCGAAGAGCTCGCCGGGACGCCGGTCGAAGTGCGCGTTGCCGGCCGGATCATGCTCAAGCGCGTGATGGGCAAGGCCTCGTTCATCACCCTGCAGGATCTTTCGGGGCGGCTCCAGGCCTACGTCAGCCGCGACCAGATCGGCGAGGAAGCTTATGCGGCGTTCAAGCGCTGGGACATGGGCGACATGGTCGGCGCCGTCGGGACGCTGTTTCGCACCCGTACCGGCGAGCTGACCGTCGAATGTTCGCAGGTGCGGCTGCTCGCCAAGTCGCTGCGGCCGCTGCCGGAAAAGTTCCATGGGCTGACCGACCAGGAACAGAAGTACCGCATGCGCTACGTCGACCTGATCACCAACGAGCAGTCGCGGCTCACCTTCGCCGTGCGCAGCCGGATCGTGCAGTCGATCCGCGGCTACATGGTCAATGACGGCTTTCTCGAAGTCGAGACGCCGATGATGCACCCGATCCCCGGCGGGGCGTCGGCGAAACCCTTCAAGACCCACCACAATGCCCTGGACATGGAGCTGTTCCTGCGCATCGCGCCCGAGCTGTACCTCAAGCGCCTGGTCGTCGGCGGCCTCGAAAAAGTCTTCGAGATCAACCGCAACTTCCGCAACGAAGGCATCAGCCCGCGCCACAACCCAGAATTCACGATGATGGAGTTCTACGAGGCGTATTCGGAATACCGCCGCCTGATGAACTTCACCGAAGGCCTGCTGCGTCACAGCGCGCGCGAAGCGCTGGGTAGTGAGGTCTTCGAATATCAAGGCCGGACGCTCGACTTCGCCCGGCCCTTCGCCCGCCTGACGATCATCGAAGCGATCCGCAAGGAACATCCCGAGTTCAACGTCGAGCAACTCGGCGACGCCACCTGGCTGCGCGACCAACTGACCGCGATGAAGGTCGTGGTCAGCACCGCAGCGGGTCTCGGGACGCTGCAATTGCTGCTCTTCGAGGAGACCGCCGAGGCCGGACTGTGGGATCCGACGTTCATCATCGACTACCCGGCCGAGGTCAGCCCTCTGGCGCGCCGCAGCGACCGCAACCCGGAGATCGCCGAGCGCTTCGAGCTGTTCATCGCCGGCCGCGAGATCGCCAACGGCTTCTCCGAGTTGAACGACCCGGAAGACCAGGCCGCGCGCTTCCTCGAACAGGCCCGGGCGAAGGACGCCGGCGACGAGGAAGCGATGTACTACGACGCCGATTACGTCCGCGCGCTCGAGTACGGACTGCCGCCGACCGCCGGCTGCGGCATCGGCATCGACCGGCTGGTGATGCTGCTGACCGACTCGGCGAACATCCGCGACGTGATCCTGTTCCCGCAGATGCGGCCGGAGTAAGCGAGCCAAGCCGCAGACCGGCCGGTCGATGAACCGTCGCGCGATCGTCATCGGTGCCGGCCTGGCCGGCAGCAGCGCCGCCGAACGCCTGGCCGCGCGCGGCTGGAAGATCACGCTGATCGACGCTGCCGACGCCCCCGGCCAGGGCGCTTCGGGCAATCTGGCCGGTGTCCTGCGGCCGCTTCCCTCGCTCGACGACAACCGCCTGGCGCAACTGACGCGGGCGAGCTTCGAGCACGCCCGCCGGCATTTCGCGGCGCTGACCGCCGCCGGCCAGCCGCTGCGCTGGGCTCAGACCGGCGTCCTCCACCTGGCCCGCGACGACAGCCACGAAGCCACCCAGCGGCGGGTCGTCGAGCGGCAACAGCCCGCGCCCGGCGAGCTTCGCTTTGTCGAACGCGACGAAGCGAGCGAACTTGCCGGCTGGCCGGTCGCCAACGGTGGCTGGTGGTTCCCCGGCGGCGGCTGGGTCGACCCCGCTTCACTGTGCCGCGCCAACCTGGCGCGCCATGCGGCGCAAATCACGCCGCGCTACGCGTGCCAGGTCGCCCAGATCGACCGCCATGCCGGCCTCTGGCGGGCGCACGACGGCGCCGGCGCGCTGATTGCCGAAGCGCCGGTGCTGATCCTGGCCAACGCCGCTGCCGGCCGGCACTTTGCCGCGACTGCGCATCTGCCGTTGCGTGCCGCCCGCGGCCAGGTCTCGCATCTCGTCGCCGATGCGGCGTCGGTACCGCAAATCGTCGTCTGCCGCCTCGGCTACGTGACCCCCGCGATCGACGGCCTGCGCAGCACCGGTGCCACCTTCAGCATCGGCGACGGCGATGCCACGCTGCGCGCCGCCGATCACGCCGAAAACCTCGCCAAGCTCGATTTCATTCTGCCCGGCTACGGCAGCCACATCGCCGCAGCCGAACTGGCCGGGCGCGTCGGCTTCCGGCCGCTGTCGCCCGATCGCCTGCCGATGATTGGCGCGGTCGCCGACGCGACGGCGGTCGACCCCGACCGGCCGGCGCGGCCGCTTGCCGAAATGCCACGGCTGGCGGGCCTCTACGTGATCAACGGTTTCGGCGCCCGCGGCATCGTCTGGTCGGCGCTCGCCGGCGAACTTCTCGCCTGCCTGGTCGCCGGCGAAACGCCGCCGCTTGCCGACGATCTGGTCAACGCCGTCGATCCCGGCCGCTTCCTGCTGCGCGGCCGGAACCGGCGCGTACGCGGCGCCGCAAGGTCGTTGATCGACGGCTGAGGGGTCCGCGGCGCGCGCCACAAATGGCAGCTGCGGCCAATCGATGCGCCGGGCGGCCAGGGTATTCCGGCAGTCTTCTAGACCCCGCGCATTGACCAGCCGAGCATCAGCAGGCCGCTCGCGGCGATCCAGCTTCCTCCCACGCGCACGGCGATTCGTGCCCATTGTGCGCGCAACTGGACGACCAGAGCGGCGACCAGGACGACCAGAACAAACACCGCAGCAGCGAGGCCGAGAGCGGCGACAATCGCCACCACCGAGAAGCCCATTCCCGTTCCATTCAGGTATCCATGAACGAGGCCGAGCAAGGCAGCGAGCGCGGTCATCGAGCGCAAGGACAGCTTCGCGTCGACGACGACCAGGCCACCGAGCAGCACCAGCCAGAGCGACGACGCCAGCATGCCGGCACTGGCAGCTGCCGCGGACAAGCCGCAGAAGCTGCCGAGCAACCATGCCGCCGGCAGCGTGAACATCGCCCGGCGGCCGTAGGCCGCACCACGCAGCCCGGCCAGCAGCGCCAGGGCCAGAGCGGCCGCCAGATCCTCGGGGCTGCTCATGAAATGCAGCAGGCCGTCGTACACCGGACCCATGCCGGTCGCGTTCAGGTGCGCCTCGGCAGGGCCGCAGGCGAATGCCACGACGCAGAAGAGGAGGATCCGCGCACGCATTCGCAACGCCATCACGCCGTTCATGAAAACGCCTTCCACATGAAGAAGGCGCCGCCCGCAGTGACCGCCGCTCCGGCGCTGCGCAGCAGTCGTCGCCCCCAGCTCCAGCGGTGGAAAGTGCCAATGCCGATGCCCAGCGCGTGCAGACATCCGGTCGCGATCACGAATCCCATGCTGTAAAGCAAGGCGCTCTGGCCCGGCGGGAGCTCGGTACCGTGCGCGTGGCCGTGGAAGATCGCGAAGCAGCCGACGACGAGTGCCGCGATGACCAGCGGTGGCCGCACTTCGAAAGCGACCGCGGCTCCGAGCACGATCGCCGAAGCGGCGATGCCGATTTCCACACCGGGAAGTTGCAGGCCGAAAAATCCGGACACGCCGCCCAGCGCCATGACCAGTGGAAACGCCACCGGCAGCACCCAGATCGCCGGCGCGCCGAGCTGCGCTCCCCACAGTCCGACGGCGACCATCGCCAGCACGTGGTCCAGCCCCGAGAGCGGATGCTGCAAGCCAGCCAACAAGCCGGCCGCCCCGCCCTGCTGTACGTGCGCCAACGCCGCCTGCGCCCAAAGGGTCGCCGGCACGGTCGCCAGCAGCGCCACCGTTCGCGGCGACAGGCGCTGGCGTCGCTGCCTCACCGCCAAGCTCCGATCAGCAAAGCCACGCGCTGGATCGTCCAGAACGCACCGAGCGTCCCGACGAGATAGCCGGGGAGTGCCTCCACCCAGCGCGGCCAGCGGACTTCCAGGACGCGGAAGGAGCGCTCGATCGCCAGCACCAGGGCGACGAAAGCGAGCTGCCCCAGTTCGACGCCGACGTTGAAGGACAGCAGTGCCAGCGGCAGGTCCTGCCGCGGCAGGCCAGCACTGGTCAGTGCGGTGGCGAAGCCGAATCCGTGCAGCAACCCGAAGGCGAACGCCACTACCCAGGGATGACGGATCGTGAAGCTCGTCTCGCCGCGCCGGACACGGACGATCTCCGGCCCGAGAAAGAGGATGCTCAAGGCGATGACGGCATTGAGCGGCAACGCCGGGACCTGCGCGTAACCGAGCGTGGCGATGGCCAGCGTGATGCTATGGGCGACGGTGAAGGCAGTGATCGTCTTCACCAGCATCCAGCGGTTGCCGACGATCAGCAGCAGGCCGAGCACGAACAACAGGTGATCGGCGCCGAACAGGATGTGCCGCAAGCCCTCGACGGCGTAGGTGCCCGTCACCTCCCACCACGTTTGCGTGGCAGCGATCTCGACCCAGGGCTGCGAAGGGCGGACGATGGTTTGCACAGTGCGGCCGTCCAGCAGCTCGACCCGGACCAGTGCATCGGTGATCGTAAATTCAGATTTCCTGATCCCGGCCGGGAATGTAGGTAGAATTCCGGAATTGCGAGTAGCACTTTATTTCGAAGGCCATAATTTTCGTATGGCATAGACCAAGCGTCGCTAGGAGTGCAAGGA
>NZ_JAPUVQ010000008.1:0-16093 GCF_029255145.1 Accumulibacter sp.
CATCGCCCGATCCCTATGAAAATGGGAAAGGGCAAGCAAGGGGTATACCAGACAAAATCCGTCAACTATTTGCCAGGGCCCATCGGGCGGCCAAGTTATGCTGAGTGAGTTGTGTATAACGAGATGGGTCATGGCCCATCGCGTCCGGCGCGGTCAAGGGCAGATAGATTGCACTTGACCCTGCACTTCTTTGGCGCCGCTGACCGCCGGCGTATGCCCGCAGGCGTCGGCAGATTGCACGTCCCCACGGCACGCTTCCGAAATGTGCCTGACGCGCGTCGAAACTGGTCGACTCGGCGCTGAGCACAGACGGTGCTTGCCAGATCGTGCACCGCTACGCCGGAACGAAGGAAGAGCTTCGCCGCCGCATCGCCGTGAAATGACTTCAAGCGACAGCAAATGTTGCACAATGGCTGCCTTTTCTCCCACCGCATCGCCCTTGGCGGCAGGAAGCACTGAAATGTCGCACCGTCGAGCGCTCGCCCTGATGGTCTTGATCACGCTGCTGTGGAGCATGGCCGGGGTGGTCTCCCGCCATCTGGAGCAGGCCGGCAGCTTCGAGGTCACTTTCTGGCGCAGCCTGTTCAACGCCGTGACGCTGAGCATCGCCCTGACGCTGATCCGTGGCCCGCGCCTCTGGCGCGCGCTCCTGCACGCGCCATGGCCGGTGTGGTTCTCGGCTGTCTGCTGGTCGGTGATGTTTACCGCCTTCATGGTCGCCATTACCCTGACCACGGTCGCCAACGTGCTGGTGACGATGGCCGTCGGGCCATTGATCACCGCCTTGTTCGCGCGCATTTTCCTGCGCCACCGGCTGCCGATCAGGACCTGGCTGGCAATCGCGGCCGCCGGTCTTGGAATTGCCTGGATGTTCGGACAGGAGGCTCGAAGCGGGTTATCGCTGACCGGCACACTGGTTGCGCTGGCGGTCCCGCTGGCCGCGGCGCTCAACTTCACGATGCTGCAGCACGTTGGCCATGGCCCGGCCGACCCGGCCAAAGCCGCCCGTCAGGATATGTTGCCGGCGGTGCTAATCGGCGCCGTCCTGTCAGCGCTGTATACCTTGCCGTTCGCACTCCCCTTCCAGGCATCGACGCACGACCTGGTCCTGCTTGCAATGCTCGGCAGCGTTCAGCTGGCGCTACCGTGTCTGCTGCTGGTGCGCGTCTCGCGCGAACTGCCGGCGCCGGAAATCGCCCTGCTTGGCCTGCTCGAAGTCGTTTTCGGCGTCAGCTGGGCGTGGCTGGGCGCCGGCGAAACTCCCGGGGCAAGTACGCTGACCGGCGGCGCCCTGGTCCTCGGCGCGCTGGTCGCCAACGAGGCGCTGGCCCTGCTGGGCCGGCACGGAAAGCGTCTCCCGGGCGCGGCAAGCTCAGGCTGATCCCCGCCCCAAGGCGGGCGCCGCAGGAATCCGCCTGGCTGCTCGACAGGCGTCAGACCTGCATCGCTGATGCTGACCACTGGACGGTAGCGAGAGACGACCCGCGCGTCGTCGAGAAATATCCGTGGTCCGTGGCCGCGGAATGGCGGACAATGATTGACTTGTGTCAAGGCGGCAAGCCGGCACCTGCACCGACAATGCCCGGTGCGGTGCCACAAGCCGACCGCGGCCGACGACGAGCAGCCGCGACCTGCAAGACGCCGCTGACCGGCACACGCCTATCGCAGATCATCGATGAATTGAAAGAGAATGCCAGCTCGCGTCCCCCGCTTCCCTACTCCAGGCCGGAAGCAGGCTTTCGCGGCGGGCAATTGACGACATGAAAATACTCTCGACCCTGATCCTTGGCCTCACCCTGCTGCTTGCCGCCTGTTCGCCTGCCCCGCCGGCTTTCACGTCGACCGACATTTCCGCAGTCGACTGGGGCAAGGACTTCGCTTTGACCGACCACCATGGGCAGTTGCGTCATCTGGCCGATTTCAAGGGCAAGGCGGTCATCGTGTTCTTCGGTTATACCCAGTGTCCCGACGTCTGTCCGACCACGCTGTCTTCGATGCGCGAGGTGCTGTCTCGTCTCGGCGACCAGGCGAGCCGGGTGCAGGTGCTGTTCGTGACGCTCGATCCGGAGCGTGACACCGCGCAGCTGCTTTCCGAGTACGTCACCGCTTTCGACCCCAGCTTCCTCGGTCTGCGCGGCGACGAGGCAGCAACCAGGGCAGTGGCCAAGGACTTCAAGGTGTTCTACGCGAAACAGGCCGGCCGCACACCCGACAGCTACACCCTGGACCACACCACCGGCAGCTACGTCTTCGACCCGCAGGGGCGGATCAGGCTGCTGGTCCGCCACGGCGAGCTACCGGCAAGCGTGGCGGCCGACGTGAAACGCCTGCTCGCCGGCGAATGACTGTTCAGGACACATCACATGCGACGTCTATTGCTGCTGCTCTTCCTTTCCCTGCCGGTCCTTGCCGCAGCACCCGGCGACGAGATCAATCTCGATATCGGCACGCCACCGGTGATCATCGTCAAGCACTCGCTGGCGCAGCGGACCTCGCGACTGGTCCGGTTCTACGAAGTCGGCATCATCGGACTCGGTAACGACGGCATGATCAAGATGCGTGATGGCAGCCGGCTCAACCTGGCACAACGGCAGATCGCCGAGAAACTGATCGACCAGGAAAACCCGGATCGCAACTCGCTGATCTACGCCATCGCCGAAGCCCACGGCGGCCAGAGCGCCGAGCCGGCCACCCGCCAGGCCCAGATCAAGCGCTGGAAGGCGCAGTTTCATTCCGGCTGGTGGATCGAGGATGGCCAAGGCATCTGGATCCAGAAGCCCTGAGGGTGCTCCTGCTGTTCGACAGGCCAACTGCGGCATCTTGTCGCACACGGCTGCAACAGCCCGCCGTTTATAATCTGGCCCTCTGAACAACCGAGGAGTGCAGCTTGAAGGCAACGCGAACCCAACTGGCGATGGCCATTCTGCTCGGCGTCTCTGCGACGGCCGCCTTGGCCGCTGATGTCGAGGTCAAGGATGCGTGGGTACGGGGAACGGTGACCGGCCAGAAGGCTACCGGCGCCTTCCTCGAAATCACCAGCAAATCCGGCGCAACACTCGTCGGCGCTGCCAGCCCGGTCGCCGGCGTCAGCGAGATCCACGAAATGAAGATGGACGGCGGGATCATGAAGATGCGCGCTGTCGAACGGCTGGAACTGCCTGCCGGCAAGCCGGTGCAGCTGGCACCAGGGGGCTACCACGTGATGCTGCTGAACCTCAAGCAGCCGCTCAAGAGGGGCGATTCGGTAGCCCTGACGCTGCAGGTCGAGACTCCGGGCAAGAAGGTCGAAGCTGTCCAGATCAAGGCCGAAGTGCGCGACCTGGCCGCGACACCGGCAGGCGAGCACCAGCACTGAGCGCCGACGGCGCCCCCGCGGCGCTGCCCACTGGTGCTCAGCGTCGGTGAAGCGTGCTCATAGTCGCCAGCAGCGCCGCTGCGCAGACGCCGTGGGCGACCGCCAGCCACAGAGTGAAGCCACTGCGCACCGTCAGGCCTCCCAGCGCGACTGCGGCCGCCAATAGCAGCAGCAGGGTCACCGCCGACTTGCGCGTCGCCTCGTCGGCGAGCGCCTGCAGCGCGGCGATGCCCAGCAGCAGAAACGACCCAAGCGCACCCCAGCGGTGCAGCAGATGCAGGGTGACCCCGCCGGCGTCGCCGGCAGGCCGCACATCAGCCAGCGTCGCGAATGGCTGCAGCGCGGCCCAGCCAGCCGCAGCCGGCCACCATTGGCCGCCACAGTCGGGAAGCGTAGGACAAGCCAGCGCTGCAGCACCGGCGCCGATCAGTGCGCCGACGACCACTGTCAGCGATAGCGTCGCCGCGCCGAGACGCAGCGCCAAGGTCGGCGCCCGTTCGAACTGATAGTCCGGCCCACTGGCCAGCACCACTCGCCATGAACAGCTCACCAGACCCAGGCCACCGATGATGTTCATGAAGCCCACCAGCACCAGCCGCGGGTCTGAACTCCAGAAACCGAGCGTTGCCAGCGCCAGTACCAGCAAGGCCAGCAGCGTCGCCGGACGCACGGCCGGCCGGATCGACGGACGACGCAGACACAACCAGAGCAGGTAAAAGACCAGCAGAAAGAAGACCGAAGCGGCGCCGCGATGCAGCAGCCGCGGCAACCCGAACGCTTGCGCTGGCGGTTCGCCACGGAGCAGTTGTCCGTAGCACGCGGGCCAATCGGCGCAACCGAGTCCGGCGCCATCGAGACGAAGATAGGCGCTGAGCAAAACCACCAGCAGCGCCAGCGCGGTCAGCAGCAGCGCCATCCTGCGAACCTGCCGCAGCCGCAGACCGGGGCTGGCGATCAAGTGGCCAGGCCCGCCACCCGCGCCACCCGCAGCTCGTGATTCAGCCACAGCAGCAGACCGAGAACGATCATCGCGCCGCCCTGATGCGCGGCACCCAGCCCGACCGGAACCGCCAGCAGCAGGGTTGAAATCCCGAGCACGATCTGCGCGTACAACGCCACCACCACCCATGTCGCGGCCAGACGCGCTGTCGGGGAAACAGCTGCCGCCCGGATCTTCCACCAGAACCAGGGCAGCAGGATGGCGAGCAGCCATGCTCCCAGCCGATGGTCGAACTGGACCAGCGCCATGTTGTTGAAGAAGTTGAGGTACCACGGGTCGATGACGAAGCTTTCCGGCGGCAGGATGTGGCCGTTCATCAGCGGGAAGCTGTTGTAGGCCTTGCCGGCCCGAATGCCGGCGACGAAACCACCACTGACGACCATGTAGGCGACCAGGATCACCAGCCAGAAGCCGATGCGCTGCAATCGCTTCAGCGCCGCATCGGTGCTCGGCCGCGCACGCTCGGCGAGCAACCCGAGTGCCAGCCAGAACATCGCCATGAAGATCAGGAAGGCCAGCGACAGATGCGCAGT
The DNA here is from genome assembly GCF_029255145.1 of Accumulibacter sp. GTDB lineage: Bacteria > Pseudomonadota > Gammaproteobacteria > Burkholderiales > Rhodocyclaceae > Accumulibacter. The sequence continues at coordinate 4,889 of NZ_JAPUVQ010000008.1, forward strand.
CAGCCGATAGTGGCTGACCCGCGGGTCGTCGACCAGCCCGCTCTTGACCATGTACCAGCCCATTGCCCCCTGCATCCCGCCGAGCACGAAAATCCCCAGCAGCTGCGGCAGCAGCGGCCGGTCGATTTTGCGCCGCACCCAGAAATAGAGGAATGGCAGCAGGAAGACGACGCCGATCAGCCGTCCCAGAACGCGGTGCCAGTACTCCCAGAAGAAGATCCCCTTGAACTCGTCGAGCGACATCTGATGGTTAACCTTCAGATATTCCGGGGTCTTCTTGTACTTGTCGAAGGTCGCATCCCACTCGGCCTGATCGAGCGGCGGCACGACACCGATGATCGGCTGCCACTCGACGATCGACAGACCGGAATGCGTCAGACGGGTAACCCCGCCGACCACCAGAATGGCAAAAACCATGGCGCTGCAAGTGAGCAGCCAGAGCGCGATTTGCCGACGAGCGACTTTGTCCATTCCAGGAACCCGGCCAGAAGAGAAAGGGCGAAGCGCGAATTATAGGCGCAATGAGACGCTCCTTGAGCGCGGCGGGGGCTGCGACGATCGGCCGCATCAATGGCGCCACAATGCCCGTGATTGCTGGCTTTTCCGACCATCACCGTCTTTCCCCGTTCTTGACGTGAATCAAATCAAAGGCGAGGCAACTGCGCGTATCCTTCCGGCAATTGTGCCCCGAAAGCCCAAGAAATTCGCCGTGATCGGCAAATGCCAAGCGCCACGAGCGCCAATCAGTGATGGAGGATTCACCAATGGTCGACGAGAAAGATGACGACATCCCGTTCATGCAGAAGCTGCTGGACAACCACTTCCTGCTGCTTTTTCTCGGAGTGGCCTCGCCCGGGTTGCTCTACATCCTGTGGGGCATCATCGACATCATGAACACGCCGGTCGCCAAGTAAGCCAGTCAGTCATATCAGGGAGAGAGAAATATGAGTGCAATTCTGCCGCCGTCAGATCGGCTCTGGTGGAAGCAACCCATCGACAAGGTCGAATGGGCGTGGATCGCGATCGCCTTCGTCTGGGGGATGATCATGTTCGGGATGATGATCTACTGGCACATCTACGGGAAGCAGAACCTGTCCAACGAGGCGTACAAGACCACCCCCGAACTGTTCGCCGCCAAGGCCGAGAAGTTCATCGCCGAGAACACCATCCGCACCGAAACCGAGCAGGACATCCCGGTGGTCAAGGTTCCGGCCGGTGGCGACGGCTACCTGATCGCCCGCCTGTGGGCCTGGTATCCGATCCTCGAACTGGAGGAGGGTCAGACCTACAAGATCCACCTGTCGTCGATGGACTACAACCACGGCTTCTCGCTGCAGCCGGTGAACATCAATATCCAGGTGATCCCTGGCTATGAGCATGTCGTCAAGATGACGCCGACCAAGAAGGGCACCTACGCCATCGTCTGCAACGAATACTGCGGCATCGGCCACCACTCGATGCTCGGCCGTATTTACGTGAAATAAGGGGGAAAAAGAGAGATGGCAACTACCTACCGTACCTGTCCCATATCAGGAATGCAGTTTGAGGACCAGGCCGAGAAACTGATGCGCTGGAACGCCGTCGCCGGCGTCCTCTGGCTGCTGGTCGGCGGCATCACCGCCCTGCTGGTCATCCTCACCCGCTGGCCGGCGATCAAGCTGCTGCCGGCTGACCAGTTCTACCTGATCCTCACGGCGCACGGCATCGACATGCTGATCCTGTGGATCCTGTTCTTCGAAATGGCCGTTCTCTACTTCGCCTCATCGACTCTGCTGCGCTGCCGGCTGGCCGCACCGAAGATCGCCTGGCTTGGTTTCTGGCTGATGGTCGTTGGCGGCATCATGACCAACATCGCCATTTTCCAGGGCGAATCGAGCGTCATGTTCACCTCCTACGTGCCGATGCAGGCTGCCCCCCACTTCTATCTGGGAATCATCCTGGTCGCCGTCGGCGCCCTGCTCGGCACCTGCGTCTTCTTCGGCACGCTGGTCGTTGCGAAGAAGGACAAGACCTACCAGGGCTCGCTGCCACTGGTGACCTTCGGTGCGCTGACCGCGGCGATCATCGCCACCTTCACCATACTTTCCGGTGCCGGCATCCTGATCCCGACCTTCCTCTGGTCGGTCGGAATACTCAAGGAAATCGACGCGCAACTATACCGCATGGTGTGGTGGGGCCTGGGACACTCGTCGCAGCAGATCAACGTTGCCGCGCACGTTTCCATCTGGTACCTGACCGCGGCCGTGCTGTTCAACGCCAAACCGCTGTCCGAGAAAGTGTCGCGCTTCGCCTTCCTGCTCTACATCCTTTTCCTGCAACTGGCCAGCGCGCACCACCTGCTGTCCGACCCGGGAATGAGTGCCGAGTGGAAAGTGCTCAACACCTCGTACTTCATGTACTTCGCGGTCATGGCGTCGATGATCCACGGGTTCACGGTCCCTGGTGCGATCGAGGCTGCACAACGGCGCAGGGGTTTTACCAACGGCCTGTTCGAGTGGCTGCGCAAGGCGCCCTGGGGCAACCCGGTGTTCTCCGGCATGTTCATTTCGCTGGTCAGCTTCGGCTTCCTGGGCGGCATCTCCGGTGTCGTCCTCGGTACCGAGCAGATCAACATGCTGATGCACAACACCTTCTACGTCCCTGGCCACTTCCATACCACGGTCGTCACCGGCACCACCCTGGCCTTCATGTCGATCACCTTCCTGCTGGTTCCGGTGCTCTTCCGGCGCGAACTGATCCTGCCGAAACTGTGCCAGATTCAGCCCTACCTGTTCGGCATCAGCATGTCCATCCTCGGGCTGGTGATGATGGGCGCCGGCACGCTGGGCGTCTCCCGCCGGCACTGGGACATGGCCTTCTCCGGCGCACCTTTCCAGTATGAATGGCCGGGTGCCGCCTACCTGATGATGGGCCTGACCGGGATCTTCGGGGTGATCGCCGTCATCGGCGGCGGCCTGTGGATCCTGCTGATCGTCGGCTCGCTGTTGTTCGGCAAGAAACTCGACGGCGGCAAGGTCTCCGACAAGCCGACCCCGATCCCGGGCAACACGCAAGCGGCCTCGGCCGTCGCGCATGGCAGCGACCACCAGCCGGTTCCCGGCACCGTCGTCCTGGCCTTGTTGCTGTTCGTGTCCTTCGTGCTCTACTACTTCGTCAACTGGAAGTACCTGTCCGAAGTCTGGTTGCTCAGCTGATTGAGCTCGCCCCCACGCCGCCGGCGTGGGGGCCTGCTTCAATCGGGCCTGGCTGACAGGCCCGATTGAAGCAGGTCCGACCCCTCCCAGGGTCCTGTCGTGCCTACTCCTGTCCCAATTGATCGCCGCCCCACACCGACGCCCATGCCCTCGACTCAGCCAACGAACAGCACTTCCGGCTTCCCTTTCCGTGCCATTCTGGGCGTCTTCAAGCTGCGTATCGGCGTCGTCATCACGTTCACCGCCCTCGCCGGACTCGCCGTCGGTCCGGGACCCAGCCTGAGCCCGCTGCAACTGCTGGTGCTGACGCTTTCGGTGCTGGTCTCGTCGGCGAGCGCCGGCGCCTTCAACCAGTATTACGAACACGACAGTGACCACCTGATGGCGCGAACCAGCAAGCGCCCCTTCGTCACCGGCGAACTGCGGCACGGGCCGATCTGGTTGCTGGTGATTGGCGCCTTGATGACGCTATCGGTTGGTGCCGCCTGGATCGCCCTCAATGCCTGGTCTGCGCTGTTTGTTTTCCTGGGCGCATTCTTCTACGCCATCGTCTATACCGTGTGGCTCAAGCGCCGTACCTGGCTGAATATTGTCTTTGGCGGGCTGGCCGGTAGCTGGGCGGTCCTCGCTGGCGCCACCGCCGCCGACCCGCAACTCGGCGCCGTCCCGCTGGCGCTGGCGCTGGTCCTCTTTCTGTGGACGCCGCCCCACTTCTGGAGCCTGGCGATCGCTTTCCGCGACGACTACGCAGCGGCCGGCGTGCCGATGCTGCCGGTCGTCGTCGGTGACCAGCGCGCCGCCCGGACCATTTTCCTCAGTACCCTGGCGCTGGTTGCCGCGTCCCTCATTCCCCTGGCCTTTGGGCTCGGCATGATCTACTTCGCCGGCGCGGCCATCGGTGGCTTTCTGTTCATCCAGAAAGCGTGGCTATTGACTCGTGACACCAATCGCAAATCGGCGATGGTCTGCTTCCATGCCTCGCTGATACAGTTGACACTGGTGCTTGTGGCGGCCATCGTGGACAGTCAGTTCGTATCCTGACGTTCCGCTGCCCTGATCCACAACTGGCACCTGCCGATGATTGGTCCTTATTGTCGCGCCCTGGTGGCGTCGATTCTGTTGCTCGCTGCAGCCCCCTTGCTCGCCGACCAGGCGGCGGCCGACCAACCCAAGCTCACGGCTCGCCCGCAGGGGCTGCTCAGCGGCGGCCTGACGCTGACCGCGCTCGACGAAAAGGACGCGTTTGCCTTCTCGCAAGCCGCGATCGGCAGAACACTGGGCGACTTCGTCCTGCTCGACCGAGAAGGGCAACCGGTCGAACTGTCGCGTTATCGTGGCAAGCCGCTGCTGGTCAACTTCATGTACACCGCCTGCTTCCAGGTCTGCCCGACGACCACCCGCAACCTGCAGAAGGCACTGCAGAGCACGGTCGGCGTGATGGGCGCCGACCGCTTCAACGTGATCAGCATCGGCTTCAACCAGCCCTTTGACTCGCCAGCGGCGCTGAAGGACTTCTCCCGGCAGTACGGCATCGACCTCCCCAACTGGAATTTCCTCAGCCCGGCACCGGCGATCGTCGACCAGCTCACGGCTCATTTCGGCTTCCGCTTCGTCGCCACCGCAGCCGGGTTCGACCACCTCAACCAGGTGACGATGGTCAACGCCGAAGGCAAGATCGTCCGCCAGGTCTATGGCGAAAAATTCACCGCCGAAGACCTCGCCGAGCCGCTAAAGCTGCTGATCACCGGGTCGGCCATTCCGTCCGAGATGGGCACGCTGCGGGAGATCATGGCACGTGTGCGAATCATCTGCTCGGTCTACGACCCGCAGACCGGGCGCTATCGCACCGACTACTCGCTGTACTTCATGTTCGCCGGCTTCCTGACCTTCGCCGGCTTCATGATCTACCTGTCGATCAACTTCTGGAGAAATCGGCGCCGCGACGCGCCCAAGGCACCCTGATCGGCGAGCGGCCGCCCGCCGGCCAGAGCCAGTCCCGCTTCACTTCCTTCGCGACGACCAACAGGCTGCCACGCCGTCACGGCGGGGCGCGCAGCGACGCAGCCGTCCACCTGCCTCTTCCGAACAAGCGCAGCCCTCGGCTCGTGACTGGTGAATGGCGACCACGACTTTCACCGTACGCAAGAAAACCGTTCTCCGGAGCACTCATTGACCGCAGTCGTCCTCTTCCGACCCGAAATCCCGCCGAACACCGGCAACGTCATCCGTCTGTGCGCCAACACCGGCTGTCAACTGCACCTCGTCGAGCCGCTCGGCTTTCGCTGGGAAGACGCCTCGCTGAAGCGTGCCGGCCTCGATTATCACGAGTTCGTGCGCGTCCTCCGGCACCGCGACTGGGACGCCTGCAAGCAAGCCCTGGACGGGCGGCGGCGTTTCGCGATGACGACGCGCGGGGGACGGCGCTTCGACGATCCAGCTCTTGCCAGCGACGACGTTTTCGTCTTTGGCCAGGAAACCAGTGGGCTGCCGCCCGAGGTGATGGCCGAGTTTGCCGACGAGCAGCGTCTGCGCCTCCCCATGCTGCCCGGGCAACGCAGCCTGAACCTCTCGAATGCGGTCGCGGTGATGGTCTTCGAGGCCTGGCGGCAACAGGGTTTTGCCGAAGGCGTCTAGGGCGCGAACGGCGGCCCGGCTTCCCGACCCGTGGCCTGTTTCGGATTTGACTCGTGTCAAGTCGCCTGCGGCCTGCCGGGAATATAATCAACGGCTAATAATTATCATCATCATCACCGCTTCAGAGGCCCCGCCACGTGAACTTCCACGCAGCATTGCGCAACGGCACCAAGAGCGTTTTCCTGCGCGTTGAAGAGGCGTTCGATGCACCCTTCGGCGGCCAGGACAACCCGCTGCGCCACCTCGGCGCGATGGGCCTTTACCTGCTCTGGATCGTCGTCGGCAGCGGCCTCTACTTGTACACCGTCCTCGACGCCGGCATCGACGCCGTGTACGACTCGATCGGTATGCTCTCGCACGAGCAGTGGTATCTCGGCGGCGTCCTGCGCAGCCTGCATCGCTACGCCTCCGACGCCTTCATGCTGGCGATGATGCTGCACCTCGTTCGCGAATGGTCCTACGGCCGTTACTACGGCTTCCGCCTCTATTCATGGATGACCGGCGTGCCGCTGATCTGGCTGGCCTATATCGCCGGAATCGGCGGCTACTGGATCGTCTGGGACCAACTCGCGCAGGTCTCGGCCACCGCGACCACGGAACTGCTCGACTGGCTACCGATCTTCAGCGAGCCGTCAGCGCGCAACTTCATGTCTCCGGACGCGATCAGCGACCGCTTCTTCACCGTCCTGATCTTCATCCATCTCGGCGTCCCGCTGTTGCTGATCCTCGGCCTGTGGGCACACGTTCATCGCATCGGCCACGTCGATTACCTGCCAACGCGGCGCGTGATGCTCGCCACCGCAGCCACCTTGACGCTACTCGCGCTGTTCAGACCAGCACTCAGCAACCCACCCGCCAATCTGGCGACCGTTCCCGGCGACCTGGCGTTCGACTGGTTCATCCTGTTCATTCACCCGCTGACCGACCTCACTTCGCCGGCGGTCGTCTGGTCGCTGCTCTTCGCGCTGACCGCGCTGCTCTTCGCGCTGCCGTTGCTGCCACACGCCAGTGCGCAGCCAGTCGCCGTTGTCGACCCCGCCAACTGTACCGGCTGCGACCGTTGCCACGCCGACTGTCCCTACGCCGCGATCTCGATGGCGCCGCACCCGGGCCGACCCGGCTTCAAGCTCGCCGTCGTCGATCCCGACCTCTGCGCCAGCTGCGGCATCTGCGCCGGCTCGTGCCCGTCGTCAACGCCCTTCCGCCGCCGCGAGACGCTGATCACCGGCATCGACATGCCGCAACTGCCGGTCGACACGCTGCGCCAGCAACTCGAGCAGGCGCTGGCGCGACTCGCCGGCGGTACGCGCATCGTCGTTTTTTCCTGCGCGCGCGGTGCCGACGCCAGGGGCCTGGCCGCCGCCGACACCGCGGTGATCGACCTGATCTGCACCGGCATGCTGCCACCGTCCTTCGTCGAGTATGCGCTGCGCGGCGGTGCGGACGGGGTGGTGGTGACTGCCTGCCGCGACGGCGGCTGCGACTTCCGCCTTGGCGAGCGCTGGACCAGCGAGCGCCTGCTCGGTGAGCGCGAACCACACCTGCGCCACAGCGTGCCGCCATCGCGACTGCAACCGCTGCTCTGCTCGGCACACGACCATAGTGCACTGGCCACTGCGGTGGCCGAATTCAGAAACCGGATCGAAACCCTCGGGGTTGCGAACGATCGACTTCCATCCTACCTGCGGAGAGCTCCAAATCATGCTTAAACCCGCCGCCATCGTCGGCCAGGTGATTCTCTACGGCGCCTTTGCCGCTTTCATCGGCTACTTCGCCACCTCGCCGACGTACCATCAGATAGCCGACGACGTTGCGCTGATCAAGCTTTCGATCAGCCACCTCGGCGACCGCGAATGTCGCCAGCGAACACCCGAAGAGCTGGCCAAAATGCCGCCGAACATGCGCGCCCCGAAGGACTGTCCGCGCGAGCGCTCGGACATCAAGCTGGAAGTCGACCTCGACGGCGAACCGCTGGTGCGCACCGTAATGCACCCCACCGGCCTCTACAAGGACGGCGTGTCGACGGTCTACAGGCGCTTCGAGGTCAAGGCCGGCAGTCACCAGTTGACCGTTCGCATGGACGACAATCTGGTCAAGCCCGGTTTCGACTACGTCAAGAGCGAGCAGATCACCCTCGCCCCGCGCCAGGTGATGGTCATCGATTTCAACCCCGACCGCGGCGGGCTGTTCTTCAAATGACCGCCGCCGGCAGTCTGCGCCCGCGCCGCCGCGGCAAGGCTGCTCCAGCCGGTACGCACGCCTCACTAATCTCCTGAGCTGACATCAAAATGGTCAAATTCATCCAACAAGCGATCCGCTGGCTGTTCATGCGCATCGAGAACGTTTTCAACGTCGCTTTCGGCGACAAGATGAACCCCTTCTACCACCTCGGCACGATCAGTTTCTGGCAATTCTGGCTGCTGCTGGGCTCGGGTCTCTACCTATACATCTTCGCCGATACCGGCGTCCACGACGCATTCGAGTCGGTCGAGAGCATCACCCACGACCAGTGGTGGCTGGGCGGCATCCTGCGCAGCATCCACCGTTACGCCACCGACGGCATGATCCTGACGATGCTGCTGCACATGCTGCGGCACTTCGCCTACGACCGCTATCGCGGCTTCCGCTCGTTCTCGTGGCTGACCGGCGTCGCCCTGCTGTGGCTGATCTACGTCGCCGGCGTCAATGGCTTCATGCTCGTCTGGGACAAGCTCGCGCAGTTCGTGGTCATCGCCACCGCCGAGTGGTTCGACGTCCTGCCAATGTTCAACGGCACGCTGATCCGCAATTTCCTGACCCTCGAAAGCGTCAACAGCCGCCTGTTTACCCTGCTCGCCTTCCTGCACATCGGCGTCCCGCTGATCATCGGCTTCGTGATGTGGGTGCACGTGCAGCGCATCCCGCGCGCGCACATCAATCCGCCGCGCCCGATCGCCATCGCCGTGACGCTGATGTTCATCGCGCTCTCGCTGGTCAAGCCGATTCTCAGCCAGGGCGGTGAAGCCGACATGTCGGTGGTGCCCACCGGCATCGCCTTCGACTGGTTCGAATTGCCGGTGCTGGCGCTGGTCTACGTCACCAACCCGCTGCATCTCTGGTTCTGGGTACTCGGCCTCACCGCCCTGCTGTTCCTGGTCCCCTGGCTACCGCCGAAACGGCTCGGGTCAGCCAAGGCACTGACCTCGATCACTTTCCAGCCCGATCACAAATCGGTCATCGCACGCTTTGGCGAAACCCTGCTCGACGCCGGCCTGCGCCAGGACATCAACCTGCCATACGAGTGCCGCAACGGTGGCTGCGGCGTCTGCAAGTGCACCGTCCTGCAGGGCAAGGTCGACCCCGGCCTCTATCAGCCAAGCGCGCTCTCCGATGCCGAACTGGCGCAGGGCAAGGTGCTGTCGTGCTGCGCAACAGCACTCGAGGACGTGGTCATCGAATACCAGGCCAGCGCCGTCAACAGCGGCATCCAGGAATACAACGCCCGCGTCGTCAAGATGGAGAAGCTCACGCACGACGTGATGCGTGTTCTGCTCAAGCTGCCGGAAGGGCAGCAGATCAAGTTCAAGGCCGGCCAGTACGTCAACATCATCCTCGACGACGGCCAGCGGCGCGCGTTCTCGTTCGCCAACCCGCCGCACGAACCCGAGTTCGTCGAACTGCAGATCCGGCTGATGACCGGTGGCAAGTTCACGACGCACGTCTTCGAAGCGATGAAGGAAGGCGACGACATCCGCTTCGAAGGCCCGATCGGCGACTTCAGCCTGCGCGAATCCGAGCGTCCGATCGTCTTCGTCGCCGGCGCCACCGGCTTCGCGCCGGTCAAGAGCATGGTCGAGGACGCCTTCCAGCGCGGCCTCAAGCGGCAGATCCATCTCTACTGGGGAGTAAGAAGACTGCAGGACCTCTACCTGCCCGAGTTGCCTACCCGCTGGGCGCAGGAGCACGACAACTTCCACTTTATCCCGGTGCTCTCCGAACCGGAGCCGGAAGACGGCTGGAGCGGCCGCACCGGTCTCGTCCACGAAGCCATCCTCGAAGACTTTCCCGAACTCAAGGAGCACGAAATCTACGCCTGCGGCTCGGTACGCATGGTCGAAGCGATCTTTCCCTTCCTCAAGCAGCACGGCGCCGAAGACGGTGCCTGCTTCTCGGACGCCTTCAGCGTCTCGGCGAGGTCGATGGCGTTTCAGCCGCGGCAGGGTTCGTAGGACGTAGGGCGGAGGGCGCGGCGGGTGTCGTCGATACTCTTTTCCCGGTCAGGCACCAGGCATTGCCGAAATGAATGCCGTCGCCGATTTGCCAAGGCCAAAAAACCACATCAGCCCGCCTTCGTCTTGCGGTGCCGATGATCAGCATCAGCGATCTTCAGGCTGCCGCCAAAGGGCTAGGGAGGCCCTTCGGCATCATCGAGGCTGACCTCATAACGAAGCACCGGGGGTCACACCCATTAGCCGGCCCCTGTCAATAGGTGAAAAACAAAGCATCTCGTGATGCAGCGGCAACAAAGCGACGAATCGAAGCGTATCGGTTGACGCTTGACACGAAGGGGGGGCTGGCCATGGTGCAGGCCCGTACCGCTGCTGCCAGCACCATGGAATCGCCCCGATCGCGTCGACATGGTGGTTAACCTGGTCAGGGATTTCGGCCACAAGGCGGGCAACTCCCCTCCGCAAGTCGGCTGTGAACAAAGGCTGGCGGAGTTTTCGAATCACCGCAGGGATGCCCATGGCGAACTCAGGTTCCAGAATGCCCACGGTGCTGTCTCGGCGACAGCAGGTGGAAATCCGCTTTGTCGAACTGATGAGCGAGTTCTTTCATCTCGACGAGGCCGAGGCGCTCGATTTTGGTCTTTATCGTGTCATTCGGCGACACAATCGGGAAGTCAGGGCCTTGCTCGGCGAGATCGTCGTCGACCATCAAGCCAGAGAATTGCGGGGCGGACGGCTGGGCGAGCTGCTCGATGCCGCCTTCGCGGCCATGCGGCACGAGGGCTTGGCCGAAGACCGATTCCGGGTGAAGGCGATAGAGGAACTACTCGGCTTGAAGCCGGGCATGACGCATGAGCAGCGTGACGAGGTGCTCGACCACGCCGAGCGAATGCCCGCAACCAAAGATCTCGTCAGCGAGTATCGCAGCCGTAGCGAAGCCTTGGGGCAGCAGCAGACGGAGCAGCAGGATCGGGCGGAGGTACTGAATCGCCTCTACCAGTTCTTCTCGCGGCACTACCAGGACGGCGATTTTATCGTCGAGCGGCGCTAGAGTGTGTTGACATTCAAGCGACGCCGGAATGCTCAGCGCCCCCCTCGGTCCATCGAACGAGCGCGGCATCGAGGCCAAGGGTGACCGCTATCAGTCGATTGCCTACGAACTTTCGCGC
>NZ_JAPUVQ010000009.1:0-31872 GCF_029255145.1 Accumulibacter sp.
CCCCCCCCCCCCCGCCGGTTTGGGCCGCCCCCCCCCGTGTGGGTGTGTTTGGCCTGTTGGCCCACCCCTTTGGGCCCCCCCCCGCGTTTGGGGGCCGGGGGGGGGGTCAGTCGTTGGGGGGGGGGGGGGGCCCCCCCCCCACGACGCCGACCATCACCTCTGGCAACTGCAGGTTCTCGCCGGTTTGCACGCGCAACGGCCGGAGATGGTCATCGGCTTCGAGATGTTCCCCCGACGCGTGCAGGCGGTGCTCGACCGCTGGGTGGCTGGCGAGCTGAGCGTCAAGGAGTTTCTGGCCCGGTCGGAGTGGAACACGGTATGGAGCCAGCCAGCGGAGCTGTACCTGCCGCTCTTTCAGTTCGCGCGGCTGAACCGGATTCCGATGCTGGCGCTCAATATCGATCAGGAGCTGACCCGCAAGATCGCCGCCCGGGGCTGGGACGGCGTACCGTCTGCCGAGCGCGAAGGCGTCGGCCAGCCCGCGCCAGCGACGGCGGCGTACCGGAAGTTCCTGCACGAGGTCTATCGTCAGCACGCGGAGATGCCCGCCAGGAGCAGCAAGAGAGCTTCCGGCGATGCCGCGTTCGCCAATTTTGTCGATTCACAGCTGGCCTGGGATCGCGCCATGGCCGAAACGCTGGCCAGTCAAGCGGCACGGCCGGCCGTTGGCGCCAAACCCCTCGTCGTCGGCATCGTCGGCAGTGGCCATCTGCGATTCGGCCATGGCGTGCCGCAGCAGTTGCGCGATCTCGGTATCCAGTCGGTCGGCGTGCTGTTGCCGATGGCCGCGGGTGGCGATTGCGACGAACTACGGCCCGGGCTCGCCGACGCTGTCTTCGCGGTGCCGACCCGGCCGCAGGCTGTTGCCGAGCCGCCGCGTCTCGGCGTCAGCCTCGAAAATCAGGACGGGCGGGTGCTGATCGCCGAGGTCAGCAAGGGGAGCCTGGCCGAGGACAGCGGCCTGAAAAAGGGCGACCGGATTCTGACGGTTGCCGGACAGCCACTGGCCGGCGTCTCGGCGCTGTTGCCGGCGATTCGGCAGCAGCCACCCGGAACCTGGCTGCCGCTGCAGATCGAACGCGCCGGCAGCACGATCGAAGTGGTCGTCAAGTTCCCGGTCACTCGATGAGCACGACGCGGCGCGTCGGGCGGCTGCTGTCGCCGCTGATGCTGATGCTGCTGCTCCTGGCCGCGCAGGCGGCGACCGCGGCCGGCGTGGCGGCGACGGCGCACGTCGAGCTCGATGTCGCTCTCGAACCGGGCAGCCGCCGTCTCGGCGTGCTCGCCGTCGTGACGCCCGACCAGGCGAACTTTCGCTTTGCCTTGCACGAATCACTGCAGATCACGGCAGCGTCCGCCAACGGGCGCCCGGTGAAGATCACCGCCGCCGGGCGCGAGGGCGATTTGCGCGGCTGGCGGGCGGTGCTACCGGCCGGCAGCACCGCCTTGCGCATCGAATACCAGGGCACCTTGCCAGAGCTGGACCCGCGGCTCGATCACCGCAAGGTGTTACGCCGGCTGCCGCCGATGGCCGCCGTCGAAGGCAGCTTCCTGCCGTCCGGTGGCGCCTGGTATCCGCAGCCTGCCAAGCTGTTCAGCTACCGGGTCAAGCTGACCGTACCGGGTGATCAACGGGCGCTGGTCGCCGGCCGGCTGCTGGAGGAGGACGTCCCGACGGCGCCCGGGGGGCGCTACCGCGCCAGCTTCGAGTTCACCAATCCCGCCGACGGAATCGACCTGATGGCCGGCCCATGGATCGTTCGCGAGAGGATGATGGCCAGGAGCGGCGCCGAGCCGCTGCGCCTGCGAACTTACTTCACGCCCGAGTTGGAGCAGGTCGCCGGCCTCGCCGACAGCTACCTGGAAGACACCGCCGGCTATCTCGCACACTATTCGAAGGAGATCGGCGCTTATCCGTTCAGCGGCTTTTCGGTGGTCGCCAGCCCGTTGCCGACCGGTTTCGGAATGCCGACGCTGACCTATCTCGGCGCCGAGGTTCTCAAGCTGCCGTTCATTCGTGCCACTTCGCTGGGCCATGAAATCGTCCACAACTGGTGGGGCAACGGCGTCTACGTCGACTACGCGAGTGGCAACTGGGCTGAAGGCCTGACCACCTTCATGGCCGATTACGCCTACAAGGAGCGCGAATCGGCCGACGCCGCGCGCGCGCTGCGCCTCGGCTGGTTGCGTGACTTCGCGGCGCTGCCGGCCGACAGCCGGCAGACGCTGATCTCTTTTCGCTCACGAACGCACGGCGCGGCAGCGGCGGTTGGTTACGGTAAGGCGGCAATGGTCTTCCTGATGCTTCGCGACCAGCTCGGCGAAGCCGACTTCCAGCGTGGGCTGCGGGTCTTCTGGCAGCAGCAGCGTTTTCGGGTGGCCAGCTGGAGCGATTTGCAGCGCGCCTTCGAGCAGGCATCGGGGAAATCATTGGCCGTTTTTTTCAGTCAGTGGTTGACCCGCGACGGCGCCCCCGACCTGCGAATCAGCAAGGCCAGCGCCACTGCGGTCGGCGCCGGCTACCGCCTGGAGATCGAGGTGACGCAGCGCGCGCCGGCCTATTCGCTGCGTCTGCCAATCGGCGTAAACACCGCGGGTCGCTCAGAGGCGCATGTCGTCCAGGTGGACCGTTTGCGGCAGAGCGTCTCGCTGGCCGTCGATCGCCTGCCGCAGTCGCTTCTCCTCGATCCGGACCTGCGACTCTGGCGATCACTCGACCTCAGGCAATTGCCACCGATCCTGCGCCAGTGGATCGTCGCTCGCGAACCGCGCTTGCTGCAGGCGTCGACGCTCCCGGCGGTGCGCGAAGCAGCGGCCGCACTGGCCGGCCGCGTCCTCGAGGTGGCACCACGGGAAATCGCCCTGGGCGACTTGCCCGCCGCGACCACACCGGTATTGCTGATCGGCGTGCATGCCGATGTCGATGCCGCGCTGGCGGCGGCGAAGCTGCCGCCGCGGCCGCCGGACCCCGGCAATCGGGGTACGGCACAGCTATGGACGCTTGCCGGCAAGACTGGCGCGCCACTGGCGGTGATTTCGGCGCGCGACGCCAGCGCCCTGCGCGCGCTGCTGCGGCCGCTGCCGCACTACGGAAGTCAGAGCTGGCTGGTCTTCGATGGCAGCCGCGCGCTTGAGCGCGGTGTCTGGCCGATGCTCGACCGGCCGGTACCGGTAAACCTCTGGCCGGGCAGGGTTGTCGGCAAGGATGCCGGCGGTTGATCCGGCGCCCATCTGGCCACCCGTGGTCGACACCCGGGCACCGGGAAGCCTGACACAAACCCGGTGGTCATGGTATCTTTGCGCCTTTCCGCTTTGGCCCTCGCGAAATGAACTCCCTTGCCCGCGGTTTCCATCCCGTCGAGACTTCCCCGACGAACGCCCTTCTCGCCAGCAATCAAGACCGCAGCGCGCGCTGGCGGCGCTGGGCGATGCCGCTGGTGGGCAGTGTTTTCGCCACGCTGGCGCTGGCCGCGCCCGCAGCCATCGCGCAGGGCGCTCCGGCTCCTTCGACGTCGTCGGTCCCGGGCTGGGACGCACCAGAACCGTGGCGCACAGACCGCTACTATCTGCAGACCAGCGTCGCGTCGGTGCACTTCCATCCCGACTCCGAGCATGACAATTCGCAGGCACTGGCCAACGCCGAATGGCGACTCGACAAGCGCTGGCTTGCTGGCCAGGTGCTGGTCGGCGCGGCGACTTTCGACAACTCCTATGGTCAGGCAACGTGGTACGCCTACGGCGGCCTGCTCTGGCGGCCGGTCGAGAACGTTCAACCCCTCTACCTGAAGCTTACGGCCGGTGTGATCCACGGCTATCGGGGTGAGTATCAGGACAAGATTCCGTTCAACAATTCGGGTTACGCACCGGCCATCCTGCCGGCGGTCGGCTACTGCTATAGCCGCTTCTGTTCCGAGCTGGTGGTCTTTGGCGCCGCGGGCATGATGCTCACCGTCGGCATGACGATGCCCTGATCTTCGCTTCGCCGATCCAGGCGTTTGACGTCCGCGGGCTTGGCAGCACGCCCGCCGACGGCGCAAAGTGAAGACGAGCCCGGCCAACGGCCTCAGCACCATTGGCGGCACGAACCGCGTCGCGTCTTCTCTGCTCCCGGGCGCACAACGAATATGCTGAGATCGTGCGCCGCCACGATCGGTACCGTTTGTTGGACGAGCCCGGTCCCTGGGCGCAAAGCGGGCCGCGTAGAAAACATGGATTTGGGAAGTGCCGCGGATGGTAGCGCGAGCGGGGGGCGTGGGTGCAAGGGTGGGCCGTAGCCGATGGTCGCGACGACTTTCGCCGACAGGTCCTCGTCGCTGAGTCGTTTCCCCCGGAAAGCGCTTTCGGCAACTCCTACAGCCAGTTGCCGCCAGCCCGCTCGGCGACGCCGGTGGCGTCGGTGGTCACCACCGGGACGCTCTTGGCTCGCTTGATCACCTCTCGCACCACGTCGCGCGCCAGCAGCTTGACGATGCGGGCGTGTGGCAGCGGCAGCACGATTTCGTCGCAGCCGAGTTGTTCGGCGGCGTCGCCGATCTCGCCAACGATGTCGCCTTGGCGGTAGATCTCCCGGCACGCGACGCCTGCCGCGACCAGCGGCTGCGCGGCATCGTGCAGGATCAGGGCGCCGCATTTGGCCTGGAAGCGCGCAATTTCGACCTGCGTACGAAAACGCAATATCTCGGGGGCGGTGACCGGCTCGGAGACGAACAGCAAGACGGCCTGCACCGGTTTGCCGTTGCGCTGCAGACGAATCGCGTACTGAAGGCCCCAGCGTGACCGTTCGCTAGGGTCGACAGGAATCAGCAGGCGCCGGGCGCCTGCACCCTGCCCGGCTGTTTGATCGGCAAGGGAGTTGCACATGATGCCTCCTTTGATCTCCAGGCCATCCGCAAGCCGTCCACGATGGACGCGGGGCTCATGATCAGGGCAGGTAATAGAGAGCCAGCCAGGCCAGCAGCATCGTCGTTACCCAGAGCGCCATGCTGCCCGTGGGCCAGGTGCGGGCCAGGCTGCCCTGGGGGCCGTGGTGACGGTGGATGCGCGCGTATAGCCGTCCGCCGGTGCTTCGCAGCATGCGCCCGAAGGTCGCCCGCGCTTGCTGCAGGGCGTCGGTAGCCCGCTGCGCCCAGCTGGCGAACAGGACGCGGTAGAACCAGTCGCTGTCGAGGTTGACCGAGCGCAGCTCGGGCGGGTAGATGCCGGTGCGCATGAGAACCGCGAAAGCCAGCGCCGAAAACACCAGCAGCTGCAGTTGGGCGACCACGTGCGATGCGCTGTACGGCTGGTAGCTCACCGCATACGGCAGAATGGCGTACAAGGCCTGCGGGAAAACGCCGATGCCGATGCACAGTGCGGCGCCGATCGCCATCGCCACCAGCATGTTGCGTGGTGCTTCCTGGCAGCGAATCCCCGAGTCGTGGCCAAAGAAAGCGAAATACGGGATCTTGATGCCGGCGTGGTGAAAGACCCCGGCCGACGCGAACAACAGCACCAGCCAGGTCAGCAGCAGCCCCTCGCCGGCGGCAGCGGACATGATCATCGACTTGGTGACGAAACCGCTGAACAGCGGGAACGCCGAGATCGACGCCGCGCCGACCATGCAGAAGCCGGTCGTCCAGGGCATCGACTTGTACAGCCCACCCAGCTCGCTGCCTTTGACCGTGCCGGTGCGCAGCAGCACCGCTCCCATCGACATGAACAGCAGGCCCTTGAACAGGATGTCGGCAAAGGCATGCGCCACCGCGCCGTTGATCGCCAGTTCGCTGCCGATGCCGATGCCCACGACCATGAAGCCGAGCTGGTTGTTCATGCTGTAGGCGAGCACCCGGCGCAGATCGTTCTCGATCACGGCATAGAAGATTGGGAAAGCCGCCATCAGGGTACCGACCCAGATCAGCATCTCGGTGCCGGGATAGGCGCGCGCCAGCGCGTAGATGCCGAGCTTGGTCGTGAACGCGGAGAGGATCACGGCGCCGGTTGGCGTCGCCGCCGGATAGGCGTCCTGCAGCCAGTTGTGCAACAACGGGAAGGCGCACTTGATGCCGAAAGCGATCAGGATCAGTACTCCCGCCGGGCCTGAAAGACCAATCTGGCCGAAAGCCAGCGACCCCGTGGTACGCCAGTGCAGCAGCGCACCGGCGAGCAGGAACATGCCCGAAAGCAGCTGCACCAGGACATAGCGCAGGCCCGTGCGGAAGCTGCTGTCGCTACGCTGAGCCCAGATCAGCAGCACCGACGACACGGCGGTGAGTTCCCAGTGGATGAAGAGCGTCATCAGATCGCCGGCGAACACCGCGCCAATCGAGCTGCCGGCATAGACCAGTCCGGCGACGTGCTGCACGGTGTCCTTGAGGTGCAGGGCGTAAATGACGTTGAGCAGCGACGCCAGGACAAAGACGTATCCGAAAAGCAGGCTCAGGCGGTCGACACGCATCAGGACCAGCGTCTGACCGAGCAGCTCGACCTGGCCCGACTCGCCGAGCGGCAGCGTCAGCAGACAAGCGAATGCCGCCACCGGCAGCAGCAGCATCCAGGCCGTGCGCAGCCTGCCGTGCAGCAGCGGCACGACGACGGCGCCGAGCAGAAAGACCAGCGCGACCGGGAAGTCAGCGCTCATAGTAGTCCTCGGCGCGCATCAGCACGCCGCGCAGACGCTTGGCGACCAGCACCAGCACGACGCAGGCGAAGAATCCGAAGAGACAGTAGAAACCAAACCAGGCCGCGAAAGCGAAGTCCTCGTGCTTGTGCAGCGCCAGATCGACGGCGAGCAGCGCCAGCCCGAACAGCCACAGGCCCCGATAGATCTTGCTCACGTTCTCGCTGCGGTCCAGCCAGTATTCTCGTGGTCCTGACATGGTCGTCGGCCTCCGCCTATGGTTACTTCGGCGCCACCAGCTGCTCGGCGAGCTGCAGCAGCGGCGATGAGAAAAGAAACAGGGAAAGCGTCGCGGTGCTGGTCAGCATCAGCGCGATGACCATGGACAGCGGCGCCTCGCCGTGCGGCTGCCGTTCATCGCCGGCCGGCAGCGGCCGGAAGAAGGCAGCGTAAACAATGGGCAGAAAGTAGGCCGCATTGAGCAGCGTGCTGACGATCAGTACCGCCAGCGCGGCGAAATGACCGCCCGCCGCGGCGCCGGACATGATGAACCACTTGCTGATGAAGCCTGCGGCGGGAGGGATGCCAATCAGTGACAGCGCGCCGATGGTGAACGCCGACATGGTCCACGGCATGCGCCGGCCGATGCCGTCGAGCTGGCTGACTTCGGTCTTGTGGGCGGCGGTGTAGATGGCGCCGGCAGCGAAGAACAGCGTAATCTT
This sequence comes from Accumulibacter sp., assembly GCF_029255145.1. GTDB lineage: Bacteria > Pseudomonadota > Gammaproteobacteria > Burkholderiales > Rhodocyclaceae > Accumulibacter. The sequence continues at coordinate 7,318 of NZ_JAPUVQ010000009.1, forward strand.
GCCAACCGCATGGGTAACGATATGCAGCGCCGCGCCGATCACCGACAGCGGCGCCAGGATCGCCGCGGCGAGCAGCACGTAGGAGAGCTGGCTGATCGTCGAATAGGCCAGCCGCCGTTTCAGGTTGTCGGCTTTGAGCGCGACCACCGAGGCGGCGACGATGGTAAACCCGGCCACCACCACCAGCCAGTCGGTACTCGCTTCCGTGGCCAGCGTTTCGGTGCCGAAGACATAGATGATCACCTTCAGGACGCTGAATACACCCGCCTTCACCACCGCCACCGCGTGCAGCAGCGCCGAGACCGGTGTCGGCGCCACCATCGCCCCCGGTAGCCAGCGGTGGAAGGGCATCAACGCCGCCTTGCCGATACCGAACATGTACAGCGCCAGCAACCCGCCGAGGGCAAAGCCGGACAGCCGACCCTGCAGAATTCCCCCCGGGGTGAAGTCGGTGGTGCCGGCGACGTGCCAGGTGAACACCAGTGCCGGCAGCAGGAAGAGCATCGAGGTGCCGATCAGCAGGCCCAGGTAGATTCGCCCGCCCGCCTTGGCCTTGTCGGTGCCGTGGTGGGTGACCAGCGGGTAGGTGATCAGCGTCAGCAACTCGTAGAAGACGAACAGGGTGAACACATTGGCGGCGAAGGCGATGCCGATCGCGGCGGCGATCGCCAGCGCGAAGCAGACGTAGAAGCGCGTCTGATGTTCTTCGCGGTTGCCGCGCATGTAGCCAATCGAGTACAGCGAGTTCACGATCCACAGAGCGGAGGCGACGAGGGCGAAAAGCATGCCCAGTGGCTCGACCGAGAAAGCGATCGCCAGTCCGGGCAGCAGCTCGAACAAGCGCACGCCGGGCCGCCCGCCTGCCAGGACCGTCGGCAGCAGTGACAGCGTGCACCACAGCAGCAGGACCGCGGTGGCCAGCGTCGCCGTCTCGCGCAGCTGCGGGCGGCGGCCGCAGAGGGCAATCGCCACGCTGCCGACAGCCGGTAGCGCGAAGGCGGCGAGGACCAGCGCTTCGCCGGCGATCATGGCGCTACTCCGAGCAACTGAGCCGCCGCGCGGCTGGCCGAGCCGACCGTCAGCGAGGTATCGACGCCGAACCAGAGCGTTGCGCCGACCAGGATCCAGGCCGGAATCGCCAGCGCCAGCGGCGCCTCACGGACCCCCGCGAGGTCGGCGCGCGGCGCCCGGAAGTAGGCCGCCTCGACGAAGCGCCAGACGTAGGCGACAGCCAGCAGCGACGACAGCACGATCAGGAACACCAGCCACCACTGGCCCTTTTCGAGCGCTGCCAGGATCAGGTACCACTTGCTGACGAAGCCGGCTGTGCCAGGCACGCCGATCAGGCTCAATCCGCACAGGACGATGCCGAAACTGGTCAGCGGCATGACCCGTGCGAGACCATGCGCGCGCGCCAGGGTGACCCCACCGATGCCGGCGATGACCGCTCCGAGCAGCAGGAACAGGCCGCCCTTGGTGACCGCGTGGTTGACCAGGTGCACGATCGTGGCGGTCAGCCCGGTCACCGAGTCGAAGGAGATACCGAGGACGATGTAGCCAATCTGGGCGACGCTGGAGTAGGCGAACAGCCGCTTCAGGTTGTCCTGGAAGATGGCCACCGTCGAGGCGACGAACATCCCGGCCAGCGCCAGTACCAGCATCAGATCTTCCATCGGCAGCCGCTGGAAGATGGCCGTTTCCCCGAACACCGAGAAGTAGAAGCGCAGCAGCGCATACACCGAAACCTTGGTGGCGGTGGCGGCGAGGAAGGCCGATACCGCCGACGGCGCGTAGGCATAGGCGTTGGGCAGCCACTGGTGCAGCGGGAACATCGCCAGCTTCAGCGAGATGCCGACGGTGAGAAAGGCCAGCGCCGCGAGTACCGGCCGGTGGCTGGTCATCGCCTGCAGACGGACCCCCAGGTCGGCCAGATTGAGGGTGCCGGTCTTGAGATAGAGCAGGCCGACGCCGATGACGATGAAGGTGGCGCCGATGGTGCCCATGATCAGGTACTGGTATGAAGCCGCCAGCGAGCGGCGGTCCTTGCCGAGCGCGATCAGCGCGTACGACGAGAGCGAGGAGATTTCCAGGAAAACGAACAGGTTGAAAGCGTCGCCGGTGATCGTGATGCCGAGCAGGCCGCTCAGGCACAGGGCGAACAGGGCGTAGAACAGCGTGTGCTTCTCCGGGCGAATCTCGCGCTCGATACTGCTGCGGCTGTAGGGCAGAACCACCGCCGCAATGCCCGAGACCAGCATCAGCAACAGCGAGGAGAGCGCGTCGACGCGGTACTCGATGCCCCAGGGCGGCGGCCAGCTGCCGATGGCGTAGGACATCGGCCCGGTCTCGCCGACCTGCAGCCACAGCAGGATGCTGATCGCGAACGCAGCCCAGGTCGCCGCCAGGACCAGCACGAAGGCTGCCAGGCGGTCGCGCAGTAGTACCGCCAGCGGAGCGCTGGCCAGCGGCAGGACGATCTGCAGCGCCGGGAGATGTTCCGCGACGTTCATCGTTGCGCCTCCGGCGGTCCGGACAGCGGGTCGGCCGGATCGGCATCGAGGCGCAGGATCTCGTCTTCCTCGATGGTGCCGTACTCCTCGCGGATGCGCACCACCAGCGCCAGCCCGAGAGCCAGAGTGGCCACGCCGACGACGATTGCCGTCAGGATCAGGACCTGTGGCAGCGGGTTGGAGTACACGGTGAACGCGGCATCGACGATCGGTGCCGTGCCGCCGACGATCTTGCCGGGCGCCAGGTAGAGCAGATACACCGAGGTCTGCAGGATCGCCAGCCCGACCAGCTTCTTGATCAGGTTGCCGCGGGCAATGACGATGAACAGCCCGCTCATCGCCAGGAAGAGCATCACCCAGTAGTCGTAATGGCTGAAGAAGTTCATCACCGGTCCTGACCGCGCTGGGCGAACAGGTAGTAGATCTTCAGCAGCACGCCGCAGACCGTGATCGCCACCCCCAGCTCGATCCAGAAAATCCCTCGATGCTGACCTTCGACCGGGTCGGCATCGAGGACGAAGTAGTCGAGAAAGTTGCCCCCGGCATACAGGCCGGCAAAGCCGACGCCCAGATAGAGCAGCAGGCCGGCGGCGATCATCGACTCGACCAGCCAGTCGGGGAGCACCCGGCGCGCCGTGCTCAGTCCGTAGATCATGGCGTAGAACACCATCGCCGCGGCAACAATGGCGCCCGCCTGAAAGCCACCGCCGGGTCCGAAGTCGCCGTGGAACTGGACGTAGAGAGCGAACAGCAGGATGAACGGGATGAACAGTTTGCCGACCACCCGCAGGATCATGTCGTTCTTCACTGCTTGCCCCTCCTGACGTGCCGGCGGCGGCCAAGCAGCGCGATGACGCCGATCGCGGCGGTGAACACCACCGTCGTCTCGCCGAGCGTGTCGAAGCCGCGGTAGCTGGCGAGAACGGCGGTCACGACGTTGGGAACGCCGGTTTCGCGTGGGCCGTCTTCCAGGTAGCGCGGCGCCACGTGCGTATGGATCGGCGCCTCCGGATCCGAGAAGGGCGGCAGGTCCCAGGTGCCATAGATCAGCACCAGCCCGGTGCCGATGGTGACCGCCAGCGGCAGCCAGGGCTTATGCACCGGCTTCTCTTCCTCGCTGTGACAAAGACGCAGCGCGGCGAGCAGCAGGACGGTGGAAATGCCGGCGCCAACGGCGGCTTCGGTCATCGCCACATCGACGGCGTCGAGCGCGACCATCACGGTCGCCGTGAGGAAGCTGTACAGGCCAAAGAGGACGATCACCGCGAACAGGTTGCGGACGCGTGCCAGCGCCACCACGGCAATCATCATCTGGGTGAGCAGAACGTTGACGATCAGGGTTTCGATGGCGCGTCCTCCGTGCCGGGTGACGCGGCGTGCTGGATGGCAGCGGCCAGGGGCGAGGTCGGGGCGGGCGACGAAGAGGGGGCGGCATCAGCCAGCAACGGCAGCAGGCCGCGTTTCATCGCCGCCTTGGCCAGCGCATGGCCGGCGACCGGGCCGGTGAAGTACAGCAGGAGCCCGATCATTACCAGTTTGGCAGCGACCAGCGTGACTCCCGCCTGCAGGATCAGCCCGAGCAGGATCAGCGCTGCGCCGACGGTGTCGGTGACGCTGGCCGCGTGCATGCGGGTGTAGAAGTCGGGAAAACGCAGCAGGCCGAGCGCGCCGATGGCGCAGAACAGACCGCCGGTCAGCAGGCACGCCCAGCTCGAAAGGTCGATCAGCAGATCGCTCACTGCCGCACCGCTCCCTCATCGCGCCGATGGTCGCCCGGCTTGCCGTCGTGGAAGAACTTCAGCACGGCGACGGTGCCGACCAGGTTGAGCAGGCCGTACACCAGCGCCAGGTCGAGGAACTCCGGCCGGCCGGCCAGGAAGCCGATCACCGCCAGCAGCAGCACGGTGCAGGTGCCGATGGTGTTGCTCGCCAGCAGCCGGTCGAAGACAGTCGGGCCGAGCACCGCGCGCGCCAGCGTCAGGCTGACCGTGATCAGCAAGGCCAGAGTGGTGACCGCGAACATCAGGCCGACCGCTCGAGCGCGGCGACGCGGCGGTCCATCTCGCTGCCGGCCAGGCCGACGGCGCCGGCCGCACTCAGGGCATGTACCAGCATTTCGTCCCGGTCAACTTCGACGGTGATCGTTCCCGGCGTCAAGGTGATCGAGTTGGCATGAATGACGAGGCCCATTTCGGTCGTCTGCAAGGGTTTGAAGCGCGCCAGCGTCGGCGCTATCGGCAGCCGAGGATCGACAATGCGCCGGCTGACGTCGCACGCCGAGATGACGATCTGGCGGATCAGCCACAGCCAGTACGAGCACAGCGCAAGCGCGCCGATGCGCACTCGCCGGCCGTTCCGGTCGATGATGTCCATGCGCCGCGCGACCAGCAGCACGGCCAGGGCCCCGGCGGCTCCGGCGGCGACCAGAAAAGGCGCCAGGCTGCCGGAAAGCAGCAGCCAGAAGGTGAACAGCGTCAGCAAGGCACTCAGCGAGTAGAACACGGGCAGCCTCCATCACGACCATCGAGCGACACGCCGTCGGTAGAAGGCGCCTGCTTGACGAGTCGATCTTAGGCCGACAGGAAGGCCTTGAAAATTCGGGCAGCAACGTACGCGTGCCGCGCATCCGGCGGCCCGGCGCAGCGCTGACAGAGGGGGGTTTTCAGCACCCGGATAGGGGTTTCACGTAGGGAGCCGGACGACTTACGCCGGACGCCGTACTGGTGCACAATCGATCTTCGCTGGAGTGAATCGAGTTGAGGGAAGCGATGACTACCGCAAGCCGACTGCGCTGGGCCGACGCCCTGCTGTTGATCGTGGGCTACGTGGCGCTCGACTGGCTGAGCTTCTTCCATCCGCTGCACGGTCTCTACATCACGCCCTGGAATCCGGCGCCCGCGCTGGCTCTGGTCTTCATGCTGCGCTACGGCTGGAAGGCAGCCGTGCCGCTCGCCGTGGCGGTACTGCTGGCCGAGATCTGGGTCCGCAGCCTGCCTGCCGCGCTGCCGGCATCGATCGCCATCGCGGTCATGCTGGCGCTCGGTTATGGTGCGATCGGCGGTGTCCTCAGGCGACGAATCGGCGGCCTCGGGATTTTCTCCGATCGCTCCGGCATGCTGCAGTGGTCGGGGATCGTCGTCGCCGGCACGCTGTTGACCAGCCTGTTCTTCGTCCTTTCGCTGGTCGGGCTCGACCTGGTTCCGGCGGCGGGCTGGCTGGAGGCGGCTGGCCGCTACTGGATCGGCGACGGCGTCGGGATCCTGGTGTCGATGCCGCTGCTCTGGATGTTGCTCGACGAGCGCGGCCGGGTGCAGCTGCTGGCCTCCGTCACGCGACCGGACACCCCCGGCTATCTCCTGGCTGCGGCGGCTGCCCTGTGGGCGGTCTTCGGCCTTGGCGCGGAATCGGAGTTCAAGTATTTCTACCTTCTTTTCCTGCCGATCATCTGGGCCGCGGCACGCGAAGGCCTGGCCGGGGCGGTGCTCAGTGCGGCCGTGATCCAGGTCGGCATCATCCTCGTCGTGCATCTGCAGGAATTCTCCGCGGTCAGCATCCTGGAGATCCAGGTGGTGACGGTGGTGCTGGTCCTCGCCGGTTTCTTCGTCGGCGTGGTGGTCGACGAGCAGCAGCGGATCAGCGCCGAACTGCGTCACACGCTGCGCCTCGCCGCTGCCGGCGAGATGGCCGGTGCCCTGGCGCACGAGCTGAATCAGCCGATCACCGCGCTCTCGGCTTATGGCTCGGCTTGCGAGGAGTTGCTCGCGCGCGGCGAAACAGGTGATCGCCTGAAGGCGACCATCAAGCTGATGGTCGCCGAATCGTATCGCGCCGCCGAGGTCGTGCGCCGGCTGCGCGATTTCTTCCGCACTGGCACCACCCGCCTGGAGCCGGTTGCCCTGGACGAGCTGCTGGCCGTGGCGGCGGCTCCGTTCGCCGACCAGGCGGCCAGGACCGGCGTCGCGCTCACCGTCGGGCCGATGCCGGAAGGCGTCCTGCTGGCAGATCGCCCACAGCTCGAAGTGGTGCTCCGCAATCTGCTTGCCAACGCCTTCGGCGCCGTCGCCGAGCGGCCGGCAGGTGCGCGCACGGTAAGCGTCTCGGCTCTGCCGGAAGGTCACGACCGCATCTGCATCAGCGTCGAAGACAGCGGCAGCGGCTTGAGCGCCAGCGCTGCAGCACGCCTTTTCGAGCCCTTCAATTCCACCAAGTCGAGCGGCCTCGGGCTGGGCCTGGCCATCAGCGGCGCGATTGCCGAGGCGCATGGTGGCAATCTCTGGGCGGAGGTTGGCGATCGCGGCGTTTTCCGGCTCCTGCTGCCTTTCGAAGGGAGTCCTTCAGGTGTCTGACCTGAGCGTGTTCATCGTCGACGACGACGCCTCCGTGCGCGATTCGCTTGGCCTGCTGCTCGGCCTGCGCGGCTATCGCACGGCGATCTTCGCCGATGCCGAGAACTTTCTCCAGGCCTTGTCACCGGATTGGCGTGGCTGCGTTCTGCTCGACATCCGAATGCCCGGCATGGACGGCCTTGCCCTGCAGCGGCGCCTGCTCGAAGCTGCTTGCAGCCTGCCGGTGATCGTCATCACCGGGCATGGCGACGTCGAATCGGCACGCGCTGCGTTCAAGGCGCAGGCGGTTGACTTCCTCGAAAAGCCGCTCGATCAGGCCAAGCTGATGGTGGCGATCGACGAAGCCTTCGCGAAGTACCAGAGCAGCAGTCAGCGGCGTGAGCAGCGCAGCCACTTCGCCGGACTGCTGGCGACCCTGACGCCGCGCGAACGCGAAGTCATGGAACTGATCGTCCGCGGCGGCCACAACCGCGACATCGCCGACGAACTGGGGATCAGTCCGCGTACCGTCGAAGTGCATAAAGCGCGGGTGATGCAGAAGCTGAACGTCGATGGGGTCGCGCAGCTGGTGCGGTACAGCCTGGGCGAGCGCTGAACGGCGCTTCGCCGGCGCCGGCGTGACGTCAGCGCCGGTGCTCAAGGCACCGGCTCGTGCCGGCAGCGTCGCGGTCGGGCAGTTGTCCGCGCAGGAACCCGCTCGCCTCACCGGACAGGGCGCCGGCAACTAGCCGCGACCCTCGCCGACAATCCGCGCCGCCTCGATGAAGGCGCTGTCGACGGCTTCGATCTCGGCGATCAGGCGCGCGATCTCGCTGCTCCCGTGCAGCGCCCGCAGTGGCGCCGCGAACTGCGGCAGAAACTCCGCCAGCAAGCGCTCGCGCTCGCCGCCCCACTGCTCCGCAAGCAGCGCCTCGGCCAGCAACCGGAGGATGTTGGCACTGTCGTTCTCGACCTTGACCGAGTGCAGGACGGCGTTGGCGAGCTGGCCGTTGCCGATGGCGACGAAGGCGCGCTCGAACAGCGACAGCTCGCCGAGGGTCAGCCGTTCGCGCTCGCCGGCGACCTGCGCCAGCAGTTCGTCGAGCAGCGACGCTTCGGTCGTCCGGCGGGCGAGGCGCTCGGCGGCGTCGGGGTCGTCAGCGGCGCACAGCACGCCGACGCCGGCAGCGAAAACCGCTCGCCGCAGCTCCGGGTCGTCAAGGCGTACGCCCGCCAGCGCCGTCGATAGCGTGGCCTCGAGCAGCGGCGGCCAGCCGGCCGGGCCGCCCTGCAAAGTGCCACAGATGTCGATCAGCGCCTGCGCGCGGTCGCCGTCGTTGACGATCGCCAGCGCCTGTTCGAGGCAGGCGGCGACCAGCCCTGCCGCCTCGGCCGGGCAATGCCGGGCGTAGCGGACGACTGCTTCGGCCAGCGCCGTCGCCGCCCTCGCCTGCGGTTCGTTGCTGCCGGCCTGGCGGCCGACGATGTCGGCGACCATCCGGCTGATGTACAGCGCCTGCGGCCTGGTGTCGGCCCGCGCGGCAACCGCCGGCAGCAACGCTTCGAGGGCCGCGCGACCGGCCTGGCAGCCCTGCGCGCCGTCGAGCAGGCACAGCGCGCCGCGCACGACGATCGCGTCGTGCGCGTCGGCAAAACGGCCGGCCAGGGCGCGCAGCCTGTCGGCCAGCGGTGGCAGGCGGTCGCCGAGCGCGTCGGCGACCTCGGCCAGCTGCGCGATCACCCCGGCGAAGGCCCTGGCGCTGATCGCGTAGCCGTGGCCGCCAAGCGCATCGAACCACTCCAGCAGCCGCTGGTACTGGATTGCCGCCTGCTCGACGTCGCTGTGGCAGAGACTCGCCGAGAGCGTGGCCAGGATGTCGATCTGCTCGTCGACCCGCAACTCGCCGAGCCGCTGGCCGACGAACTGCCCCAGGCGAGCGGCGGCCGGCTCGCCCTGCCGGGCCAGCGTGCGGAGCAGCGGCGCGACGGCGCGCAGCGCGTCGCCGTAGAGGCTGGCGCCCTGCCGTTGCTCCAGTTCGTCGACCAGCGCCTGCACCCAGACGTCGCGCCGGGCGGCATCAGCGGGCTGCGCTTCGAGCACCAACACCATGCTCTCGGCGAAGTTGCTGACCCAGGTCATCGCCCGCAGCTGCGCCAGCGCCTGTTCGCTCGCCCCGTCCTCGTACAGCGACAGGGCCAGCAGGCGGCGCAGGTCGTCGTCGTCGCCTTCGGGCATCTGCGCGAGGCATAGTGAAGTCGCCCGGGCCAGCTCGGCGCCGCCGGCAACGCCCAGCAGCGGCGCGGCGGTGGCGCCAAGCCGGGCCAGGTCCCCGGCGTCCGCCGGCACGTCGCCGTCGCGGGTCATGGCCATGATTCGCGCGCGCATCGCGTCGCGCGCCGGCAGGTCGGCGGCGAAGGCGGCACCCGTCCGGCGCAGCAGGCCGATCAGGGCGTCGATCCGCTCGCTGCCGGTCAGCGTCGCCGCGAGATCGAGCGCGCCCGGCCAGTCGCCGCTTGCCGCCAGCGCGTCAGCCAGCGTCGCGGTGAAGATCTGGCGATTGATCGCCAGGTCGTGGTGGGAAGCATCGGTCAGCGAGCCGGCGGCGGCCAGCCACCCGGGCAGTTCCCCAGGAAAGAACGCACGCAGTTCGGCGGCGGCGTAGCTGACGATGCGCGCGCCCTCGACGGCGTCGCGCTGCCAGCAGCGTTCGATCAGCGCCAGCGCCCGCTCCTTTTCTCCCAGCCGGCACAGATCCGGGACGATCTCCGACAGCGCGACGCCGGCGTAATCGCCGATCGACTGGTCCAGGTAGAGTTCGGCGAAGCGGCCCAACAGCGCGACGGCGTCCTGTGGCGGCGCGCACGCGGCGGGCCGCCAGCGGCGCAGCAGCGTGATCAGGGGGGTCTTGCCCAGCGACCCGTGCTCGAGCAGCGCCGAACCGTGGCCGGCAAGGTCGGCCAGCTCCGGCAGGACCTCGTCCGGCGCCAGGCTCTGCAGCGCTGGCAGCAGGCTGGCGACGACGAAAGCCCGGTCGGCGACCGAGTCGATGCCCGGCAGCGCCGCCCGCGCCCGGTCGAGCAGCGCCTGTGCCTGCTCACGGTCGGGCGGCGAGGCGCGCAGGGCGCTGGCGATGGCGGCGAGGCCGGCCGCGCGCAGCACCGGGTCGTCGGCGTGTTCGGCAAAATCGGTCGTCTGCCGGATCAGCGCTGCGCGCTGCGCCTCGGGCAGGCCGCGCTCGACCGGCAGCAAAGCCGCCAGCTTCGCCAGTACCTGCTGCTGCTCGTTGGCCCGCCGCTGCAGCGGCAACTGATCGATCACCTGCAGCAGCAGCGCCGCGGCGCGCAGGTGCTGGTCGTCGGCGCCGGACCGGTGTCCGTCGAGCAGCCGGCCGGCGACCGCCAGCAGCGGGTCGATCGCGCGCCCGCCGGCCTTGCCGAGGGCAGCGAGGCAGGCCAGCGTACGTTCGATCTCGCCGCGCGCGGTCCACGCCTGGTAGAGCTCGTCGGGGAAGCCGAGCATCAGCTCGCGCGCGGTCTGGCGGGCGACGACCAGCGCCAGCAGGCGCGGGTAATCGACTGCCGGCGCGCCGAGCAGCACGCTGGCGGCACGGCCGAGGTCGGCGATCAGCGTCGCCCAGCTGCCCAGTACCGACCACTGGGCGGCGATCCATGGGCCCGAGAACAGCCGCGAGAGTTCGTCGAGGTGGCCGGCTTCGGCCAGGTGCGTGGCCAGAAACGACAGCGCGTAAGGGCTGCGGTGCTCGCGCCAGCGCCGGCAGTAGTCGAGCAGCCGGCCGCGGTAATCGTTGATCCTGCCGATCCGTCGCGGGTCGGCAACGTACTGCCGCAGGCGCGGATGCGCCAGGCCGTAGCGGCCGCCGCCGTCGTCGCGTACCAGCCGTCGAACGCGCGCCAGGACCTGCTCGAAGAAGTCGCCCGCCCAGTCGTCGCGCAGACTGGCGTTGAGCGCTTCGAGGTCGGCGCGGGCGATCGGTCCGACGGCGGCGGCGAGCGTGCCGAACAGGTCACGCAGCGGCGCGTCGCCGGCGAGCTGGACGATCTGCCGCCACCAGCGGTCGAGATAAGCGTCCAGCCCCTTCGGCTGGTCGACGATCTGCTCGGGCACGACGACGCCGTTGGCGACGTCCTCGGCGAGAAAGCGGACGTAGAACGGGTCGGCGCCGCGCGCCGGGTCGTTCTCGTAGGCCGCCTGCGCGACGACGTGCGCAATCAGCGCCGGGTCGCACGCGATCCGTTCGCCGGCCGCGCCCAGCGCCGCGAACAGCACCCGGATGTCGTCGCTATCGAGGCCGCCGAGCGGCAGCACGGTGAGCTGATCGGCCGGCAGGGCGTATTCGCCACGCCAGTCCTGGCCGACGTCGCGCAGGGTGACGACCAGGTGCAGATTGGCCGCTAGCCGCCGGCTCAGGTAGGGCGCCAGCGGCCACTGCGTGACCTCGTCGAGGCCATCGAGCAGCAATAGCTGCTGGTGATCGAGCGGCGTATCGACGAACTCCTGGTACAGCGCGCGCAGTTCATTGATCGCCTCGGGCAACTCGGCGCCGTGGCCATGCCAGGCGGCCATCTGCTGCACGACGTTCTGCAGGAAGAGCTTCTCGGTCAGCGTCTCGTCGCCGTAGACCGGCGCGAAGAAGTGATAGGCAAAGGCCTCGGGGGTGGCGGCGACGAGGTTGGCGACCAGCGCCGTCTTGCCGAAACCCGGCGGTGCGGTAATCGCCAGGTAGCCGCCCGGCTCGCCGGCGGCGAAGTGCATGATCGTTTCGATGACCGCGCGGCGACCGGCGAAAACGCGCGTGCGATCGTCGATCAGCGGCTTGAACAGCGCCCGCAGCGGCGCGCGCAAGCGGATCGGGAGATAGCGGCGGCCACGATAGACGTCGAAGTCGAGGCCGCCGCCGACCAGCACGCCCTCGGCCGGCGGCAGCGGCGCCGGCATCCCCGGGACGGCAGCCAGCAGCCGGAGCAGTTCGTCGAGCTGCACCTCGTACTCGAAGTTCTTGCCGCGCAGCATCAGCGCGTCGCAGGCGGCGAGCCCGCGCAGCGGCGGCGGCAGCCGGTCCGCCTCGGGCATCGGCGTGTCGTCGAAGAGGACCGGGATCACCTGGCGACCGAGTTGCAGCGCGAGGGCGATTTCCTGGCGGACGAAATCGTCGTCGCTGTCGAGCCGCCGCTGGCCGCTGGCGCTGGCCGCCTCCAGCCAGCCGGGCGCGATCAGCGCCAGCAGCACCCGGCACGCCTCGACGCCCTGGCGCAGTCGCTCGGGAAAAACCGATCCGGCGTCGATCGACTCGCGATCGAAGAAGATCCGCTGCTTCTCGAAGCACCGGCAGAGGTCGCGGTACAGCGCCCGTGCGTGCCCGGCGGCGTCGCTGCGGCGGTAGCTGATGAACAGGTCAGTCGGCGGCTCGGCCATCGGATCGGCTCACTGCCGACGCTCGAGAGCAAGCCGGACCCCCAGGCCAAGCAGGATGATGCCGCTGGACCGGTACAGCCACACCAGGGCGGCCGGCCGCGCGCGCAGCCAGCCCGAGAGCAGGCCGGCGAAGAGACCGACCGGGCCCTTGACGCAGAAGGTCAGCAGAGCGAACAGCAGGCCGAGGACGAAGATGGTCAGGGTCGGTCGGGCGGCGTCGGGCAGGACGAACTGCGGCAGGAAGGCGAAGTAGAAGATCGCTATTTTCGGGTTCGAGATGTTGGAAAACGCGCCGTCCACGAACAGGCGCGCCAGCGAGCGCCTGGTCGCTGCGCCGACCAGGAGTTCGGCACGGCGGGTGCGGATCAGGCCGATGCCCAGGTAGACCAGGTAGGCGGCACCGACCAGCTTGAGCCCCAGAAAGACGAGCTCGGAAGCGCGCAGGATGGCGCCCAGGCCAAGGGTGGCGAGCAGCGTATGGCCCACCAGGCCGACGCTGACGCCGGCGGCGGTGGCGATGCCGGCTGCCGGTCCCTGCGCGATCGAGCGTGACATGACGAGAATCATGTCTTGCCCCGGAGTCGTGATCAGGACCAGCGAGGAGACCGTGAACAGCAGCCAGGAGGCTTCAGGCATACCATCCTCCCGGTCGCGACCGAGCCGGCGTCAAGCCGCTGGAAGCGGCGGCCTGGCTGGCGCCAGCACGCCACCGATGCCGATCATTGCCGGCAGCAGCGCTCACGATCCTGGCTTGCAGCGCAGCGGTTGCGTGCCGCGCCCCCAGACGATCGTCGCCTCGCCCTGGTGTTCCCAGAGCGACTCGTTGCGGCTTTGATAGCTGATGCCGCTGGCGCTGGGCTGGACGAACATCAGCGCCGTCCGGTCGCCACGCCTGGCGATCAGGGTCGGTGGCTCGGTCTTGAAAAAGGTGACGCTGACCGTGCTGGCTGGGCGGCCGTCGCAGCGATAGCGGATCGGACCGTTGCCGGGAAGCAGCCGATACCTGGCCTGCAACTCGGCGATTCGCCGGCGGTAGCTGTCCTCGACGCACTCGCGCCGAGCGGTGCTCTTCCAGCAATCGTTGCGCTCGCGGAGCCATCGCCGTTGCGCCGTCCTGAGCCCCGGCTGGCGTTCGTCGACCGCCTTGCGCTGGGCCTCGGCGAGCACTCCGGCCAGCTTGCTGTCGAGCTTCGCCAGCCCCTCGTCCCGGCAGACCAGTTCTTCAATGCTGCTGGTCGTCGCCTCGCGGCAGTCGACCGTCTGGACGACCGCCGGTGCCGGGACGCTGGCCCAGCAGGCCGGCGCCAGGACGATGGCCGCGGCGGTGATCAGGGTCCTGCATCGATCGGCGTTCATGGTGCTTCTCCCGCTGCGCTGGATCTTCGCTGGCCCGGATGGCCCGATCAGTGGTCGCTCCAAGCTTGATGTCCGTGCATGCACGACAAGAGCGAAGCCTGATTGTCCGCTCGCGCGGCGCGTCTTGACAAGTGCCTGTCGGTCTGGCGACGCGCCGCCAGCACGCCGCGGCGCCGCTCGGGCTATGCTGGCTGGCGGTACTTGCCCCAGGCGCTGCCGCTGAAGACCAGCAGGCCGAGCCAGATCAGGCCGAAGCTGAGCAGCCGTGCGGGTTGCGCCGGCTCGCCGAAGATCCACACCGCGGTCAGGAACTGCAGCGTCGGATTGATGTACATCAGCATCCCGACGGTGACCAGATCGAGGCGCTGGGTGGCGGCCGCGAAGGCCATCAGCGGCAGGGCGGTGATCGCGCCGGCGCTGATCAGCAGCAGCGTGGTCCGCAGGTCATGGCCACCGAACACCGCATGGCCGTGCCGCGCCTGCCACAGCGCGTACAGGCCACATACCGGCAGCATCGCCAGCGTTTCCAGCCACAGGCCGGAGATCGCGTCGACCGGCAGTTGCTTGCGCACCAGTCCGTAGGTGCCGAAGGTGGTGGCCAGGACCAGCGAAACCCACGGCAGGCTGCCGAGGGCGACGATTTCGTTGACCATCGCCAGCAGCGCCAGGGCCACCGACAGCCACTCCAGCCGGTTCAGCCGTTCCTTGAGTACCAGCAGGCCGAGCAGGACGTTCACCAGCGGTGTCAGAAAGTAGCCCAGGCTGGAGGCCATCACCTGCCGGTTGGCGACGGCCCACAGGAAGACCAGCCAGTTGGTGCCGATCAGCAGCGCGGCGACGCTGAGCATCGCCAGCTGGCGCCAGGTCCTGAAAACGGCGACGACCATCGGCCATTGCCGGCGCAGCGTCAGCAGCAGGCCGACCAGGACGAAGGCCCAGACGGCGCGGTTGCTCAGGACGTCCATCGGCGAGACGTCCGACAGCTGCCGGAAGAACAGCGGGAAGAAGCCCCACATGCCGTAGGCCAGCAGCCCGAAGCCGATGCCGGCCAGCCGGCGATTGCGATTCACCTGCTCAGGACTCACGGCGCAGGATGCCGAGTGCCGCCGAGCGATAGTCCCGCCGATAGAGGACGACCAGGATGATCACCGAAAGCAGCCCCAGCACGGTCGAATTGAGCAACCACCCGGACGCCGCCAGGCCGAAGTAGTAGGCGCGGATGCCGCGATTGAAATCATCACCGGCGAGGTTGTTGACCCCGCCGATCCGCCTGGCGTAGCCGTCGATCTCCGGCTCGCCGCGCTGACCGATCGGCGCCGCGCCGACCAGGATCGACAGCAGGTTGAATTGGCGCAGCGCCCAGGTGAACTTGAAGTAGCCGTAGACGAAGCTGCCCAGTACCAGCAGCAGCTTGATCTCCAGCAGTTCGCGGCTGCTCGCGCCACCGAGCGCCAGGTCGGCGGTGAAGTTCAGCAGCCGGTCGGCCGCGCCGAGGGCGGCGACCAGGCCGGCGATGATGTAGATGGTGGTGTTGGCGTAGAACGAAACGCTGGTCACCAGGTTGCCGATCAAGGTCGAGTCGGTGACCCGGATGTCACGTTCCAGCATCCGGTAGGCCCATTCGATCCGGTAACCATGAGCGCTGCCGATCAGCCCCTTGCAGGCCCAGCGGCTGTGCTCGGAGAACCAGGTGTAGCCGGTCCAGCAAGCCAGGAAGACGGACAGGGCCAGCCAGTCGACGATCGAGAGAAGCTGCAGTGCGCGCATCGGGCCATCTTGCCACAGAATGCGGCGCCGGCACGACCCGGCGCCAGTGGTGCTGCGCCCCGCCCGCTCAGTCGGCAGGGCCGCCTGCCGTTCCCGACGCGGCCAGCCTGCCGAGCAGCCAGTAGGTCAGCAGGAAGGCGCCGAGGTGGTAGGCGGTATTGAACAGCAGGCCGTACCGGGCATAGATCAGGATCGTCAGCGCCAGATACAGCAGCACCCCCGCGGCGACCAGCAGACGCCGCTGCAGCGGCCGCATCGCCGGCCTGAACAGGCGCAGCCAGCCTCCGGCGGCGGCCATGGCGACCATCAGCAGCCCCTGCGGCAGGGGATCGAGACCGCGAACATGGACCCCCTGGAGCAGATTGTTCACCAGGTCGGCGTGCAACTCGACGCCATGACGCAGTTCCGAACCGACGCCGCGGAGAACGCGGAATTCGTCGCTGCCGGCGCGGCCGTCGCCGACCAGGACGATCTTCCCGGCCAGCTGTCCGCCTGTGATCGTCGCCGCGGGCCCGGCAATCTGTTCGTAATCGAGGCGGCGCGCCGGCTCCCGCCAGGCCTCGATTGGCGCCAGACGGATCAGCGTCTCGGCGGCCTCGTCGCCGGCGGTCAATAGCGGGCAATCGCTGCGCGCCTGACCCGAGCGTTCGACCGGTGGCCGCACCGGCTGCAGCGGCCCCCGCCACAGCGTCTGGCCGGCGTCGCTGACAACGGTCAGTTCGCGCCGCTGGTCGTCCACCGCCAGCGTCGTACCGCCGACTGCCAGCGTGCCGATGGCGCTGAACTTGCCGATGACGCGACCACTCGCGGCGCCCTCGGCTGTGTCGGTAGCCGGGGCGGCGAGTTTGAGTACCGCGATCGGGGCCACCGAGGCATAACCGAGGCGGCCGCCGACGCACAGCAGGCCCCAGCCCCGGACCACTTCGGCGAGGCCGGGAAGTGCTGCCGGCTGCCCGTCGAGCAGTCGATTGACGCCAACGATGACCTGCGTTCCGCGCTGCCGGGCGCGCCCGATGGCCGCGATCAGTTCGTCGTCGCCGGCGCTCGGCTTTTCGAAGTAAATGTCGAAGACGATCACCCGGGCGCCGGCGGCGACCAGCCGGTCGATCACGCGGGCGTGCTCGCGACGCCACTCGGGCCCGAACGGGCCCAGCCGCGCTTCCGATTTCTCGTCGAAGCCGGCGATCACGATACGGTCGCTGACCGGTACGCTGGCGACCAGGTCGCCGAGCGCCATGGTGTAGCTCTCGATCCGGGTATCGATTCCGAGCGCGTCGAACAACTGCACCCAGGCCAGAAAGGCCATCAACAGCGCGGCGCTGGCGACGCTGTACCGCTGCCACTTGCGCAGGCGCTCGCTGTTCATCAGTTGCGCGAACTGGCCGAGCAGCGACGGCCGGTGCTCGATGCTGCGGATCAGCGTGTCTACGTCGATCTGAAAGCGCGTGTCGTCGAGCGGTTGCGCTTGATGGCGGGCGAGCGGGCCAAGCGCCGCCGGCAGTTCCTTGATGTCCGGCATGCGGGCGCCGCCAACCAGCACCGGGATCACCCGCTTGCCCTGTTTGAGTGCCTCGACGAGTTCGTAACGGACGAAATCGTCGGGCTGATCGAGGCGCCGGCCTTGCGCGTTGTGCGCGCTTAGCCAGGCCGGGCCGATCAGCGCGATGACCAGGTCGCTGGCGTTGATCCTGGCCTCGAGAATTTCGACGAAATCGTCGCCGGGCGCGATCTGGCCGATGTCCATGAACACGCGGTCGGCGCCGAAGTGCCCGCTCAGATGATCGTAGAGCCGTCCGGCCCAGGCGACGCTGTCTTCGCGGCGATAGCTGATGAACAGCCGGGGCGGGTCTTTCGCCACTGGCGAAGCGCCTTGTTCAGGCCAGTCCCGGCGCCGGCTCGGAACCCGACCTGGCGGCCGCGCGCCGCCTCGGGCACGGCCGGTCGCGTCCGCTGATCATTGCGGTTCCTTCGGCGACGAGCCGCGTGTCCGCGGCTTCCGCGGGCTCTCATGTTCGTCCAGCGACCCCTTGCTGGACGCCGCGCCGACGCCGATGGCAAAGATTCCGCCGACCAGCGCTGCCGTTCCGAGGTTGGAGTAGTTGGGCACCAGCTTGTCGAGATCGCTGATCCGGGTGCGGATCCGCTCCACTTCGGCGGGATTCGCGCGCCCGACGTCGATCAGAGCCGGGCCCGCGACCCACGCCACCTGTCCGGGCGCCAGCGAGGTCCGGGTCCAGCGCCCGCTGTTGGACGTCAGCCCGACCCGATCGTCGGCGACAATGACCGTGACCCGCTGTTCCGGCTCGACGCGAACCAGATACTCGGTACCCTCCGAAGCCGCGGTGGCGTATTCGGTCTGGACCTTGAAGTAGCCCTTGACCTTGACCAGCACCTCGCCGAAGTAGACGAAGATCGATCCCAGCCGGACACGCGTGCCGGGCTCCACGTAGACTCTGGCGCCGTCGGCGTAGCTGAGCACGACGGTCGATTGCGCGTCGGTCTCGACTTCATCGCCAGGCTCGACCGGCATGTCGTTCTTCGGCTGCGCGCGGACTCCCCGGTGGATGACATCGACCCCGGCAATTGCCTTGCCCTTGACCAGTTGCCCGTCCTGGACGACGTTGAGGGTCGTCGAAGCGCAGCCGGCAAGGACTAGCCCGAGCACCAGCAGCGTGCCAGACCGGCACCAGCGAAGCAGCGTGGACCGGTCGGAGGGGGTGTTTCTCGAGGTGCCTGAGTCCATGTGAATGCTCTCCCTTCCGCGGTTCAGCCCTGGCAACGCCTGGCTCGCAGCACACCGGGGCAGCGCGCGAGTCGAGTGGATCCAGGCCAGGGTGAGTAGCCTGGAACTCCCTGCCGGCCAAGCGGCGATCAGTCAGGGAATCGAGATACCACGTCCGGAGTATATTCAGGGCGGGCGGTAAAGACAAACAGCAGCCTGGTCCACCGTGGCCTGCGCATCGCCGGTAGCGCCCTGGGGCGACAGCCACGCCGGCTATAATCGCGCTTGCCTCGCCAGGGAATCGTGACTCATGTCTGATCTGCTCGCTCATCTCAATCCGCCACAGCTGGCTGCCGTCACGCTGCCGCCGCAACACGCGCTGATCCTGGCGGGTGCCGGCAGCGGCAAGACGCGGGTGCTGACCACCCGCATCGCCTGGCTGATCTCGACCGGCCAGGTCGGGCCGCAGGGCGTGCTGGCGGTGACCTTCACCAACAAGGCGGCGAAGGAAATGCAGGCACGCCTGGCGGCGCTGCTGCCGATCAATACCCGCGGGATGTGGATCGGGACCTTTCACGGCCTGTGCAACCGCTTCCTGCGCGCGCACCACCGCGAGGCCGGCCTGTCCGCGCAGTTCCAGATTCTCGATTCGTCCGACCAGCTGGCGGCAATCAAGCGCCTGCTGAAGAATCTCGGCGTCGACGACGAGAAGTTTCCGCCGCGCGAGCTGATGCACTTCATCAACGCGCACAAGGAGCAGGGGATTCGCGCCACCCAGGCCGAGGCCTACGACAGCTATACCAGCCGCCGCATCGAGCTCTATACCGAGTATGAAGGACAGTGCCAGCGTGAAGGGGTGGTCGATTTCGCGGAGCTGCTGCTGCGCTCGTATGAACTGCTGCAGCGCAACGAACCCCTGTGCCAGCACTACCAGGCGCGCTTCCGGCACATCCTGGTCGACGAATTCCAGGATACCAACCGCCTCCAGTACGCCTGGCTGAAACTGCTCGCCGGCCGCGGCGGCGCCCGCTCGCCGGCGACCGCGGCTGGCGCCTGGATCTTCGCGGTCGGTGACGACGATCAGTCGATCTACGCTTTCCGGGGCGCGGAGATCGGCAACATGCGCGACCTGCAGCGCGAATTCGAGCTGCCCAACGTCATCCGGCTGGAGCAGAACTACCGCTCGCACGGCAATATCCTCGACGCCGCCAACGCGCTGATCAAGCAGAACAGCGGCCGCCTTGGCAAGAATCTGTGGACCGAAGCCGGCGCCGGCGAGCCGATTCGCGTTTTCGAGGGCTATTCGGACATCGCCGAGGCGCGCTTCATCGTCGAGGAAATTTCCCAACTGGTGCGCGAAGGCGTGTCACGGCAGCAGGTCGCGCTGCTCTATCGCTCCAACGCCCAGTCGCGCGTCCTCGAACACGAGTTGGTCAGGCTTGGCGTACCGTACCGGATCCATGGCGGCCTGCGCTTCTTCGACCGGCAGGAGGTCAAGCACGCGCTCGCCTACCTGCGCCTGCTGGCCAACCCGGACGACGACACCGCATTCGCGCGGGTGGTCAATTTCCCGACCCGCGGGATCGGCAATCGCACTATCGAGGCGCTGCAGGAAAGCGCTCAGCGGACCAATTCGAGCCTCTATAACGCGGCAGCGGCTCTGGCCGGCAAGGCCGGCGCGGCGGTGGCCCGCTTCATCCGGCTGCTCGAAACCCTGCGCGGCGAAGCGAAAGACCTCGCGCTTCCGGAAGTGATCGACCGGATCATCGAGCAAAGCGGCCTGCGCCAGCACTATCTGGCCGAAAAGGAAGGCCAGGACCGGCTCGAGAACCTCGACGAACTGATCAACGCGGCGACCAGCTTCCTGCACGAGGATGAGCAGTCCCGGCCCGCCGGCGATGAGCTCGCGGATGGCGGCCCGCTGGCGTCGTTCCTGGCGCACGCCTCTCTCGAAGCCGGCGAGCACCAGGCCGGCGAGGGGCAGGAAGCGGTGCAGTTGATGACCGTGCATGCCGCCAAGGGCCTGGAGTTCGACGTGGTGTTCATCACCGGCCTCGAACAGGGTCTGTTCCCGCACGAAAATGCCGCGCAGGAACGCGATGGCCTGGAGGAGGAGCGTCGCCTGATGTACGTCGCCGTCACCCGGGCGCGCCACCGCCTCTATCTGACGCACGCGCAGACGCGGATGCTGCACGGGCAGACCCGCTACTGCCTGCCGTCGGGCTTTCTCGACGAACTGCCGGTGGAACTGCTGCGCAAGATCAACAGCGGGACCGCCAGCGCGCCAGCGGCGCCAACCCGCTCCGCGGCTGGCGCCGGCTGGCAACAGGCGCCAGCAGCCAACGGCCTGCGGATCGGCCAGAACGTCCGTCATGCACGCTTCGGTCTCGGAGTGATCGTCGCCGCCGAGGGCGCCGGTGTCGAAGCCCGCGTCCAGGTCAATTTCGGCGCCAGCGGCATGAAGTGGCTGGCCCTCGAGTACGCCAAGCTGACGCCGGCGTGAGCGATCAGCGATCACCTCGGAGTTTCCTGGCGAACGCCCGCGCGGTCCCGCGAATGGACTCGAAATCCGGCGGCGACCGTTCGATACCCACCGTTGCTGTGGATAAGTCTGTGCAAGAGGGTGTCGCTTTGCCCCGCAAGTGACCTCCACAACAGGTCTTTTTTGCGCTTGCTCAATAAGCGGGCACCGCACTAGACTGTGACGCTGGACCATTGAAGGAGATCGTCATGCCATTTGCCATCCGTATCCACCACCCCGGTGGGCCCGAAGCGATGAGCTGGGAGGAGGTCGAGGTCGGGAACCCGGCGCCCGGCGAGGCGCGGGTTCGTCACGAGGCGGTCGGGCTCAACTTCATTGACGTCTATCATCGCAGCGGCCTCTATCCGCTGCCCTTGCCGAGCGGACTCGGCCTCGAAGCGGCGGGAGTCGTCGAAGCGGTCGGCGAGGGGGTCAGCGAAGTGCGTGCCGGCGATCGGGTCGCCTACGCCGGTGGCCCGGTCGGCGCCTACAGCGAGCTGCGCTGCCTGCCCGCCCACCGGCTGCTCAAACTGCCCGAGGCGATCGGTTCGCGCACCGCCGCGGCAATGATGCTGCAGGGCCTGACCAGCGCCTACCTGCTGCTCCGGACGTACCGCGTACAGGCCGGCGACACGGTGCTGATCCACGCCGTCGCCGGCGGGGTCGGGCTGATTGCCTGCCAGTGGGCCAAGGCGCTGGGCGCGACGGTGATCGGCACGGTCTCGAGCCCGGCCAAGGCGGCGCTGGCGCTGGCCCACGGTTGCGACCACATCATCGATTACAGCCGCGAGGACTTCGCGCCGCGGGTGCGCGAGATCACCGGCGGCGAAGGCGTCGCGGTGGTCTACGACGGCGTCGGCAAGGACACCTTCGCCGGCTCGCTCGACAGCCTGCGGACCTGCGGCATGCTGGTCTGTCTGGGCAATGCCTCGGGCCCGGTGCCGCCCTTCGACCCGCTGCTGCTGTCACAAAAGGGCTCGCTGTTCCTGACCCGGCCGACCCTGATGCATTACACCGCCAGGCGTGCCGACCTGGTCGCGCTGGGCAGCGAATTGTTCGATGTCGTCGGTTCCGGCAAGGTCAAGATCGAGGTCAACCAGACTTACCCACTGCCCGACGTGGCCAGCGCACATCGTGACCTGGCCGGACGCAAGCTTACCGGATCGACGATCCTGCTGCCTTGATGGAGCGCCTGCGCGCCAGGCTGGTCGCTGTCCGCTACCTGCTGGCCACCGCCTGGCCGATCGTCCTGATCACGGCGATCGGCCTGGTCGTCGCCTATCAGTTCGTCGAACCCGAGCCGCCGCGCAGAATGACCATCAGCACCGGCAGCGAAGCCGGCGCCTACTTTGCCTATGCGCAACGTTACGCGCCGTTGCTGGCCGCCAAGGGGATCACCCTCGGGATCATGACCTCGGCGGGTTCGCTCGAGAACCTCGCCCGGCTGGACAAGGACGAAGCCGACATCGCTTTCGTCCAGGGCGGCATCCTGCCGCCGACCGACGACCCGGAATCGAGTCACCTGCGTTCGCTGGGCAGCGTCTCCTACGAGCCGGTGTGGGTCTTCTATCGCGGCCCGCGGCGGATCACCAGGCTGCATCAGCTGGCCGGCCAGCGGATCGCCGTCGGCGAGGAAGGGAGCGGCATTCGCGGACTGGCGCTGCAGTTGCTCGCGGCCAACGAGATCCCGCCCGACAGCCCGAAGCTGCTGGCGATGGGCAGCCTCGACGCGGCCGAAGCGCTGCAGCAGGGCCGCATCGACGCGGTGTTCATCGTCGCCGCGCAGGAAGCGCCGGTGGTGCAGGTGCTGCTGCGCTCGCCGGGTCTGCAGTTGCTCAGTTTCAGCCAGGCCGACGCCTACCTGCGGCTTTTTCCCTTCCTGTCGAAAATCGTCCTGCCGCGCGGGGTGGTCAATCTGGTCAGCGACGTGCCGCCGCGCGATACCGTATTGCTGGCAACCACCGCCAACGTCGTCGTTCGCGACGATCTGCACCCGGCGCTGGCCAACCTGGTGCTGCAGGCGATGACCGAAGTCAACGGCAAGAGCGGCTTCTTCCAGCACGCTGGCGAGTTTCCCGCGTACAAGGACCAGAGTCTGGTCCTGTCGGACGACGCCGGGCGCTATTACAAGTCGGGACCGCCATTTCTGCAGCGCTACCTGCCTTTCTGGCTGGCGGTGCTGGTCGAGCGGCTGTTCGTGATGGCGCTGCCGCTGGTGATGCTGTCGCTGCCGCTATTGAAGTTCGCGCCGGCGCTCTACAGCTGGCGCGTGCGGTCGCGGATCTTCCGTTGTTACGGCGACCTGAAGTTCCTCGAAAACGACCTGCGCAACCATTACCAGCCGGCGCGCCATGACGAGTACGTCCGTCGCCTCGACGGCATCGAGGACGACGCCTATTCACGCAATATCCCTCTGGGCTATACCGATCTGCTTTACACTTTGCGCGAGCACATCAACCTGGTTCGTGACAAGCTGCGACATCTCGGCACGACCCACGACAAGGACAATCACGCATGAAATCCTTCCTGATTGCCAATCCAAAGGGTGGTTCGGGGAAATCGACGCTGGCGATCAACCTGGCCGGCCATCTGGCCCGCAGTGGCCAACGGGTGATGCTCGGCGACGTCGACCGCCAGCAGTCGTCTCGCGAGTGGCTGCGCCTGCGGCCGAAGCTGCTGCCGGCCATTCGCAGCTGGGAGATCGAACCCGGCAAGACCGCCCGGCCGCCGAAGGGCACCACGCACGTGGTCCTCGACACGCCAGCGGCGCTGCACGGCAAGGCGCTCGACAACGTCGTCAAGCACGTCAACCGGGTGCTCGTCCCGGTGCAACCGTCGCTGTTCGACATGCTCGCGACGCGCCATTTTCTCGAAGCCCTGCTCGCCGAGAAAGCGGTCCGCAACGAGCACGCTTTCGTCGCCGTGGTCGGCATGCGGGTCGATCCGCGTACCCGCGCTGCCGCCGAGCTGGAGCGCTTCCTCGAGAAGTTCGACCTGCCGGTGCTCACCTATCTGCGCAACACCCAGCTCTATGTGCAGACCACCCTGAACGGCATGACGATGTTCGACCTCTCGCCATCACGCGCGGCCAAGGACCTCGAACAGTGGCAGCCGATCATCGACTGGGTCAATAACAGCTAGACGGCGGGCACAGCGGGCAAGCCCTGGATTCAGTCCACGTTCAAGGACCTGACGCTGAAGGCTCTGCCAGTCATCCACCGGCAACTGCCCAAGGATTACCACTCGTGACGCGGATACCGCTCCGCATTCCTGGGAGTCTTTGTCGGATCACCGCGCAAGAGTGGCACCCGCCAAAGAAGAGGCCGCGACCTCGATGCGAGTCGGGAAGCTTCCTTGGTGCAGCTGCTCTTCGCAACGCCGCCGATCCTCGGTCGACAAAGTCTTGTTCGCGATAATCAAGATCCACCATTCGTGCGCGCTTGCTTATCACGCTGGTGTTTGCCGCCGCCACGGTGGTGTTGGCGCAGGGGTCGCCCATGCGACTGCACGGCCCGTCACAAGAAGCAACGCGTCCGCAGCTACCGTATTACATGATTGTCGTATGCAATTTGGGCGCCCGGTGCGCCCAGAGCTTCCCGTTCGCGCGAAAAGCCTTGCCGCTGCAGCTGTCGGTGCCCGAGCGCAGTCCAGGCCACGAAGAGAGAAGTGCTTGATGCTGGCTGAGCGACGCGCGCTGGAACTCGGCACAGAACGGCTATGCATGACCGTAATCGAGTCCAGCCCCGTCTATCAATGTAAGTTCGATCCACGCCAGCTCGCCTGACTAACGGTCATGGCTGTTGACGGCAGCCACCCCGGATGATGAAAATTGCGTCTGCAGCGTCACTTGCACCGCCGATGTTGGCGCCACAAAAACCGGGAAGTGGCCGAAAGCCGTGAGGTGACCGTTTGCGCCGCTC
>NZ_JAPUVQ010000010.1:0-4821 GCF_029255145.1 Accumulibacter sp.
AGCGACTCTGTTCCAACGCCGCCTCGCACTGTTCTTCCGTACCGTATTGCCGCAGCATCTCGTCAATGCTCAACCCAGGCTGAAACTGGATTCGGTTCATCTTGGCCATCTCTGTTCTCCTCTCGGTTCGACAGGGATCAGATTAACCTCCGGATGGCTCATATGATGAGCCAGTCAGGCGAGCGGCTGAAGAATAGCGCTAATCAGGACCTCTTATGTTCCACTGACTGAACCCCACACCACCCGCGCCGCAAGCGCTCCTTTGCCGATAGCCAACCCCCATCTGACCCCCTCGGCGGAGAAAGCGGGCATAACCGGCAAGCGCTGTCGATTCGGCGGGGTCATGCGTCAGGGCTGCGACTGCCAGCGCCGAATTGGCGAAACCGGGGCCAGCGGCTACAATACGCCCCCTACTCCTCGTAGCACAATGGATAGTGCACGCGCCTCCTAAGCGTGGGATACAGGTTCGATTCCTGTCGAGGGGACCAATGACGCTTTTAGCGGAGCCCGCCGAAGGCACGAATGTCACGTATTTTCAATGCACTGCAGATATTTCACGGCCCAGCGCCGGCGCCTACGGTCGATCGCCATCGGCTCGGCGGCGGGGTAGGTCTGGGGGTATCCGCCGCAAGGCGAGCGACGATGGTTCTTTCGGAATCGACGGAACGATCCTCCGGCCCCCAGACCCTGGCGGCAAGCGGCTCCATCGGCAGCAGACCGGGTGGCTTCGCCAGCGCGCAGGCCGATCGAATCTCGCGCAGGCGGTCGTTCGAGGCGATCAGCGCTGTCGCCGAAGCTAACACATCTGCCCGCAGGGCGCTACCACGTCTGCGCACCCACCGCTACATTCGACGGGACAAGACACTGGAATCCACATGTACGCGTTCGTGACTCGATCCCTTTTCGCCCTGGCGATAATCCTGATCAGCGCGTCGGTCGATACCCAAGCGGCCCAAGCCGTACTGACCGTTGACGGTGAGCGCGGCAGTCAAAGCCTCAGTTTTGACGACTTGCGCGGCCGCGTGCCAACCACCGAAATAGAAGTGCTCAACCCGGACTTGGGCAGATCCGTTCGCTACCTGACGTTCGCCCTCGCCGACGTTCTCAAACTGATGGATGCCGGTGACGCTGAAGATCTGGTTTTTCATTGCCTGGACGGCTACCAGAGCAACACCGCTGCCGCCAACGTCGCGACCCTCGACCTCCGGCTCGCGTACGGCGAAGACGGCGTCCCCGGCCAGTGGTCACCCATTCCCACCGGGAAGACGATGACCAACCCGGCGCCATTCATCGTTATCAGCGCCAACACCTCCGACGCGAAGACGTTTTCCTGGCCATTTCAAATGAACCGGATCGAGGCCGTCTCGTTCGCCAGGAAGTTTCCCTTGATACTTCCCGTCGGCGTTTCCGCTGACAGCGCCGTTGCCCGGGGCTTCACCGTCTTTCGAGAGCAATGCCTGAAATGCCTCTCGGTCAATCTGCAAGGTGGCGAAGTCGGCCCCGAGTTGAATATCCCGCAGAACATCACCGAGTACCGCAGCACGCGCTTTCTGCGCCAGTGGCTCCGTGATCCCAGTCAGTTCAGGGCGCGCGCAAGAATGCCGGCAACGCAGCTGACGCCCCCGGAAATCGACGAGGTGATCGCCTATCTGCGGCATATGGCTAACCATAAACAGGGCCGCTAGCTCACGTCGGCAAGGCCATGGGTAACCGTTCACCGATGGCGATATCGTCGCGAAGCCTCGTCGCGCAGTCTTGTCGCGAAGCGCCGTCGCCAGTAGTCGCGTGCTGGCGCCCCGAACACACAGAGGCGCGTAGACCGGTAGCTGATTCCGGCGGGCGCCCGATCGGACAAGAAAAGAACGGGCCGAAGCCCGCTGGTCTGACTTGAGGAAATCCTAATACGCCTTCTTCTCTTCCTTCATGTCCTTCTTGTCTGCTTTCTTCTCGACCTTCACGTCCTTCGTCTCTTCTTTCTTCTCGACCTTCATTTCGGTCTTCTCGTCCATCGGCTTCTCGCCCTTGGCGGCGCCGCCATGCGAGGCAGCAAACGAACCAGCGGAAACTGTGGCGAAGGAGGCTGCAATCAGTAGGGACAGTAGCTTACTCATGGGGAACTCCTCGGGATTTGGTGGGAAAATGTGACGGCCAGTCTGGCACGCACGAATAGGGTAACGCGAATGGCTTCCCCCAAGTTGACCGGTTGCACCCCATTTCGCCATCTTTCCCTGTTGCTGTCCATTTCGGCGGCGGTGCTGGCCCTGCCCGCAGACGCCGCGCCACGCAAGCCGAGCGAGGACTCCGAAGTGCTGGAGCGCTTGCCCTCGCGTGCCGGCGACGCCGGTGACCGCGAACTGCTCGTCTTGCGGGCGGCAACGGCTGCGGCGGAAAACGATCCCCTTCCAGCCGGGCGACTCGCGCAGCGCTATTTCGAACTGGCCATGGCGCGCGGCGATCCGCGCTACGTCGGCTACGCAGAAGCAGTGATTGCCCACTTCTCCGAGCCGCTGCCGGCCCAACTGCTCTCCATCCGGGGGATGCTGCGACAGTATCGGCATGACTTCAAGGGAGCGTTGGCGGACTTTGCCGCCGCCCTCAGGCAGGACCCCGAACTCGCCGAGGCGCACGCCTGGAAAGCCGCGATCTTCCTCGTCGAGGCCGATTACCCCGCTGCGCAACGGGAGTGCACTGCCCTGCAGGCATTGCGCCAGCTCGTCCTCTATGGCAGCTGCATCGGCCTTGCGCAGGCCTACGGGGGTCAGCTCGAAGCCGGCTACCGATCCCTGCAGCAGGCCCTGGCTCGCAGTCGAGACGCCGATAACCGCCTGTGGCTGCTCACCCGGCTGGGCGAAGTGGCGGCCTGGCGCGGCCAGCCGGCGCTGGCTGAACGGCACTACCGGGAGGCCTTGAGCATCGGCCGCGACGACGGCTATCTGCTGGCCGCCTGGAGCGATTTTCTGCTCGACAGCGGCCGACCGGCGGAGGTTGCGACCCAGTTGGCAAACTGGGAATCGTCCGACACCCTGCTGCTGCGGCTGGCCGAAGCGGCGGCGTTGTTGAACTCGTCCGACGCCGCGCGGCTCGCGCAGACGCTCGATGAGCGCTTCGCCGCCGCCCGCCAGCGCGGTGACACCACGCATCGGGCCGAGGAGGCCCGCTACGCCCTGCATCTACGCAAGGATCCGCAAGCAGCGCTGCGCCTGGCGACCGAAAACTACGCCGTCCAGCGTGAACCGCGCGACGCCCGCATCCTGCTCGAAGCCGCGATTGCAGCGGCAAGCCCGGCGGGCGCGCAGGCGGCGCGCGACTGGTTGCGCGACAGTGGCTTCGAGGATCAGCGACTGCGCGGCCTGGCGCAGAGGTCCGAGCTGACCATGCTACAACGCCAAACCGCTGCAGGGGCGCAGCAATGAACGTCCGTCGCCGCGTGGTCGGACTGCTGTGCTTCGCGCTATGCCTGGTCTCGCTACCGGCCATGGCACACAAGGCCAGCGACAGCTACCTGGTACTCGAGGTCGCCGGCAGCACCGTCAGCGGTCAATGGGACATCGCCCTGCGCGACATCGATTTCGCGCTCGGGCTCGACCTGGACCGCAACGGCGAGATCACATGGGGCGAAGTGCGCGCGCGCCACGCCGACATCGCCGACTGGGCGCTCGGCCGCATCAGCGTCCGGCGCGGTGGCCTGTGCACCGTACGCGTCGCCGATCACCTGGTGGACACCCACACCGATGGCGCCTACGCGGTGCTCCAACTGGCTGGCGAATGCCCGCGCGCCGAAGGTGAGCTGATCCTGCGCTACCGGCTGCTGTTCGAGCTCGACGCCCTGCACCGCGGGCTACTGCGGCTGAGGGTCGATGGAACATCCCACTCGGCCGTCTTCGCCCCGGACCGTGCCGAGCAGCGCTTCGTCGCCGGGCAGGGTTCGCGACTGGCGCAGTTCGGCCAGTATCTGGTCGAAGGAATATGGCATATCTGGATCGGTTTCGATCACATTCTGTTTCTGCTGGCGCTGCTGTTGCCGTCCGTTCTGGTCCACCAGGCGGGCCGGTGGCGCGGCGTGGCGCGTTTCCGCGACGCGCTGCACGAAGTCATGTTAGTGGTCACGGCGTTTACCGTTGCCCACTCGATCACCCTCTCGCTGGCGGCCCTGGGGCTGGTCCAGCTGCCATCGCGGCTGGTCGAATCGGCGATCGCCGCATCGGTGGTACTGGCCGCCGCCAACAATCTCAAGCCGCTGGTCGAAGGCCGGCGCTGGCTGGTCGCCTTCGCGTTTGGCCTGATCCACGGCTTCGGTTTCGCCAGCGTGCTGGCTGAGCTGGGCTTGCCGCAGCAGTCTCTGGTGCTGTCGCTACTGGGCTTCAACCTCGGAGTCGAGGTTGGCCAGTTGGCGATCGTTGCGCTGTTCCTGCCGCTGGCCTATGGCCTGCGCAACACCGCTTTCTATCGCCGTGGCGTGCTCATCGGCGGCTCGCTGGCCACCTTGGCGATCGCCTTGGTCTGGCTGATCGAGCGGGCTCTTGACCTGAAGCTGATCGCGGCTTAACCGACCCACCGAGCGCGGCGGCCGCCTGGACAGGTGCCGGGGGTCAGCCCGAAGCGCCCTTTCCGGCGACGCTCTGGCGGAATTCGCGCAGCTTGGCCTTCACCCACATTTAACAACTCTATGTCATATTTCGGCCTTTTCCGGGATGTGGCGATCGTAAGTCATTGTTTTGAAATAGGCCGCATTTCTGTGGCCAACTGTTGTGCCATAATATTATTTCAGTTGCGGTTTTCCCCCTTGCATTTCTTGTACGATCGTGGGCATGTATATCCGAC
>NZ_JAPUVQ010000011.1:0-18605 GCF_029255145.1 Accumulibacter sp.
CCGCGCTCCTCGAGGAACTCACCCTGCAAGATTTCCCGCATCCGGAAACCGGGGCAAGAATGACCTTCGCCCTCGTCTAAAGTGCCAACCGGGTTTCCTCCGAGATCAGGAAATCTGAAGTTGCAGGCTGCAGTTACCGCATTGCTCGCACCAGATTTATGTCGGCTTGTGGACGCCGGTTTCACCCCGGCGCCGACAGTCAGTTGACTCGTGTAGCTGCGCGACTGCGAGGCGAACCGCAAGAAAACCCCACGGCGAACGCGCTCCCTCAACGCGCCGCCGTCCGGCTGAGCAGTCAGCGCCACAGCCTTCAGGCGGAACTGACTGAGGTCGACAGACACGCGAGGAGAGGGAATGCGGCAGCCGATCGCCGCTGCCGCATTCCCTGCCAGTGCTGAGGAGGTGACTACTTCACGACGACGGTGATCGACGTGCTCGACGAATTTCCCGCCACGTCCCGGGCTGTCAGCGTCAGGGTGTGAGTGCCGGCAATTGCTTTTTTGGTATTCCAGTTGCTGCTGAGACTTCCGCCGCTGGCGGTGCTGGCGACCACGCCGTCGATTTTCAGGGTCTGAGTAATGCCACTGGCGCCGAAATTGTCGCTGGCCATGCCAACAATGCTCACTACTCTGGTCACCATGGCGCCGTTGGCCGGCGCGGCGAAGGAGACCGTCGGCGCAGTGGTGTCGGGCGTCGCTACGGCGTTGGCAACGGTGACGCTGACTGGCTGTGACCCGGTGTGGTTGCCGGCCGCATCGTAAGCGTAGGCTATCAGCGTTGCCGGCCCGTCGGCGATGCTCGTCGTGTCCCAGCTGAAACCGTGTGGAGAGGTGGTGTCCGTGGCAAAGTTGGTGCCGTTCACCACCAGATCGACCCGGGCAACGCCCGTATCGTCGTTGGCCGCGACATTGACCACCACCAGACCGGAGACCTTGCCGCCGGTGGGCGCCGAGATGGCCACCGTCGGTGCCTGCGTATCGGCCGCGCTTGCCGCCGCCGCGGCCTGAGTGGCCCGGGCGGCGTCGACGCGGCCGGAACCGTAATAGATATCTTTGCCGGCGCTACCGAGATCTACCGAGCTTGAGTACAGCAGGCTTTGTACCTGGGAGGTAAGCAGGGCTGGATTGGCGGCCATCATCAGCGCTACCGTACCGGCGACCACCGGACTTGCGAACGAGGTTCCCCACCACTGGCTATACCCGCCACCGCGATTGGTCGTCAGGATGGTTTGCCCGGGCGCCGCGAGGTTGACGTAACTGCCATAGTTGGACCATGAAGTGATGGCGTCATTGCTGTCGGTTGCCGACACGATCATCAGGTTGCCGGTGGGAGCTACAGTCTGCAGGGTGCCGCTGTTGCCGGCGCAGACCACGGTCAGCCCGCCCTTGCCTTTGAGGTACTGGGCGGCGCTGTCGATAGTTGAACTGCCAGCAACGTTTTCGAAGCTAATGTTGGCGACTTTGGCGCCATGATCTGCCGCCCAGGTCAGCCCGCTGGCCATCGTGCTGAAGTAAGCGTACCCGCTTGGGTCAGAGACGCGCACCGGCATCAGCTTCGAGCGATAGGCCACGGAGGCGATGCCGATCGCGTTGTTGCCGGCGGCTGCCGCGGTACCGGCTACCGCCGTGCCGTGGCCATGGACGTCCGACGAGTCGCCGTTACTGTCATAAGCATTCCAGCCCGGGATCATCTGCGCCGCGAGGTCCGGGTGGTTGCCGTCGACTCCGGTATCCAGAATGGCGATGATCACGTCGCTGCCAGTGGACGTGTCCCATGCGCCCTGCGCGCCGATCTTGGCGAGGTGCCACTGGCTGGCGAGCGATGGGTCGTTGGTCGTTCCGGCCGGGGCAAGGATCCGATCCTGTTCGACATACTTGAAGTGCTTGTTCTTGGCCAGCGCAGCCGCGACAGCTGCCGCGTTGGCTTGCGTCGGCAACTGCACCACATGGACGTTGATCCCCTTGATCTTGGCGACCCGCTTGCCGCCGTGCGGCTTGAGGGCCTTGTCGACTTCGGCATCGCTCAGGCCGGCACGCTGTTGAATCAGCAGCCGCCCTGGCGCGTATGCGGGCTGCTGCGGTCCGGCCATCGGCGGCGCACCGACCGCTGGAGCGGCGACGACGGCTAGCAAAAAGGCCATGGTCCGGCCGCCAATCAACAGGCGCGCCGCAGCTCCGTGGCTCACGACTGTGCGTGTGGCCGCTGGTTCAAGGGCATCAAGGGGGGATGTTTGGCGGGTCAACATGTCGGGTCTCCGTTATGTTGGCCTGAACTGAGCGCAGCATATGGAGCCTGTTGATATTGGTCGCCTGGAAGGAATGGGAGCGTCAACGCTACGACAGATCCTTACCTTCCTGACGGCGCACTGCTGGCGCGCCGCTTGTAGCTACCTCTACACTTGGCAGTCCCGCTGTCTTGGCCGAAGCCGTCAGACCGGTCACTTTGCGTCCCAAGCTCTCGCTTGGTTTGCCTTTTTCAAGTCAAATCAGCCTTGCGCTTTTCGGAAGTACTAGGATTTCACCTCCTGAATCGCGTATTGCGGCTCGAATTTACGGCGCCTGATTCGCGATGTCAAGATCTTTCCGACCAGGGTCACCGCGTCCCCGCCTCGGGCTACCGGGGACGCGGCGCTGGCTCCCGAAATGCCTTGCTGGGCCGCGAAGGTGCCTGTTTCAGCGGCAGCTACCGTAAGCGCAGCCGCGCTGGTGCGATTTGTCGCCAGCTGCGGCTATAATTCCGGGTTCTTCAACTTGTTTCCCCGGGATCGCCATGCGCCTATTCACTATTCTACCGTCCGCGGTGGCATTTGCCCTTGCTGCCCCCCTGGCTCTACCTGCGGCTGCCGCGCCAATCGAAATTGACCTCTCGCATCGACTGGACGAAGAACGCGGCGAGCGGCTCGAGAAGCTGGTCGACCGTTTCAATTCCCGACAGAAGGATTACCAGCTCAGGGTCGTGCGCCGCGTCGAGGGCGATGCGCCAAAACACCTCAACCTGGTGACGCGCGAAGAGCAGGCGCAGTTCATGGCCGCCAAGGAAAATTTCAAACCCCTGTATCAGGTAATGCAGCAGGCCAAGGAGCCCTTCGATAGCCGCAAGCTGTCGCCCGAACTGCGCGTCGGTCTCGGCGACAAGAAGGGCAATCTGTTTGCGCTGCCAGTCGCCTTGTCCACCCCCGTCCTGTACATCAACAAGGCCGCCTTCCGGAAAGCGGGCCTCGACCCCGAGCAGCCGCCCAAGACCTGGTCCGAGGCCCAGAAGGCAGCCGACAAGCTGTTCGATTCCGGCAGCGCTTGCCCCTATACCACTTCGTGGCCAGCCTGGGTACACATCGACAACCTGAGCGCCTGGAACGGCGCCGAGGTGTCGACCGCGAAGGGCAAGCTGGACTTCAACGGTCTGGTTCAGGTTAAGCATACGGCGATGCTGACGACCTGGTCGAAAGCCAAGTTCTTTATCTATTTCGGTCGCCGCGACGAGGCCGACCGGCGTTTTGCGGCGGGTGAGTGCGGCATGCTGACCAGTTCGTCTTCGCTGTTCGGGATGCTGCACGAGAGCCGCAAGGTCGAAACCGGCGTTTCTTCGCTGCCGTACCACGACGATGTGCAGGGGACACCGCAGCAGACGCTGGCTGATGGCGCTTCACTGTGGGTCGGTGCCGGCAAGAAGGCCGCCGACTACAAGGGCGTCGCAAAGTTTGTCAGCTTCCTTCTGGAGCCCGATTTGCAGGTCGAATTTACTGCCTTGGAGGGTTTCCTGCCAATGACCCCGGTCGCCCGCGCGGCCGCCGACAGCCAGCTGTTGCGGGCCGACGTCGCCGGTCTCAATGTGGCCCACAACCAGTTGCAGGGCAAAGGTGCTCTGCGCGAACTGCGGGTATCGCAGATCGAGCCGGTGCGGATTATCGTCGAGGACGAACTGGAAGCGGCGTGGGCCGGCAGGAAGCCGGCCAAGGAAGCGCTCGACAACGCGGTCGACCGCGGCAACGCTGCCTTGCCCGCGGCGCTGAAAGCGCAACTGTTGCAGTGATCCGCCCGCGGCTTGGCTGGTCCCTGCCGCGCGTCTTCGCGCACCGCTGCGGCGGTGCGCTGGCACCCGAGAACACCCTGTCCGGACTGCGTATCGCTGCCATGCTGGGCGTCCGGGCAGTCGAGTTCGACGTGATGCTGTCGGCTGACGGTTCGCCCTGGCTGATCCACGACGAAACGCTCGAGCGTACGACCGACGGCTGCGGCCGGGTCTGCGAGACGCGCGACGACCGCCTGGGCGTTCTCGACGCAGGCGCGTACCAACATCCTTCGTTCGCCGGCGAGACGCT
The DNA here is from genome assembly GCF_029255145.1 of Accumulibacter sp. Classification (GTDB taxonomy): domain Bacteria; phylum Pseudomonadota; class Gammaproteobacteria; order Burkholderiales; family Rhodocyclaceae; genus Accumulibacter. The sequence continues at coordinate 4,319 of NZ_JAPUVQ010000011.1, forward strand.
GCCCAGCCTGGAGTCGGCGGCGCGTCTCTGTCGGAAGCTGGGCTTGCTGGTCAACGTGGAGATCAAACCGGCAGCGGGCTTGGCGGCGACGACCGGCGAGCAGGTTGCCCGGCAAGTCCGTGAGCTGTGGGCAGGAACCGATCTGCCGCTGGTTTCATCGTTCTCGGAGGTGGCGCTGGCCGCGGCGCGCGAGGCTGCGCCCGACTTGCCGCTCGGCAGTCTTTTTGAAAGGCCACCGGCAGACTGGCTGGCGCGCGCCAATCAGGTAGCGGCGCTGAGCCTGCACTGCGACGCCTACGCGCTGGACGATAGCGTCCTGTCGGCGGCTTGGGCAAGCGATATGCCGGTGCTTTGCTACACGGTCAACGATCCGTTGACCGCGGCTGCGCTCTTTAGGCGCGGGGTGACGGCAGTGTTCAGCGACCGCATCGACCGCGTCGGCCGCGTCGGCCTGGACTGATCCGGCTCCGACTGGCCGGTGGGAGCAGCCTGGACTGGCTGGCCAGCGGGTGCCGGGAGATTCGCCGGTCGCGCATCAGACTTTCAAGTTAAAATCGCCGCTTTCTGAACGCGCCCGAGTCGGGCATGGTAGGCGATCCGATGACAACCCCCACGATGATGAGTAGCGCCGAAATCCGCGAGAAGTTCCTCAAGTTCTTCGAATCGAAGGGACACCAGATCGTCGCCTCGAGTTCGCTGGTGCCGCACGCCGACCCGACGCTGCTGTTCACCAACGCCGGCATGAACCAGTTCAAGGATGTCTTCCTCGGATTCGACAAGCGGCCATACGTGCGCGCGACGACTTCACAGAAGTGCGTGCGCGCCGGTGGCAAGCACAACGATCTGGAAAACGTCGGCTATACCGCTCGTCACCATACCTTTTTCGAAATGCTGGGCAATTTCTCGTTCGGCGACTACTTCAAGCTCGACGCGATCCGCTACGCGTGGGAATTGCTGGTTGACGTCTACCAACTGCCCGCTGATCGGCTTTGGGTGACGGTCTATGCCGAGGACGACGAGGCCTACGACATCTGGACCAGAGAAATCGGCGTGCCGGTGGCGCGGGTGATTCGCATTGGCGACAACAAGGGCGCGCGCTACGCTTCCGACAACTTCTGGATGATGGGCGATACCGGTCCCTGCGGCCCTTGCTCGGAGATCTTTTACGACCACGGCGAAGGGATCGCCGGCGGACCGCCGGGGTCGCCCGATGAAGGGGGCGACCGTTACATCGAGATCTGGAACAACGTCTTCATGCAGTTCAACCGCGACGAGGCCGGCGTCATGCACCCGCTGCCCAAGCCGTCGGTCGATACCGGCATGGGGCTGGAGCGGACTGCCGCGGTTCTGCAGCATGTGCATAGCAACTACGAGATCGACCTGTTTGTCAGGCTGATCGCTGCGGCTGCCCGCGAAACCTCGTCTGCAGACCTCGACAGCCCATCGCTGCGGGTCCTTGCCGACCACATTCGCGCCTGCTCCTTCCTGCTCGCCGACGGCGTGATTCCGGGCAACGAGGGACGTGGCTACGTCCTGCGGCGAATCATCCGGCGGGCTATTCGTCATGGCTACAAGCTCGGCGCACGGGCGGCTTTCTTCCATCGCCTGGTACCCGACCTGGTCGCTGAAATGGGCGCCGCCTATCCCGAACTGGTCAGCAGTCAGCAACGCATCGGCGACGTCCTGCGGCAGGAAGAGGTACGCTTCTTCGAGACCATCGAGCACGGCATGAGCATCCTCGAAGGCGAACTCGGCGCGCTGGCCGGACAAGGCGTTTTCAACGGCACGACGGCGTTCAAGTTGCACGACACCTTCGGTTTTCCGCTCGACCTGACGGCCGATATTTGTCGCGAGCGCGGGGTGCGTGTCGACGTCGCCGCTTTCGACGCAGCGATGGCGCAGCAGAAGGAGCAAGCACGCGCCGCGGGTAAGTTCAGGATCGCCGCCGCGCTCGACTACAGCGGTCCCGAGACCAGCTTTCACGGCTACGATAAGCTCGAAGTCACCGGTCGGGTGCTGGCGCTGTACCGGGATGGCAGTCCGGTGGAGGCGCTCAGGGAAGGCGAGCCTGGCGTCGTGGTACTCGACGAGACGCCGTTCTACGCCGAGTCCGGCGGCCAGGTCGGCGATCGCGGCGTACTGCAGACCTCGACCGGAATCTTTGCCGTCGAGGACACGCAAAAGATCCAGGCCGCGGTGTTCGGTCATCAGGGGGTGGTCAGCACCGGCGTGATCGGCGTTGGCGACCAGATTGTCGCCCGGGTCGACGCCCTGGCGCGGGCGCGTACGGTACGCAATCACTCGGCGACGCATCTTATGCACCGGGCTCTGCGTGAAGTGCTTGGGGCACACGTCCAGCAGAAGGGCTCGCTGGTCGAGCCCGAGAAGACCCGCTTCGACTTCGCGCACACCGCACCGATGAGCGCCGACCAGATCCGGCGCGTCGAGGTTCTCGTCAATGACCAGATTCTGGCCAATGCAGCGACCGAGGCACGCGTCATGGCCATCGACGAGGCGAGGAACTCGGGTGCGATGATGCTCTTTGGCGAGAAGTACGGCGACCAGGTTCGGGTATTGACGATCGGTTCTTCGATCGAACTTTGCGGCGGCGTACACGTCCGCCGCAGTGGCGACATCGGTCTGTTCAAGATCGTTTCCGAAACCGGCGTTGCCGCCGGCGTCCGACGCGTCGAGGCAGTCACCGGTGATACCGCGCTGGCGTTTGTCCAGCACCAGCAAGCGGTGCTCGGCGAAGCGGCTGCCGCTTTCAAGGCGCCGATCTCCGAACTGCCGCTGAAGCTGGCACAGGCGCTCGACAACGCCCGCGCGCTGGAAAAGGAACTGGCCCGCCTGAAGGCCAAGCTGGCGTCGGCACAGGGCGACGATCTGCTCGGGCAGGCAGTCGAGGTCAAGGGCGCCCGGGTTCTGGCGGCGATCATGGAAGGTGCCGAGGCGGAGGCCCTGCGTTCGGCGATCGACAAGCTGCGCGACAAGCTGCGTAGTGCGGCGATCGTTCTCGCCTCGGTGGCCGACGGCAGGGTGACGCTGATCGCCGGGGTCACCGCCGACCTCACCGGCAAGGTCAAGGCCGGCGAGCTGGTGAACATGGTTGCCCGCCAGGTTGGCGGCAAGGGCGGCGGTCGCCCGGACATGGCGCAGGCCGGCGGCAACGAACCGGTGAAGCTGCCGGCGGCGCTGGCCTCGGTGCGGAAATGGGTCGAGCAGCGGCTGTAGTTCCCGGCTCGCCTCCTTCGTACCTCATACCTCCGTCCGGCCGGCGATTCCCGCCCCGGAGTGTCTCGCCAGGCAATGTCAGACGGCCAACTTCCGAAACGGATCTGAAAGCGAGAAGCAGCAGCATGATGCAGCACTTCGCCAGTGACAACTACGCCGGCATCTGCCCGGAAGCGCTGACCGCGCTGCTGGCGGCCAACGACGGCCACGTTCGCTCGTACGGAGACGACGAGTGGACGCTGCGCGCCGCTGACCGCTTGCGCGACGTGTTCGAGACGGACTGCGACGTGTATTTCGTTTTCAACGGCACGGCAGCCAATTCGCTGGCCCTCGCCGCGCTCTGCCAGTCTTACCACAGCGTCATCTGTCACCAGTTGGCGCACGTCGAGACCGACGAATGCGGTGCGCCACAGTTCTTCTCCAACGGCGCCAGGCTGCTGGCGGTCGGTGGCGAACAGGGCAAACTGACACCAGCGGCGATCGTCGAAGTGGTGACCCGGCGCAGCGACATCCACTATCCCAAACCGAAGGTGGTGACCCTGACCCAGGCCAGCGAGGTGGGTACCGTGTATCGCCCGGACGAACTGCAGGCGATCACCGCTACCGCGCACCAGCTCGGCCTGCGGGTGCACATGGACGGCGCCCGTTTTGCCAACGCGGTGGCCGGCAGCGGCGTCAGTCCCGCCGATCTGACCTGGCGCGCCGGCGTCGATGTGCTGTGCTTCGGTGGTACCAAGATGGGCTTGCCGGTTGGCGAAGCAGTGGTCTTCTTCGACCGCCGGCTGGCCGACGACTTTGCCTATCGCTGCAAACAAGCCGGGCAACTGGCTTCGAAGATGCGCTTTCTTTCGGCTCCGTGGCTCGGAATTCTCGAAGGCGGCGCCTGGTTGCGACACGCCGCGCACGCCAATGCGATGGCGCAGCGACTAGCGGGCGGGCTGGCAAGGGTCGCTGGTCTGCGGCTGCTCTTTCCGGTCGATGCCAACGGCGTTTTCGTCCAGTTGCCGAACCCGGTCGAGCAGGAACTGCGAGCGCGTGGCTGGCTGTTCTATACCTTTATCGGTGCCGGTGGAGCACGTTTCATGTGCGGCTGGGATACCGCACCGGAGACCGTCGATCGGCTGCTGGCGGACATTTGCCAGCTGGCAGACGGTGCCTGATGGCGTGATCAGCGCCTGGCAGTTCTGCCCGTATTGCGGCGCCCGGCTCGACGCCCGCGACGAGGGCAGCCGGTCGCGACTCGCCTGCCACTCAGGCTGTGGTTTCGTGCACTGGGACAACCCGGCGCCGGTCCTTGCGGCGCTGGTCGAGTATCAGGGCCGGATCGTGCTGGCGCGCAACCGTTCCTGGGCCGAGGGTGCTTTCGGGTTGATCACTGGTTTTCTTGAACGCGGCGAAGACCCGATGTCCGGCGCCGCGCGCGAGGTCAAGGAAGAGCTGGGACTGGAGGCGGCGGAGGTGACCTTGATCGGCGTCTATCCGTTCGCCCGCAAGCACGAAGTGATTATCGCCTATCATCTGGTTGGTCACGGTCAGATCCGCCTCAACGAAGAACTTGCCGAGTTCCGCCTGATCGCCCCGGAGAAACTCAAGGCCTGGGATTTCGGCACCGGGCCGGCGGTCCGCGACTGGCTGGCTCGGCGCGGTACCTGACAAACCGCACCGCAGGCTACCCGACAACCGTCGCGCGCGACTGGGCCGGCAGCGATGCCCGATGCGCACGCCGGGATTTCGGAGCCTGACGGGTCGTCGATAAATCACCTGTGGAGCGCAGCAAAAAGGAGATTCGCCACCCGCAGAAGAACAGACAACGGCGGCGTCAACAGCACGGTCAAAGGCAGCACCGGGGCCGTGCCGTCCAGCTGCTAGTGGAGTCAAGTACACAACTCAAACCGGGTCGATATTCGTTTTGACTCAGGGGACCACCTTACATCAGCCCGGAAAACTGAATGGGCGGCAGGGGAATGAAAGTACAATACGGCGCCCTCTGTCCCTTCCGTCGCATCCGCCTGATCTCTCTCCTCTTGCCCATCAGACCGGCGATTGACTGTCTCACCGTGCACGTCATGACCAACTTCCATCAACGCGGCCCGCGCCAAACTCCGAACTCGCCGGGCGCGAACCGATGCTGAGTCGCTTGCTCGTCGCCGCGCTTTGGGTGCTTCATTTCCTGCCGCTGTCGGTCCTCGGCCTGCTCGGCAAGGCGCTGGGGCTGACCCTGTTCGGCCTGGCCGGCAGGCGCCGCCACATCGTGCTGGTGAATCTGCGCCTGTGTTTTCCGGACCTGGATGAAGCGCAGCGGCGGCGCCTGGCTCGGGACCACTTCAAGGTCCTGGGCCGCAGCATGCTCGAGCGCTCGCTGCTCTGGTGGGCGAGCCCGCAGCGCCTGTCGCGGCTGTTCAAGGTCGACGGCGAAGGACGGCTTCGAGCGCTGCTCGCCGCTGGTCGTCCGGTGCTGATGCTGACGCCTCATTTCGTCGGCCTGGACGCCGGCGGCATAGCGATCGCCATGCGCTTCGATAGCGCGAGCATCTACGCCGTGCAGTCCGACCCGGTCTTCGACCGCCTGCTGTACCGTGGTCGAAAGCGTTTCGGCGATCAGTTGCTGCTCTCGCGGCAGGAAAGCGTGCGCGCCAGCGTCCGGGCGATGAAATCCGGGCGGCCACTTTACTACCTGCCCGATATGGATTTTGGCAGCAAGGATTCGATCTTCGTCCCCTTCTTCGGTGTCCAGACGGCAACCATCACCGGCCTGTCGCGACTGGCCAGGTTGGCTGGCGCGACCGTCGTCCCCTGTCTGACGCGCATCCTGCCCGGTGGTCAGGGCTACGCGGTCGAAGTCGGCGAGCCGTGGGCCGACTTCCCGAGCGACGACGTCGAGGCCGATACCCGGCGGATGAATGCCTTCATCGAAGCTGCCGTGCGGACCATGCCCGAGCAGTATTACTGGGTTCACCGCCGTTTCAAGACCCGCCCGCAGGGAGAACCACGCCCGTACTGAGCGCCACCCGGCCCGCACGAGAACCGGGTCGCTGCAGGCGGCGGCCGGGCTGCCGGTCGCACCGAGGTGCGTTGACACTGCTCAAGCAGGGCAGCGAGGGCGCCCTGCTTCCGGTAGAATCGCGCCTTGGCGCTTGCATTGCGCCCGGCGTTACCGCCCGCCTCTCCGCGCCACCCTCCACCCGCGCATCCCCTGGCCACCAATGGAATATCTGACTCACTTCATCGACATCATCCTGCATCTCGACAAGCACCTGGCGGTGCTGGTCCAGCAATACGGGCAGTGGATCTACGTCATCCTCTTCGTGATCATCTTCAGCGAGACCGGTTTCGTCGTCACCCCATTCCTGCCCGGCGACTCGCTGCTCTTCGTCGCCGGCGCACTGGCCGCGCTGGGCGGCATGGAGATCAGCATCCTGCTGGCCGTACTGATCGCCGCGGCGATCCTCGGCAACATGCTCAACTACCAGATTGGCCGCTACCTCGGACCAAAGGTCTTTCACTGGGAGCAGTCGCGCTTCTTCAACAAGGCGGCGCTCGACAAGACGCACGCCTTCTACGAGAAACACGGCGGCAAGACGCTGATCATTTCGCGCTTCCTGCCACTGTTTCGCACCTTCGCCCCCTTCGTGGCGGGAATCGGCGCGATGACCTACGCGCGCTTCACCTTCTTCAACCTGATCGGCGCTGTTTCGTGGGTCGCTTCGCTGACCCTGGCCGGCTACTGGTTTGGCAACCTGCCCTGGATCCAGCAGAACCTGACGCTGGTGATCGTGGCGATCATCGTCGTTTCGCTGCTGCCACTGGTCGTCGGCTGGCTGCAGCACCGCAGGTCCGAAGCATGATCCGGATTGTCATTCTGATCTCCGGACGCGGCAGCAACATGGCCTCGCTGCTGGCCGCCGCTGCATCGGCGGAGATGCCGGGACGCATCGTCGGCGTTCTCGCCAACCGGCCCGACGCAGCCGGACTGGCGGCCGCCAGCGCCTGCGGCGTACCGAGCCGGGTCGTCGACCACCGGCTGTTTGCCAGCCGCGACCAATTCGACGCGGCGCTGGCTACAGCCATCGACTGTTTAGAGCCGGACCTGGTGGTGCTGGCCGGATTCATGCGCATCCTCGGCGAAGCGTTCGTCCGCCGCTATGAGGGACGACTGCTGAACGTCCATCCCTCGCTGTTGCCAGCCTTCCCCGGTCTGCACACGCACCGGCGGGCGCTGGCCGAGGGGGTACGGATTCATGGCTGCACGGTGCATTTCGTGACCCCCGACCTTGACCACGGCCCAATCATCGTCCAGGCCGCCGTACCGGTACTCGATGGCGACGACGAAGCGACGCTCGCCGCCCGCGTCCTGGCGCAGGAACACCGGGTCTATCCGCTGGCCGTTCGCTGGTTTGCCGAAGCGCGCCTGCGCCTGCGCGACGGGCGCGTGGTCCTCGACTCACCTCAGGATGGCGCGGCTGCGCTGATCGTCCCGAACGCGGCCTGAGTGCGAGCCGCCAGTCGGCCAGTCGATGCCCATCGTTCTGATCCTCGCTTTTGCCGCCTCGCTCGGGATGCATGCCCTCGTTCTGTTTGGTCCCGACATCGACCTGTCGACGGCCAGCGAGCCGCCACCGCTGCTCGCCGAACTAATGCCACCGCCGGCCACCGAGCCGCCACCCGAGGCACCACCAAAGCGCGCGGCGACGGCTGCCAGGAGCAGGACCGCTAAGCGCAAGCCACCACCGCCAGCGACGCGACCACCGATCCTGAGCGTGCCGGATTCGCCAGCGCCAATCCCCGAAGCAGAATCTGGGCCGACCACCGAATCGGCAGCCGATGGGCTCGATCGCTTGCCACCGGCAGCGCCGCCAGGGGCCTCGGCGCGATCAGCGCAAACCGAGCTGGCCACGCCGGCTGCCGCTTGGCGCCTGCCCGCACGCGGGATGATTCGCTATCGCGTCGATCGTGGCGACCAGGGCTTCGAGATTGGTCGGTCCACGCATGACTGGGACATCGCGGACGGTGCCTACCGGATCACTGCGGTCACCGAAACCAGCGGCCTGGTGGCGATCTTCAAGCCGCTGCGCATCGAACTCGAAAGCCGCGGCCGGCTGACTGCTGCCGGCCTGGTTCCCGAGCGCTTCGTCACCCGCCGCAAAGGTCTCGAGACCGCTGAACAGGCCGACTTCGACTGGACGCAGATGCAGGTACGCGTCGGCAAGAGGGCCCCGCAGACCCTGAACGCGGGCGCGCAGGATCTGCTGTCGTTTCACTACCAGTTGGGCCTGCTCCCCGAACTGGCCAGCGGCACGGTGGTGCCGATCGCTACCGGCAAGAAATACGAGCAGTATCGGATCGAAGTCGTCGGTGATGAAGACCTTCAGACACCGGCCGGACGCTTCCGATGCTTGCACCTGCGCGTGCCGGGCGTGGCAACCACCGAGTTGTGGCTGGCTTACGACCGCTCGCTGCTGCCGGTGAAGATCCAGCACGTTGACCGCGACGGCGCCATCTACGTCCAGACGGCGACGGTCATCGAGACGGTCATCACACCGAACCAGGAACCCTGAGCATGCGTTTTACGCCCGCCCTTTTTCATCACGCCCAGACGCTGCTGTCCGAGTTGCTGCGCTCAAGTTTTCCGGCCGACCTGGTCGTTTCACGCTACTTTCGGCAGCATCGCGAGCTTGGCCACGGCGACCGCGCTTTTGTCGCCGAAACGGTTTTCAGCGTACTGCGCCGCAAGCGGTCGCTGTCCGCGCGCTGCGCCGGCGAGCTGACCTCGCGGCGACTGTTGCTGGCCGCGCTGGCCTGCTTGCACGGCATGAACCGCCGGGAACTGGACGTCGTGCTCAGCGAAGCCGAGCGGCACTGGCTGGCACAGGCCAAGGCGGTGCAGGTCAGCGAGCTGCCCGCCGCCGTTCGCCTCGATCTGCCCGATTGGCTGCACGAGCTGCTGGCCGCGCGCTTCGCCGAAGATGAAGTGGCAGAACTCGCCGCCGCGTTGAACCAGCCGGCACCACTCGACCTGCGCGTCAACCCCCTCAAGGCGGCGCGGCCGGAAGTGCTGGCCCGACTGCAGGCTGACGGGCTGGCGGCCGAGCCCTGCCCGTATTCACCGCTGGGCATCCGGCTGGCGAGCAAGCCGGCGCTGTCCAGGCATCCCCTGTTCATCGACGGCAGCATCGAAGTGCAGGACGAAGGGAGCCAGTTGCTGGGCTTCCTTTTACAGCCCAGGCGCGGCGAAATGGTCGCCGATTTCTGCGCCGGTGCTGGCGGCAAGACGCTTCTGCTCGGCGCCCTGATGCGCTCGCAGGGCCGCCTCTATGCCTTCGATGTCGACCCCCGCCGATTGGCCAGGATGAAGCCGCGCCTCGCGCGTTCCGGTCTGTCGAATGTGCATCCGGCGCGCATCGAGTCCGAGCGGGACCTCAAGATCAAGCGCCTGGCCGGCAAACTCGACCGGGTGCTGGTCGACGCGCCGTGCTCGGGCCTTGGCACGCTGCGCCGCAATCCTGACCTGAAGTGGCGACAAACGCCGGCCAGCGTCGCCGAACTGAGCGTCAAGCAGGCGGCGATCCTGGCTGCGGCCGCCGGTCTGGTCAAGAAAGGCGGGCGACTGGTTTACGCCACCTGCAGCCTGCTCGATGCCGAAAACGAGGTGATAATCGACGATTTCCTCGCGCAGCACCCGGAGTTTGTTGTCTGTTCAGCAGAGGAGATTCTCGCCCGGCAGGAGATTTCCATTGCCTGCGGCGAGCAACTGAGACTGTTTCCGCATCGGCACGCGACCGACGCCTTCTATGCGGTGGCCATGGAGAGAAAGTGAACGAAATGAGCGAAAAACTCGACGAAAAAACAACTTTTGCCTCGCTTTTTGTCGACCTCTGGCGGGATTTCAGCGACCCGGGATTTCTCTGGCAGGTGTTGGCGCTCGCGACCTGTTTATTGCTGGCCTGGGGTTTGTCGCGTTACTGGCTGCGCCAGGAGCACGCACGCTCGAGCGACGATCATGGCCTGCTACGAGCATTCGGAACGGGCAGCCTGAAACGCATCGCCTTCCCGCTGTTGTCGCTGTTGCTGCTCCTGATCGTGCGCAAGTGCTTCCGCTACTGGGATCTCGGGCCGGTCAGCCTGCTCGACCTGGCGGTGCCGCTGCTGCTGTCGATGGCGCTGGTGAGGACGGCGATCTACGTGGTGCACCACGCCTTTTCGCCAAGCAGCCTGTTGGCCACCTCCGAGCGTTTCATTGCCACCAGCATCTGGGTGGGTCTGGCGCTCCATCTCACCGGCTTGTCCACGCCGCTGATCGACATGCTGCAACAGGTGAGCCTGAATGTAGGCAAGCAACAACTCGACCTGTGGACGATCCTGACCGGCCTGGTCACGGTAATCGTCACCGTGCTGCTCGCGCTCTGGGTTTCCGGCGCCATCGAAACGCGCTTGTTGGCGAAGGACAGCATCGACGCCAGCATCAGTGTCGTTCTCAGCCGCCTGGTCAAGGCCGTGCTATCGGTGGTCGCCCTGCTCTTCAGCCTGTCGATCGTCGGCATCGATATTACCGCGCTGTCGGTGTTCAGCGGCGCGCTGGCGGTCGGCCTCGGTTTCGGGCTGCAGAAGATTGCCAGCAACTACGTCAGCGGCTTCATCATCCTGCTCGACCGTTCGATTCGCATCGGCAACGTCGTCGCCGTCGATCCGCTAACCACCGGCGTGGTGACCCAGATCACCGCGCGCTATACCGTGGTGCGCACGCTGACCGGCACCGAGGTGATCATCCCCAACGAGTACCTCGTGTCGAACATCGTGCGGAACGAGTCGTTCACCGATTCACGGGTGCGCTTCATACTGAGCGTGCAAGTGGCCTACGGCACCGATCTCGATATCGCGATGCAACTGATGGGTGAGGCGGCGCTGGTGCACAAGCGGGTGCTGACCGACCCGGTGCCGCAGGTCCTGCTGACCGCCTTCGCCGACAGCGGCATCAATCTCGACCTCTGTTACTGGATTGCCGACCCGGAGAACGGCACCGGCAGCATCCGCTCGGCGATCAACCTGGCGATCTGGCGGTCATTTCGCGAGAACGGTATCCAGATTCCCTTCCCGCAGCGCGAGGTTCGCCTGGTCGGCGATTTGCCATCGCCGACGGCGCTGGCGGCGGACAACCCGGGCACCTAGCGAGGCGATGCCAACCCATCGCCCGGGATGCCCCAGCACCACTCACTGGCGCTTGCGGCGACTGGCTGTCCGCCAACGACGCGCGCCATACCAGAGCACGGTGCTGGTAGTGGCGATCAGCAGGGCCTTGAGCAGGTCCATCTCACCGATACTCAGTACATCCCAAGCAACAATGCCGATGAAGATTCCGACGCCCTCGATGGCCGGAAAGGGCACACGCGGTTCGGCCAAGACGTTCAGCCGCCGGAAAGCACCTGGTGAGGTGTCTCGCCGCCACACCCTGAAGAATTATCGTCGCCTTCGTGTTGCGCAGAGGAGGCTCCGTCACCGGCAAGAAAGTGCTGACGGGTGACCGCCAGAAACCGCTCGCAGCTCAGCTTGTATTCGCTCATCTGGTCTTCCTCCATCGTTCTTATGAAAATATTTGGCGATGATAGAGGCGACGGGCACGCCCGTCTGCGGTGATTGCGTCAGCTTTCGGTGACGTTCTGTGACAGCGGCCAGGCGAGCGTGAAACGGGCGCCGCCGAGCGGTGACTCGCCGGCGCTGGCGGCTCCGTGATGTTGTTCCAGAACCAGCTGCACGATCGCCAGTCCGAGGCCGTAGCCACCCGTGGCACGGTCGCGCGACCGGTCGAGCCGGGTGAATGGCGAGAAGATGCGTTCGCGCTCTTCGTCCGGGATGCCGATCCCGTCGTCGTCTACGTGCACGCGGATCGAGTCCTCCTTGACCTCCGCGCTGACCAGGATCCTGGCCTTGGCGTACTTCATGGCGTTACGCAGCAGGTTGGTGATGGCGTGCGGCATGGTCCGGCGATCCAGTTCCACGTACAGCATTGGCGGCAAGGCTGCGGCATCGAACTCGACGTCGAGCTCGCGTGCCAGGAGGCGTGTCGCTTCGACCTGTTCTTCCAGCCACAGAGCGATGTCGACTGCCGTGAGCTGCAGGTCGGGCTGCTCGCGACCGAAACGGGCGTAGGTCAGACTGGCGTCGATTAGCCCATCGAGCTCTTCGAGGTCCCCTTCCATCAACCGCCACAGGCGCTCACGCTCGGCTGGCGCGTCGGATTCGGCGAGCATCTCGAGCGCGAAACGGATCCGCGCAATGGGAGTGCGCAACTCGTGCGAAATGGCGCTCGACAGCTCCTTTTGCGTTGCGATCAACCGCTGAATGCGCTCGGCCATGCCATTCAGCGTCTCGGCGAGGGGCCCGAAAGCGCTGCTGCGCATGGTTGGCGCGCGCGCTTCGAACAAACCCTCACCCAGTGCACGGGCGGTCTGCCGCATCGCTTCCAGGTCGCGCCAGACCGGGTGCACCCAGAGCCAGACGACAATCGCCAGACATACGCCGATCAGGCTCCAGGTAAGCAGGCTGATCCGCAGATCGAGCGGCAGGCCGCGATGGTACTCGGGATTGTGGTCGGGCGAGATCGGGCCAACCACCAGAACCTGCGGAGTCTGCTTGAGGCGGTGATAGATCACGTCCCCCTGGGCGTCGATCGCCAGTTCGCCGTTGTCGAGCTTTTCGGCCTGCTTCGGTGGCAGTCGCAGCGTCCACCGGTCCACGATCTCCAGCTTGTAGGCGAACTTCTGGTCGAGCGCCTCAATGGCCTGTGGCCATTTCGAACGCGGCTTGCGGAACAGTTCGTCCTCGATCAGTACGATCGTCCCTTGCATGAAACGGCTGGTGTAGTCGTCGGTGATGCCCTTGACCGCCGTCGAGATGACAAAGTCGGCAAAGATCGCGATGGCCACGAAAGAACCCATGACCAGCAGGTAAAAGTTGAAGAACAGCCGCGACAGACTGTAGCGTTCCCGCCATGGCGCGGGCGTGTAAGGCCCGAGGATCGAGAACAGCTTGCCGCTATTGCCAGTCATGCTTGCTGAACAGGTAGCCCTTGCCGCGCACGGTCTTGATCCGCGTCGGGTTCTCTGGGTCGTCACCGAGCTTTCGCCGCAAGCGTGAAATGCGCGCGTCGATCGAGCGATCGAGGCCGTCGAAGCCGATTCCGCGCAGTTCCTGCAGCAGGTCGTCGCGCGACAGGACGCTGCCGGCATGGCGGGCGAGCAGCCACAGCAGATCGAATTCGGCGGTCGTCAGGTCAATGCCATCGCTGCCAAGATGGGCGCTGCGCGTCGCCTGACTGATGCGGAAGCTGCCAAAGGCGAGTTCGGAATGGGTGCCGCCGCTCGCGGCCGCGTTTTCGCCCACGCCGCCGCCTGCGGTCGTCGGTGCCCGTCGCAGCAGAGCCTTGATCCTCGCCAGCAGCAGCCGCGGCTGCACCGGCTTGGCAATGTAGTCGTCGGCGCCCAGTTCAAGGCCGAAGATCTGGTCAAAGTCCTCGTCGCGTGCGGTCAGCATCAGGATCACCCCGCGGTAGCGGGCGCGAACGGCGCGACAGATCTCGAAGCCGTCCTTGCCCGGCAGCATCACGTCGAGAATGACCAGATCGGGCCGCTCATCGACGATGCGCGCCTCGGCCGCGCGGCCATGCGACTCGATCGTCACCTCCAGGTCATTCTTGCGCAGGTACTCGGCGGTCAGTTCGGCGAGGCGCTGATCGTCCTCGACCAGCAGGATTCGTGTCTTCATGGGCCAATGATAGTCGCTTGTCGGTGGCGGATTATAGTGGTCCCCGGAAATCAGACAGTGGTTTAAGCTGTGCTCCATCATAGGAGCGAGACGCGATGAGTGAAGCAACTACCCGGAAGGTACATCCGCCGGAGTTCAAGGGCAAGGTTGGTCTGGAGGCGGTACGCGGGGTCAAGACGATCAACGAGATCGGGCGGGAATACGGCGTGCATCCTGTGCAGGTTGGACAATGGAAGAAAGCCATCCAGGAGAATGCCAAGACGCTGTTCGAAGGCAAGCGCGGCCCCAGGCCGGCGGC
>NZ_JAPUVQ010000012.1:0-28606 GCF_029255145.1 Accumulibacter sp.
GCCGATCGGCGCCGTGACACTCAACCCGGAGCGTGACGAAGTCGTCTCTGCGGCCACCGCTCGCGCAAAAAGTATGCGTTTGGCAACATGAACTCAGGCGACAACTACCTTGACATTCACCGGTGTAGACCTGCTCGATCTGACTCAGCAGATCGCCGCGGTTAATCCACGCATCATCCTTGGTCAGGATGTCTTTTGGCGTCAGCAAAACGAAGTCATTGCCGTGAATCGGGAGGTTGTATGTGCCACGCATCCAACGACGCTTATCGTAGTCAAAGGCGATTTTCTCGACAGGAAAATCACGCCTGAACTCGGGACGAATGTGCTCTATCGCAAAGGCCTGCGTGTATTCCAGCAGAAAACTCTTGATCAGATTGGCCGTAAAATCGCTGAGATGATCTCGACCAACGCCGTCGCCGAATAGACACAGCTTTTCCAAGTGGCTGCCACGGGTGATGGACTCACTCCCGAAATCGCTGAAGACATGATGCAAGTTACGTCGCAGATTGCGCCCAAAATCGGCACCAAGGCCGCTTCCGCTGTTCCCCGTTTTGCTGAAGCCAAGCCAGTTCTGCTTGACCTCGGGAAAACGGAACCAACTGTCAAGCAACCCCGCTGAAATGCTCTCATCTGCCGACGCATCGCGAAGGAACTTCAAATATCGAATGATTTCGTCATGTAACGCCTGATATCGTGCCTCTTCGCTGTCAAACAACAGAAAAGGATCAATGAACAGTGGCAGGTCGTTGATTAGCGAAACATTGAATGCGCCATATTCTTCCAGCGTCTCCGGCGTGACGCCAAAGAAGTCCGAAAAGTAGATGCAGGCTAACTTTCCGCTACCGAATTCACCTGCTGGTAACGTCATGGAAGCACCCGGGTTCCGACCACAACCAAATCATCGACGAAATCGAATGCTGGCTGTTCACTGCAATACTGACCCCATCGGGCGCCGTAGAGAGTTGGTTCAAGTAGGCTGAGATCATCAGTCTGTGCATGGCCGCCTTCATCGAGACCCCAAGCAAGGCGCACACCGCCTCGTTCAGTCAATATGTAGCGGTTGTGCAATCCTTCCCCGCCGACTCGTTCGCGCCAACGAACTATCCTCAATGAAACACCTGTCGGAATTCGTTGCGGCAACTGTCTTTGGCACTCTTTCACAAAATCAATGACCTCTGGCTTGAAGGCGGTGTGGAATTCCACTCGCTCCATAGCGAGACCGACCCGACGCGGAAAACAGGCTTCCAGAAAGGCCTTCAGAGTATTTCGCACTCTCGCCTTGTAAGGGTCGAAGTGCGGATCAATAAAGATGACAGACTTGGCTGCACGAACAATAGGGGATACCGCCGCCGCAAGCGCAGCAGCATCACGGGAAACAATGCGTTCACGCTCTATTGCCCAACGCGGCGTGACTTCATCGAGATCGTCACAAGCTAATATCCAGTCGTGGTCTTGTGGATTTGTATGCGCGATGATGGCGTGGAAAGGCTGTCTTCCGTGCTCACATTCCGCGTTGACGAGCCAGCCTTGGTTGCCGTCCCACTGATGAGTTCGCGGCAGCATTTTGTCGTCGATACCCTGCAACCTTACTTCGATGCGCTTTCGCTCGATATCACTGGCTTCACTCGCCGCCTCATAAACCATCGCCTTCCAGCGCTTTGGATAACGAGATATAAGACGGCCTTGGCAAACGCTGAACTTCTCGGTGAGGTAACGGAATCGCTCCCAGTCGTCCAACAACCCAGGATCAAGGGCAAATTCATGAATCATCCAAATAGTTCCTCCGCCCGTTCATCGAAGAAACCCTTGGGCCAGCGCGTGGTGAATTCGCCCGTCGCGTCGATTGGTAGCGGAACAAGCTCAACCCCTTCCTCGCCAATCTGCACATACACCACACTGACATCATCCGGCATAAGCGCAAACGCTCCGGGCGGCAACTCGCCCTCTGCCGTTTCGCGTATCCGCCGCAACAGACGCAGGATGAGGTGCTCGCTGTGGGTCTCGATCAAGAAGTTGATGCCATGCTCTTTGGCTCCCTTGATCAGCAGATCGCCGAGGCCGACCTGGACCGCCGGATGGATATGCAGTTCAGGCTGTTCGATGGCTACCAGCGAGGCCGAAGGTTCAAGCGCTGCCACCACTACAGGCAGTACTTGAGAAATGCCGATGCCGACGTCCCGAGGCTGAACGCGCATGCCGGTTCTGGCATCGATCAGATGGAGGCGCTGCTTCTCAGGGGTCATTTCCAGTTGGCGCAACAGGTCGGGATCGGTGCGGACTCCGGCGTCCGGGTCGGCTGCACGCATCAGCCAGTTCAGCGTTCCGACGTCGACTTCCTTGAAGCCACGCCGTTCCACCTCATAACCTGTGGCAAGCCGGAACTCACCGGCCATCCATGCGCTTACCTCCTCCACCAGAGAGGCATTGCCGGTCAGCAGCGTTTCCCACGCAGCGGTGCCATCGGCCCAGCGTGCTTCATTGGGAGTAAGCGAAGCTTTGAAGTCACGTTCGGGAACGTTACGAATCGGACCGAGATAGCGCAATTTTCGCAACTGCTCGCGGATCAGCACCCCTGGCCCGACAACCAGAGACGAGAGAAAGGCTATGAATTCTCGGGCGATGTAGATGTTCGCCGAACCGCCGCTTGTGGTGGTTGGAATGGAGAGCAATTCGCCGAGATGCGGCAAAGCACTGTCGAAGCCTGTCAGCCACTGGCGCAAGCCTTGACCAGGACGTTCCATGCCAGCGTTGCGCACGGCCGCGAGAACAGAAGCGAGAACCGAATAGGCGTAATTGTCTTCCGCTTTATTTGTCCCAGGCACTGCCGTATCGATTGGCGCATCGCCAAGGTCACGCTGATCGACCCAGTCATCCAGCGCAACGAACATATCAAGCTCATCCTGCGTGTGATAACGCAGAAAAATGGGATTGTCCTTGTTCAAGCGGATAGAAACGTCGCGCCCGTCCTCCGAGGCTGTAATGCGCGCCACCCATTCACCGTTGATTCCTGCCTCATAGCCCAACACAACCGCTGTCTGCCGCACTGCGCTCCAACCCATTTCCAGTTGGACGCTCACCGCTTCAACCCTGTCGCGGGTTTCCTGCACCAG
This sequence comes from Accumulibacter sp., assembly GCF_029255145.1. Lineage (GTDB taxonomy): Bacteria > Pseudomonadota > Gammaproteobacteria > Burkholderiales > Rhodocyclaceae > Accumulibacter. The sequence goes on from NZ_JAPUVQ010000012.1 coordinate 3,111, forward strand.
TTTGTGGAATTCCCAAATGCTTTCCTCGTCCTGGGTCTGCCCTGCCTGCCATTCCTCCCAAGGCTCCGGCGTCAGATCCGGCAGGCTGGCGCGGTTGAGTTCCAGTTCCAGCTTGACGCGGATGCGGCGCGCGAGGTCGCGCTGGTGGACGAGATTGCGAAATCCACCGAGATCGATGAACTCACCGCCATGGAGCGTACGATCCGAATTGGCGTTGCGGCGCTCAAGCACCTCGCGCATGTATTGCAGGGTTTGCAGGATGGTGCTCTTGCCGGCGCTGTTGGCGCCGAACAGCAGCGTGACGGGTGCCAGTTCGACGCGAACGCGCTCTCCTACGCCCTTGAAGTTTTCCAGTTCGATGGCGGTCAGCCGTGGCGGCAGATCGGCGCCTTCGCGTTCGCTGCCGGCCGGCGTGTCGAAGAACTGGAGGAAGCGGGCCAGCGCCTCCAGCGAGTCGGCTTCCAGCGCCCGACCATAGGGCGTTTCGCCTTCGCCGCGGTGCTTGCGCCTGGGGAACTGGCGCATGTTGCTGCCATGGCGGAACTGATCGGGTTTTGGGCAGGCGACGCCCGGCAGGTTGAGGAAAGGCTCGAACTTCAGGCCGGGATGGATCGCCACCTGGATTGAGGACGACAGGTCGCGTTCCTTGTAGAAGTAAAGGAATTGGCCAGTGGTCGGCGCCTGATACTCGTCGAGCTTGGCCGTGTCGCGGGTACGGGCGTAGCGCTGCGCGGTGAAAACTTTCCTGATTGAATTGACGTCCATCGCCTTTGCTATTGTCCTTATAGTTGGCCGTTGAACGCTCTCTGCGCAAGCGAACTGAATAGCTCGTTGGCTTGAGCTCTACACCCGGCAATCACCCCAGCGCCTCAAGGCCTTGCGCGAACATGCACTGATCGAAAGCGCAGTCTCGTCGAACCGCATCGAGGGCGTTTCCGTTGAGCCTTCACGGGTACGTGATGTACTCGTATCGCCCAAGCCGATGTTCCGGGATCGCGACGAAGAAGAAGTGCGCGGTTACCGCGACGCCCTGACCTGGTTCCACCAGGATGCCCAGCGCCTCCCGGTTGCCAACGAAACCATCCAGCGGCTCCACGCGATGACGCGGGGACAGATCTGGGATGCTGGTCTGTACAAGGAGAAGGATGGCGACATCATCGAGCGCTATCCCGATGGGCACGAGCGGGTGCGCTTTCGCACCGTGCCGGCAAAGGAAACGCCGGCAGCCATGGCCCAGTTGGTCGGCAACTGGCAGGCCTGCCTCGAAGAGCGCTGGGTTCCTCCGGTGATCGCGTTGGCCGCGTTCAATCTCGACTTCCTGTGCATCCATCCGTTCCGCGATGGCAATGGGCGGGTGTCCCGACTGCTTTGGCTGCTGCAGAGCTACCAACTGGGTTTCGAGGTCGGCCGCTACATCAGCCTTGAGCGCCTGGTCGAGCAGAACAAGGACCGTTACTACGAGACCCTGGAACTGAGCTCGCAGGGCTGGCACGAGGGTAAGCACGATCCGTGGCCCTACATCAATTACGTGCTGTTCATTCTCAAGAGCGCTTATCGTGAGTTCGTCGAGCGCGTTGGGGAAACCTCGGAGCCACGGGGATCGAAAACCCAGATGGTGCTGGAGGCGATCGCCAGGATGCCGGGAGCCTTCTCCCTGGCCGACCTGGAGCGTGCCTGCCCGGGGGTGAGCCGGGACATGATCCGGCGGGTGCTCAATACCCAAAAGGGGCAGTCCGTCGACTGCATCGGCCGAGGTCCCGGTGCGCTTTGGCAGAGAAGGGGTAATTAGCGTGAAAGGATGTAATAAAGAGGGCAATGTCCTCAAGGAGCCGGGAACGGGGAGGCAAGGCGGCCAGGCTGGCGTTGGAAGAGGCTGCGCCCGCCGCGGGGGAGGCTACTTCACCGGCCAAGACCAGAGTCGGAGGGCGAATGGCGCTCCCAGTCGAATATAACCTCCCTGAAAAACCCAATAGTCACCTGCAGGTAGCAGCGAACCGCTCTTGCAACGGACCTCCGCAGCCGCCAAGCCGTCGCCGGCGCGACAAGTGACTGAGCGAAGTACCGCCAGGTCGGCCGCAACTCTTTGCCAGGCCTGGAACTTCGCGCCACGGCTGCTCGGCTGCTCGGCCTGTCGGCTGATGACTCTCTCCGAGCCAGGCGGCGTCCCTGACGCAGGAGCCGACGTCGCGATCGCGGATGTCGACGAACACGTAGGCCGCGAGCAGCGCGTTCTCGGTCGTGATTCCTGGCGGGCCGTTGCGCAGTTCGATGCTCGCCAGTTGTCCGATCGGAATCATGCCGGCGGCGCTCGGAACGAAGACCTCGCTGGGGATTTTCTGCGGATCGTCGCGTAGCGCGCGGATAGCGTACGCTGACGTTGTGGCGCTCGAGCCCTTCGACGGCGGTGGTCACCGTCGCGCCGCCGAGGGCACTGCCGATCACCTGCTGAAAGTCGCCGACGGTGATCCGGTAGCGCGCCAGCTGATCGCGCTTCGGGGTGATGTCCAGGTAGTAGCCGCCGGTCACCCGCTCGGTGTAGGCTCTCGAAGTGCCTGGCACGTCTTGCACCGCCTGTTCGATCTCGCACGCGACCTTCTCGATCTCCGCCAGTTCCGGCGGTTTGTCACAGCCACGTGAGGACTGGCGTGCCAGCATAGAGAGTATGTAGCGCAACCTGGGTCAGGAAGAACAGGTAGCCGAAAAGAACCAGAGAACATCGCCTTGAGCGCGACCATCAGGTCCGATGTCACTTCGGCCTTGCCGCCGACCGAATAACGCTAGGAGTACATCATGCCGGTTCCGTCGGCTGTTGCACCCAGGGGCCTGTTCAGCAGCGTCCTCGTTGGTCTGCTGACCCTGACGCTGGCGCTCCTGCCCGCCGTTTCCTGCCTCGCCGGCGAACAGGCCGAGCGTGCCGTTGCCGCCGTCAAGCAATTGATCGCGTCGGGCAAGGTCAGGCCCGGCGCAGTCATCCGGCTCAATCTCAAGCAGGGAAACATCGCTGCCTTCATGGGCCGCGACAATGAACTCAAGGACGACTGGGAAAGAGCCACGGGCATCCTGCTCGACACCGTCGTCGTGCCACAACTTGCTTCGCGCGAATACATCCGCAAGGCGCGCGACGTCGATATCACGATTGCGCGCAATCACGAGTATCCCGACCTGCTCGACGAGGGTCTGATCGAGGACCTGACACCGCTGCTGCAGAAGTTCGGGTTCTCGCTGCCCGAAGACACGACCAGCGGGTACATACTGCTGCGTCAGCAGGCCTATCTGGGGGACCGTGTCGTCGCCATCCCGGCGGACCTCGATGTACAACTGATCTACCTGCGCAAGGATCTGCTCGAAGATCCCGCCGAAGGCAGACGTTTTCGCAACAAGTACGGTCGGGATCCGGACGTTCCAAAAACGTGGAAGGAATACACGGAACTTGTCAGCTTCTTTAACCGCCCGCAGGAAGGCGTCTATGGCGCTCTCGAACCTCGTGAAAAGCTGACCGCCTGGATGTACTGGTTTCCGCGCTACGCCGCGTTCGCCGCGCCCGGGCAGTACCTCTTCGATGAGCGGATGAAGCCATTGATCGACTCACCCGCCGGAGTCGCCGCGACCGAAAGCTGGCTGGCGACCATTCCTTTCTCGCCACAGGAGGTTAGCGGCGAAGGCAAGGACTACAACTACACCTTGCCTTATTTTCTGCGTGGCAAGGGATTCTCGACGCTGATCACGCCAGCCGGCGCCAAGATCGCCAACCTTGAGCAATCGGCGATCAAAGGCAAGGTCATCGCTGCTCCGCTTCCCGGCCGCTTCGTCGGCGATCGCCTGCTGCGCCGGTCGACGATCATGTACGGCAATAACCTCGTCCTGCCGCGATCGGGCAAGAACAAGGAACTCGCCTTCCTGTACGCGATGTGGCAGACCGACCCGGACAACTCCATTCGCTCGGTACTGGTCAGCGGCGGCTTTGCCGACCCCTACCGATACAACCACCTGACCAACGCCGAGATACGCAAGGTCTACTCGCCACAGGCGCTCGACGCCTTGCGCGCGGCACTGCCGGACACCTTGCCGGCCGGTACCGGTCTGCCGGGCGACGCGGAGTACCTGGCGGCTCTCGGGCAGCAACTCTGGCTCGCGGCGACGGGATCTCAGAGTGCGGGACAAGCCATGGCAAGGACCGCGCATGAATGGGAGGCCATCACGGAACGTCTCGGGCGCGAGCAACAGATCGCGCACTGGAAGAGTTTCCGAAAGAACTTCCCGGGAGTGGTCAATGACTACAAGGCTCGCTGATTGGACAACGAGATGAGGCGCAGCCGGCGGCTGACCATATCGCGACAGCTGACGCTGGGATTTGGCGCCGTTGGCTTGCTGGTCCTGGCTCTGGTCGTGCTGGGCGAACTGGTGGTGCGCGACGCCGCCGAGCGCCTGGAAACGACGCTCAACCAGCAGGTCAGGCCGCTTGCCAACCTGAATCGACTGCAGGCCCGCATCAACCGCATTCGAGTGATTGAAATAGAAATCCCGAAACTGACCGACTACTTCGGCGTAACGTCCCACGTCGCCCAGCTGAGCGCCGAGATGACGGATTTCTCCAGCGAACTCGCTGCGCGCACCGCCCGCCTCGTTGCCGAAGACGAGCTTGCGGCCAGACGGTTGAGCGAATCGTGGGCACGCTACCGTAGCGACCTGCTCAAGGTCATCGACCGTGCCGAAGCGATGAACCTGACGGAGGCGGAACGTATCTCGATGTTCGAGTCCGCCGCCCGCTTCCGTTGGCTCTCCGACACCCTGCGGCAACTGGCCGAAGACACCGAGGCCCACGCCAGCGAGGGCTTCGAGCGTGCGCTCAGCGAACACCAGAGCCAGCGCCGCATATTGCTCGGCATTTCCGGCGTCGGCCTGCTCATCATCGCGCTGCTGGTCTTTCTGCAGGCCCGCTCGCTCTCCAGCCGCATTTCCAGGCTCGGGGCCGCAGCGCGGGAAATGGCTGAGAACCGCACTGACCGCCCGCTGCTGGCCACCGGCAGAGACGAACTCACCGACCTCGCAAACGCATTCAACGTCATGCAGGAGAAAGTTCACGCCCGGGAAGGCAGCCTGCGCGAGGCCAACGCCCGGATGGAAGATCGCGTCGACGAACGGACGCGCGAGCTGAATGAATCAAACATCCTCCTGCGACGGGAAATCGACGAACGCCAGTTCGCCGAAAGCCGCCTGCGGCTGGTATCGGAGGCCATCCAGCACAGCCCGGTCGGCGTCATGATCCTTGCCGTCGACGGCAACATCGAATACGCGAACGCCACGTTGCACGAGATGACCGGGCTCACCTTGAGCGCCCTCCGCCCGCATCTCGCCGAGATCGTCTGCGGCCAGTCGTGCGGCGCCCGTGAACTCGAAAACGCGTTGAATGCAGTTCGACGTACCGGTGAATGGCAAGCGAACGTCGAAGGCAGGCGAAACGACCGGGCTTACTGCCAGCATGTTCGCATCTCGCCGGTTACCAGCAACGACCAATGCGTCACGCATTTCCTGGTGGTGCACGAAGACATCACCTTGCGTCGCGAGCAGGAGCAGCAAATCCTTCACCAGGCGCAGTACGACAATCTTACCCACTTGCCGAATCGCCTGCTGGCCATGGATCGCCTGGGCCAAGCCATCGCCGTGGCGAACCGCGACGGCGGCCAGGTCGTAGTGATGTTCATTGATCTCGATGATTTCAAGAAGGTTAACGACTCGCTCGGACACGGCACCGGCGATTCGCTGCTCGTCGAGGCCGCGACCCGACTCGTTGCGACCACCCGCGCCGAAGACACGGTGGCAAGGCAGGGCGGCGACGAATTCCTGGTGATTCTCGGCAATCTGCACGCCAGCGGCGACACCCAGATGCTGGCAATGAAGATCATCGGCGCCTTTGCACCACCCTTCCTGATTGACCAGCACGAACTGTTCGTCTCGCCAAGCATTGGCATCGCCGTCTACCCGACCGATGGAGACTCACCGAGTACTTTGTTGCGCAATGCCGACGTTGCGATGTACGAGGCCAAGGACTCCGGCCGCAATACCTTCCGCTTCTTCAATCAGGATGTCCACGATCATTCTGTCCGGCGTCTTTCGATGGAACATCGGCTTCGTAACGCCCTGGCCCACGATGAATTGCGCCTCTTCTATCAACCGTTGGTCGAGGTTGCCACACGTCGCGTTATCGGAGCCGAGGCGCTATTGCGCTGGGAAAGTCCGGATTTCGGATTGCTGGCACCGGATTCTTTCATCCACATCGCCGAGCAGACCGGGCTGATTGTCGAAATCGGCGATTGGGTCATCCAGACCGCCTGCGGCGAATTGCGCAAATGGCTCAATAGGCACGACCAGCCCATGCAAATGGCGGTGAACGTTTCGCCACGGCAGTTTCGCGACAATCGAATCACCGAAACGATACGCAATGGTCTGGATCGGCACCGGCTGCCACTCGGCGCTCTGCAGATCGAGGTCACGGAAGGTCTGCTGATCCGAAATCGGAGTGAGGTGCTGGAAATCCTGCTGGCGATCCAGGCCCTGGGGGTGCGCATCGCCATGGACGATTTCGGCACCGGCTATTCCTCGCTCAGCTACCTCAAACGCTTCCCCTTCCACACCCTGAAAATCGACCGCGAATTCATTCGCGACCTCGCCGATGACGGTGACGACCACGCCTTGGTCGCTGCCGCCATCCGTATGGGCAAGAGCCTGGGCTTGCGCCTTGTCGCCGAAGGCGTAGAAAGCGAAGAGCAATTACGAATCCTCGCCAACCTTGGATGCGACTCCATTCAGGGCTACTTGATCGGCAAACCCGTTCCAGGCGAAGACTTCGTCCATTCCTGGCTCGACCGCGCGGAACGGCCCGCCTCCCCGCCGCAGGACGCGGCTCCAGCGGCCGGGCCAAGGCATTGAGTCATCGTGCTGATTGGCCAGCCGCCGCAAGCCACGGCGAAGGCCAAGTCGGCGAGCAGCGGTTGGCGCGATGGCTGCGGCGCGACGGACCTCCAGCGAGGACTCTCGCCGTCGCACGATCGCCAGTCAGCTTGCCTTCAGCGGCAGTATCGGCGGCTTGGCCAGCGCGCGGCGCAACTGCCACTGCTTGACCAGCGCGTACAGCGCCGGGATGACGCAGAGCGTCAGTACCGTCGACGAGACCATGCCGCCGACCATCGGTGCGGCAATGCGGCTCATCACCTCCGAACCGGTGCCGGTCGACCACATGATCGGCAGCAGGCCGGCCATGATCGCCACCACGGTCATCATCTTCGGTCGCACGCGTTCGACGGCGCCTTCCATGATCGCGTGGTACAGATCGGCGGCAGTCGGTTCGACGCCCTCGGCGCGGCGTCTGGTGGTAATCTCCTGCCACGACTGGTCGAGGTAGATCAGCATCACCACGCCGGTCTCGGCAGCGACACCGGCCAGCGCGATGAAGCCGACGGCGACCGCGACGCTCATGTTGTAGCCGAGCCACCACATCAGCCAGATGCCGCCGACCAGCGCGAAGGGCACCGAGAGCATGACGATCAGCGTCTCGGTCAGGCGCCGGAAGTTGAGATAAAGGAGCACGAAAATGATCGCCAGGGTCAACGGCACGACCACCGCCAGCTTGGCCTTGGCGCGCTCCATGTACTCGAACTGACCCGACCATGTGGCGTAATAGCCGGGCGGGAAACTGACCTTGTCGGCGACTGCTTGCTGGGCGTCCCTGACGTACGAGCCGACGTCGCGATCGCGGATGTCGACGAACACGTAGGCCGCGAGCAGCGCGTTCTCGGTCTTGATTCCCGGCGGGCCGTTGCGCAGTTCGATGCTTGCCAGTTGTCCGACCGGAATCATTCCGGCGTTGCTCGGAACGAAGACCTCGCTGGCGATTTTCTGCGGATCGTCGCGTAGCGCGCGCGGATAGCGTACGGTAACGTTGTAGCGCTCGAGCCCTTCGACGGCGGTGGTCACCGTCGCGCCGCCGAGGGCACTGGCGATCACCTGCTGGAAGTCGCCGACGGTGATTCCGTAGCGCGCCAGCTGATCGCGCTTCGGCGTGATGTCCAGGTAGTAGCCGCCGGTCACCCGCTCGGCGTAGGCGCTCGAAGTGCCTGGCACGTCTTTCACCGCCTGTTCGATCTCGCGCGCGACCTTCTCGATCACCGCCAGATCCTTGCCGAAGACCTTGACGCCGACCGGCGTCCGGATGCCGGTGGACAGCATGTCGATGCGCGCCTTGATCGGCATCGTCCAGGAGTTGGCCAGGCCGGGGAACTTGAGCGCCGCGTCCATCTCGGCGATCAGCTTGTCGACGGTCAGGCCCGCCCGCCACTCCTTCTCGGGCTTGAGGTTGATCACCGTCTCGAACATCTCGATCGGCGCCGGGTCGGTGGCGCTGGCGGCACGGCCGGCCTTGCCATACACCGACTCGACCTCGGGGAAGGTCTTGATCACGCGGTTGGTGGTCTGCAGCAGCCGCGCCGCCTCGGTCACCGACATCCCCGGCAGCGACGCCGGCATGTAGAACAGCGAGCCTTCGTTGAGCGTCGGCATGAACTCCGAGCCGATGCGGCTGGCCGGCACGACGGTCACCGCCATCATCACGCCGGCCAGCAGCAGGGTGACGATCTTGTTGCGCATGACCCACTGGATGATCGGCCGATAGACCCAGATCAGGAAGCGGTTCACCGGATTCTTCTGCTCGGGCATGATCCGCCCGCGGATGAAGAACATCATCAGTACCGGCACCAGCGTCACCGACAGGACCGCCGCGCCGGCCATCGCGAAGGTCTTGGTGAAGGCCAGCGGACTGAACAGCCGGCCTTCCTGTCCCTCAAGGGTGAACACCGGCAGGAAGGAGACGGTGATGATCAGCAGCGAGTAGAACAGCGCCGGCCCGACTTCCTTGCAGGCGCGGATCATGGTCGCCGCCCGATCGTGCCGGGTGGCGTGCGGAGGCAGGTGTTCGAGCCGCTTGTGGGCGTTCTCGATCATCACGATGGCGGCATCGACCATCGCCCCGATGGCAATCGCGATCCCGCCCAGGCTCATGATGTTCGATCCCATGCCGATGCTGCGCATGGCGATGAAGGCGATCAGGATGCCGATCGGCAGCGTCAGGATGGCGACCAGCGCGCTCCTGACGTGCATCAGGAAGATCACGCAGACCGCGCCGACGATCAGGCTTTCTTCGAGCAGCGTCCATTTCAGGTTGGCGATGGCGCGCTCGATAAGCGTCGAACGGTCGTACACCGGAACGATTTCGGTGCCTTCGGGCAGGCCCGGCAGCAGTTCCTCGATCTTGGCTTTGACGTTGGCGATGACGTCGAGCGCGTTCTGGCCGAAGCGGGCCATGACGATCCCCGAGACGACCTCGCCCTCGCCATTCAGTTCGGTGATCCCGCGGCGGCCGGCCGGGACGATCTCCACCCTGGCCACGTCGCGCACCAGCACCGGCGTTCCGCCGTCGCTCTTGAGCACCAGCGTCTCGATGTCGGCGACGCCCTTGAGGTAGCCGAGGCCGCGGACCATGTATTCCTTCTCGGCCAGTTCGACGACGCGGCCGCCGACGTCGCGGTTCGATTCGCGGATCACCTGCGACAGACGCGCCAGCGAAACACCGTAACTGGCCAGCCGGTGCGGATCGACGGTAACCTGATACTCCTTGACGAAGCCGCCGACGCTGGCCACTTCGGCGACGCCACCGGCCTTGGTCAGCTGGTAGCGGACGTACCAGTCCTGGACGCTGCGCAGGTCGGCCAGCGATTGATCCTTGCCGGTCAGCGCGTACTGGAAGACCCAGCCGACGCCGGTGGCGTCGGGGCCGATTTGCGGCGCGACGCCCTGCGGCAGCTTGCCCTGTACCGAGCTCAGGTACTCCAGCACCCGCGACCGCGCCCAGTAGATGTCGGTACCGTCCTCGAAGATCACATACACGTAGGACGCGCCGAACATCGAGAACCCCCGCACCACCTTGGCCTTCGGCACCGCCAGCATGGCCGTGGTCAGCGGATAGGTGACCTGGTCTTCGACGACCTTCGGCGCCTGCCCGGCGTAAGGCGTGAACACGATCACCTGCACGTCGGACAGGTCTGGAAGCGCGTCGAGCGGCGTTTTCTTGACCGCGTAGACGCCAGCAGCGACGATCGCCAGCGTCGCCAGCAAGACCAGAAAGACGTTGCGCGCCGACCATTCAATCAGCCGATCGAGCATCTCAGTGGCCCTCGTTCGCGCTCTTGGCCGCCTTCTCGATGCGCGTGATCACGAACTCGCCGTCGCCCCGGTCCTCGAACTCGAAGCGCATCGGCGTACCGGGAGCGATCCCCTTGGCCACTGCGGGGCTGGCCAGCCCGAAGTCCATGGTCATTGCCGGCCACTGCAGGGCCGGGATCGGCTGGTGCGTGACCGAGACGCTGTTCGACGCCAGGTCGAGCGAGTCAATCGATCCCGTCGCCTGATACGATTTCACCGCCGTCTTCGCGCCCTTCGCGCCCTTCGCCGGGCTCACCGGCTGGGTGGTATTCGTGGCATCCGGCGCCGTGAAGGTCGACAAGGCGGCCTTCAGGTTGCTTTCGGCGTCGATCAGGAAGTTGGCCGCGGTAACCACTTCGTCGCCGGCCTCGAGTCCCTCGCTGATCTCGACCGCTTCGCGGCCACGCCGACCGATCTTGACCGCTTGCGGTTTGTACCTGCCCTCCCCCAGCACCCGCAGGACGACCTGGCGATCGCCACTATCGATCACCGCCGACGCCGGCACCGTCAGCCGCGGCGCGTCGCCAGCGGTGGCGATTTCGACATGCGCGAACATCCCCGGACGCAGCAAGCCATCGTGATTCCTGAGTTCGAGCCGCACCGGCGTGGTCCGCGTCGCGGCATTGAGGGTCGGGTAGAGGTAAGTCAGCCGGGCGTCGAAGCGCTGCTCCGGGAAGGCGTCGATGATCACCCGCGCGGCGTCGCCGAGCTTCACCTTGGCCAGATCCTGTTCGTAGATGTCGGCGATCACCCAGACCGTGGACAGATCGGCGATGCGGTAGATCGCCGTGCCGGCCATGAAGCGCATGCCCTCGACGGCCTTCTTTTCGAGCACCACGCCGCTGGCCGGTGACGAAAAGGTAACGATCGCGGCCGGCGAGGCGGCGGCCCCCGCGACCTTCCAGTTGCGTAGCCGTTCGCGAGCGGCCTCGGCGAGGCGCCGGGCGCCGTCGCGCGCCGCCGGATCGGCATCCACGGTGCGTTGATCGAGTTCCTCGGCAATTCGCAGCTCTTTCTGCGCCGAGACCAGCTCCGGGCTGTACACCGAGAACAACGCCTGTCCCTTGCTGACCGGATCACCGGTTGCGCTGACGTAGAGCCGCTCGATCCAGCCTTCGAAGCGCGGCGCCACGTCGTGCACCCGGCGCTCGTCGACCTCTACCCGGCCGACTGCGCGCAAGGCTGCATCGAGGGCGCGCACTTCGGCACGGGCGGTCTTGACCCCCAGCGTCTGGAGACGCGCCGGGCTGACCTTGACGACGCCCTCGCCGTCGCGTTCGTCGCGTTCGTCGCCTTCGTAGACCGCGATGTAGTCCATGCCCATCGAATCCTTCTTCGGTTCGGGCGAGGTATCGGGCAGACCCATCGGATTGCGGTAGTAGAGGATCTTTCGCGCCTTGGCGCCGGTGTCCGCGGCCGCACCGGCAGCATCGCCCGCTGCAGGCGTCGTGGTGGCGGCGGACTGCTGTCTGCCGACCCAATAGCCGCCGGCCAGCGCGACGGCGATGGTCGCGATCGCGGCGACGGCCAGGGCAATTCTTAAACGGCGGTTCAGAGCGGTGCTCCGGTCAGAAGTTCAAGTTCGGCCAGGCGAACGGCGGTGTCCACGTCGGCGTCGAGCAGCGCCAGACGGGTGCGCAGGACCTGCCGCTCGGCGTCGATCAGGGTGTTGAAGTTCACCCGACCGCTTTCGTAGCCCGACTGCGCCGATGCAAAGGTCGCGCGCGCTTGCGGCAGCAGCGTGTGCTGCAGCAACCGTGCTTTGTCACGGCTCGCCTCGAAGGCCGCGAGGGTCTCGCCGAGGCGCCCGGCGAGACGCGTTTCGGCCGCCACCACGCGGCCATGCGCTGCCTCCAGCTTGCGCTCGGCCTCGCGCTCCTGGGCGCGGCGCGACGACTGTTGCAGTGGAATGGTGAAGCCGACCATCACTTCCCAGTTGTCGGCGGCGTTGTACGGACGGTTGTTGGTCAGCCCTACGGCGAAGTCAGGATAGCGGTTCAGCCAGGTCAGCTCACGGCTCTTTTGCGCCGCGACGACGCCGAAGCGCTCGCGCGAAACCTCCGGCGAACGATTCCGGACCTGTTCAAGCAGCGCCTCGTACGACACCGCGACGGGAACCGGCGGCAGGCGATCGGGGTCGGCCAGCGGCGCGTCGCCGGCGCGTGCCAGCAGAGCGTTGAGTCTGGCGGCGCTCTCGCGCCGCCGGCGTTCGGCTTCGACCAGATCGATCTTGACGCTGGTCAGCTCGCTCTGCGCGCGCAAGGCGTCTTGCTGCGGCACCAGGCCAACGCCGTAGCGGGTCAAGGCAATCTTCTCGATGGCATAGAGCAGGGACAGCGTCTCGCGCAGGATGCGGATCTGGCCGCTGGCCTGAAACTGCCGGGCGTAGGCGGTCTTGATGCGGTTCTCGACTTCGAGCACGGTCCCGTCCTGCATCGTTTCGACCTGCCCGGCCTGGGCCTCTGCCACTTCGCCGCGCAGCCCGCGCTTGCCCCAGAACGGCAGCGGCTGGATGAGGCGGTAGCGCGTATTGCCGACCTGGCCCGGCAGCAGGGAGGGAGACCGTCCGGAATTCACGGTGTTGGTGAAATCCATCAGTTCAAGCTCGAAGCGTGGATCGGGCAGTGCCGCGGCCGGCTCGACGCGTTCCCGGGCCGCCTGCGCCTCGAACGTGCTGACGCCAAGGTCGGGGTTGTGCTCGCGCGCGTAGCTGAGCAAGCCGGGCAGCGAAGCGCCAAGCAGCGGCTGTGCGCCCTCCTGCGCATGCGCCAGTGCAAGCGGCCAGGCGAACAAGACGACGAAACTGCTGGCGACCGCACGGCGCGCGGCGGCCAGGCGGGGCATGGAAGAGATCATCGGTCAACAGTCCCGAAGGCAGCGTCTGGGTGGGTCAAACGGTCGAGCAGGTGACGCGGGTCAGGCCGATCCGGGTCTGGCGAACCTGCCAGGACGGTAGCGGCCGCTACTTCGCCAGTTCGATGGCGGTGACTGTCAGGGCGTCGCCGACCTTGTCCGCAGTGAAGCTTACCGCATCGCCCGCCTTGACCTGGTCAAGCATCGCCGGGTCGCCGGCGCGGAAAGCCATGGTCATAGGTGGCATCCCCAGATTGGCGAGCGGACCATGCTTGATGCTGATTTTCCCGGCGGCTTTGTCCACCTTCTTGACAGTGCCTTGGGACGATGCCGCTGTGACCCTGCTGGTGCTGCTTGCCGCCTGGTGCTGGTGGTCATGCTCGGCGGCGGCAACGACCGGGTTGGCGAGCACCAGGGCCAGCAGTGAAGCGGCAGGAAACAGGTAGTTCATGGCGTGTCCTATGGGCGAATGATCAAAAAATGCAGACAGGTACCCGAGGGGGTCGCCTGGCCGAAGGCTTCCGTCGAACGCGCAATACCGCCTCGGGAGCACGGCCGCCGATGATGCGCATTCGACGCCGTCAGAAAGCTGACCAGCCGATTACATTTCTGTAATGCGGCTCGGCGATCAGCAACCGCCACGGCCCGCACCCGGCCAGAGGCATGGCCGTCGACCCGCCTCAACTCTGCAACTCAGCCCGATTCCTGAAGAACTCCAGCGCCTCGGGGTTGGCAAGAGCTTCGACGTTCTTGACTGCGCGCCCGTGAACCACGTGCCGGACCGCCAGTTCGACGATCTTGCCGCTCTTGGTACGCGGGATGTCGGCGACCTGCAGCACCCGCGCCGGAACGTGCCGCGGCGTGGTGTTCTGGCGGACCTGCTGCTTGATGCGGTCGATCAGAGCCTGATCGAGGCTCGCGCCCTCGCGCAGCTTGACGAACAGCACGACGCGCACGTCATGCTGCCACTCCTGGCCGATCACCAGCGACTCGACGACTTCCGGCAACTGCTCGACCTGACGGTAGATTTCGGCGGTACCGATGCGCACGCCGCCGGGGTTGAGGACGGCGTCCGAGCGGCCGTAGATGATCATCCCTTCGTTGGCGGTGAGTTCGACGAAGTCGCCATGGCACCAGATGTTGGCGAAGCGATCGAAATAGGCGGCGTGATACTTGCTGCCATCGGGGTCGTTCCAGAAACCGACCGGCATCGCCGGAAATGGCGCGGTGCACACCAGTTCGCCACGCTCGCCGCGACCGGCCGGAATCGGCCGACCGTCGTCGTCGAAGACGTCGACCGCCATGCCCAGGCCCCGGCATTGTAGCTCGCCACGGTACACCGGCAGGATCGGGCTGCCAAGTGCGAAGCACGAGAGGATGTCGGTGCCACCGGAGATCGACGCCAGCAGCAGGTCGGCCTTGATCTCGCGATAGACGTAGTCGAAGCTCTCGGGGGCCAGCGGGCTGCCGGTCGAGAAGATCGCCCGCAGCTGCTCCAGCCGGTGCGTTTCGCGCGGTTGGAGAGCGGCTTTGGCGATCGCGTCGATGAACTTGGCCGAGGTGCCGAAGTGGGTCATGTGCTCGGCGTCGGCGTAGTCGAAGAGGATCGTTCCGGCCTTGCCCGAGGCGCCGGCGGCGAACGGCGACCCGTCGTAGAGCAGCAGCGCCGCCTGCGACGCCAGGCCGGACACCAGCCAGTTCCACATCATCCAGCCGCAGGTGGTGAAGTAGAAGATGCGGTCGCCGGGATTGACGTCGCCGTGCAGCTGGTGTTCCTTGAGGTGCTGCAGCAGCGCGCCGCCGTGGCAGTGCACGATACACTTGGGAACGCCCGTGGTGCCCGAGGAGAACATGATGAACAGCGGGTGGTCGAAGGGCAGCGACGCGAACTCGATGTCAGCGGCTGCAAACGGCGCGACGAAGTCGGCATAGCGCTGGCCATTGCGGATTGCCGCGACGTCCGGGGAATCGTCGAGATACGAGACGACGACGCAGCGTTCGACCGTCGGCATCTGCGCGGCGATTTCGGCGTTCCTGGCCAGGCAGTCGACACGCTTGCCGTTATACCAGTAGCCGTCGACGCAGAGCAGCACTTTCGGTTCGATCTGCCCGAAACGGTCGAGAACGCCCTGGACGCCGAAGTCGGGCGAGGCCGACGACCAGATCGCGCCGAGCGAAGCCGCCGCCAGCATCGCGATCAGCGCCTCGGGCATGTTCGGCAGGTAGGCGGCGACGCGATCGCCGCGGCCGACGCCGGCTGCCCGCAGCGCCTGCGCGAAGCGCGAGACCTGCGCGTACAGATCGTGGGTCGAAAGACGCCGCTTGACGCGGTCTTCGCCCCAGAATACGAGCGCGTCGGCGTCGTCGCGCCGGCGCAGCAGATTGCGTGCGTAATTGAGCCGGGCTTGTGGAAACCAGCGCGCGCCCGGCATCCGGTGGCCGTCTTCGAGAACCCGCTGGCCGCGCTCGCCGAGCGCGCCGCATTCGTCCCATACCGCAGTCCAGAACGACTCGGGCGCGGCCACCGACCAGCGCCAGAGGCCGGCGTAATCAGTGCAGCCGGCGTGCCAGCGCGCGTTGACCGCCGCCATGAAAGCGCCGATCCTGGCGGCCGCGATGCGTTCGGCGCTCGGGCGCCAGAGAGCTTCTTGGTCCATCCCCCTCCTCCTTGCTGTCCTGGTGCCGTCGCAAAGCGCCTTTACGAGAGCTGCGCGCGCCAGTCGTCGGGGATCGCCACCGACCTGCCGGTGGCGACATCCATCCAGACGATCTTTGCATCGCCGGTCGCATAGAGCGCTTCGTCGCCCTGCAGGCGAAGCTCGTAATGGGTCGGCACGCTGCTGCGTCCGGGATGACCGCAGAACATCCTGACCTCGACGACGCCGGGATAATTCAGCGGCACCAGGAAGGTGCACGCGGCGTTGATGATCACCGGTGCCGTCCCGCGCGGCATCACCTTGAACCCGAGAGTCTCCAGATACTCGACGCGGGCCTGCTCCATATACCTGAAATAGATGGTGTTGTTGACGTGTCCGTAGGCATCCATGTCGCCCCAGCGGATGGGAATCAGGCTGGTCTGGACGAGCTTGCGCTGACCTTGCATAAAGTTGCTTCCTGTTAGCGTTAGAAGTTGGATGCTGCGTGGCAGCGGTCGCCGGCGGCCGTATGGCCGCAAGCGCCCCGATCCCTGCCGCTCAGAACATGTCTTCCGCCAGGCCCATCACCCCTTCGGCACCGTCGGTAACGCTGCTCGCCAGGCCGGCCGCTTTCGACAGCACGTGGTCGGCGTAGAAGCGCGCGGTAACGACCTTCGCCGCGTAGAAAGGATCGGTGTCGCCGGCGTCGACT
The DNA here is from genome assembly GCF_029255145.1 of Accumulibacter sp. GTDB lineage: Bacteria > Pseudomonadota > Gammaproteobacteria > Burkholderiales > Rhodocyclaceae > Accumulibacter. The sequence goes on from NZ_JAPUVQ010000012.1 coordinate 19,563, forward strand.
CTTGCCTGCGCGATCAGCGCCGCGCGCGCCATCTGCCAGCCACCGGCAACGATGCCGAGCAAGGTCAGGAACGGCACTGCACCGGCCGATGCCGCACGCACGTCGCTGCGGTAGGTGGCAACCAGCCAGTCACCGGCGTCGGCCAGCGCATCGACCCCCGCGGTGAGGCGGCGGCGAATGGCCGGCAGGTGCGCACCCCCCTGCCCGGCCAGCTCGCCGTCGAGTGCGCGAATCGTGCCGATCAGCGCTTTCAGCGTCGCGCCACCCTCGCGGGCGATCTTGCGGCCGATCAGGTCGTTGGCCTGGATACCGGTGGTGCCTTCGTAGATCGTCGAGATTTGCGCGTCGCGCAGGTGCTGCGCGGCGCCGGTTTCTTCGACGTAACCCATGCCGCCGTGCACCTGTATGCCGATCGAGGCGATGCTCACCCCGCTCTCGGTACTCCAGCCCTTGACCACGCCGATCATCAGATCGACGAAAGCCTGATTGCGCTTGCGCTCGGCGGCGTCTGGATGGTGCAGCGCGGCGTCGTGCGCAGCGGCGACCACGTAAGCCAGCGCCCGCGTCGCCTCGGCGTGCGCTCTCATGGTCATCAGCATGCGCCGCACGTCGGGATGCGCGATGATCGCCACCTTCGGGCCGCCACGCACGCCGACATCGGTACACTGGACGCGATCGCGCGCATAATCACGCGCCCGCTGATACGACCGCTCGCAGGCGGCGACGCCTTCGAGGCCGACGCCGAAACGAGCGGCGTTCATCATGATGAACATGTACTCCAGACCGCGGTTCTCTTCGCCGACCAGGTAGCCGACCGCGCCGCTGTGGTCGCCGAAAGCCATGATCGCGGTTGGGCTGGCGTGAATGCCGAGTTTGTGTTCGATCGAAACGCAATACGCGTCGTTACGGTCGCCGATACGGCCGTCGGCGGTGACCATGAATTTTGGCACCACGAACAGCGAAATGCCCTTGACGCCCTCGGGCGCCGTTGGCGTCCGCGCCAGCACCAGGTGGACGATGTTCTCGGCCATGTCGTGCTCGCCGTAGGTGATGAAGATCTTCTGCCCGAAAATCTTGTAGCTGCCGTCGGTCTGCGGTTCGGCGCGGGTGCGCACGGCAGCGAGGTCGGAACCAGCGTTCGGTTCGGTAAGGTTCATCGTCCCGGTCCATGCGCCGCTGACCATCTTCTCGAGATAATCCTTCTTAAGCTGCTCGGAGCCGGTAAGCACCAATGCCTCAATGGCCCCGGCGGTGAGCAGCGGACACAGCGAAAACGCGTGATTGGCCGATTTCCACATCTCGCCGACGGCAGCGGCAACGACCTTGGGCAATCCCTGACCGCCCCATTCGGGTTCGCATGCCAACGCCGTCCAGCCGCTCTCGGCGAACAGCTGGTACGCCTCCTTGAAGCCGGCCGGCATGGTCACCATCTTGTCGTGCCATCTGGCTCCTTCGAGATCACCCGAAATGTTGAGCGGTGACAGCACTTCCTCGGCAAACTTCGCCGCTTCTTCGAGAACGGCATCGACCAGATCGGGGGTCGCTTCTTCGCAACCCGGCAACTGCGCCACCTGTTCGAGCCCGGCGAGTTCCTTGAGCACGAACTGCATGTCACGGATCGGGGCAATGTATTCGCTCATTTGTTTCTCCTTGAGGGATGCTACTGAAACTGATCGGCTGCCCTACGGGCCGCCATGAGATCGATCATGAACAACATTTTCGACTATCGGCAAGACCGGACCACGGTGCTAGAGATCACGGCGCACGCCGGATGCGGCTGGCTGTCGTCAGCAAAGCACGACTTCGCGTCGGCAGCAGATAGCCAGGAGAGTCATTTCCTGCCGAGCAGCTGCGCATCGTCGAAATCAGCCAGAAGTTCCGGTCGATAGACCGCCAGCAGCGTGGCCACCATTCCCGACAGCCAGGCTTCGGAAAAGCCGAGAAGCACAAAAAAAGGCAGGTACTCGGCGAGCAGGTAGGCGCTGTCGTAGGTCCCCGCCAGAGCCAGCAGCAGGCAGGACGCGATGCCGACGGCCAGCACGGTCAGCGCCGACGCAAAGAAACCCTTGCCGAAGATAAAGACGAACAGGTGCCGCGGCAGCCAGCGGTCCACCAGCCGATGCAGCGCATGACTCGCCGCGACGCCAACGCCGGCCAGCAGCAGGGCGTTGGCCGCAAAGGCCTGCCAGCCGGCAAAGCCGTTGAGGCCGACCCCGACCAGCACCAGGCAGAGGCCGATGAAGGCCAGCGCCCAGCCGAAGCACAAGGTAAAGACGGTGGCCCCGAGCAGGTGCAGCGACAGGCCGGGCTTGACCCCGGCCTGCAGATGCCAGAGCACGATCAGCGCGACGATCATCGCCAGGAAGGCATTCAGACGGGCAGGCTCGTTGAGCACCCGCCACGGTGCCCGCCGCGCGGCCGACAGCGCCAGCGGGACAAACAGGACCCAGGCCATAGTGGCCCAGCCAGCGTCCAGCAGACCATCCGGCAGGTTCATCCTGGACGCTGCCTGACGCCGATCAGCCGAGTTCCGCCAGCAAGGTCGGCAGCACCTCGAACAGGTCGCCGACCAATCCATAGTCGGCCACCTGGAAGATCGGCGCCTCGGCGTCCTTGTTGATCGCCACGATCACCTTGCTGTCCTTCATCCCGGCCAGATGCTGGATGGCCCCCGAGATGCCGACGGCGATGTACAGCTGCGGGGCGACGATCTTGCCGGTCTGGCCGACCTGGTAGTCGTTGGGAACGAAGCCGGCATCGACTGCGGCGCGCGAGGCACCGAGGGCGGCGCCCAGCTTGTCGGCAAGCGGTTCGAGCAGCTGGTGGAAATTGTCGCCGCTGCCCATCCCGCGACCACCGGCGACGACGACCTTGGCGGCGGTCAGCTCGGGACGCTCAGACTTGGTCAACTCGCGACCGAGGAGCTTGCTCTGCGCCAGATCGGGACCGGCAGCCAGGCTTTCGACGGCGGCGCTGCCACCCTCGCCGGCGGCTTCGAAAGCGGTCGCGCGAACGGTGATCACCTTGATCGCGTCGGCCGACTGGACGGTAGCCAGCACATTGCCGGCGTAGATCGGGCGGACGAAGGTATCGGCGCTCTGCACGGCGACGATCTCGGAGATCTGCGCCACGTCGAGCAGCGCGGCAACTCGCGGCATGAAGTTCTTGCCGCTGGTCGTCGCCGCGGCAAGGATGTGCCCGTAGGCGGCCGCGTTGGCGACCACCAGCGCCGCCAGGTTCTCGGGCGACTGATCGGCGTAATGGGCAGCGTCGGCGAGCAGTACCTTGCTCACGCCAGCCAGCTTCGCCGCCGCGTCGGCGGCTGCCGCGCAAGCGCAGCCGACGATCAGCAGATGGACGTCGCCACCGATCTTGCTGGCGGCGCCGAGCGCGTTGAGCGTCGCCGCCTTGATCGAGGAATTGTCGTGTTCAGCAATGAGGAGTATGGCCATGATCAGATCACCTTCGCTTCAGTCTTGAGTTTCATCACCAGGTCGGCGGCGTCGGCCACCTTGATGCCCGCGCTCCGCTTCGGCGGCTCGGCGACCTTCAGCAACTTCAGGCGTGGTGCCACATTGACGCCGAGTGCATCGGGGGTGACGGTCTCGAGCGGTTTCCGCTTGGCTTTCATGATGTTCGGCAACGTCGCGTAGCGCGGCTCGTTGAGGCGCAGGTCGGCGGTCAGCACCGCTGGCAGCGAGACCTCGATGGATTCCAGACCGCCATCGATCTCGCGGGTGACGGTTGCCTGCTGACCGGCGACGACCACCTTCGAGGCGAAGGTCGCCTGCGGCCAGCCCAACAGGCCAGCCAGCATCTGCCCGGTCTGGTTGGCGTCGTCGTCGATGGCCTGCTTGCCGCAGAGCACGATCTGCGGCTGTTCCTTCTCGCACACCGCCTTGAGCAGCTTGGCGACGGCCAGGGGCTGCAAGTCGACGTCGGTCTGGATCAGGATGCCGCGGTCGGCGCCAATGGCCATTGCCGTGCGCAAGGTCTCCTGGCAGTTGGCCAGTCCGGCGGAAACCGCGATCACTTCGCTGGCGATACCCGCTTCCTTGAGGCGAACGGCCTCTTCGATGGCAATTTCGTCGAAGGGATTCATCGACATCTTGACGTTCGCCAGATCGACATCACTGCCGTCCGACTTGATGCGTACCTTGACGTTGTAATCCACCACGCGCTTGACTGGAACGAGAATTTTCAAATTTATCTCCTTTGACACTGGGCGGTAATCGACATCTATCGCGATCGAGGCAAGAGCGCGCGTTTGACATCGCCTAGCGCTGACCGGACAATAGGCCATACTCTGTCGTATGGATGGCGTACGGTACCGTATGGAAAGATGGCTGTCAAGACCATCGGCCAGGGCAGCGGCACTTGAACGGCCAATATTGCCTCAGGCGCGTAATCAAGGAAAGAAGCAGATGACGATGAAACCCGACAAACCCGGCGCCCGCGCTCCACTCGACCGCAGCGGCTGGATCGAAGCGGCGATCGACGTGCTCGCCGAACAAGGTGTACAGGGGATGCGCATCGAAGTCCTGGCCAAGAGCTTCGGGGTCACCAAGGGCAGCTTCTACTGGCATTTTAAGGACCGCCAGGATCTGATCAACGGGGTGCTTGAAACCTGGCGGGACGGCCGCATCCGCGACATCGACAAGCAGACCGTCGCCACTCCAGGCAGGGAGCGCGAGCAGTTGCTGCATTTGATCGACGTCTATGGCGCGACGCGCAACCGCAAGGGGATCTCGATCGAGCTGGCGGTGCGTGAGTGGGCCAGGCGCGACGCCCAGGCCGCGGCAATCGTCGAGGAAGTCGATACCTGGCGCCTCGAATGCACCCGCCGCCTGTTCGTCCGCCGTGGCGTCCCGGACGCCGAGGCAAAGAGCCGCAGCCTGCTGCTCTACGCCTACGTCTTCGGGCAGAGCCTGATGGCCTGCGAACGCTACGACCCGGCGGTGAGCGAGCTCAAGGGGTGGATCGCCGAACTGATCGTGGAACATCAGCAACCGTAGCAGCAGCGAAAGGCGCGCCACCGGCACGGCCAGTCCTCTCGCCGCGGCGCCGATCGACACTCTCTCAGAAAGGGCTGCCCGATGAAACAGACCGAACAGTTCATTCTCGCTCTCGACCAGGGGACGACCAGCTCGCGCGCCATCCTCTTCGGACGCGACGGCGGCATCTTTGCGGTCGCGCAGCAGGAGTTCGCCCAGCACTTCCCGCAACCCGGATGGGTCGAACACGACGCCAGCGAAATCTGGCAGACGCAGTTGGCCGTAGCGCGTGCCGTGCTGCGCGAGAACGGCGTTGGCGCCAGCCAGATTGCCGCTGTCGGGATCACCAACCAGCGCGAAACGACCGTCCTCTGGGACCGCGTCAGCGGCGAACCCGTGCATCGGGCTATTGTCTGGCAGGACCGCCGAACCGCCGGCCTGTGCGATGCGCTGGCGCGTGCTGGCCACGTCGAGCTGTTTCGCCAGCGCACCGGCCTGGTCCTTGACGCCTACTTTTCGGGGACCAAGCTGAAGTGGCTGCTCGACCATGTTCCAGGTGCTCGTGGCCGTGCCGAGCGCGGCGATCTGGCCTTCGGAACGATCGATAGCTGGCTGGCGTGGCAGCTGTCCGGCGGTCGCGCGCACGTCACGGATGGCTCGAACGCCTCGCGCACCCTGCTCTTCGACATTCGGCGGCATTGCTGGGACGAGCAACTGCTGGCACTGCTCGACATCCCGCCAGCGCTCCTTCCCCGGGTCGTCGATAGCAGCGGCCTGATCACCACCCTCGATAGCGATGTGCTCGGCGGCCCGATTCCGCTCACGGGCATCGCCGGCGACCAGCAGGCGGCCACCTACGGCCAGGCCTGTCTCGACCAGGGGATGGCCAAGAATACCTACGGCACCGGCTGCTTTCTGCTGATGAACACCGGTCAGCAGGCGATGGACTCGAGCCACCGCATGCTGACGACGATCGGCTGGCAGCGTCAGGGGCAGACCACATATCTGCTCGAGGGCAGTATCTTCATGGGCGGCGCGACCGTGCAGTGGTTGCGCGACGGCCTGGGATTGATTTCCAGCTCCGACGAAATCGAAGCGCTGGCCGCCTCCGTAGCCGACAGCGGTGGCGTGTACCTGGTTCCGGCGCATACCGGACTCGGCGCGCCATACTGGGACCCCTACGCCCGTGGCGCCCTGCTCGGGATGAGCCGCGGCAGCAACCGGGCACACATCGCGCGCGCGGCGCTCGAAGCCATTGCCTTCCAGAGCGCCGAAGTGTTGAGCGCGATGGAGAAGGATGCCGGTGCCCACCTGTGCGAATTGCGCGTAGACGGCGGCGCGGCGCGCAACGACCTGATGCTGCAGTTTCAGGCCGACCTGCTGGGGGTGCCGGTGGTGCGTCCGCAAATCACCGAGACCACGGCGCTCGGCGCCGCCTACCTGGCTGGACTGGCGGTCGGCTTCTGGCACGACGAAGCCGAGCTGACGTCGATGTGGCGCGCCGAACGCCGCTTTGAACCGACCATCGCCGCCGACCAGCGCGCTGCCCTTTTGACCGGCTGGCGCCGCGCCGTCGACCGTTGCCGCCATTGGCTGGAACCGGACTGAGAGGGTCGAGGTGCCTCGATGCCTGGTCCCGTGGAAGTGACCGCGCAGCGGCAGATGCCCCTGCCGCACGCTTCGAACGGCCAGGCCCGCAAGCAACGGCAGAGTTCCAATGTCCACCACGAGCGATGGCAGTTTCCGAAGCCGTCACCGGCTCTGACACCTTCGACGGCAGGAGGCACGACGATGCCTGGCTCACCCTGGCGGCGGCACAATCCCGGGCGGAAGCAAGTCTGCACCCCCGACCTCAATCCCAAACGCACGCGTCAGGCGACGGCACCGCCGTCGCCGCCCGCCAGCTGCCATCGAGGTCTTCGCAGGCCAGCGCGACGAGCTCGCCATCGAGCACGCCATTGCCGACGAAATCATTCAGCCAACGCGGGATTTCTTCGGCTCGTTGCGCGCCTCGGTAAGGGCGCTCCTGCGCCAACGCCTGAAAAACGTCGGCCACGGCAACGATGCGCGCTTCCGTAGAAAGACCGTCGGCGCCGCGGCGGAATGGATAACCGTTGCCGTTGAGCGCCTCGTGATGAAACGCCGCCCACTCGGCGACCTGCTCGAGACCGGGGATGTGGCGCAGGATCTCATAGGTCTCGAAGCTGTGACGTTCCATCACCGAGAATTCCAGTGGCGTCAGGCGGGCAGGCTTTTCGACAATCTCGTCCGGCACGCAGAGCTTGCCGACGTCGTGCATCAGCCCGGCGACCTCGAGCCGCGCCGGAGTATCGCCAGCCAGTCCAGCGCGCTCGCCGAGGTAACGGGCGAGCTGCGCGACGCCAAGCGAATGGGCGGCGGTGAAGTGGCTCTTGGCGTCGACTATGCTTGAAATCAGGCGCGCCACGTGACCGAACTGCGGAAAGTCGATCGACAAACTCCAGTCGCCGAGCGGCAGGTCGAGCACGTAACGCTGAACGTGGCGCGGCACCAGAGCGATCCAGAAAGCCTCCCGGGCTGCTACCCCGAGGAAGGCATCGACCACCACCGGCGACAATTCGCGGCCGGCCAGCGCGGCGACCGCCTCGACAATACCGACACGGTTGAACAGCGGATTCTCCAGGCCGCGCTGGAAGACCAGGGCGTCTACCCGTTCTCCCAGCAGAATCAGGTTACTGTCAAGCGCCTCGCCCTCTGCCAGCCCGCTCGGCAGTTCCACCCAGTGGGTGTGGTGTTAGCGGATGGCCGTGGCGAGCAGCGACAGGTGGGCGAATGGCTGCAGCAGCCGGTAGCCGCTTTCGCAGTGTGCATGGCGATGACCCCAGTTGGTTTCTTGCAACAACCGCTGGTGTATCGTTGTGGACGAGACGCCGACGTCGTGCAGCAGACTCGCGCAAACCAGCCGATCGAGGTGCTTTTCCGGCAAGCCCAGCGCCAACCCGGTTTCACGCGCGATCATCGCCACTCGCTTGCCGTGCTGAAAGTCGTCGACGCCAACCAGATCAAGGGCATCGGAGAGCGCCAGGATGGCGCTCTTGAGATCGATTTTCAGAGTCATTTCACCCGCGCGGATCACTAGGCCGAGAGAAACAGATATTATCACCCGCCGTGGCGCAAGGTCGTGGAGCATCCCGGCGTGGCGATTGTGCGATCACCAGTGTCAAGCTGACGAAAAAACGCGCTGGTCGGACAGCGTCAAGCGCCAGCCAAGGAGGGGGGGTTGGCCCACATCGAACACCGCTGCCGGCCCGGGAGAGAATATGCAACGGCAAACCATCGACGACACTGAACCGCTGCGCGACGAGATCGACGCGCTCGACGAACCTGCGGTAATCGAATTCGGCGCCTCCTGGTGCGCCTACTGCATAGGCGCTCAGCCATCGATTGCGCGGGCGCTGGCCCGTCATCCGCGGGTACGCCACATCAAGGTTGAGGACGGCCCGGGCCGCCACCTCGGGCGGACATTCCGCATCAAGCTCTGGCCGACTCTGGTTTTCCTGCGCCGGGGTCAGGAAGTCGAGCGCTTGGTCAGACCCACCGATGCGGCGCTGATCGAGGATGCGCTGGCACGACTTGGTGACGCAGTCGCATGACGTTCGCCTCCCTTTCTCTTCAGCAGCGCATCCAGCACGGTTGGCGAACGCTCGAAACACCGCTCTCGGATCGCCCTGCGCCTGAAATCGCTCCCTTCCGGGTGCTGGCTGCCGCAGGAACAGCGGAGCGGTGCTGAGCGAGAGGACAGTGACATGGACACTTCCCCGCTTGTCTGGCAGATTTCCGCAGCTTTAAGGCGCCATCTTATCTGGCGAAGCTGGCCTCTTGCGGGTCATCAGGCAGCGCTATGCGCACAGTGCGACGATCATTACGTCGAACCGAAGCGTTCAACCTAACGGTCATTGCAGTTGCGGCCGCCCCGGATCATGAAAGAAAATGCGATCTGGGAAACGGTGGGTAGAGGTCGCGCAAAGTTTTGGCGGCTTGACCCCGCAAGCTAACGTGACCCGCTGAACC
>NZ_JAPUVQ010000013.1:0-27719 GCF_029255145.1 Accumulibacter sp.
CGAAGCCGCCACTTCTGTGGGCGTCCTCGATGCCCTCAACCCTGCCGCTGTGGTCAACTGGAATCTGAACCAACTATTCATCGGCCGATCCGACTACGGGAACGGCACCGCCACGGGCACCTTGCTCATGGGTGACGGTGTAACCGGTGAGGCAAATGCAGTAGCGATCGGTGTTGGCACGGGCGCGACCGGTTTCTTCGACATCCTCGGCGGCAGCCTGCACGCAACGACGCTGACGCTCGCCAGCGGCATCCTTGATGTAAACGACAAGCCGCTAACGGTGGGCTCCGCCGGCGCGCTCAACGCGCAGACACTCGACATCACCGGCGGCCTCCTCACCGGCCAATCTGTCGCCATCGACGGCGGCACCTTCAACTTCTCCGGGGGCGTTCTGGCGGTCGATTCCTTTACCGGGCTGCTTGAACAGAACGGTGGCGCACTCGCCCCTGGCAACTCGGTCGGCCAGACCACGGTCACCGGAAACTATGCCCTGGCTTCGGCCGGAACCCTGAGCATCGAGATTTTCGGCAGCACCTTCAACACGACGACCAAGCAATACGACCGCCTGGCGGTCAACGGCACGGTCAATCTGAACGCCGACAGCAACGCTGCCGGTGGCGGCACCCTCGACGTACACCTCGGCTACAGCCCGAGCGTGGGTAGCGCCTTCACCATTCTCACCAACGACGGCAGCGATGCGGTCAGCGCGCGATTCAAGGGATTGCTCGAGGGAGCGACGTTCAACACCGCCTATGGTGGACAGACGGTGACCTTCCAGATCTCCTATTCCGGAGGTACCGGCAACGACATCGTGCTGACCGTCACCAACAAGACCGGAACGGCGCCGACCGGCCTGACCGTGACCGGGACAGCCGACAGCGAGTTGTTGAGTGGCAGCGTCGGTGCGGACACGTTTACCGGGCTGGGCGGCAACGACATCTTCACGGGATGGCTGGGCAACGACTTGTTCACGTTCGATGTCGGCTGCGGTTTCGACCGGATCAACGACTTCAGCCCCGGCAGTGATCACCTTCAGCTGAACACTGCGCTCGGAGTGGACAGCTTTGCCGCCCTCGACAGCAACAGCAACGGGGTCCTGGACGACGCTGATGAACACGTGATCGTTGCCGGCAACGATACGATCCTGATGTTTGGCAGCGATCAGATCGACATCGTCGGTCAGACGGCGCTGCACAGCACCGACTTCCTCTTCGTCTGACGCCGAGGGAGCGGGCGGTTGGGTCGACGACACCACGCGGTGTGGTGTCGTCGCCAGTCTGCGTCGGTAGCACAACCCCGTCCGGCCTATCGTTTGAAGCCGAAAGCGCCCGCCGTTGGCGAGCGCGACTCTGCTGCCGCCGGCAATCGCCGCGTTCGGGCGGCCGCGCCGGGGTAAAATGGCGGGATGCCTGAAACTCACCCGTTCGTCCATCTTCGCCTGCACAGCGAGTACTCGGTCACCGACGGCATAGTTCGTCTCGGCGATGCGGTCGGCGCCGCCGTTCGTTACCAGATGCCGGCGCTGGCGCTGACCGACCTGGCCAATGTCTTCGGTCTGGTCAAGTTCTACTCGGCGGCGCGCTACCAGGGGATCAAGCCGGTGCTCGGCTGCGATGTCCTGATCGCCAACGAGGCCGACCCGGATCGTCCCTGTCGCCTGCTGCTGCTGGTGCGCTCAAGGCAAGGCTACCTGCAGCTCTGCGAGCTGCTGTCGCGCGCCTACCTGGCGCCGCGGGTGCGCGGACGGGCCGAGATCAGCCGCCGGATGCTGCACGAGGTCGGCGTGGACGGGCTGATCGCGCTCTCCGGCGCGGCGGCCGGCGATGTCGGCGAAGCGCTGCTGCAGGGCAATGTCGAACAGGCGGCGCTGCGCGCGCAGCGCTGGCAGGCACTGTTCCCCGACGCTTTCTACCTGGAAGTGCAGCGCTATGGGCAAGCGCAACAGGAGTTTCTGGTCAGCAGCACGGCCGACCTGGCGGCCGAGCTGGAGTTGCCGCTGGTCGCCACACATCCGATCCAGTTTCTCGAACGCGACGACTTCAAGGCACACGAGGCGCGGGTGTGCATCGCCGAAGGTCATATGCTCGGCGACGCCCGGCGGCCCCGCTTGTACACCGATGAGCAGTACTTCAAGTCGACCGAGGAAATGGTCGCGCTGTTTGCCGACCTCCCCGAAGCGCTCGAGAACTCGGTCGAGATCGCCCAGCGCTGCAATCTCGAGATAACCCTCGGCAAGAGCTATTTGCCCGATTTTCCGACCCCGGCAGGCATGACGCTGGCCGATTTTCTCCGCCAGCAGGCGGTCGAGGGGCTGGAAACCCGCCTGCAGCAGCTGTTCCCCGACGCCGCTGAACGGGCGGCGCAACGGCCGCCCTACGACGCACGCCTGCAGCTCGAAACCGACACCATCGTGCAGATGGGATTCCCGGGCTACTTCCTCATCGTCGCCGATTTCATCGGCTGGGCCAGGAAGAATGGCTGCCCGGTCGGGCCGGGACGCGGTTCTGGCGCGGGATCGGTGGTCGCTTACGCGCTGGGAATCACCGACCTCGACCCGCTGCGCTACGCGCTGCTCTTCGAGCGCTTCCTCAACCCGGAACGGGTGTCGATGCCCGACTTCGATATCGATTTCTGCCAGGACAACCGTTGGCGGGTGATCGAATACGTGCGCCAGAGGTACGGGCCGGCGGCGGTATCGCAGATCGTCACTTTCGGCACCATGTCGTCGAAAGCGGTGATCCGCGACGTCGGGCGGGTGCTGGATCTGCCGTACAATTTCTGCGACCAGCTCTCCAAGCTGATTCCGGTCGAGACCAACAAGCCGCTGTCACTGGACAAGGCGATCGCCGCCGAGCCCCAGCTCAAGGCCAGGATCGACGACGACGAGGAGGTCAGGGACCTCTTCGCCCTCGCCGCCCGCCTCGAAGACCTGACCCGCAACGTCGGCATGCACGCTGGTGGCGTGCTGATCGCGCCCGGCAAGCTGACCGACTTCTGTCCGGTCTATTCTGCCGACGGCGGGTCGGTGGTTTCGCAGTACGACAAGGACGACGTCGAGAAGGTCGGCCTGGTGAAGTTCGACTTCCTCGGCTTGCGCAACCTGACGATCATCGAACTGGCGCTCAAGTACGTCGAGCAGCTCAGTGGCGAACGCCCGGACCTGGCGACGCTTCCCTTCGACGATCCGAAGGCGTACCAGATCCTCAAGGACGGCAACACCACGGCGATCTTCCAGGTCGAATCGGAAGGCATGAAGAAGCTGGTCAGGAAGCTCGCGCCGGACCGCTTCGAGGACATCATCGCCGTTCTCGCGCTGTACCGGCCGGGTCCGCTCGGCTCGGGGATGGTCGACGACTTCATCCTGCGCAAGAAGGGTCAGCAGAAGATCGATTACTTCATCGACGACCTGAAGACCTGCCTCGAGCCAACTTACGGGGTGATCGTCTATCAGGAACAGGTGATGCAGATCGCGCAGATCATCGGCGGCTACACGCTTGGCGCCGCCGACCTCTTGCGCCGCGCTATGGGCAAGAAAAAGGCCGAGGAGATGGCGCTGCACCGCGACCTGATGCGCGACGGGGCAAAGAAAAAGGGTTACGACGAAAAGCTGGCGATGCAGCTCTTCGACCTGATGGAGAAGTTCGCCGAGTACGGTTTCAACAAGTCGCACACTGCCGCCTATGCCGTCGTCACCTACCATACCGCCTGGCTGAAGGCGCACCATTGCGCCGCCTTCATGGCGGCGACGCTGTCGTCGGACATGGACAATACCGACAGCGTCAAGTTCGTCCACGACGACGCGCTGGCCAATGGCCTGCGGATTCTCGGGCCCGACGTCAATGCGTCGGCGTACCGGTTCACGCCGGTCGATCGCCACACCGTCCGCTATGGCCTCGGCGCGGTCAAGGGGACCGGCGAACAGGCGGTGAATGCGATCCTGAAAGCGCGCCAGCAGGGTGGCCCATTCAAGAACCTGTTCGACTTCTGTCGGCGCTCCGACAAGCGGATGGTCAACCGGCGAACGATCGAAGCGCTGATCCGTGCCGGCGCCTTCGATTCGCTGGACAGCCATCGGGCGCGCTTGCTGGCCTCGGTCGGACTGGCCATTGAAGCGGCCGAGCAGGCCGAGCGCAACGCCATGCAGGTCAGCCTGTTCGACGTCCTCGACGCGGCCGGTGACGATGGCGGCGAGCACCAGCCGAGCCACATCGAGGCGCCGCGGTGGAGCGAAAGGCGAAAGCTCAATGAAGAAAAGCTGGCGCTCGGATTCTACTTTTCCGGCCACCCTTTTCATGAACTGCAGCCCGAGGTATCGCGCTTTGCCCGCAAGCCGCTGGCTGCGCTGGAGGCCCGCAAGGAGGCACAGTATCTCGCCGGCCTGGTAGTCGGCGTGCGCACCAAGTTCACCACCCGTGGCAAGATGGCCTTCATTCAACTCGACGACGGCACCAGTTCGCTCGAAGTCGCGGTCTATAGCGAGTTGCTCGAAGCCGAACGCGCCAAGATCCGGGAAGACGAGGTGCTGATCGTCGAAGGCCGCGTCCAGCGCGACGACTTTGCCGGTGAAGGGCGGCTGAAGATCGTCGCCGATCACCTGCTGACGCTGGCCGACGCGCGCGGCCGCTTCGCCCGTCATCTTCGCCTGTCACTGAACGGCCACGCCAGCGGCGCCAACGCCCGCCTCGCCGTGCAACGCCTGCGCACGCTGCTCGAACCGTACACACCGGGCACTTGCCCGGTACGGATTTCCTACCGCAACGGGGAAGCGGTCTGCGAGCTGCTGTTCGGCGAGGCCAGCCGGGTGCGCCTCGAAGACGACCTGCTGAAGGCGCTGAGCGACTGGTTGAGCAGCGACAACGTCAGCGTCGACTACCCTTGAGTTGATTCAAGCCGATGCACGTGCCGAACCGGAGCTGTCGATGAACGCTACACGCCTGCGCTGGATCAGCGGAGCGCTGCTCGCCAGTGCCCTGCTGCCTGGCTGCGCCGAGAAAGTCAGCCTCGAAAACTACAACCGGCTGCAGGTCGGCCAGTCGTTCGACGAGGTCAAGCTGATCATCGGCGACCCGGCGCGGTGCGATGAAGTATTCGGCATCCGCAGTTGCGTGTGGGGTGACGAGCAGCGCGGCATCAAGGTCGCCTTCATGGCCGGGCAGGTCGCCCTGCTCGCGGCGCATAACCTCAAGTGACCACGCCGACGAAAGTTCCGCTGCTGATCGATCAGCTGCTGCTGACCACGGTCAGCGACGAAGCGCGGTCGAATCCGCGCCGGCGCAAGAACCTCAACTTCCATGAAGACGATGCCGCCGTCGCCCACCGTCTGCTCAACGCCATCGAGCCCGGTTCATACCTGCCGCCGCATCGCCACCTCGACGCCAACAAGGACGAGACGATGGTCGTCCTGCGCGGGCGGCTCGGGGTCGTTTTTTTCGACCACGCCGGGGAGGTGCAGCAGACGGTGGTGCTGGCGCCGACGGGCGGCGTTTGCGGGGTCGACATACCGCACGGCGTCTTTCACACGATCCTGGCGCTCGACCCCGGCACGGTGATTCTCGAAGCCAAGGCCGGCCCCTACCTGCCGCTCGCCGAAAATGAACGAGCGCCGTGGGCGCCGGCCGAGGGCGCAGCGGAGGCAGCGGCCTACGCCGGTTCCCTGCGCGAACTCTTCGCCAGGGGCTGAAGCCCCGCCGAGCGACGCTCGCGCCCGACGATCTCGATACCTGTCAATGGCCGCCCGGTGAATATCAACCGCCTGCTGCAGTTTCACGAAGACCCGCTGGTCATCGCCTGGTGGCGGTCGCGGCTGGGCACCGCGCTGGCCTGGTTCACGCCACCACGGCGACGCACGATTCTCGCCGTCGCCGCGGTCTACGACGGCGTCAGGAGGTCGCTGCGGGAAATGGCCAAGGCCGATGGCCTGCCGGTGCCGTCGGACTGGCTGGGTCTTGCTTCGCTGGTGCTCACCCTGTTCGCCATGCTCTGGCTCCTCTACCGGGCGGCGGTGCATTTCCGGTCGCTGCCGGCAGTCGTCCGGCGCCATCCACAGCTCAGCCTCCATCTGCTGTACTGGGGCAGCCTGGTGGTGTTGTGGCTTACGGCCCCGACGGCCGGCGCCTGGCGAGAGCTGCTGTTGGGGATGGCGATCATCTTCCCGTTTCTGATCTGGCGCTGCGGCTACCTGCTGCTCTCGGGACAATACGGTCGCGCCGCATCGACCCGCTTTGCCGACCAGATCATCCCGCTGTGGCCTGCGTTCGGTGGATCCAACACGCCGTACGGCAAGGGGCTGGACTACCTGTCCAGATGCGAGGCAAAAACGGAAGACGAACTGGCGCGGTCGCAGCTCGCGGGGATCAAGCTGTTCATTCTTGGCCTGACCTGGGATGCCGCGATGAATCTGATGGAGCGGTCCTTCTACGGGCCGGAGAATGCCATTCCGCGGCTGAGCCAACTGGTCGTGCAGGGAGCGCAGGCGCCATTGCTGGCGTCCTGGGCGAGCCTCTATTGCGAGCTCGTCTGGCAGGTCCTCCGCCATGCCGCGCACGGACACATGATCATCGGCACCCTGCGCCTGTTTGGCTTCAACGTCTTTCGCAATACCTACAAGCCGCTGCTGTCGGAATCGGTGCTGGAGTTCTGGAATCGCTATTACTACTACTTCAAGGAGCTGATGGCGAACTTCTTCTTCCTGCCGACCTTCACGCAGCTCGGAAGCAGACTGCGCAACTGGCCACGCCTGCGCCTGTTTGCCGCCGTGTTCGCCGCTGCCGGCGTCGGCAACATGTATTACCACCTGTTGCAAATGGAGACCTTCCTGGCCCAGGGATACGTCTTCGACGCCGTGTATACTCTGCGCTCGCGCTTTTTCTACTGTTTCCTGCTGGCCATCGGCATCTATGTCTCGATGCGACGGCAGCAAGGCCGTGGCAGCAAGCCGCTGGCCGCCGGGCATCTGGCAAGGATTGGGAGAATCCTTGGCGTGTGGACTTTCTTTGCCCTGATTTTCATCTGGAATGTTAAAAGCACGGCTCCATTTCTGGCCAGGGTGGAGTTCTTCCTGAGCCTCTTCGGCTTCGCGTAATCCACTTCACGGAGAATCCTTCGCACATGTTGCTCGACCTGAAAGTTGGCAATCTCACCGAGCCGGTCAGCGGCCGCAGTTGGGATGGTCTGGAGATTCGTCGGCAGGTGGCGCGCCGCATCGCGCGCTTCCAGTGTCACCAGCTGGCACCCGGTGACCGGGTGTTTCTCCCCTTCGGCAATCGCCTCGAGTTCTTCGTCGAGTTGCTTGCGATCTGGCGCCTCGGTGCCTGTGCCGTACCGATCGACGCGCGCCTGACGCCGTTCGAGATCGAGACCCTGGTCACTGCCGCCTTGCCGCGACTGGCGGTGGTCGACGACGCCACCGACGCGGCGGTGGTCGCCGCACTCAGGGTGGCCGGCGTCGGCGTCATCGAGACCGCGGACACCGGCGATGAGGAAGCGGTCGCTGGGCTCAGCCGCCTCGACGACGATGCGCTGATCCTGTTCACCTCGGGGTCGACCGGCGCGCCGAAGGGCGTCGTCCACACCCATCGTTCGCTGCGCGCCCGCTGGCTATCGCTGCGCGAGCATCTTGGCGTTGCGGATTTTGCACGCACGCTATGCCTGCTGCCGACGCATTTCGGTCATGGGCTGATTTGCAACTGCCTGTTTCCCTGGCTTTCCGGTCAGGACCTGTTCATCACCCCGCCGTTTCGCCCGGAGATCATCATGCGCCTCGGAGCGCTGCTCGACGAGCACCGCATCACCTTCATGTCTTCGGTCCCGTCGATCTGGCGTCTGGCGCTCAAGCTGGCACGGCCGCCGAGCGCCGGCACGCTGCAGCGCGTGCATTGCGGCTCGGCGCCGCTGTCGGCACACGTCTGGGAAGAGATTCGCCAGTGGACCGGCACCCGCCAGGTGTGTAACGCCTACGGCATCACCGAGACCGGCAGCTGGGTGGC
This sequence comes from Accumulibacter sp., assembly GCF_029255145.1. GTDB lineage: Bacteria > Pseudomonadota > Gammaproteobacteria > Burkholderiales > Rhodocyclaceae > Accumulibacter. The sequence goes on from NZ_JAPUVQ010000013.1 coordinate 7,986, forward strand.
CGGCTTGAGCAACGCCAATGTCACAGTCGAGGACGGGCTGGTCGGAGAGGGCTGGGGAGCGGTGATCAAGGTGCTGCGCGCTGCCGATAGCTGCGCGCCGCTCGACGTCGATGTCGAGTGCCAGGCCGGCGAGCAAGGCTTCGTCTGGCTCAATACGCCGGCGCTGATGAAGGGCTATTTTCAACGCGACGACCTGACCGAGAAGGCGGTGATCGATGGCTGGTTCCTGACCGGCGATATCGGCTTCATCGATCCGCTGGGGCGGCTGGTGCTGCGTGGCCGCGAGCGCGACGAGATCAACAAGGGCGGCATGAAGATCTACCCGGCGGATATCGACGCGGTGGTCGAGCGCTTTGAATACACCAGCGACGTGTGCACCTTCGCGCTCGACGACGCGATCTATGGGCAGACCGTGGGCATCGCCATCGTCCTCAACAAGCGCGACGACGCGACGATCCGCGCGCTGCACAAATGGCTGACGGCGCATCTCGCCGAACACAAGCTGCCTGGCCGCTGGTGGATCGTCGATGAAATACCGCGAACGTCACGCGGCAAGATCAATCGTGACGCGGTGAACGCGGCGTGCATCGGCCTGCCCTCGCTCGACCTGCCGAAAATACTCGCCGGGGGGGAGCAGGCGTGAGCGGGCAGAGGCAGAAACAGCTGAACGACCTGATCGCATTCCTGCGCACCATCCAGAAACCGAACAAGCCGATCGAGCAGATTGCTCCGGAAGAAAGCCTGGTGGCGTCGGGATTGATCGATTCGCTGGCGCTGGTGGAGATCGTGGTTTATCTCGAAAACACCTACGGGATCGATTTCTCGGCGCATGGTTTCGAGCTGGAGCGCCTTGCTTCGATGACCTCGATCCTCGATTTCATCGAGCAGGCCGGCGCATGAGCATCGACCACCACCAACGCCCCGTTTCGGCGGGCGATCGCCTCAGGGAATCGATGGACAAGGCCGACCTGGTGTCGTTCATCGGCGTCTATGACGTCTTTTCGGCGACCCTCGCGGCGCGTCATTTCGACAGCCTTTTCGTCAGCGGCTTCGGCTTCGCCGCCAGCCACTACGGCCTGCCGGACGTCGGTTTCATAACCTGGACCGATATCGTCGCCTTCGTGCAGCGACTGCGTACCGTGTTGCCGACGCACAACCTGCTGGTCGACATTGACGACGGCTATTGCGACCCGGACGTCGCCTGTCATGTGGTCTCGGTACTCGAGGCTGCCGGGGCGTCGGCAGTGGTTCTCGAAGACCAGAAGAGACCAAGGCGCTGCGGTCACTATGAAGGCAAGCAGATCATGGAGCTCGACGAGTATCTGGCCAAGCTCAAGGCGGTACTCGCAATTCGCCGCGAGATGCGGGTCATCGCGCGCACCGATTCGTCAGACCTCGACGACATCGCGCGTCGTGTCGTGGCTTTTGCCGAAGCCGGCGCCGACGCGGTGCTGGTTGACGGTCTCAAGAGCCTGGATACGATTCGCGATTTGTCGAAGCGGGTCGATCGTCCGTTCTGCTTCAATCAGATCGCTGGCGGCAAGTCGCCGGCCTGCACGCAAAGCGCGTTGCGCGACGCCGGTGTCTCGCTGGTGATCTACAGCACACCGTGTCTGTTTGCCGCGCAGGCGGCCATCGACGACGCCATGGCAACGCTCAAGAACACGGACGGCAGCCTCGCGGACAGCAGGATCGGGGTAAGTGAGTGCACCCGCGTGCTGAATGAAAATCTCGTCAGAAGGGATCGCCGGAGCAGCTAGGGCGGTGTTGCTCGACCTGCGGTAGGTGCTGAGCGACTGCTTGAGCAGCGACGACGTCAGCGGCTAGCCTCGGTCAGCCGGAAAGCGAAGCCGCGCCGGCGCGGCAACCGCCACTTCCAGCAACGCGCACCGCGCCGTGCGGCTCTTGGCTCCTCAGGCGGCCACCTCGGGACGAAAGCATGGTGTCCCGCTTGCGCAATGCTTCCGCCTCCGACGAGCGGCGGCAACTCGAATCCGCAAAACCACAAAAAAGCCCGGCAGCGCCGGGCTCTTTCCGCGTACCGCAGCGGGTCGTGTTCAGACCTTGCGACGCCGCGCGGCCAAACCAACCAGAGCGAGGCCCACCAGCGCCAGCGAGCCGGGCTCAGGCACTTGGGTGTTGTCGTCGTAGGTGTAGACGATGCGCGCACCGCAGCCAGCCTGGGTATCCTGCGTGGTGGCAATGTTGCCGCCACCGCCCTGGACGGTGAAACCCGAGAACGATTCGCAGCTGACGTTGAAGCTGCCACCACCGGCCTGCTGCAGCGAGCCGAGAATCAGCGCGAGGTCGTCGCTAAAACTGCCGCTGCCAGCGATGGGGCCGAAGCTCTTGGTTTCACCGACGGCGTACGACTGAAAACCGGTCGTCGAGGACAGGCTGATGACGTCGCCCAGGTAGGGCGACAGCGCTGCAAGCGAGGTGCTCCAGAGCAGGCTGGTGCTGCTGGTCAGGTTGGCGGTCTGGGCCTGGGCGGCAGTGTTCGTCCCGCTGTAGACGAAGGTGGCGGAACCGAAGACTTCGATCACGGCTCCTGTCAGGGTACCAAGGCCCGAATCGAACAGACCCAGTGCGCCGGTCTGGTTGATCTCGGTGGTGCTCTCGACAATGGGCAAACCATACTCGAAACTGACCGTTCCCGCTTGCGCGCCGACTGCGGTCAATGCGGCCGCGAGGGCCAGTACGGATCTCTTAATCATCATTATTATCACTCCTGGAGGGGTTGAGTTGCTGACCACTGCAAGCAACCACAATCGGGTGTCAGTGACCGCGACAATATGAAGCACGATTCGGGCCATCTCCAAGGCAAAACACTAATGCTTTGCTATAAAACGGCAATTTGTCACACTTCGAATGGCCGGCGCAACCGACTGTAAAGAAATCCGACACTTTCACCGGCGGAGGGATAAAAGTAGCCCCGCCTGCGCCTCGAACATGGGCTTGCGTAGAAGCTTTCGCCAGGTCTTCTCGTCAAGGCGTACGGTACGGACGCAAGGGCTCGGCCAGGGTCCGCTGGCAGCGGCGGCGAAGCGCCGCCGGTTGCCGCAAAAAGCACAGCTGGAACGCCAGGGGTGGGAGGGGGAGCAGGATTCCAGCTTGCGGTGCATTCCGATCGTCAGACCGATCCGGCTTTGCGAGAATCCGCGCTGCGCGCGGGCATGGTAGGAGCCCGAGCGAAGCGGCCGAGGCCGACTGGCGGTGTGCTCAGCGAGTGGCGATCTGGGCGAAACCGGAGCGCGTGCCGATTTCGGCGGCGTTGCCCTCATTGCTGAGGACGCGGTCGACGCGCGCCATCGACGGCCCGCGGTGCGCCCACAGGACCAGCGCATCGACGGCCTCGACCGGACCGCAGACCAGGGCCTCGACGCTGCCGTCGCGGCGGTTGCGCACCCAGCCGGCGAGGCCAAGGCGATCGGCTTCGGCGCACAGCGACCAGCGGTAGCCGACGCCCTGGACCCGGCCGCGGATTCGCAGATTCCGGCAAATGACTTCGCTCATCCTCAACTCCAGTGCTTGCAAGGGCGTGCACCCGCGCTCTCGGGGACGGCAACGACCGCCGAAGCTGGCATAATCGTCGTCCATGAGAAGAAGAATTTCAAGGGGAGCCGGCTGGCGGCCGGGCGCGGTTGCGTCGTCATGCTGAAAGCGCTGTTGCTGCTGCCGCTGCTGGGTGCCGGCCTGTTGTCGCTGCTGCCGAGCCGCAGCGTCGATCTGCTGCACGGCCTGGCCAGCATCGTCGCCGCGGCAACGATGCTATGCGCGTGCCTGTTGCTGGCGAACTTCGACCCGGCGATCGGTGACATCCAGTTTTTCGAAACACGGCCGTGGAATCCGCGCGTCGGATCGAGCCTGGCGCTGGGCGTCGACGGGGTGTCGATGCCGATGCTCCTGCTGGCTACCGTGCTGTGCTTTGTCGCGATCTTCTCGTCGACCGGCATCCGCAACGGCGCCAAGCTCTATTTCTCGCTGATCCTGGTCCTGGAGACCTCGCTGCTGGTGGTCTTCGCCGCCCGTGACTGGTCGCTGTTCTACGTCTTCTGGGAGCTGACGCTGATCCCCTTGTTCTTCCTGATCGACCGCCTGGGGGGTGCCAATCGCCACCGCGCGGCGCTCAATTTCGTGCTCTATACGCTCGGCGGCTCGGTGTTCATGCTGATCGCCCTGCTGCTGCTCTACGATGTCGCCCCCGGGCACAGCTTCGCGATGGCCGACATGGCGGCGGGCAGCGCGCACTTGCCGGAGAAAACGCAGATTCTGGTCTTTCTCGGGCTGTTGCTCGGCTTCGGTGTCAAGATGCCGATCGTTCCGCTGCATGGCTGGTTGCCGCTGGCGCACGTCGAGGCGCCGAGTCCGATTTCGATCCTGCTCTCGGGCATCCTGCTGAAAATGGGTGCCTACGGGCTGATCCGCGCGGCCTGGACGCTGCCGGCGGCGGCCAGGGCGCTGCAGGACTGGCTGGCGCTGCTGGCGCTGATCAGCCTGATCTACGGCGCGGTGCTGGCCTGGCGGCAAACCGATCTGAAGGCGATGATCGCCTACTCGTCGATCTCGCACATGGGCATCGTCCTGCTCGGTCTCGCCGCACTCAACGAGGCCGGCCTGAACGGCGCGGTGACGCAGATGGTCGCGCACGGGCTGGCGGCCGGCCTGCTGTTCCTGCTGATCGGTCTGCTGTACGAGCGAACGCACAGCCGTGACCTGGCTGCCTACGGCTCGCTCAACGGGATCGCGCCGCGCTTCGCGGTGTTGATCGTTTTCGCGCTGCTGGCGTCGGTCGGGCTGCCGGGAAGCGCCGGCTTCATCGCCGAGCTGCAGGTGCTGATCGGCGCCTATGGCCGCTGGGGCGGCTGGCTGGCGGTGGTATCGATCGCCGTGCTGATTTCCGCGGCCTACGCCCTGCGCGCGATCCGCTGCCTGTCGACCGGTCCTGAACGACCTCCTGCCGGCGCGCTGGCGGGCGTGGCGACGTTCGCCGACCTCGCGCCTGGCGAAAGCGCCACCGCCGCGCTGCTGGGCGCGGGGATCGTGATCATCGGTTTCTATCCGGCGCCGCTGCTTGGTTTGATGACTTCGTCGGTGGGCCGGCTGGTGCAGCAGTTTGGCGGCTGAGTGACGACGCCTCGGGATCTGGCCTGCGCCACGGCCGACGCGCCGTCGGCTGTGGCGCAGGACGAGGAGCGGGTCATCCCACTGGCGGGGATCGAGGCCTGCCTGGCCGATCTCGAACATGTCCTGCCGGCGCAGGCGCCCTTGCGCGATTTCGTTCATCACAACACCCTGCACGCCTTCCAGCACTTGCCGTTCGCGCAGGCGTGCAGCGAGGCCGAACGCCTGACCGGCGCGCGTCCGTGGCTGGCCGAAGACCGCTGCCGGGCGCTGTTCGGCCAGGGACGAGTGACTTCGGGCGACCTTGACGCGGCGCTGCGGCAACGGCCGGAGCTGCGGGTTGACGAAGTGTTATGCAGCACCGCCCAGCGCGAGCTGTGCCGCGGCGAAGTGCTGCAGCTGGCGCTTCGCCACGCTCAGGGGACAATTTCGGCGGCGCAGTTGCGCTGGCATGCTGAAGAGCGAGCGGCGTTCGAGCGCTTGCCGGCGGATCTCGACACCGCGGCGCGGCAGCGGCTGTTGACCGCCGCTGCCGCCGACGGTCTTGGCGAGCAGGCGGCGGTAGCCGACCTCTGGGCTGCTGCATGCGAGCTGTGCCCTCCGGCGGCAGCCCCGGAGGCGGCGGCCGCCGACCGCGGGCTGAGCGGACTGGCCAGCCCGTCCATGGCCTGCGCCGAGCCGCCCTCGGCAGCCACCGCGGCGGCGCTGTGGCAGGAAATGGTCGACGGTCTTGGCGAGCGGTGGACGATCGCCGCCGTACTCGCGCACCTGTGCGGTGAGGATCTGCGCGCGTCGCTGCAACCGACGCTGATTCGTCATCTCGGCGCGCATCTCGATCAGGGCCTGGCGGCGTGGCCCAACCCGGCGCGCGGCCAGGGCTTCTATGCGGCGTGGCGTGGCAGCGCCGGCGACGACTGGGCGTGGGAGCTCGACGAGTTTACCGGCGCCCGCGGCGAGCTCGAACAGTTGCCGGATGAACCGCTGCAGGCGATCGCCGGCGAGCTGCTGCGGCTCGGTGTTGCGCCGGTCAGGTATCCGGCGTACCTGCAGAGGCTGGCGCTGGAATTGCCGGGCTGGGCCGGCATGATCCACTGGCGTGAGTCGCATCGCCGGCCCGACGAGGCGCCGGTCAGTCTGGCGGGCCTTCTCGCGGTGCGGCTGGTGCTTGAGCGCCTGCACGCCGAACAAATCCTGCGCCGGCTGTGGGGCCTGCCGCTGAGCTGGTCGGAGCTTGCCGACTACTTCGCCGCGCACCCGGAGGAATTGTCGGTCCGGCACGCCTTTGGCTGCGGCCTGCTGTCGGAAGACCTGCTGGCCGCGGTGTCGCCACACCTGACGTCGCGCGCGGCCGACGTGACCGCCGACTGGCCCCGATTTGCCGCCAGCCTGGCCGAGTCGCAGGCCACCGCGACATCCGCCGCCGGTCGCCGGGCGGTGGCCGCATGGCCGCTGTTCATTCTCGCGCAGCGGCTGGGCCTGGCTGGCCGGGAACTGCGCGAAATCGGGGTGAGCGGAGCCGCCGCCCTGCTGCGCTGTGCCGCTTCGCTGAGCCGCGAACAGCGCGGCGAGCTCTGGCTGCTGGCTTACGAACGCCACTACCGGCAGCAGATACTGGCGGCGCTGGCGGCCAATCACGGGCGCGCGCCGGCCAGCTCGCGACGACCCGAAGCGCAATTCGTCTTCTGCATGGACGACCGCGAGGAAGGGTCGCGGCGGCACCTTGAGGAGGTCAATCCGGCGTTCGAGACTTTCGGTGCGGCCGGCTTTTTTGGCGTACCGATCCTCTGGCAGGGGATCGACGACGAGGTGCCAGCGGCGCTGTGCCCGATTGTCGTGCGACCGGCGAACGCGATCCGTGAGGAGGTGCCGGCTGGCGCCGAGGTCGCGCATCGGCAGCATCGGCGGCGCCGGCAGCGGCGTCTGGACTGGCAGGAGCGAGTGCATCAGGGCGGCCGGCGTGGCTGGCTGCGGTCGTCGCTGCTGACCATCGCCGCGGCGCCGGCGGCGCTGCTCGCGCTGCTCGCCAGGACGCTCGCGCCGGGCCGCTTCGGAGCGCTGCTCGAACGCCGTCGCGAAGCCTTCGACCAACCCTTGCCGGGTGTGCCGACGCTGACCGCGGCGCCGGCCGAGGCGACGCGCGTCGCCAGCGCCGACCAACCGCGTCTGGGTTTCAGCGAAGACGAGCAGCTGGCGCGCGTCGGCGGCTTCCTGCGCAGCATCGGCCTGACCGCTGACTTCGCGCCGCTGGTGGTGATCGTCGGGCACGGTTCGGACAGCCGCAACAACCCGCACCTGGCGGCCTACGATTGTGGCGCGTGCTCCGGCCGGCACGGCGGGCCGAACGCGCGGGTATTCGCGGCCCTGGCCAACCGCCCCGAAGTGCGCGTCAGGCTGGCCGAGAAGGGCCTGCTGATCCCGGCGACGACCTGTTTCGTCGGTGCCGAGCACAACACCTGCGACGAGACTTTCGTCTGGTACGACCTCGAACAGCTGCCGGCCAGCCATCGCCAGGCCTTCGCCGCGTTGCGCCGCGACTGCGCGCAGGCCGCCAGGCTGCACGCGGTCGAGCGCTGCCGGCGCTTTGCCTCGGCACCGCGCGAGCCATCTCCGGAGCAGGCACAGCGGCATCTGGCCGACCGCCGCCAGGATCTGGCGCAGGCGCGGCCCGAGCTGGGACACGCAACTGTGGCTACGGCGTTCATCGGGCGCCGGGCGATGAGCCGCGGCGCTTTCTTCGACCGCCGCGTGTTCCTGATTTCCTACGATCCGCTGCCCGATGCCGACGGCCGCATTCTCGAAGCGACGCTGCTGGCCGCCGGGCCGGTCGGCGCCGGGATCAACCTCGAGTACTACTTCTCGACGGTCGATAACGAGGGCTTTGGCTGCGGCAGCAAGGTCATGCACAACCTGGCGGGGCTGTTCGGCGTGATGCAGGGCGCCGCTTCCGACCTGCGCACCGGCCTGCCGCTGCAGATGATCGAAATCCACGAACCGATGCGGCTGCTGGTGGTTGTCGAGCAGACGCTGGAGATTCTTTCGGCGGTCTACCAGCGACAGCCGCCATTGCAGGAATTGATCGGCAACGGCTGGCTGCTGGTGGTCGCCAAACATCCGCAGACCGGTACCATGCACCTGTTCGAGCCGGCGACCGGCTGGCAGCCCTGGACCGACGAGGATGGGGCGGCGGAGGCGGCGATGATTCCCGAAGTCGAGCGTTCGGCGGACTGGTTTGCCGGCCACGCCGAGGCGCTGCCGCCAGCGCTGCTGCGGCGCCCGCTGGTGCACGCATGAGCGGGCTCGAGGCCTTGTTCAGCGCGCTCGCCGAGATCACCCGGCTGGTCTGGCTGGTGCCCCTGCTGCCGCTGCTGGCGGCGGCGGCGATCGGCTTGCGCATGCTCGCCCTTGCGGGCCAAGGCGAAGGCCACGAGGAAGCGCACGAGCCACTCACCGCTGCTCTGGCGAGCCACGCCGCGCTGGCCGCGCTGGTGCTGCTGCTGGTCTTCGACCTGGCGGCCCTGGGCAGCGCCTGGCCTGCGCCGCTGGCCTTCGGCGACTGGCTGGCGATCGGCATGACGCCGGTGCGGGTGTCGTTCATCCTCGACGGCTACAGCCTGCCGATGGCCACGCTGGTCGCGCTGATCGCCTGGATCGCGCTGCGCTTCTCGGCGACCTATCTGCATCGCGAGGGCGGTTTCCAGCGCTTTTTCCTCGGCATGTCGCTGTTCCTGGCCGGCATGCTGCTGATCGTTCTGGCCGGCAACGTGGTGCTCGCCTTTATCGGCTGGGAGCTGGCCGGCATCGCCTCGTGGCTGCTCATCGGCTACGCCTGGGAACGGCCGGTCGCCACCGGCAACGCCTTGCTGGTATTCGTCACCAACCGCGTTGGCGACGCCGGTTTTCTGCTCGGGATCGGGCTGGCGGTGTGGTCGGTAGGGACGGTCGACTGGGCCGGGCTGGCAGGCGACGGAACGATGAGCACCGTCAGCGCACGCTTGCTGGCCGCCGGGTTCGTCCTGGCGGCGCTGGTCAAGTCGGCACAGTTGCCGTTTACGCCGTGGATCGCGCGCGCACTCGAAGGTCCGACGCCGTCGTCGGCGGTGTTCTACGGCTCGTTGATGGTGCATGCCGGCGTCTTTCTCCTCTATCGCCTGCAAGGCTTGCTGCTGCAGGTGCCCGACCTGATGGCGCTGCTGCTCGTCGTCGGCCTGGCCACGGCCTTGTACGGCGGGCTCTGCGCGCTGGTCCAGAGCGACGTCAAATCGGCGCTGATCTTCTCGACGGTGACCCAGGTCGGCCTGCTGTTCTCCCTCTGTGGCCTCGGCCAGTTCTCGCTGGCCGCTGCTTGCTCGGGGGCGCACGCGGCGTGGCGGGCGTACCAGTTCCTGCTCGCGCCGAGTTACATGCACCTGGTCCGTCGCCCGGCACCGCCGGTACCGCGCTGGCTGCTCGGGCAGCGCTGGCTGTACACCGCGGTGTTGCAACGCTTCTGGATCGAGCCGCTGGCCAGCAGCCTGCTGACCCGTCCGACACTGGCTCTGGGTCGCGACGTGCGCGCGCTCGATGAGCGCGTCATCGACCCGCTGGTCGGCACGCCGCGCGCCGATCACGGCCCGACGGCCGGCCTGGCCGCGGCCGAACCGCTGATCCGCGGCGACGGTCTGGCCGGGCGAGCGCTGTTCGCTTTCGCCGGCTGGCTGCAGCAGATCGAGGATCGTCTGCTGCTCAGCGGCGACGAGTCGATGATGAAACCGCTGCGCCGCATCGGCGCCTACGTCGACGCCATCGAGCTACTGCTCGAACAACCGCGCTACCTGATGCTGATGGTCATGGCGACCTTCGTGGTGATTCTGTGAGCGAGTGGTACTGGACCGCGCAGGCCGGTTACCCGCCGCTGGCGACGCTGCAATGGCTGCCGCTGGCCGGCGCGCTGCTGTTGCTGATCATTCGCGAGGCGCGCCTGGCGGTGGCCGTCGGTCGTCTGTTCGCCGTCGCCGAACTGCTGGTAGCGGTCGACCTCTACCTCCGCATCGACCTGTCGACGCGCGTCCTGCAGTTCGCCGAGCGCGTCGATCTGCTGGCCTATCACGCCGCCGCCGACGGCATCAGCGTGCTCTTCATCCTGCTCACCGCGCTGCTCGGCGTCCTGCTCTCGTGCTACGGGATGGCACGCCAGCAGATCACGCCGGTACACCTGCTCGGGGTGCTGCTGGTCATCGAAACGTCGCTGATGACCATGCTGACGACGATGAACCTGCTGTGGTTCGCCGCCGCCTCGGCGGCGCAGCTGGCGCTGGTCGGCTACCTGCTCTGGCGCTGGGCTTCGGCCAGCGAGGAGCGGCTGGCGTTGTCGCGCTTCCTGCAGTACCAACTGTTCGGCTGGCTGTTGTTTGTCGCCGGATCGGTGGTCCTGGTCTGGAGCCACGTCGACGTCGTCGGCAGCGCCGCTGGCCGCTGGTCCTTCGATCTCTTCGACCTGCTGGCGACGCCACAGATCGGCAAGTACCAGTCGGCGGCGTTCTATCTGCTGTTCTACGGGCTGGCGATTCGCACACCCTTGTTCCCGCTGCACGGCTGGCTGCCGAATTCGGCCGGCTACGGGCTGATTGCCGTCGGCCCGGTACTGCTGCTCGGGGTCAAGGTCGGGATCTACGGCATGGCGCGCTTCCTGCTGCCGCTGACCGCCGAAGCGGTAATCATCTGGCAGCCCTACGTCGTGGCTTTCGCCATGGTGGGCGTCTTCTACGCCGCGCTGCTGGCTTTCCGGCAGGCCAATCTGCGCCGCCTGATGGCCTTCGCGGTGGTCAGCCATACCAGCCTGATCGTCATCGGCCTGTTCACCCTGCATCCCGCCGGGCTGCAGGGCGCGCTGCTGCTGGCGGTCAACTTCGGGTTGGCAATCACCGTGATGCTGATGATGATCGGCTACGTCTACCGCCGCGCCGGGACCACCAATCTCGACCGGCTCGGCGGCCTGTTCGACCGCGTCCCGTTCATCGCCATCGCTTTCCTGATCGGCGGGCTGGCGCTGCTCGGGATGCCCGGGACGCCGGGATTCGACGCCGTGCACCTGGTGCTCGAAGCGTCGATCGAGGCCTTTGGCGCCCTGCCGACGATCGCCACCGCGCTCGGCAACGTCGCCGCCGCCGGATTTCTGCTGTGGGCGTTTCAGCGCGCCTTTCTGGCGCCGCGGCCGAGGGACCTGCCGGCGCGCCGAATCGCGCGCACCGGCGCCATGGAGTACTTCGTCGGCGGCGCGACGCTGCTGGTGCTGCTGGTCGCCGGCTTCTACCCCGAGCCATGGCTGCAGCTGACCGATACCGCGACGCAGGCGCTCGCAGCGTATTTTCAGCATGACTGAACTGGCGTCCTGGCCGCTGCTGAGCACGCTGCTGGCACTGCCGGTGCTCGGCGCGCTGGCGACGGCCGTGCTGCGTCGCGCGCCGTGGGCGCAGTGGCTGGCGCTCGGTAGCGCCGTGCTGACCCTGCTCTGCTCGCTGCTGATTGTCGTCGCCTTCGATGGCGCCAACGCCGGTTTCCAGCTGATCGACTCGGCGCGCTGGATCGCCGGGCTGAAGATCGGCTATCTGGTCGGTGTCGATGGCTTGTCGCTGCTGTTCCTGCCGGCGACGGCGCTGCTCTTCTGCGGCGCGGTGCTTGCCGGCTGGCGCGTGGCGGCGACCGCTTCACCCGTGCCGCCCGGCCTGTACTTCGCCTTGCTGCTGTTGCTCGAAGGGGCGACCCTGGGCGTCTTCTGCGCGCTCGACACGATCCTCTTCTTCTTCTGCTGGGAATTGACGGTACTGCCGATCTATTTCCTGGTCAGCCTGTGGGGCATTGGCGGCGGCCGCCAGGCAGCGGCCGTGCGCTATTTCCTGGTGATGCTGGCCAGCGGCGTGCCACTGCTGTTCGGACTGCTGGCGCTGGTCTTCGGCAACGCTGCTGCGGGCAGTGGTGCGCTGGTTTTCGACCTGCCGACGCTGCTCGACAGCCCGCTCGCGGAGCACGCCCAGTACACTGTCTTCCTGCTGCTGCTCGTCGGCTTTGCCGCCAAAGTTCCGCTGGTGCCGCTGCACACCTGGCTGCCGGCGCTGGCGATGGGCGCACCAGCGGCGGTCACGGCGCTGATCGTCGGCCTCAAGCTCGGCGCCTACGGATTGATCCGCCTGGCGATCCCGCTGGCGCCGGTCGCCGCCAGCGACCTGCACTGGCTGCTCGCCGGCCTCGGTACCCTGGCGATGCTCTACGGCGCGGTCGCTGCGCTGGCCCACAGCAATCTGCGCGGGGTGCTGGCGTATGCGAGCCTTTCACACGTCGGGCTGGTGGTGCTGGCGCTGGCGACTTTCTCGGCCTCGGCGCTGCAGGGGGCAGTGCTGCAGCTGCTCAACTTCTCGGTCGCCGGCGGCGGCGGTTTTCTGGTGCTCTCCTTCCTGCAGCGCCGCAGCGGTTCGACCGACATCGCGCAACTCGGCGGCGTGATCCGCAGCATGCCGCTGCTGTCGGGCTTCTTCCTGCTCTTCGGGCTGGCCGGCATCGGCCTTCCGGGAACCAGCGGCTTCCCGGGCGAGCTGCTGATCGTCGTCGCGGCGCTGCACAGCCATACCGGCGCCGGCCTGGCGGCGCTGTTCGGCACGGTCGTCGGCGCAGCCGCTTTCCTGGCGCCCTTCCGGCACGCTTTCCTCGGACCGCTGCGCAACCCCGACGTCGCGGCAGGCCAGGACCTGCTGCCGCGAGAGCTGGCGCTGCTGCTCGCGCCGGCGCTGCTGATTCTCGGCGTCGGCGTTTATCCGCTGCCGATTCTCGAACTGCTGCGGCCGACTGCCGAGGCCTGGGTGGCGGCGCTGGCCGGGCTGTAGCGGCTGGTCATCGCGGGACCGGCACCCGCGCCAGTGAGACGCCAGGCAATGCTTCCCGTGTCACATCGACCGGTTGCCGTGGCCCCTCAAGGATGCCGCAGGCGCCTGCCGGATCATGCTCTCGTCGCCCTGGCCGCGGTGTACGCGCGTCCGCCGGGGGCCCGACCACTGATCGCCGAGACCCGTGGGTGTGTGCGTCGATGCGCTCTTGTTTGGCCTCGAATGGCGAGACGCCGGGCCCGGCGCGACGATCATCCATAGCCTCCCCTAGGCTTCAAGGTGACCTGAGCGCCCTCACCGTCGGCCGGCGTGTTTGGCTCGCTCGGTTCCGCAAGCAGCCAGGTCCACTGGGCGATGGCCCCGAACATGCTTGCCGAACTGGTTCGCACGGCCTCGCAGGTGGCCATTGCTCAGCGGCAACCGCCGCCGGGTTTGCTGGTGCATTCGGATCGCGGTAGCCAGTACGCCAGCGCTGCCCCCAGCACCTTGCTTGCCCGGCACCATTTTGCAGGCCAGCATGAGCCGAAAGGCCATCTGCTTGGACAACGCCGTCATGGAGCGCCCGGAAAGTCCGACCGGCTGCTAGAACCTTGTGCGGCGATTTGCCACATTCCGCACCGCAACATCACTCCCTAGAATGCCGCCTAAAAGAGAGCACCCAGGGAGCTTTGAAGCATGAAGTTGGCCGAGAAACGGATCGTCGCGGCAGTGGTCTTGGCCGTGCCTGCGGTTTGGCGAGCGGCCGTCGCGCAGGAAGACGCAGCGACCGCGACGATGCAGGAAGTCGTCGTCCGTGCGTCGCGAATCGACGCCAGCGAGCCCTTGGACAGCAGGCGACTGGGCGCGGCCAGTCTGGCGCCCTTCCGTGCGGCGACCAGCGATAGCGCCAGACTGCTCGATGGACTGCCCGGAGTCAGCCTCTACGGTGCCGGCGGTGTCTCCAGCCTGCCGGTGATTCGCGGCCTGGCCGACGACCGCATCCGGATCCAGGTCGACGGCATGGACCTGGTCTCCTCGTGCGCCAACCACATGAATCCGCCGTTGTCGTACATTGACCCGACGCACGTCGGCGGCGTCAGCCTGTTTGCCGGCGTGACGCCGGTCAGCGCTGGAGGCGACAGTATCGCTGGAACGATTCTGGTCGGCGCGCCGCCGCCAGCTTTCGCCAAGACCGGAGAAGGGACGCTGCGGCAAGGCCAGGCCGGCGCCTTCTATCGCAGCAACGGTAGTGCGAGGGGAGCCAACCTGTCGGCGACGGTCGCTAACGAGATGTTCAGCGCCAATTACTCGGGCTCCACGGCGCAGGCCGGCAACTACTCGGCAGGCGACCACTTCAAAGCAGCCGGACCGTCGGACGGCACGACGGTCTGGCTCGCAGGCGACGAGGTCGGCTCGTCGTCGTACAAGTCGGAGAATCAGTCGCTGAGCTTCGCCCTGCGTCACGCCGAGCATCTGCTCGAGCTCAAGTTCGGCTACCAGCACATTCCCTACCAAGGCTTCCCGAATCAGCGCATGGACATGACACTCAACGACAGCCAGCAGGTCAATCTGCGCTATCTGGGCCAGTATCCCTGGGGCTCGCTGGAAGCACGGGCCTATCACGACCAGACGCGGCACAAGATGAACTTCCTCGAAGACAAACTGCAGACCATCGGGACGATGAGGAATCCGGCGGGGATGCCGATGGAAACCAAGGGGACGACGACCGGTGCCACGCTCAAGGCGGAGATCGTTTTCTCGGAACGTGATCTGTTCAGGGTCGGGAGCGAGGTGCTGAAGTATCACCTGGACGACTGGTGGGAGCCGATCTCGCCGGTGGTGGCGATGCCGATGGCCGGGATGAAGGGTTCGACCTTCTGGAACATCAACGACGGACAGCGCAACCGGTTCGACGTCTATGGCGAGTGGGAAGCGCGCTGGAGCGAGCAATGGCTGTCGCAACTCGGCCTGCGCAGCAGCACGGTGGCCATGGATACCGGCAATGTGCAGGGCTACAACACCCCGTACTACGGCAATCCAGCGAATCCGTCGTCGATCCCTGGCGCTTTCAACTACCAGGATCATCAGAAGACCGATCACAACGTCGATCTGGCGGCCTTGCTGCGCTTCACCCCGAGTGCCGAACAGACCTTCGAGGCCGGCCTGGCGCGCAAGACACGTTCCCCCAACCTGTACGAACGCTACGCCTGGTCGACCAACAACCCGATGGCGATGAGCATGGTGAACTGGTTTGGCGATGGCAACGGCTACGTCGGCAACCTCGAGCTCAAGCCGGAAGTCGCCCACACCGTCAGCGCAAGCGCCAGTTGGCACGATGCCACGGGTGAGCGGTGGGGGGTCACGGTCAGCCCGTACTACACGCACGTCGAGGATTATGTCGATGCACTGCGTTGCTCGGGTGGAACCGGTATGTCGCCGTGCCAGGGAAGCAACCTGACGCGCAGTGACGGCTTCGTTTATCTGCAGTTCGTCAATCAGTCCGCTCGCCTGTACGGTGCCGACGTTTCCGGGCACTTCCCTCTTCTTCAGGATGGCGCTGTCGGCAGCGTCCGGATGACCGCGGTGGTGAGCTACGTCCGCGGCACGAACACCGAGACCGACGACAATCTTTACCACATCATGCCCCTGAACGCCAAGCTGGCGCTGGTTCAGCGATCGGGGAACTGGACCAATACGGTCGAAGGCGTGCTGGTCGGTGCCAAGAGCGAGGTTTCGCAAGTTCGCAACGAACTGGCAACCAGCGGCTACGGCTTGCTCAACCTGCGCAGCAGCTACGAATGGAAGCAGCTGCGCATCGATCTCGGGGTCGAGAACGTCTTCGACCGCTTCTACGAATCACCGCTGGGCGGCGCCTATCTCGGGCAGCGGCCGATGGTCTATGGCACCGCCGTTCCGGGCACGGGGCGCTCGATCTATGCCGGGCTGAACCTGCGCTTCTGAGGGCCAGCCGCGAACCGGCGCATAGCCACCGCGCGGTACGGGCCTGCTGCCAACGAATCAGGCGGCGGCACCGCGTTCGATGACCACGCCGACGCGCTCGACGCCGCGCATCATGCCCAGCTTGGCGATCGAAACGCGCACCCAGGCGGCACCGAAATCTTCGAGCAATAGCGTCGCCACGAATTCGGCGAGCCGCTCGAGGAGATTGAAGTGCCGCGCGGCGAGCTCGCTGCGCAGACGTTCGGCGACCATCGCGTAATCGATGGTGTCGCCTATGTCGTCGCTGGCACCGGCGCTGGCGGTCGACGTGCCAATCTGCAGCGAGATTTCAATCGTCTGGGGCATGGCCTTTTCGCGCGGGTAGATGCCGATCAGCGTCGAAGCGCGAAGCCCGTCTATGAAGATGATGTCCATGCGGCAGTGCGCCAGGTCGGTGTAGAATGCGCTGCGGGTCGTGGCGCCAACGGCGCGACGGAAGTTCACGCATTCTAACCCAGAGCCGCCCCACCCCCGACTCCCCGCCCCGTCAATGCCGCCCTCCCTGCTCACCCTCCTTGGCGTCCTGGCTGCCTACCTGCTGGGCTCGGTGTCGTTCGCGCTGCTGGCCAGTCGGCTCTTCGGCCTTGCCGACCCGCGCAGCTACGGTTCGAAAAACCCTGGGGCGACCAACGTGCTGCGCAGCGGCCACAAGGGCGCCGCGCTATTCACCTTGCTCGGCGACGCCGCCAAGGGCTGGCTGGCGGTCTTTCTGGCCACGCGCTATGCGGCACCATGGGGACTGCCCGACTACACCGTCGGGCTGGTCGCGCTGGCGGTCTTTTTCGGTCACTTGTACCCGGTTTTTCTCAACTTCAAGGGTGGCAAGGGCGTGGCTACGGCTGCCGGCGTCCTGCTGGCGATCAACCTGTGGCTGGGCCTGGCGACGCTGGCGACCTGGCTGTTCGTCGCCTTCACCTTGCGCTATTCGTCGCTGGCGGCGCTGGTGGCGGCGACCGCCGCACCCGTTTTCGCGCTGCTGGCCTGGGGGAAGGACGGCATGGTGGTGGCCATCAGCATCATTTCGATGGCGCTGATCGGAAAACACTGGCAAAACCTGCAGCGCCTGATGGCCGGCAGCGAGCCGAAACTGGGGTCCAGGAAGAAGGGGCAGGAAAGCACCTCCAGACCCGCAAGACCCCGCTAGACGTCGGCGCTCAGCAAGTCAGAGGCCAGCGCGGGCGAACAGCGAAGGCGCCGGCCGGCTTGCCGGAAAGCCCCGCCTGCAGGCGCAAGGCGCCAGCCAGGGCGATCATCGCGCCGTTGTCGGTGCAGAATTCGAGTTCCGGGTAGAAGACCGCAATCCGCGCCTTGACCGCGCTGGCGTCGAGTTGGCGCCGTAGTTCACGGTTGGCGCCGACACCACCGGCGACGACCAGTTGCTTCAGCCCGCTCAAAGCCACCGCACGCAGGGCTTTGCTGACCAGCACTTCGACGATTGCATCCTGGAAGGCACGCGCAATATCCGCGCGCTGCTGCTCGCTGATCGGCGCCAACTCGCGTACGCGGGTCAGCACGGCAGTCTTCAGGCCGCTGAAGCTGAAATTGAGGTCACCCGACTTGAGCATCGGGCGCGGCAGTTTGGCCTGTTCCGGACGCCCCTCTTCGGCCAGTGCGGCGAGGGCCGGGCCCCCCGGATAGTCGAGGCCGAGCAGTTTGGCTGTCTTGTCAAAGGCTTCGCCAGCGGCGTCGTCGAGCGTTTCACCGAGCAGTTCATACTCGCCGACACCAGTCACCCGCATTAGCTGGCTGTGGCCACCCGAGACCAGCAAGGCGACAAAGGGAAAGCGCGGTGGCCGGCGCGACAGCAGCGGCGACAGCAGGTGACCTTCGAGATGGTGGACCGGTACGCTGGGCACCTCGAGGGCCGTCGCCAAAGCCTCGGCGAAGGCGGCACCGACCAGCAGCGCGCCTGCGAGACCCGGACCTTGCGTGTAAGCGACGGCATCCAGATCGGCAAGCGAGCGCCCGCTGTCGGCAAGGACCTGGCGCAGCAAGGGCACGACACGCCGGATGTGGTCACGCGAGGCGAGTTCCGGCACCACCCCGCCATAGTCCTGATGCATGCGTACCTGTGAATGCAGGGCATGGGCGAGCAAGGCACCGCCAGCGGAGGTGCAGTACAGCGCCATACCCGTTTCGTCGCAGGACGATTCAATTCCGAGAACCAGCATCGCGGCATTTTACCCCGGCCGGCGCTGACCGCCACGCGGATCGGCAGACTGGCGCCCTCGGTCTTGGTCGGAGCCGGGCCCTTGGCCGATCGGTGGCGACCGGCCAGGGGCCTGCTGTCGCCATCACGCCATCACGACCACTAGCCGCGCTCCTGCAGCACTGCCGGCAGGACGGTCTTGGCCATCCGCTTGGCGAAGTAGTAAATGCGCTTCTGCTTTTCGATGATCTCGATTTCCAGCGTATAGGCGGCGATGCGATTGGGCTCCTCGGCGACCAGCCGGCGTGCCTCGTGCGCCGCCGCCGAGTCGGCGATGCGGTTGATCTCGTCCTTCATCCCGGTCACCACCTGCGCCGACCGCTCGTTACGCTGACCGACGGCCTCGATGGCTGCCGCCACCGCCTTGCTGACCGCTGCCTGGAAGTCACCGAGCACCTGCTGGGTGACTGCGCTGACCTGGATCTGGTCGCGGATGCGGTCGTGCCCGAGCACCACCAGATTGGTTTCGACGATGTCCCCGATGTTCTCCAGATTGCTGGCCGCCTCCATCAGCTGCAGCAACTCGCGGGTCTGCTCGTCGCCCATCGCCTGTTTGCTGATCTTGCGGAGATAATCGATGATTCCGGCGTGCAGGATATCGACCGTGTCGTCCATCTGGCGGATGCTTTCCAGCGCCGCTCGATCGCCTTTGATGATCGCCGGGATGATCCCGTGCAGCATCGCGTTGACCGTCTCCCCCATGTGCATGATCTCCATCCGCACCTGGTCCAGCGCCAGCGACGGCGTGCTCAGCAGCTCATCCTGCAGGAACCTGGTACGCACGATTATCGCTTCCTCTTCGAGCGGCTTGTCGGGTACCAGCCACTCGACCAACCGCGCGAACTGCGTCGTGAACCAGATGAAGATCAGGGTGTTGGCGACGTTGAAGAAGGTGTGCGCGTTGGCGATCTGGCGTGGTGTTTCGGCGGCTACCCGGGCCATACCGGTGAGGTTCGGGTAGGTCGGCGAAATCGCCGTCACCAGGTCGGCGATGAAGCCGATGAAAGGGAGCCAGATGATCACCCCGACGACGTTGAAGGTCAGGTGCACCAGCGCCGCACGGACTGCCTCGCGCGGTTTGCCGATGACTGCCAGCAGCGCCGTGGCGCAGGTGCCGATGTTGGCGCCGAAGGCCAGCGCGATGCCCGCCTGCAAGCTGATGAAGCCTTGCCCAGCCATGACGATGACGATTCCCGTCGAGGCCGACGAGGACTGGATCAGGGCCGTAAAGGCGGTCGCGATCAGGACGCCGACAATCGGGTTGTCCATCGTCTGCATCAGGTCGAGGAAGGGCTGGTAGCTGCGCAGTGGCCCCATCGCCTCGCTCATCACGTGCATCCCGAAGAAGACCATGCCCAGACCCATCAGCATGCCGCCGTAGTGCCTGGTCCTTTCGTTCTTGGCGATGAACAGCATGGCGAAGCCGATCGCGATCATCCCCAGCGCCGCCTTGGTGATCTTGAAGGCGACGATCTGGGCGGTGATCGTGGTGCCGATGTTGGCGCCCATGATCACCCCGACCGACTGCGACAGCGACATCAGCCCCGCCGAAATGAAACCGACCACCAG
>NZ_JAPUVQ010000014.1:0-2587 GCF_029255145.1 Accumulibacter sp.
CGCTGTTGACTGCTCAGCGACCTTCAGCACGCTCTGGCGCAGGCTAACTCGCGCCTTGAGGTGCTCCAGCGTAGGGCAGAGCCCTGGCATCAGGTCGGCAAGAATTCCAATCGCGGAATTTGGGAGGGGAGAAACGATTTCCAATCCGTTCACGATATGTCAAAATCATCTGCTCTGAGAAGCCATGGATACGGAGGAAGGTCATGAGGTTCCATCCTTTCGTTCTGTCTGTCGGGGCAGCACTGCTCCTGTGTTCGCCGACGCCGGCAGAGGCTGCGGGCACTCTCGACAAGATCAGAGCGTCGCAGACGATTTCGCTCGGTTACCGCGAGGCGTCGATTCCGTTCTCGTACACCGGCCAGGACAGGCAGCCCTGGGGCTATTCGGTCGACTTGTGCACCCGGGTGGCGGCGGCCGTGGTCAGGCTGCTCGGGCTCGACGAGTTGCAGCTGCAGTGGGTTCGGGTGACGCCGGAGACACGTATCGCCAAATTGAAATCAGGCGAGATTGACCTCGAGTGTGGTTCGACGACCAGTTCGCTTTCGCGCATGGAAGAAGTGGATTTCAGCCTGCCGATCTTCGTTGACGGCGGCAGTTACCTGTCCCCCTGGGCGGCAGGGATCAAGAACCTGCAGGATCTGGCCGGCAAGAGCATTGCCGTGGCCGTCGGGACGACGACCGAACAGACGCTGGCCAAGGCCTTGACGGAGCACCGGGTCGGCGCAGAACTGGTAAAGGTCGGCGACCACCAGCAGGGGATCGATGCGATGGCCAAGGGAGAAGTCGACGCCTACGCTTCGGACCGCTCCCTGCTGATCGGTCTTGCTCTCGACTCGGGAAATCAAGACTCGTGGTCGCTTGGCCAGGAGATCTTCTCTTATGAGCCCTACGCCTTGATGCTGCGGCGTGATGACGCGGACTTCCGCCTGGTGGTGAATCGCGAATTGGCCCGTCTCAGCCGTGGTGGCGAGATCTACGCCATTTATGACCGGTGGTTCGGCGTTCTGGGCAAGCCGGGACCGGCGCTGCAGAGCGTCTACTTCCTCAATGGCTTGCCCGAGTAAGCCGGAACCGCTCATTGCGTGGCAGCTGCCACTTGCCGGTCGTCTTCGGGTGCGACGATGTCTCGGTAGGCGTGCCACGTGGCGTGCCCTACCAGCGGCATGGTGACGATCAGACCAATGAAGACCGTCGCAAAGCCGATGCCGGCGAGGACCGCGATGCACGCCCCCCACAGCAACAGCGGGCCCGGGTTGCGGCTGCAGGCGACGAGACTGGCAATGGCCGCCGTGACCGCGTCGGTCTTGCGGTCAAACATTAACGGCACGGCGATCACGCTGATGGCGAACACGAACAGCGCGAAAAAACCGCCAACCGCAAAGTAGACCAGCGCGAAGTCGGGCTGCTCGAAAGTCAGAACGGTGTGCACGACGTTGCCGAAAGTCGGCAGTCCGCCCGTAAAGAAAAGCGCAAAAACAATGATCGATGCGCGTGCCCAGATCAGCAGGACGACGGCCAGAACGGCGGCAAAGAGACCGACGTTGGGCAGGTTGGGGCGCCAGGCGGCGAGTGTCGGGGCTAGCCTGGGCGGCGTGCCAAGTTCGATGCGCCGACTGAGGTCGTAGAGCCCCAGCGTCAGGAATGGGCCGAGCAGCAGGAAGCCAGTGGTCAAGCCGGCGAAGAGCGCGTAGGCCTCAGCAAAAACGACCTGCATCAGCCAGCCGGCGGTCGCGAAGCAGGCGCCATAGAACAGGCTGGCCGGGGCTGCCTGGCGAAGGTCATGTCCGCCGTCACGTAGCCAACCGATGACCGCGCGGGACTCTACGCGGCGGATGACCGGGAAGCGGCTAGCAGCACCGTCGGTGCCGGGCGGGACATTTTCGCTCATCGATGGGCCTCCTTCAGTTTCGCGTGATTCTTTTTTTCTCCGTTCGGCGTTGGCCGCCAGAGTGCGCTTGCCAACTGACCGCGTAGGAGCCAGTGCCTGGCGAGTGGCAGGCCGGTTATCGAGGATGCTACCTTGACCGTGCCGGCTCCTGGCCAGGCATCGCACCGCGGCGTTTGCCGCCACGCACGCGATGACGCACCGTTATATAGCACATTTCTTGTGTGGGAAAGGCGCATGCATGGCGGTGGAGGGTGGTAGGAGAAGGTCTGTCCTCCACTCGGCGCGTGCTCCACCGGCTCGTTGGAGGCGCCATTGAGGTGGCCCGTCGCAGCGCGGCCCCGCCGTAGGGCAGCACGCGATGTTGGCCATTTGCGCCGGCATCGATGTCAGCAAACTTTACACGTAGCCTTGGGTATATCTCATGACAATCGCTTAAGTATATGCTTTTGTGAACAAAACTAACCTGGGGTACAAAACTTGCGTCGTATTTCAGGCGCACGACGCCTCGCTGCGTACTTAGCGCAGCCGTTGGCCGCAACCAAAAAGGCGTCGCCCCGATACCGCCGGATTTAACTTGCGAGGACAATATCCTCAACCCCACGTAGGAGGTAGACCACCGCACGGCAAGGGAGGCGACATGGACATTTTCCTCAAGAAGCACCAGGAGTCAATCCTGGGTGTTGTTGAAGGCTTCGACCG
>NZ_JAPUVQ010000015.1:0-10252 GCF_029255145.1 Accumulibacter sp.
CGATCTGGAAAGAAAACCAAAGAAGACCCAAACAGCGAAGAAAAACCAGCTTTACATCAAAGCCTCGAAGAACACCCAGTTTCACGCCAGCGGATGGCGACCAGTTTCAGGTTGGCCGCGACACTGAGTTCCGACGTCGGCCAATCGAGCCTCGGCTCCGGCAGCCTGGGCTACTCCGCCGGACCCGGGATCCAGTGGAACATCCTCAACTACGGTCAGCTCACCAACAACGTGCGCGTGCAGGACGCCAGGCTCCAGGGGCTGCTCGTCGACTACCAGAAGGCGGTGCTCAAGGCCCAGCAGGAGGTGGAGAACGGCATCACGGAGTTCGGCCAGTCGCGCAGCGAGGCCGCCTTCCTGCAGACGAGCGTCGTGGCCGCGACTGGCGCGTTCCAGATCGCACTCCTCCAGTACAAGGAGGGCACGGTCGACTTCACCGTCGTGCTGAATGCCGAGGAAAACCTCTACAAGGCGCAAAACAGTCTCGCGATCGCGCAGGGCAACATCCCGCTCGGCCTGATCAAGGCCTATCGAGCGATGGGGGGTGGATGGGAATTGCGCAATGGTCGCGATTTCGTGCCGCTGGCGACGCGGGAAGAGATGGCAACCCGGACCGATTGGGGGACGCCTGACCTCTTGCGACCGCAAGCGCCCGGTCTGCCGGGGCCCGAGGACGTCGGGCCGCTGGTCCGGCCACCGGCGTGGTGATCCGGTGAACGCGCCCGAGTGCACCGGAAGCCGCAGATGATGCCTTCAAGCGCGCGCCGCTGCCGCGGGCTGGTGCGCCTGCTTGCCGTCGTGGCGGCGACGCTGTCGATCGGCGGCTGCAGGGATGCGAAGGAAGCCGCGACCCCTCCGCCGCCAGCGGTCACGGTAGCGAAACCTGTCGCCGAGAGCGTCGCAAACTACCTCGACTTCACCGGCAACACGGCAGCGACGCAAAAGGTCACGGTGATGGCCCGCGTCGAGGGTTATCTCGAGAAGATCCACTTCACCGACGGTCAGCAGGTGAAGAAAGGCGATCTCCTCTTCACCATCCAGCAGGCTCAGTATCAGGCGCAGCTCAGGCAGGCGCAGGCGCAGGTGGCGGTGCAGAAGGCGGCGCTCTGGCACGCGACAACCGAGCTGCGGCGCTACACGGGCTTGGTCAGGCAGGACGCCGCGACCCAGACCCAGGTCGACCACTGGCAGACGGAGAAGGATCAGGCAAGGGCCAGGCTGATCTCCGCCCAGGCCCAGACGGAGATCGCGCAGCTCACCCTGAGCTACACGCTGGTCAGGGCACCCATCGATGGGCGTATCGGCCGGCACCTCGTCGACCAGGGCAACCTGGTCGGCGGCGTTGGTCAGCCAACGGCCCTCGCCGAGATCGAACAGATCGACCCCATCTACGTGTACTTCACCGTCGACCAGCGCGAGCTTCTCCAAGTGATCGAACGGCAGAAGACGCTGCCGCGGGGCGCGATCACCCGGGGGCTGGTTCCGGTGGCGTTCGGTCTGCTCACCGATAACGGATATCCGCACCAGGGGCACCTGGACTTCGCTGCCATCGGCATCGCGCCCACGACCGGAACCCTTCAGGTGCGGGGCGTCTTCGCCAATCGCGACCGGGCGATACTTCCCGGCCTCTTCGCGCGGGTGCGGGTGTCAGCCCTTGAACAGAAGGACGCGCTCCTGATTCCCGGCGATGCCGTCCGCTTCGACCAGCAGGGGGAATACGTCCTCGTCGTCAATGCGAAGAACGTCGTCGAACGCCGCGGCGTGAAGGTCGGCTTGCAGGTCCGCGACCGTCTCGTCGTCAGCGAAGGCCTGACTGCGGACGATCTGGTGATCGTCGAAGGACTGCTGCAAGCCGTTCCGGGTCGCGCGGTGAGCCCGAACCCAGTGGCCAGCACCGAGCCAGCGGCTCGAGCCAAACCGGGCAGCTGAATCGCGGCGGCGCCGGCATGTCCAGATTCTTCGTCGAACGGCCGATCCTCGCCAATGTCATCGCGATCATCATCGCGGTGCTCGGGCTCGCCTGCCTGGTCACCCTTCCCGTCGCCCAGTATCCCCAGATCGTGCCGCCGACGATCCAGCTTGCGACGACCTACCCGGGCGCCAGCGCCGAGGTCGTGGCGACCACCGTCGGCATTCCGATCGAGCAGGCGGTCAACGGCGTGGAGAATTCCATCGCCATGCAATCGACCAGCGGCAGCGACGGCAGCTACACGCTCACGCTCACCTTCGAAGTCGGCACCAATCTCAACACCTCGATCGCGCTGGTGCAGAACGCGCTCAACAGCGCGCTGTCGCAGATGCCGCAGGCGGTCCAGGCGCAAGGCGTCACCGTGCAGAAGGTCAGCACCAACGTCCTGCTGATCGGCAGCCTCTATGCCGACGACGACCGCTTCGACGAGACCTTCCTCAGCAACTACGCGCTGATCAATCTGCAGAGCCCGCTCGCGCGCCTGCCCGGGGTCGGCCAGGTGCAGATCCT
Organism: Accumulibacter sp.; assembly: GCF_029255145.1. Taxonomy (GTDB): domain Bacteria; phylum Pseudomonadota; class Gammaproteobacteria; order Burkholderiales; family Rhodocyclaceae; genus Accumulibacter. Next base: position 2,480 of record NZ_JAPUVQ010000015.1, read on the forward strand.
CGGCGCCGGGCCATACAGCATGCGCATCTGGCTCGACCCGACGAAGCTCCAGTCCTACGGCCTGACCGTTCTCGACGTCCAGAACGCGATCCAGAACCAGAACCTGCAGGTCGCCAGCGGGCAGCTCGGTGCGGCGCCGGTTCCATCCGACCAGATCTTCCAGTTCACCGTCTTGACGCTGGGGCGACTGTCCGACGTGGCGCAGTTCGAGAACATCGTCGTCAAGAGCAAGCCGCCATCGAGCCAGGGCGCCCAACTTCTGAAGGCGACGCCAGCGCGAGAGACCGCCGCGATCGTTCGGCTCAAGGACCTGGCCAGGGTCGAGCTGAGCCAGCAGACGTTCGCCACCTTCTCCGGTCTCAGCGGCAGGAAGGCGGCCCAGATCAACGTCTACACGCTGCCCGGGGCAAACGCCCTCAAGGTGGCGGAGGAAGTGCGTCGGTCGATGGCTCAGATGCGCGAGAAGTTTCCTCCGGGTCTCGAGTACACGGCGCTGCTCGACACCTCGGCGTTCATCGGCGATTCGATCCACGGCGTCTACCTGGCACTGATCGAGGCCGGTGTGCTGGTGCTGATCGTCATCATGCTGTTCCTGCAGAACGCGCGCGCGATGCTGGTGCCAGTCATCACGGTGCCGGTGACGGTCATCGGCGCCTTCGCGGCGATGGCGGCGCTCGGCTTCACGGTCAACCTGATGACGCTCTTCGCGCTCATTCTGGCCATCGGCATCGTCGTCGACGATGCGATCGTGATCGTCGAGAACACCTCGCGCCACATCGAGCAGGGGCTGGCGCCCAAAGACGCGGCAATCAAGGCCATGGCCGAGCTGACGGGCCCGATCCTGGGCATCACCCTGGTGCTCACCGCCGTCTTCTTGCCGGCGTCGTTCCTGCCGGGGATCACCGGCCAGATGTTCCGCCAGTTCGCGCTCGTCATCGCCGCCACCGCAATCATCAGCGCGCTGATCGCGCTGACGCTGAACCCTGCGCAATGCGCTCTCTACCTCAAACCGCAGACCAGCGAACGCCGGGTCAACGGCTTCTACCGCGGCTTCAACCGGGTCTACGAAGCCGTGGAGGGGCGCTATATCGGAGCCGTGCGCTGGCTGACGGTTCATCCGCGCAGCATGGGGTGCCTGTTCCTGGCGATCGTCGTTCTCGCCGGCGCGGCCTTCGCACGGCATCCGACCGCGTTTCTGCCGGTCGAGGACCAGGGTTACTGCTTGGTCGTCGCTCGCCTTCCCCCCGGGGCCGCCCAGCCGCGCGTCCGGGAACTGGCTGCGGACATCGACGCGGTGCTCGGCACGACCCGAGGGATCAAGGGGTGGGTGACCAGCGGTGGCTACTCCGCGCTCGACTCCGCCACGCTCTCGAACGTCGTCACCGGGTACGTGATGTACGACGATTGGGACCAGCGTCCAGCAGGTTTCTCCCAGGCGAAGGTCATCGCCGAGCTGCGGGAGCGGCTCGGTGCCATCCGCAAGGCGGAGTTCGCCGTCCTCATTCCCCCGCCGATTCCCGGGCTCGGGCAGGCGGGTGGTTTCGAGATGGTGCTCGAGGACCGTGGCGGCATCGGCCCGCGTCCGTTCCAGGACGTCGTGCGACAGATCCTGTCGAACGCGCGCGAGCAAGCGGCGCTGCGTGGCATGACGACGACGTTCAGCGTCGACAGCCCGCAGCTCTACCTCGACATCAACCGGACGATGGCCGAGTCGCTGGGAGTGACGATCGACGACGTTTTCCAGACGCTGCAGACCTATCTGGGCTCGACCTACGTGAACCAGTTCAACAAGTTCAACCAGAGCTTGCAGGTGCGGGTGCAGGGCGAGGCCGATCACCGCCGGCAGCTGCAGGACATCGCCGGGCTCCACGTCGCCAACCGCAGCGGGCAGATGGTGCCGCTCGGCGCGATCGTCAGCGTTCGCCGGATGCTCGGCTCGGAACTGATCACCCGCTACAACCTTTACCCTTCCGCATCGGTCGTCGGCGGTGCGGCACCGGGCTTCAGCTCCGGGCAGGCGCTGGACGCCATGCAGCGTGTGGCGGTGGCGAGCATGCCTCCGGGCGCGGGCTACGACTGGACCGGACTCGCCTACCAGGAGCGGCTGGCCGGCAAGCAGGCCTACTTCATCTTCGCGCTGTCCCTGACCCTCGTCTTCCTCGCCCTCGCGGGCCAGTATGAAAGCTGGACCGATCCCGCGGTGGTGATCCTGTCGGTGCCGATTGCGCTGGTCGGGATCGTCGCCGCGCTGGCGATCCGCGGTTTTCCGGCCGACCTCTACACGCAGATCGGCCTGGTCCTGATGATCGCGCTGGCGGCGAAGAACGCGATCCTGATCGTCGCGTTCGCCAAACAGCTTAGGGCCGGCGGAATGCCGGTGGCGGACGCGGCGGTCGAGGCCGCGCGCCGCCGCTTCCGACCGATCGTCATGACTTCGATCGCCTTCATCCTCGGCGTGGTACCGCTGCTGACGGCGACCGGCGCCGGCGCCGCCAGCCAGCAGGCACTCGGCACGGTCGTCTTCGGCGGCATGATCGCCTCGACCCTGCTCGCCATTCCGTTCGTGCCCGGCTTCTATGTCGTGATGGAGAACCTCGCCGAGCGCAGGCGGAAGCGGAGGAGCGTCGCCGGCGACGCCGGGCGCGCGCCGGCGCAGGCGTCGGACGCGCCCTAGGCGAGCGAGCGGCGGAGGCGGCCCCGACTCATGTCCAGGTTCTTCATCGACCGGCCCGTCCTCGCCAACGTCATCGCGCTGGTCACGCTCCTGCTGGGTGCGGTCTGCCTGTACGGTCTGCCCGTCGCCCAGTACCCGCAAATCGTCCCGCCGACGATCCAGGTGGCGACCAACTTCGCCGGCGCCAATGCCGAGACGGTGGCGCACACGATCGGCATTCCGCTCGAGCGCGCCATCAACGGCGTCGAAAACTCGATCTACCTGCAATCGACGAGCGGGAGCGACGGCAGCTACACACTCACGGTCACCTTCTCCATCGGCACCGATCTCGATACGTCGCTGGCGCTGGTGCAGAACGCGGTGAACAGCGCCGTGCCCCAGTTGCCGCAGCCGGTGCGGGCGCAGGGGGTGACGGTGCGCAAGGTCAGCACCAACATCCTGCTGATCGAGAGCCTCTACTCGCAGGACGATCGCTTCGACGAGACCTTCCTCAGCAACTACGCGATCGTCAACCTGCTGGGCCCGCTGGCGCGCCTGCCCGGTGTCGGCCAGGTCCAAATCTTCGGCGGTGCGCCGTACAGCATGCGCGTCTGGCTCGACCCGGCGAAGCTGAAGGCCTACGGCCTGACCGCCATGCAGGTGCAGAAGGCAATCGAGCAGCAGAACGCGCAGGTTGTGGCGGGGCAGATCGGCGGCCCGCCGACGGGCGGCGACCAGATCTTCCACTTCACCCTGAACGCGCTGGGTCGACTGTCCGGCGCCGCGCAGTTCGAGGACATCGTCGTCAAGAGCGAGCCGCCGCCGATCCGGAGTTCGGGCGCTTCGACTGGCGCCCAGGTGATGCAGACCGCTTCCCTGGTGCGCCTGAAGGACGTCGCCAGGATCGAGTTGAGCCAGCAGGCATTCACCGTATTCTCTAGCCTCAACGGAAAGAAGACCGCGCACGTGGCGGTGTTCGCGCTGCCGGGAGCCAACGCGCTCCAGGTGGCTGGCGAGGCGCGCGCCCTGATGGCCGAGATGGGCAAGGTCTTTCCGCCCGGCCTCGAGTACACCGCGCTCTACGACACGACCGTCTTCATCCGCCAGTCGATCAGCGCCGTCTACGAAACCTTGATCGAGGCGGGCGTGCTGGTGCTGCTGGTGATCATGCTGTTCCTGCAGAACGCGCGCGCGATGCTGGTGCCGGCGACCACCGTGCCGGTGACGATCATCGGCGCCTTCGTGGCGATGGCGGCGCTCGGTTTCACCGTCAACCTGATGACGCTCTTCGCACTCATTCTGGCCATCGGCATCGTCGTCGACGATGCCATCGTGATCGTCGAGAACACCTCGCGCTACATCGAACAGGGTCTCGCGCCCAGGGAGGCGACGATCAAGGCCATGGGCGAGCTGACCGGTCCGATTCTCGGCGTCACGCTGGTACTCACCGCGGTCTTTCTGCCGGCGTCGTTCCTGCCCGGGATCAGCGGCCAGATGTTCCGCCAGTTCGCGCTCGTCATCGCGGCCACCGCAATCATCAGCGCGGTGAATGCGCTGACGCTCAAGCCGGCACAGTGCGCGCTCTACCTGAAGCCGCGCCCGCAGGAACACCGCGTGAACTGGTTCTACCGCGGCTTCAATCGCGCGTATGGCGCGCTGGAGCGCCATTACCTCGACCTCGTCGGCTGGATGGCGCATCGGCCGCGCCGCATGGCGTGCGTCTTCCTTGCGCTGGTCGGAAGCGCCGCCGGCGTCTTCGCCGTCTATCCCACGGCGCTGATGCCGCTCGAGGACCAGGGGTACTGCGTCGTGATCGCCCAGCTTCCGCCCGGCGCTGCGCAGCCGCGCGTCCGCGAGGTCGCTTCGAGCGTCGATTCCCTGCTCGCCAAGACCGCCGGCGTCAGAGGATGGGTGACTATTGGAGGCTATTCCGCGCTCGACTCGGCCAAACTTTCCAACGCGGTGACGACCTTCGTGATCTACGACGACTGGGACAAGCGCCCCGCGGGATTCTCCCAGCTGCAGCTGATCGGCGACCTCCAGCAGAAGTTCCAGTCGATTCCCCAGGCGAAGTTCGCCGTCCTCCCGCCGTCGCCGATCCCCGGCTTGGGGATCGCCTTCGGCTTCCAGATGATGATCGAGGATCGCGGCGGCCTCGGGGCACGCCGGCTGCAGGCGGCGACGGACGCACTGCTGGGCAAGGCGAGCGACGAGCCCGGCTTCCTTCGCCTCGGTTTCACCACCTTCAACGCGGACAGCCCGCAGCTCTTTCTCGATCTCGACCGCAGCATGGCAAGAGCCCTCGGCGTCTCCATCGACGAGGTGTTCAAGACGGTGCAGACGGATCTCGGCTCGAGCTACGTGAACCTCTTCAACAGGTTCAATCAGAGCTTCCAGGTGCGAGTGCAGGCCGATGGGGAGTACCGCCGGCGTCCGGATGACCTCAGGAATCTCGCCGTCGCCAACAGCGCCGGACAGATGGTGCCGCTAGGCGTGCTCGCCGAACTGCGCCCCACGCTTGGATCGGAGCTGATCTATCGCTTCAACCTTTACCCGGCGGCCGCTCTCATCGGCATCCCGATGCCAAAGTACAGCTCGGGCCAGGCGCTCGACCGGATGCACGACCTCGCGTCGGGCACGCTGCCGCCCGGCATGGCCTACGAGTGGACCGGGCTCGCGTACCAGGAGAAGCTGATGGGCAACCAGTCCTATCTCCTGTTCGCGCTGTCCATTACCCTCGTCTTCCTCGTCCTCGCGGCGCAGTACGAGAGCTGGGTCGATCCGGTCGCCGTGATCCTGACCGTGCCGATGGCGCTTGTCGGTATCGTGATCGCGCTGCTGCTGCGCCGCTTCCCGATCGACATCTACACCCAGATCGGCCTCGTGCTGATGACCGCCCTTGCCGCCAAGAACGCGATCCTCATCGTCGAGTTCGCCCGCGTGCTGACGACCGCGGGAATGACGCCGACCGAGGCGGCGATCGAAGCGACGCGCCGTCGACTCCGGCCCATCGTCATGACCTCGGTTGCGTTCATCCTCGGCGTCGTGCCGCTGCTGACCGCCTCGGGGGCGGGAGCCGCCAGCCAGCAGGCACTTGGCACCGTGGTCTTTGGCGGCATGGCTGCGTCCACCTTCCTTGCCATTCCCTTCGTTTCCGTCTTCTACGTGCTCATGCGCTGTCTTGGCGACCGACGCGGAACGTGCGCCTGATTCCCAATCAAGTGGCGCATCCGCCGGGCGTCTAAATGAGGCGCTTCGAAGTGCGCGTTGACTTGAGACGTCTTCCGAAGAGATCGGCACTACGGCAGGCCGGGCCTTGCACGGGGGATGGATGGTCATGACGACCAGGCGCGGATTCCTAGAGCGCTCGCTGCTCACCGTGTGCGGGTGCCGCGGATTGGCAGCTGCGGCACGCGGCGCGCCGCAACTGCGCGTGGAAGACGACCGGCGTCTGGCCGACGAAAGCCGGCGATTCGAAAGTCGAGATCCGTGGAAACGGCGGGGCCTGGGGCGGAAGGGTGGTCTGGCTAGCGTCACCGGAGCGCGATGGCCGGTCGATCACCACAAGGGAGATCGCTGCGACGGTCATCTGTTCATCACCGTCCTGGCTTACCAGTGTGTGCAGCTCCTCCGCATGACTCCAAAGGCGGCCGGCCGGCATTGACGAGAGTTGGGCGACTCGGCGCGAAACCCTCTCAGTACAGTTCCGGGTGACGGAAAGCTTACGCCCGCGCGACGGACGCACGCTGAAGGTCCGCAAGCCCACCGCCGCCGAACCCGAGCTGATGGCCATCTGCCGGGCCCCGGGCATCAACCCCGAACCAGGAGGAACGAGAAAGCCGATCAATTGAACCAGCATGACATGGCCGGGTGCGCCAATGGGCGCCCACCACGTCAGCAGCCACCGCGAGCGCGTCAGGTCGGCGTTGGACTACGCCGTCAGCCTGACTCACACTGAGCAACACTTTGCGCAGCCTGGGGAGTCGATCGCTCCGCAAGGGCTGTTCGGATCGATCGGTGACCCGGCCTCGATCGACCGGTCCCTGCTCAAACGCAAGAGCCTTTCGTTGCACTGGGGGTTGATGTTCACGTGCTCCCCATTCGAGACCGATGACATGGTCCGCCGAGGGCGGCTGTTGTGCGAGATCGCCGAGATGGTGGACCAGGGGCAACCCCGCAGCACCCTCGTCGAGTACTACGTCATCATCAATGCGGCCAACCTGAAACGTGCGCACGCGATCCCCGAATCAGGAAGAGCGCGCGGAAAGCCCGTGCCCGATGGCTCCCGATGAGCGCTGTCGGCGGGTAGCCGGGGCCTTCCGTCTCGACGGCGCCTTGTCTCAGGTTGAGTGTCCAACGACCTGAAGCACGAGCGGAGGACATGACTGGCCGCTTGCCCTTGCCGAGGAGCCTGACGGTTTGCCGACGGCGTTCAACTGCATTGGGATGTGCGTCGCTACCGGCAAGCGTTGTTGAAGCGTGGCGCCTGCGAACGACCGCATCCGATCTTGCCAAATGGCGGTAATCGACCCCAAGCGGCCATCCAGACTTCCCTAAAGCCGCCGTTCAGGCGGGCTAGGTTTCCGCGAGATCCGCTGCCCCTCGGCGCTCACGAAACCTGACCCTTTTTCGCTCGCGGAAACGGATCCAGGAGATGCGCAGGAGTCGGTAATCTGCACGATGTAGGCAGTGACCGAACGGGGTTTTGCGGAGCCGCGACGCCGCCGCGGCGCGCTCCGATGACGGTTTTTTGAGGGAACTGGACACGCTTCGCGCGTGAGGAAGGGAAGCCTCGGAGTTGGGTCAAGGGCAGGCTGCGGTTTTTTGCAGCCTGGCGAAGCTTCCCTTGACGCAGCGGAGGGGCGCTAAGCTGTGAGGTGGCAGTAAGTGCGGTATCGCGCTTACTGCCATAGAGACCGAGGCCGTCTTTACGCGCGCCGCATGTGCCCGGATCGCCATCCGTCAGCCACTTACGCCCTCGGTGCAGTCAAGGCGACAAGCGGGCGCGAGGGTTGGCTGTGTGCCCAGCGAGCGAGCAAACGCCCGCGGCGTCACGCTGGTCAGGAAGCCGCAGACTCGTCCGGTGGAACTGTTTTCCTCGACGCCGAGCGTTTACCCGC
>NZ_JAPUVQ010000016.1:0-87058 GCF_029255145.1 Accumulibacter sp.
GGAGGCTTCAGCCGCTTCGTTACCTCCACGACTGCTCCAGTTGCTACCGGCCGGAGCGAAAGTCGCCGGGCGGGATTCGCACCCGCTGGAAAACAGCGCCTTAGCACGGCGCACAGGAAAATAGGATCAAGTGCCAGAGATTCGCTCGCCTTCAGGAGGGTGTTCTTTCACGGTAATGTCTATGAACAGCAAATGGCAGAGAAACAACCTAGCCCGGTGTCCGAAATTACTTGACCACTACGGAAACGCACGACCCCGTGTTACGACGACGCCGCTTCCTCATGCAACCGGGGGCGTACAGACAATTCCCCAGGCGGGACTTCAACCCGCCAGACTTACTGTTTAACGGTCCGGCTCGCCATTTCCTGGGACCGCCGAGGAGCGCACAGAACCGCCGCCCCGCCCGGCCCTGGCGGGCAGCATCTGCCCCTCGCGCCGCTCTCAGGCCTTCTTCAACGCCTCATCGCGCAGTTCACGACGCAGAATCTTGCCGACGTTGGTCTTCGGCAACTCGGCACGGAACTCGACCTGACCCGGCACCTTGTAGCCGGTCAGGTGCTCCCGGCAATGGGCGATCAGGACCTCGGCGGTGAGCGCCTGATCCTTCTTGACCACGAAGATCTTGACGGCCTCACCGGATTTTTCATGTGGTACGCCGACCGCGGCCACTTCCAGGACGCCCGGATGCTGTGCGACGACATCCTCGACCTCGTTCGGGTACACGTTGAAGCCGGACACCAGAATCATGTCCTTCTTGCGATCGACGATGCGGACGAAGCCCTTGTCGTCCATGACCGCAACGTCACCGGTAAGCAAGAAGCCGTCGGGCATGATCACCTTGGCCGTTTCTTCGGGCCGATTGTAGTAACCCTTCATCACCTGCGGACCGCGTACGCACAGTTCACCCCGCTCACCCAGAGGAACATCGGCCCCCGCGTCGTTGCGAATCGCCACTTCCGTCGACGACACGGGTAAGCCGATCGAACCGTTGTACTCGGGAATGTCGAGCGGATTGATGGTCGCCGCCGGCGACGTTTCGGTCAGACCGTAAGCCTCGATCAGAGGTTTGCCGGTCACCTGCTTCCACTTCTCGGCGACCGCTTTCTGTACTGCCATCCCACCACCAAGGGTAACCTTCAGCTTGCCGAAGTCGAGCGCACAAAAGGCGTCATTGTTGAGCATTGCATTGAACAGCGTGTTGACACCGGTAATCACCGTGAACGGATACTTTGTCAACTCAGCGACAAACCCCGGAATGTCGCGCGGATTGGTAATCAGCAAGTTGCTGGCGCCAACCTTGAAAAAGGTGAAGCAGTTCGCCGTCAAGGCAAAGATGTGGTACAACGGCAATGCTGTGACCACCAGGTGCTGCTCCTTGCCCAGCGCCGGCCTGATCCAGGCGTGCGCCTGCGCCAAGTTTGCCAGGATATTGCGGTGGGTGAGCATGGCGCCCTTTGAAACGCCGGTCGTCCCGCCCGTGTATTGCAGAAACGCGAGATCCTCCTGGCTAACCGCAACGGACTTCAGCTCGGCCGATGCGCCCTTGGCGAGAGCGGCCCGGAAATCGACCGCGCGCGGCAGACTCCACGCCGAGATCATCTTCTTGACGTACTTGACGACAAAATTGACGACCGCACCTTTCGGGAAGCCAAGCATGTCGCCAAGTCGAGCGAGCACGATATGCTTGACCGGGGTCCTGGCCACCACCTGTTCGAGCGTGAACGCGAAGTTTTCGAGGATGATGATCACTTCGGCACCCGAATCCTTGAGTTGGTGCTCCAACTCACGTGGTGTGTAAAGCGGGTTAACGTTCACCACCACATACCCTGCGCGCAAGGCGCCGAAGATACAAATCGGGTACTGCAGGACATTCGGCATCATCAGCGCCACCCGCGCCCCCTGCGGCAGCTTGATGACCGATTGCAGGTACGCCGCGAAATCACGCGACAGCTTGTCGAGTTCCCCGTAGGTAAGTTCCACGCCCATGTTGATATAGGCCACGCGGTCGCGGTACTGTGCAACACTCTGTTCGAAGAGTTCGCCGAGCGACTGGAAGTCGCTTAGGTCAACCTCGGCGGGCACACCCTCCTGATAGCTCTTGAGCCATATCTTCTCCACCTGCTCTCCTCCTGAGTCACTCGGTATGTATGGACCTACGTACGTAAGGCGACACCGCCGATCGGTTTGCGGCATCCCGGGTTGATCCCTGCCAGACAAGCACCCTACGCCTTGCACTACCAGTCTAATTCTAATGGATTTTTGCGCTTAGTTCCCTTTTCCACCCCGGGCCAGCCGACGAGCGTCCTGGCAACCGCCGTCCGGGAAGTGGCGGACAAGATGGAGGCGCCCCGCCCTGTTCCCCGAGGCCATGCGCCGATCGCCAGCGCCCTGCCTGACGTGGCGACAAATGTCTCGGCACGCGGAATGCGCGCAGCGCACGCTCCCGTCGCCATCAGATTGCCCAGGGAACGTGCAACCTATCAAGAGCTCACTACTCACCGCAGCGCTGCCGGGTGCTCCCCATGAAGCCACGAGGCGCCTACGTGCCGGCCCAGCCCGCGCGCACAGGCGGCGGCAAGTGCCCTGCTCACCGCTCCAGATATTTCAGCTTGTCGGGCTTGTTGTTCCACTCGTCGGCATCGACCGGCGGTTCCTTGCGCTCGGCGATCGTCGGCCAGATCTTGGCCAGCTCGGCGTTGAGTGGAATGAAGGCGCGCTGCGAGTCCGGCACGTCGTCCTCGGCAAAAATGGCCTCTGCCGGGCACTCCGGAACGCACAGAGTGCAATCAATGCACTCGTCAGGATCGATTACCAGGCAATTCGGGCCTTCGCGGAAGCAGTCAACGGGACAGACATCGACACAGTCCGTGAATTTACACTTGATGCAGTTCTCAGTGACGACGTAGGTCATTGTCTGGATTCTTGAAATTGAGACGCGAAACACTATAGCGTACTTGCCGGTGCCGAGACAGCCGGCGGCTTCCCTTCGAAGGATTTTTTCGCTAGCATTGCGTGACTGGCTGACCGACCGCGCTGGAGGCTCGATCCGGAAGGCCACTCCACCCGCTGCCGTTACGCACTCCACCCAAGTCCCCCGCACGAGGCTTCTCAATGAGCGAACACATCCACCACGTTTCGGACGCCAGCTTCAGCGCCGAAGTACTGCAATCGGAGCAACCGGTTCTGGTTGATTACTGGGCCGAATGGTGCGGTCCATGCAAAATGATTGCACCCCTCCTGGACGACATCGCCAATGACTACGCCGGGCGTCTGACGGTGGTAAAGCTGAACATCGATGACAATCAGAAGACGCCTGCCAGCTATGGCATCCGTGGCATCCCGACGTTGATGATCTTCAAGAATGGCCAGGTGCAAGCCACCAAAGTCGGCGCCCTGTCCAAACTGCAGCTGACCACGTTCATTGACAACAACCTCTGAAGTCGATACCCTGAACCTGAAGGTTGGGGCAGCATCTGGCCGATAGCAGGTCACGAAGCCGCGCAGAACCTTCAGGTCTCCTCCTCCCTATAGCAACTCCGCGACTCCCGCCCGCCGGCCCCCGCCGCAGTTCGCCCAGCACGCGCTTCGTTCGCGGCAGCGCGCGGCGCTCTTGCTTGTTCCCTCCTGTTTCCCCCTTCTCCGTCTCCAACACATGCATCTATCCGAACTCAAAGCACTCCACGTAAGCCAACTTCTTGACATGGCGATCACCAACAACGTCGAAGGCGCCAACCGCCTGCGCAAGCATGAACTGATCTTCGCCCTGCTCAAGAACCAGGCCCGGAAAGGCGAAAGCATCTTCGGCGACGGCACGCTCGAAACGCTCTCCGATGGTTTCGGCTTTCTGCGCTCGCCTGACACCTCGTATCTCGCCAGCACGGACGACATCTACGTCAGCCCAAGTCAGATAAGGCGCTTCAACCTGCATACCGGCGACACCATTGAGGGCGAAATCCGCACGCCGAAAGAAGGCGAACGCTATTTTGCGCTGGTCAAGGTCGACAAGATCAACGGTGAAGCACCAGAGGCATCGAAGAACAAGATTCTCTTCGAGAACCTGACGCCTCTGCACCCCGCCGAACACCTGAAACTCGAACGCGACATCCGCGGTGAGGAGAACATCACCAGCAGAATCGTCGACATCATCGCGCCCATCGGCAAAGGTCAGCGCGGCCTGCTTGTTGCCAGTCCGAAAAGTGGCAAGACGATCATGATGCAGCACATCGCGCATGCAATTACGACCAACCATCCGGATGTCACTCTGATCGTGCTGCTGATCGACGAGCGTCCGGAGGAGGTCACCGAAATGACCCGCTCGGTCCGCGGAGAAGTCGTCGCATCGACTTTTGACGAGCCGGCAACACGCCACGTGCAGGTCGCCGAAATGGTTATCGAAAAGGCCAAGCGGCTGATCGAACATAAGCGGGACGTGGTCATCCTGCTCGATTCGATTACTCGCCTGGCGCGGGCGTACAACACCGTTCAGCCGGCATCCGGCAAAGTATTGACCGGCGGCGTCGATGCCAATGCCCTGCAGAAGCCAAAACGCTTCTTCGGAGCCGCACGCAACATCGAGGAAGGCGGTTCCCTGACGATCATTGCCACCGCGTTGATCGACACCGGCAGCCGCATGGACGACGTTATCTACGAGGAGTTCAAGGGCACGGGAAACATGGAAATCCACCTTGATCGCCGGATGGCCGAGAAACGCGTCTATCCGGCGATCAACGTCAATCGCTCGGGCACCCGCCGCGAAGAACTCCTGCTCAAGCCGGATGTCCTCCAGAAAATGTGGGTCCTGCGCAAATTGCTGTACAACATGGACGATCTCGAAGCGATGGAGTTCCTACTCGACAAGATCAAGGCGACCAAGAACAATGGTGAGTTCTTCGACTCGATGCGTCGCTGATCACCAGCGCATTGCAGAGCATCGAAAAATCACCGATAATCCACGTCTTTCCGAAGAGCCTCAAGTCCCGGTCGCCGCCCCTGGCGAGGGACTTATCGATTTTACATACAGGAAATGCACCAGATGAAAGCCAACATCCATCCTGCCTACAACGAAATTGCGGTGACCTGTTCCTGCGGCAACGCCTTTGCCACCAAATCAACGATGAAGAAACCCTTGCACGTCGAGGTTTGCGCGGCCTGTCACCCTTTCTACACCGGCAAGCAGAAGATCATCGATACCGCTGGCCGCGTCGAGAAGTTCAACCAGAAGTACGGCGCAATGCGCAAGTCGGCTTAGGCCGGCCCGCGAGGTCGACTGGAGTCGGCAAAAAAAGGCAGCCGCATGGCTGCCTTTTTCATTTCCGTCAGCGCACGAAAATGGTGTGAGGACCAGTCTCTAGATGCCAGTACAGCCGGAACACACGCGCTTCAAGGGGATCGCTCTGCCGCCTAACGGCTGGGCACTCGCGGTCCTGCTCGTCCTCTACATCTTCACCGGACTGATCGGCCACGACCCGTGGAAAAACGACGATGCCGTGACCATTGGCGTGGTGCACGACCTGGTCATCAACGGTCAGTGGTTGACCCCAAGCCTGGCTGGCCGCCCCTATCCCGACGCACCGCTGCACTATTGGGTTGCAGCCACCAGCAGCCACCTGTTCGCCTGGATCCTGCCGGTACACGAGGCCGCACGACTAGCCAACGGCATTTTCACGTTGCTCGCGCTGGCCTTTATTTACTTCGCCGCACGCCAACTGCACGGCCGCGAACAAGCGCCGGCGGCCCCACTGCTGCTAGCCGGCAGCATCGGCTTCCTGTTTCACGCGCACGAGGCGCAGCCGATGTTGGCCACGCTTACCGCACACACCGCCGCCTACTGGGGACTCAGCCAGTTCGAGAGTCGGCCGCTACCTGGCGCGTGCTGTTTCGGGTCGGCACTGGGGCTCGGGTTCCTTGCCAACGGTCTGGCGCCAATGCTCCCGCTCTTGCCGGTCGCCGCCTTTGTCGTCTGGCGCTCGGAAAATCGCCAGCGATCAGCGCTCCTGCTGCTCGCCTCCCTGCTCCTTGCCACCATGATCGCGGGCGCATGGCTGGCGGCCCTGCTCGCCAGGTCACCCGATTACCTGACGGATTTCTGGCAACTCGAGTTGACCCAGCTCAGTGGCAACGCACAAGCGGGACTCAGCTTGCTGAACTTCGCCACCCTGCTGCCCTGGTACGCTTGGCCGGCCTTCCCGCTGGCCGGATGGACGCTCTGGGTGAAGCGAAGACAACTGCGCTCAACCCAACTGGCCCTGCCGATTGTCGCTTTTCTGGTCACCCTGGTGGTGATCAGCGTCTGCCTAGGAGCGCGCAGCGCGCCAGCATTGCTGCTCTTGCCGCCGCTGGTTCTGCTGGCCGTGCCAGGGGTCACCTCTCTTCGGCGCGGTGCAGCAAACGCCTTCGACTGGTTCAGCATGATCACCTTCAGCTTTTTTGCCGTGCTGGCGTGGGTTGGCTGGTCGGCGATGGTATTCGCCTGGCCAGAGCGCCTCGCCCGGCAGGTCAATCGACTGGAACCGGGGTTTGTCGGTCAGTTCAGCTGGTTCAGTGCCAGCTTCGCTGTGCTGGCGACGCTCGTCTGGTGCTGGCTGATTGTCACCAGCCCGCGCTCGCCAATGCGCGGAATCATGCACTGGATGGCCGGCCTGACCCTGTTCTGGCTATTGATCGCGATGCTCTGGATGCCGTGGATCGACTACGGAAAGACCTACCGTCCGATGTCTGCATCGCTGGCCAAAGCGCTGCCCGAGAAGCGCGGCTGCATCGCCGGCGTCAACCTCGCCGATTCGCTGCTCGCCTCGCTCGACTATTTCGACGGAATACGCACGGTTTCGCCAGAATCGCCCGAGGGCAAGGACTGCGCCATGCTGCTGATCCACGGCTCGCCGAGGACTGGCAACTGGCACAAGATATGGGAGGGCGGACGTCCCGGCGAGCGCCGCGACTCCGAAAAGCTTCGCCTCTACCGGCGTGAGGCAGGCCGCAGCGGCCATTGAGCGGGCATCCCGGACAAGCTTCTTCGGCAATGACCTTGTCAGAGCCTGATGAAGTGCTCACGATAGTAGGCCAACTCGGCGATCGACTCGCGGATGTCGGCCAGCGCGGTGTGGTCGGAGCGCTTGACGAAGCCCTTCGCCACCTCCGGCTTCCAGCGCCTGCAGAGCTCCTTCAGGGTGCTGACGTCCAGGTTGCGGTAGTGAAACCAGGCCTCGAGCTGCGGCATGTATTTCACCATGAAGCGCCGATCCTGCCCGATCGAGTTGCCACACATCGGACTGGCCGCCTGCGGCACGTAGGCCTGCATGAAAGCCAGCGCCTCCGCTTCGGCAGCCGCCTGCTCCAGCGTGGACGCCCGCACCCGATCAATCAGGCCAGACCGCCCGTGCGTTTTCCGGTTCCACTCGTCCATCGCGTCCAGGCAGGCATCATCCTGATGCACCACCCACGCCGGCGATTCGGCAATCGTCGTCAATTGGCTGTCGGTAACGATCATTGCCAGCTCGATGATCCGGTCACGCTCAGGTTCGAGACCGCTCATCTCCATGTCCAGCCAAACGAGGTGATTTGCATCCTGTGCCATATAATCCGCCTGAACCCTTGAAAACAACATTGTGTCACACTCGCATGTCCGATACTTTCTCCCTCGTTTTTGTTGCCGCATTGATGTCGATGTCCGCCTTGCGCCTGTGGCTGGCAGGGCGGCAGATTTCGCATGTCATCGCGCGTCGGGCGAAGGTACCAGCAGCCTTCGCCGGCCGTATCGAGCTCGCCGCGCACCAGAAGGCTGCTGACTACACGGTGGCGCGTACTCGTCTGGGCCGCCTGGGCCTGGCCGTGGAGGTGACGATTCTGCTCGCTTTCACTCTGGGTGGCGGCCTTCAGGCCTTGCATGACTTCTGGTCGGTGCGCGTGGACGGCCTGCTTTACGGCGTCGTGCTGATCTTCAGCGTGCTGGCGATTTCCGCTGTCGTTGATCTGCCGCTGGCGCTCTACCGTCAGTTTGTCGTCGAAGAACGATTCGGCTTCAACCGCATGAGCGTACAGCTCTTTGTCGTCGACCTCTTGAAGCAGACAGCGCTCGCCGTCGCCATCGGCACGCCGGTGCTGCTCGCAATGCTCTGGCTGATGGCGAGCATGGGCGAGCTGTGGTGGCTCTACGTCTGGCTGTTCTGGTGCGCCTTCAATCTGCTCCTGCTGTTCCTCTACCCGACCTGGATCGCGCCGCTGTTCAACAAATTCATCGCGCTCGACGACGCGCAGCTCAGGGCGCGCGTCGAAGCGCTGCTGACACGCTGTGGCTTCACCAGCTCGGGCCTGTTCGTGATGGACGGTTCCAGACGGTCGGGCCACGGCAACGCCTATTTCACGGGCTTTGGCAGGACGAAACGTATTGTTTTTTTCGACACCTTGCTAGGTCGCCTGCAGGCGGTCGAGGTGGAAGCCGTGCTCGCCCACGAACTAGGTCACTTCAAGCACCGGCACGTGCTCAAGCGGGTCGCGCTGCTCTTCGCGATGTCACTCGCCTTTCTCGCCGTCCTTGGCCAGCTGATCGACGCCAAGTGGTTCTACAATGGTCTCGGTGTCGACACCAGCAACACGGCGCTCGGGTTGCTCCTGTTCTTCCTCGCCGGACCGGTGTTCACCTTCCTGCTGACGCCGCTGCTGAGTCTGCTCTCTCGCCGCGACGAATTTGAAGCGGACCGCTACGCGGCGGCGAACAGTTCGGCCAGCGATCTCGTTGCAGCGCTGGTCAAGTTGTACGAGGACAACGCCGCAACCTTGACCCCCGATCCATTGCACTCGCTGTTCTACGATTCTCATCCACCCGCCGCGCTACGCATTGCCCGCCTGCAGGAGGCGTGACCAGACCGTCACCGGAGACCCCCGCCATGACTACCGCCGAGGAACTTGCCCTCGAACATTGCCGCCCCTTGCGCGGCAGCGAACACTTGCTTGATCTGGCGCAGGCATCTGCGTTGCACGCCTGCCTGCCCGCCGACTGGACGATTGCCGAAAGCGGCGTCCTGCAAAAGGACTTTTCCTTCGCCAGTTACCCGGCGACGCTGCTGTTCGTCAACACCGTCGCCGGGCTCGCTGAACGCGAAAACCATCACCCTGATCTGGCAGTCGGCTACGGCCGGGTCCGGGTCAGTTACTGCACGCACGACGTCGGCGGCCTGTCGCGCAACGATTTCGTCAGCGCGGCAAAGATCGAGGCACTGACACGGATCTGAACCGCACGGGCACCGTCGTCGCGGCCTACGGACGGCAATACCGGGTCGAATTGGCCAATGGCGCGACGCTGCTTTGCTTTCCGCGCGGCAAGAAGAGCGAACTGGCCTGCGGCGACCAGGTCACGGTCCAGCAAACCAGCGCCGCGCAGGGCGTGATCGGCGTGGTGGCAGCGCGGCAAACGCTGCTCTTTCGTTCGGACCAGTTCAGGCAGAAGCTGATTGCCGCGAACGTAACGCAGGTAATCGTCGTGGTCGCCACTGAACCGCCGTTTTCCGACGAACTCGTCACACGCTGTGTCGTCGCCGCGGAAAGCCAGGACATCAGGGTGCTGATTGTGCTCAACAAGTGCGATCTGAGCGATCGACTGGCGGCAGCCAGCAGCATGCTGGTGCAGTACGAGAAGCTCGGCTACCCCGTCGTCAAGCTCTGCGCGCGCGACAACAGCGCGCTCCTGTTGCCGTATCTTGCCGGTCATCTCAGTCTACTGATCGGCCAGTCCGGAATGGGCAAGTCAACCCTGATCAACGCCCTGATCCCCGGCGCCAGAGCGCCAACCAGAGAGATCTCGCAGGCTCTCAACACCGGCAAGCACACCACGACGCACGCCAGGCTCTATCGCCTCGACAGCGCCGCCAGCGCCGCGGCAATCATCGACTCGCCGGGACTGACCGAGTTTGGCCTGCATCACCTGTCGACCGAAGACCTCGCTCTGGCCTTTCTCGAACTGCGGCCGCTGCTCGGCCAGTGCCGCTTCCGCAACTGCCGGCACGATCGGGAACCCGACTGCAGCGTCCATGCGGCGCTCCGGAACGGCGACATCGACCCGCGCCGCTACGCCGCGTTTCGCTCACTTTGTGGCGAAATCGCCTAAACCGACAGGATCCTTCGATGAGCGACATCAGCATTCGCCGCCAGCATGGCAAGACCCGTGCCGAGGCCCGCGCCTCCGCCGAACACATGGCTTCCGAACTGAAGGACGAGTTCGACCTGAACTACGCCTGGGAAGGCGACGTTATGAACTTCAGGCGCCCGGGGGTCACCGGCGAACTGTCGCTCGACAACCAGGAGGTCGCGCTGAACATTCGTCTCGGATTGCTGCTCTTCGCACTCAAACCGAGCATCGAGCGCGAAGTCCTCAAGTTCTTCGACGAGAACTTTCCGGCCTGAGAGGGCCGGCGCGAGAAACCGGCACGCGCGGGTTTCAATGCGCTTTCAGACGTTCGATCAGCGCCACGTACCGGGTCATCGCTGCAGCCGGCGCAGTGCCTTTGATCGCGGCCCAGGCGTCATACTTGGCGCGCCCGACCAGATCCGTAAACCCCGGACGCCGGCCCTCGACGTCGCCGTCGCTGGCCTGCTTGTAGAGTGCGTAGAGCTGCAGCAACGTGGCATTGTCCGGACGCTCGGCCAGATCCTTCGAACTGGCCACGGCGGCCTCGAACTGGGATTGCAGGTCACTCACGCTGATTCCTCCGGTTGATGATCTGATGAAATGGCTTGCTATTATATGGGTTTGCCACTTTGTACGGGCTTGCCATTTGCCTGGGGAGCATAGGCGATGACTTCGCGCCAAAGAGTTTCCCACGTCGACACCGCCTGGCTGCGCATGGACCGGCCCGAGAACCTGATGCAGATCGTCGGCGTGATGATCTTCGCCGGCCGGATCGACGCCGAGCGTTTCAAACGTACGGTCGCCCGACGCCTGCTGCGCTACCGCCGCTTCCAGCAGATCGCGGTGCACGACACCGACGGTGCGTGGTGGGTCGATGACCCGGACTTCGACATCGACATCCACGTCCGCCACTCGTTGCTGCCCGCCCCCTGCGGCCAGCACCAGCTGCAAAAGTTCGTTGCCGAGGCGGCCAGTGCGCCGCTCAACCCGGCGCGGCCGCGCTGGGAGTTCAATCTCGTGGAACTGGCCGACGGAAACTCGGCGCTGGTCGTTCGCATCCATCACGCGATTGCCGACGGCATCGCCCTCATCGGCGTCATGAACTCGCTGACCGACGAGCGCATCGATGCCCCGGAGGACGGAGACCCGCGGCCGACCAGGCACGCCGCCGCGGCAGAACTCACCGAGCAAGGCAACGCTTTCTGGCACTTGATTCTTGAACCGCTTACCGGCCTTGCGCAGACCGCGATCAGCGTCGGCGGCAATCTTTGGGGGCAATACCTCGGTCTGCGCAGCGCGCCGGGGACAATCGGTGACTACGCGCGCGTCGCTCACGCGGTCGCCCAGGAGGTCGGCAAACTCGCGCTACTACCGGCCGACAGCACGACGCGCTTCAAGGGCAAGCCCTGCACCGTCAAGCGCGTGGCCTGGTCCACACCGATCTCGCTGGCCGAAATCAAGGCCTGCGGTCAGGCGCTTGGGTGCACGGTGAACGACACGCTGCTGTCCGCTGTCGCCGGCGCCCTGCGCGCTTACCTGGTGGCCAAAGGCGACCCTGTTGCGGCTGCCGAGATTCGCGTCATGGTCCCGGTCAATCTGCGCGCGCGCGGGGAGGTTGACGACCTCGGTAACCGCTTCGGACTGGTCGCCCTCGAATTGCCGATCGGCATCGAGAACCCGCTGGCCCGGCTGCATGCCACGCGTGCGCGGATGGAAACCGTGAAGGGGTCTTATCAGGCGATGCTGACCTTTGCGCTGCTCGGCGCGGCAGGCATGGCGCCTAGCTTCGTCGAGGAGCAACTGCTCAAGCTGCTGGCCGGCAAGACGACCGCGGTGATGACCAATGTTCCCGGCCCGCAACAGGCGCGCTACTTCGCCGGCAGCAAGATTGAGCAGCAGCTGGTCTGGGTTCCACAGACAGGCGACATCGGCCTGGGGGTGAGCATCCTCTCGTACAACGGTCGGGTCCAATTCGGGGTAATCACCGACAAGGGGATGGTTGACGATCCACAGAACATCGTCGAGCGCTTTGCCGGCGAGTTCGAGAAGCTCCTGTGGATGACGCTGCTGCTACCCGCTGATCTCCTGGTCGACCCGGCAGCCGTCGAAGGACACCTGGCCAGCCTCGCCAGCCGCTGATCGGCAGCGGCGAGTCCGGCGCCATTCCATGCCCCGTCGGGGGGCTTTCAATCGGCCAGTTCGGCCTTTGCCACCTCGACGTCAAGACGCTCCATGGCGTCCATCGGCACGCAGTCGGCGGCCTCCTGGTACAGGCGCTCGGCATCCTTCATCCTGGACTTGCCGAACATCATCACCAGCGCATTCGCATACTCGACGCGACTGATCGCCGAATCGGGGTTAAGCTTGAGGGCCGCTTCAAGCAACTCGTTGCCGGTAGTCTTCTTGGCTCCATAGGTGAGCCCGCCAACCAGCACCCCCACCTTGTCGATGACCTCGGCGTGGTAGGCCCCAAGAGCGACCAGTGCGTCGGCGTGCCCGGGCTGGATTTCCAGGGCCCGCGTCAGGCTATGTTTGATCTTGCCGCCCAGGCCCTGCGCCAGCGCCTTGACCACCGAGATGCTCTGGCTATAGCGACCCAGCGCATAGGCATGGAGATACCAGGCATTGGCGTCGTCAGGCATCTGTTCCTGCTGCTCTTCGCAACGCTGCGCAACTTCCACCAACAGGCTGCGCTTTCGCTCGTCATCGGATTCCAGGTAGTTCGCGTAAATCGCAGCAGCCTTGTTGGCCGCGTTGTAAGCCGCCATGCCGCAAGCCAGACCGGCGTCGACGGCCTTGCCGAAATCCCCCGCGTGATAGCTGCGCCATGCCTCCTGCACCGTGGGATCTTCGGGAAACGGCTCACAGTCGCCGCGATGCAAGCGCGCCCAGTTTTGTTGCAACGCGGCGCCGGGATAGACGTACGCGGCGTCAGGATAGGGAAACCGCTTCCATGCCATGATCATTCTCCAGATGGGTAAAGCACTGCCGGCAAACGCAAAGCAGTCGCTACCGTCAAACGTACTCGCGTGACAGCTTTTCGAGCAGGCCTCTCGATTCATCGAGCAGAAAAGGTGAAACCATCGCCATGACCTGGTACACACCGCGCCCGATGCGACCACTCTCGACTTTTCCTCGCGGGTCGCAAGCGTACTCAAAAGACAGCCAGTAGCTGGCGATCACCGTCATGTTGGTGGCCAGGGCCCGCAATTCATCGGTCGTTGCCCGCATGGCGCCGGTCGACACCAGTCCCTCGCAGAGCTTCGTAGCGGTGTGCACCTTGTGCGCCATGATCTGCTTGAAGTGGATCTCGAGGACACGATTGCGGGTCAGCAGATCGTTCAGGTCGCGGTAGAAAAAACGATACTTCCAGATCTGTTCGAAGAGCAGGTGCAAGAACAGCCAGATGTCTTCGACGTCGGCCAGTCGGCGTGTCGGCGCGGCAAGCGTTTCCTCGATCTCCCGCTCGAAGACGGTGAAAATCGCCTCGAGGATCTCGTCCTTGTTGTGGAAGTGGTAATAGAGGTTGCCCGGACTGATGTTCATCTCGTCCGAAATGACCGTGGTCGTCACGTTCGGCTCGCCGAAGTCGTTAAACAAGCGCAGGCTGGTCTCGATGATCCTTTCCCGTGTCCGCCGCTTCGGCTTCCGTTCCATCAGCGCCTCGCCGTAATCCTGATTCTGGTCAGCCGCCAGCATAGCACCGCCGGTCCGCGCAGCAAATGCCGGCGCTCGCAATCCTGCTGCCGGACGCGTGCCATCACCTCTCCAGCGCCTTCAGCCAGACCTCCAGGTCGTGCAGCGAAGACTCCAGCGCGCTGGCACTGGTCGCCAGATCGGGGCGGCGCTTGTGTGACAGCAACGAGCGGGTGTGGTCCTTGAGCACTCCGAGGTTCAGACTGATCCCGTGGCGCTCGAGGATCGGCCGCAGCGCATGCCGACGCGCGTACAGATCCTTGCGGGTGCGCTGGTAGGCGTGCTCGCACAGGCGACTGCGGCCGCGGTAGCTGAAGACATTGGTAAAGAACATGTCTGCATCATCGCGCGTCGGTTCGAACAGCACCACATCGGCATTCGCGAACTCAAGCCGGTAGCGATCCATGCCGGTGCGCATCCGCGAGTGGATGATGGCGCGAAAGGTCTGTGCCAGGACCACCGGCAAACCACCGTCTACCAGATGCGCTGGAGCGGCCGTCGGCGGATCGAGCGGCGAACGCTGTGCCGCCAGGCGCAAATCGAAGGGCACCAGCGGGTTGATGCAAATCACCAGTTCGGCGCCTTCGTGCAGGGCAACCGAAGCGTGCAGGGTCTTGATCAGGGCGCCGTCGACGAAATCGCGCTCGCCGATCCTGACCGGTGGAAACAGCCCCGGCAGGGCGGCGCTCGCCTGCACGGCGACAGAAATCGGCACATCATCATGTCCTTCGGAACCGAAAGCCACCGACTCACCGGTATCGAGATCGGTGGCTACCAGAAGCAGACGACGCTTGAGTTGGCGGAAATCGTTGCTTCGACCACCCGTCGAAAACAGCTTGCTCAGCAGCTGATCGATGCCTGCATTGTTGAAAACACCGGTCGGGATCGCATGGCTGAGACCCTGAAACGACTCCACCAGACGGAGATGCCACGGGTCCGAGAGATACTGTCGCAGCGACGACCACAGCAGTACCGGTACCGACAGCGCCCGCTGGAGGTATTCACCGAACGCTGGACGCAACAGCATTTCGGGGTCGAACACTTCATCGGTATCGTTCTCGACGAGCATCCGCGCCAGCGTCTCGGGCCCCAGACCGTTGGCCACCGCCGCCGAAATGAAGGCGCCGGAGCTGACGCCGACGTAGATATCGAAGGCCGTGAAGTCGACACCATCTAGTGCCTCGGCCAGCGCGGCCATCGCGCCAACTTCATAAATGCCTCCGACCGGACCACCACCGGCCAGTGCCAGGCCAATCTTTGCCCGCTCCTTTCCTACCGCCATAGAACAGCCCCTTGTCGAGGAAAACGCCGCCTTTGGCAGCCTTGCTGGCTGCTCGCTCGCACCGTGGTGTCTAGCCGGCGGTGGTTTCACGCTGGCGCCGGCAGCGCCGACGCGCCAGGCAATCAGCCGAAGGCCCTCCCGGGGAGGGACGGCTGCGCGAATTCTGGCGACCTCCTGGTCCTGATCCGATCCTTGGCGGATCCCGAATCAGGACCAGGAACGGTGGGCCGACTTACTCGGTGGTCTGCGGAAGGGTCTTTAGCACATCGGCCGGCGTCACCGGTGCCGCAGGTTTGGCGGCAGCAGGTTTACGGACTGCCGGCTTGCGGACTGCTGCTCTCGGTTTGGCGGTTGCCGACTCAGCCGCGGCCGCAACATCCGCCACGACTTCCTTGGCCACGTCCTTGGCAGCCGGTTTGGCCACAACCTTGGGAGTTGCCTTGACAGCAGGCGTCCCTTCCGTCAGTGCCTGCACTGCGGCGCTCAAGTCAACGACGCGCCTGGACAGCTTCTCGATATCCTGCTTGCTCGGTACGCCGAGACTGCCCAAAGCCCGCGCGACGCGATCCTCGAACACCTGCTCGAGGCGATCCCAGGTCCCAGTCGCTTTGCCCGCGACCTGCGCGATTTTTTCATCAGTCATCTTGCGGGTTTTCGACTGAATGTTCTCGCCTTCCTTGACCAGCGCGTCAAACACCTTGCCGCCCTCTTCCTGTGCTTTGGCAAAAGCGCCAAGCCCGGCCAACCAGATTTGCTGGGCAGACTCCTTGACCGTCATTGCCAGTTGGTTCTCCGTTGCGTCACCCGCCAATTCCTTGAGTTTCTTGCCCATTTCCATCTCCTTCCACGTAGTAATCAAAAAGGTCAACAAGTTTTCTGCTTGCCCTGGAAAGCCAGTCTAGTGACAATATCTAGAGGACGCACACTAAAGGGCCCGAGTGTGGCCTCTAGAGGCCGCTAGTCTAGCAAATACCAATGACCCAGCAAGTTCATGCCTATCAGGAGACAGCAATGAATTACTTCGTTACCGGCGCCACTGGCTTCATCGGCAAGCGGCTGGTCGCAAAACTATTGAGCCGCCCGGACAGTGTGGTCTATTTCCTGACGCGTTCGCTTGAACTTCCCAGACTGCAGGAGTTGTACGAGTACTGGGGCTGCGACGACAAGCGCGTCGTCGCCATCGTTGGCGACCTGAGGCAGGCCGATCTGGGCGTCTCGAAAGCCGATATCCGCAAGCTTAAAGGCAAGGTCAAGCACTTCTTTCACCTGGCGGCCGTCTACGACCTCAAGGCCAGCGCCGAGGAGCAGCAGCTCGCCAATGTGGACGGCACGCGCAACACCGTGCGGCTGGCCGAGGCAATCGGCGCCAAGCACTTTCACCTGGTCAGCTCGATTGCCGCCGCCGGACTCTACGAAGGCTTGTTTCGCGAGGACATGTTCGACGAAGCGGAGAACCTCGACAACCCCTACTTCCGTACCAAGCACGACTCCGAAGCGATCGTGCGCAAGGAGTGCACCGTCCCGTGGCGTGTCTTCCGCCCGGCGATCGTCGTCGGCGACTCGCGCTCCGGCGAAATGGACAAGATCGACGGTCCCTACTACTTCTTCAAGCTGATCCAGAAAATCCGCAAGAGCTTCCCGTCGTGGATGCCGACCGTCGGCATCGAAGGCGGCCGCATCAACGTCGTCCCGGTCGACTTTGTGGTCGCCGCCATGGACCATATCGCACACCTCGAAAACGAGGACGGTCACTGTTTTCACCTGACCGACCCGACGCCGATGCGCGTTGGTGATCTGCTCAACACCTTCGCCCGCGCGGCGCACGCACCCGAAATGGCGATGCGCATCAATGCCGCACTACTCGGTTTCATCCCGCGCTCGGTGCGCAAGGCGATGTTCGCCCTGACGCCGGTGCGCAGGATCCGCAACGCGGTGATGAAGGACCTGGGACTGCCCGACGACATTCTGGACTTCATCAACTACCCGACCCGCTTCGATTGCCGGGAAACCCAGCGCGCGCTCAAGGGCACCGGCATCGTCGTGCCGCCGCTCGACAGCTACGCCTGGCGTCTTTGGGACTACTGGGAACGTCATCTCGATCCGGATCTGTTCATCGATCGCACGCTGCGCGGCAAGGTCGAAGGCAAGGTCGTTCTGGTTACCGGCGGATCGTCCGGAATCGGCCGAGCCACCATTCGCAAGCTGGCCGAGGCCGGCGCGATCGCGATCACCATCGCCCGCGATCCGAAGACTCTCGACGAGACGCGCGCCGAGTTCGAGGCTGCCGGTCTGAGGCTGATCACGCGCGCGGTGGACATTGCCGATCCACAGCAATGCGCCGATCTCGTGAAACAGCTCACCGACGAGCATGGCGGCGTCGACATCCTGGTCAACAACGCCGGTCGCTCGATTCGCCGCGGCATCGAGAATTCCTTCGATCGCTTTCACGATTTCGAACGTACGATGGAGGTCAACTATTTCGGCGCCCTGCGCCTGACCATGGGCCTGTTACCGGGAATGATCGCCAAGCGCAAGGGACAGGTGATCAACATCTCGTCGATCGGGGTGCTGACCAACGCCCCGCGTTTCTCGGCCTACGTGGCGTCGAAGGCGGCGATGGATGCCTGGGCACGTTGCGCCGCATCCGAGTTTGCCGATCGTGGCATCGAGTTTACGACCATCAACATGCCGCTGGTCCGGACGCCGATGATCGCACCGACCAAGATCTACGAACAGGTGCCGACGCTGTCTCCGGAAGACGCCGCCGATCTGGTCGTCGAAGCAATCATCCACAAACCGGTGCGCATCGCCACCCGACTGGGCATCTTCGGCGCCCTGCTCCATTCGCTGACCCCGAAAGTGGCCCAGATCGTGATGAACACCAGCTTCCGCATGTTCGCTGATTCAAGCGCTGCGTCGCACCAGCTGGAGAAGGCTGCACCGCAGACTGCCGACCAGATCGCCTTCTCGCAGATGATGCGCGGGATTCACTTCTGAACGCGCTACGGCAACCGCCGGACGCGCGTGCCGTCGCCGAAAAAGACGCCAGACCGCTTGCTCGACTCTGGCCCTCCCGCCTACCCCTTACTGCAGCACAGTAGCCATGACAACACCCACCTCAAGCCCGGAACCCGCCCCAGCCAAGAACCCTCGCCAGCTGCTGAAGGATTTGCAGGAGACGTTTCCCGTGTTCCGTGACTGCCTGCCTTTGGCTATCGGCATCGACAAGCAACTCCTGTTGCGACAGCCTGGCCTCGATCGCAAGCCTTTGCGTATCGCATTGGGGATCCATACGCACTCGCTGCGTTACCTGAAAACCGTCGAAAGAGCTGCCGGACGAGTGGACCTTGATGGCAATCCAGCCGGAGAGATCACCCCTGCGCATCGCTCGCACGCGTCGGAAGTGCTCAAGGAACGGCTGCAAAAACAGGCGGAGCAACGCCGGGCGCAGCGCGAAGCTGAAGCACTGGCGCGCCAGCATGCGGAGAAGCTGGGACAGCTGATCGAGAAGTTCGGTCGCAACAAATGAGTCACCGACACGGCTCGACTCCGCGCCAGCAAGCGCACCGTGCGGCCTAGCCGCCAGCCAGAGATCATGGATCACCTGCTGAAGGACAGCAGCACGCTCGAGTTATACGCGTGGCTGGACGACGACGCCTTGTCGCCGGGCTGGGACATTCTGGTCGGCAATCCCTTTGGCGAGTCGCCTCCGGACGACCGGATCATGACCGTCCGGAACTACTTTGCCGAGTATCACCTCGAGTATTTCCGCCAGCGGCTGTACCAGCACTTCCCCAGCCGGCTGCACGCGGTCCTGCTCTTTGCCACCCGCGTCGATGCCGAAACCTTCCGCGCCAAGCATCCAGCCCAGGTTTTTGGCAAGGCGCTCACCCGGGCACGAAGCAAGGGGACTTACATCTGTTCGTTCCACGATTGCAGCTGGCTGGATTACCTTCGCCTGCCGCATAGCCTTAGTCTCTCGACCCTCGATGAAATCGCCAACCACTACTGGCGCGGCGCGCTGGTCGAGGAGGTCGGGCTGACCTTCATGAACGAACGCTGGCGAGAGCCGCCGGTGATCGAAGCGCTATTTCAAGGCACGCTTGAGACCGTCAACACGTCACAGCAAAGTGGCTGGCTCCCCGGATTCGGGTGACGCAGCAGTTCGGCCGGTTCGCCCGGCGAACGCACGGCAGCGCCGTGCTTGGCACGTGGACTGATGCGAGGCAGACGTCCCGATGACTGGCGAAACACGACTGACCGGGGTGATTCTGGCTGGCGGCCTGGGCCGCCGGATGGGCGGCGCCGACAAGGGATTGCAACTCCTCGACGGCAAAGCGCTGGTGCAGCGCGTAGTCGAACGCTTTGCGCCGCAGGTCGATGAATTGCTGCTCAACGCCAACCAGAACCTAGCCCGCTACCAGGCCTTCGGCTACCCGGTGGTCGCCGATCAGCTCCCCGGCTTTGCCGGCCCGCTGGCCGGTCTGCAGGTCGCTATGGCGACAGCCAGCCACCCGTTGGTGGCCACCGTACCGTGCGACTCGCCGTTCCTGCCGGTCGACCTGGTGACCCGCCTGCGTGCGGCGCTGCTTCTCCACGGCGCCGACGTCGCCACTGCCCGGACTTCCGATCAGCGACAACCGGCGTTCTGCGTCTGCCGACGTGCGCTGCTGCCGCAACTGAGCAGCTTCCTGGCCAACGGCGGGCGCAAGCTCGACTGGTGGCAGCGAACACTCAAGGCAGTCGAGGTGAGCTTCGACGACCAGCCGGAGGCTTTCAGAAACATCAACACCGCCGAAGAACTCGCCAACTCCGGCAGCCGCGCGCGTTGAGCACCGCAGCGCCGATCGGACACGTCGGACGGCAGCGAACAGCATGCCCCGGCCACTCCTGGCCTCCCGTCGAGGTCCGCCGATGGCAGCGAGCGAGGCTTTTTCGGCGATGACCAAAGCCTTGCCCCTGCCAAAATCTCGGTAACTGCTTGCCGCCGGGCCGGTCAGCCGCTAGAATCCCCGGTTCGCTTCGCCAAGCGATTTACTATTTGTCCATCTGGCTTTGGCTCTATCAAACCGGGGCTGCGCCGTTTTTCATGAAAGAGAGTTTGACATGGCGATCACCGTTGCGCAAAAAGCGCAAATCATGACCGACTACCAGCGCGCCGCCGGCGACTCGGGTTCTTCCGAAGTCCAGGTGGCGCTATTGACCGCACGCATTAACGACCTTACCGGTCACTTCAGAGAGCACAAGAAGGACAACCACTCGCGTCGCGGTCTGTTGCGGATGGTCAGCAGGCGCCGCAAGTTGCTGGACTACCTGAAGCGAACCAACGTCGACTCGTACCGTTCGCTGCTGCAGCGACTCGGCCTGCGCAAATAAGTCCGGCCGCCGATCCGCATCGCGGTCGGAGATGCGGACAATCCCGAAAGCCGTCAGCGGCCAGCCCCTCGTGGGCTGCGCCGCTGTTTCCGCTGCGGCGGCTTTCTTGCCAAATTGGTGCGCTTGTTGATTTGCCTGCCGGAGTCGTGGGCAGGCGCCGCGCCAGACTATTGAGAAAGGCAACAATGTTTACTATCGTTAACAAGAGCTTCCACTACGGCGCCCATCAGGTGACCCTGGAGACCGGCGAAATCGCCCGCCAGGCCGGCGGCGCCGTCATCGTCTCGATGAACGACACGGTGGTGCTGGTCAGCGCCGTCGGCAACAAAGCCGCCAAGCCCGGTCAGGACTTCTTTCCACTGACCGTCGATTACATCGAGAAGACCTACGCTGCGGGCAAGATCCCCGGCGGCTTCTTCAAACGTGAAGGCCGCCCCTCGGAGAAGGAAACGCTGACCTCGCGACTGATCGACCGGCCGCTGCGTCCGCTCTTCCCCGAAGGCTTCTACCACGAAGTCCAGGTCGTCGCGATGGTGATGTCGCTAAACCCGGAAATCGATCCCGACATTCCGGCGATGATCGGCGCCTCGGCAGCTCTGGCGATCTCCGGCATCCCCTTCGACGGTCCGATTGGCGCCGCCCGCGTCGGCTACATCGACGGTCAGTACGTGCTCAATCCGACCAGCACACAGCTCGCCTCCAGCCAACTCAATCTGGTCGTCGCCGGCACCGAGACAGCCGTGCTGATGGTTGAATCGGAAGCGAAGGAACTCTCCGAGGAAGTCATGCTCGGCGCCGTGGTGTTCGGCCACCAGCAGATGCAGACGGTGATCCAGGCGATCAACGAACTGGTTGACGAGGCCGGCAAGCCGGAATGGGACTGGACCGCCGCAGCCAGAAATGAAGCCGTCCACGGCAAAGTCAACAAGCTGGTCGAAGGCGAGCTTGAAGAAGCCTATCGGATCACCAGCAAGGGCTTACGCAGCCAGCGTCTCAAGGAAATTACCGCCTACGCGGTCGAAGCCATGACCGCCGACGACAACGCCCCCGACGCCAGCGCGATCCGCAGAATGGTCTCCGACGCCGAAGCACGGATCGTACGCGGCCGGATCCTCGCTGGCGAGCCGCGCATCGACGGCCGCGACACCCGCACGGTCAGACCGATCGCCATCCGCTCCGGCGTGCTGCCGCGCGCGCACGGCTCGTCCCTGTTCACCCGCGGCGAAACGCAGGCGATCGTTGTCGCCACCCTCGGCACTGGCCGCGACGAGCAGATCATCGACGCGCTGGCAGGTGAATACCGTGAGCGCTTCATGTTCCACTACAACTTCCCGCCGTACGCGACCGGGGAATGCGGACGCGTCGGAACGCCGAAGCGTCGCGAAATCGGTCATGGCCGCCTGGCCAAACGGGCGCTGATCGCCGTGTTGCCGTCGCCGGAAGACTTCTCCTACACCATTCGCGTCGTCTCCGAAATCACCGAATCGAACGGATCGAGCTCGATGGCCTCGGTCTGCGGCGCATCGCTGGCGCTGATGGACGCTGGCGTGCCGCTCAAGGCACACGTCGCCGGTATCGCCATGGGGCTGATCAAGGAAGGCAATCGCGTTGCCGTGCTGACCGACATTCTCGGTGACGAGGATCATCTCGGCGACATGGATTTCAAGGTCGCCGGCACCGAGTCCGGGGTCACCGCACTGCAGATGGACATCAAGATCCAGGGCATCACGCAGGAAATCATGCAGGTCGCCCTCGCCCAGGCCAGCGAAGCCCGCTTGCACATTCTCCAGCAGATGCAGAGCTCGATGTCCGTTCATCGGGAAGAGGTTTCGACCTACGCGCCTCGCCTGTACACGATGAAGATCAATCCCGAGAAGATCCGCGATGTGATCGGCAAGGGCGGCGCCGTGATTCGCGCCATCACCGAAGAAACCGGCACGACGATCGACATCAAGGACGACGGCACGATCACCATCGCCTCGGTCAGCGGTGAAGCAGCCGACGCCGCCAAAGCCCGTATCGAGTCGATCACCGCCGACGTCGAAGTCGGGAAAGTCTACGACGGCACGGTGCTCAAGCTGCTCGACTTTGGTGCCATCGTCAGCATCCTGCCGGGGCGCGACGGCCTGCTGCATATTTCCCAGATCGCCAACGAACGCGTCAATGCGGTAGCCGATTACCTCAAGGACGGCCAGAAGATCCGCGTCAAGGTGCTCGAAGCCGACGAGAAGGGGCGCGTGCGCCTGTCGATGAAGGCGCTGACCGCCGAAGAAGGCGGCGGCGCCGCGGTGACGCCGGCATCCTGACAGCCGCGCGTCGGGACCAGGCAGCACAAGAAAGGACGCCGCGGCGTCCTTTCTTCCTTCTGCAGCCATCGGGATCGATCGAACCCCGGCGCAACCCCTTACTTGGCGATCTGTTTCTCGCGCACTTCTTCGAGCGTCTTGCAGTCGATGCACAGCGTCGCCGTTGGCCGCGCTTCCAGGCGCTTGATGCCGATGTCGACGCCGCAGGCGGCACAATAGCCATAGTCGCCGCTCTCGATCAGATCCATCGTTTCCTCGATCTTCTTGATCAGCTTGCGCTCGCGATCACGGTTGCGCAATTCGATGGCGATGTCGGTTTCCTGACTCGCGCGGTCGTTGGGATCGGCGAAAACGGTCGCCTCGTCCTTCATGGTATGCACCGTACGCTCGATGTCGTCCATCAACTGTTTCTTGAGCGCCTCGAGGATGCCGCGAAAATGATCCAGCTGAGCGCTGTTCATGTACTCCTCGCCAGTTGTTGGCACGTATGGGGTGAAATGCTTGTGCAGCAACTCGTCAGCCATTATCGGGAACCCTGATTTGAAAAAACACGACTAGATAACAGAAATGGCGCCGTCTTGCAAGCGACGCGCACGCGCGTGGGCCAACAGCGGAGTAGCTAGCGGGCAGCCGGGCGTCACCGATCGGAGTCCGGTAGCGCCTCTCGACGGTGGGCCTTGTACCGTTCACGCTGGGCCATTGCCATCTCGAACGCCGCCTGCGTGAAGCTCAGGATCTCGGAGAATTCCTGGTCACTGAGGCCGCGCGCCGCGTCATTACTGCGGTAGACGTTGACGAACTGGTGCTCGCGTACCGACTGCAGCACCAGTTTGCCGACGCCGAGCGTTTCGAGGCTCTTCCACAAATCCGGATTAGCCGTGCGGGTCAAGCTCATGACAAAACCGATCGGATCCTGGCGACCAAAAACCGCCGCCAGACGGAGAATCAACTCGAACGACAACGCCATGCGACCGTTCTCCAGGGCCTCGATCAGCGACGGATCCTTGAGGTCGATCGCCGCACCGACTTCAGCGATCGTCAAGCCCGCGGCCTCGCGCATCGCCCGGATCGCGGCACCGGTCCTGGCCCAGGCAGCGGATTCCGCCGCACTCGGCAAGACCACGCGCAAGACCTCGGAAGCCGCCTCGATCGCCTGCCCGTCCCACAACGCTTTGGACACCTTGCTGGCGGCCTCGAGCGTTCGCCCGGCGACGCCGGCTGCCGAGCTCACGTCGAGCAACTTGCCGGCCATGCTGCGCACCTGGTCGATCAGACCGGGCTCGTGCCGGGAGTCCGGAGCAGCGGTGACGGCAGGCGGCTTTTTCGTTGTTCGCCTGACGGCATGGGCCTTGCGCTCCGGAGGTGGCGCCGGTGGCTTGTTCATTGGTCACTCCTTTTCTCATGACTCGTCCGACACAGCAATGGTCAGCGCCCTGCCGTTCGGCAGCAGGCGAGCCGCCCAGCGACGCACCGCCGACGATCACTATACATCGGCCGGTCGCGGTCGCGGCACTTCCGCCGCTACCACACCAAGGACAGCGCGTCGGACAGCGGCCACGGCGGCCGGCAACCTGCCAGCGCGTGGCCAGGAACTACATCGGCTTCCCGGACGGCGCTGGCACCGGCTTCGGCAGCGGGCGGGCAGTGCTCGCCGCTGGCGCCGCCGTGCGACCGGCGATGGCCGGGAAGCTGGCCCGGCACTTGATTCCCGCCGGCAGCTTCAAACCGGGATTGGCCAGCGCCAGGCGAACACCGAAAGTGCCGCTGGCGGCGTCGAGAACGCGGTCGATGACCGCCACCGTCGCCGCATAGCGACCGCCGACAGGCGCTTCGGGCAAGACCTCGACGGTCTGGCCAGGCGTCAGCTTTCCGAAGGCATCGATCGGCATCAGCACTTCGACGTGCAGCGTGCCGATGTCGGCCAGCCTGAGGATCGGCTTGCGCAGGTCGCGGTTGTCGGCAAGTTCGCCAGCATTGAGGAGCCGGTCGACGACCACCCCGTCAACCGGGCTCTTGATGGTCCGCAGGCGCAGTTGCTCGGCAAGGCGGCGATACTCGATCTCCGCCAGGCGACGTTCATCCTTCGCCTCGAGCAGCTCGGAATCAGCCAGCCGCTTCTCGGTCAACGCCTCGTCGCGGTCGCTCAGCGAAATGAAAGACTGGCTCGCTAGTTGCTCGCGGCGCTTGTATTTGGTCGTCGAAAACTCGACACGGCTTTCGCCGGTCCGGATCTTTCCCTGCATCGTCGCGCGATAGCGCGCCGATTCGGCTGCCGCTCGCTCGACTCCCGAATCGAGCGTCACCAGGATCTGGTCCTTTTTGACCATATCGCCGCGGTCAACCCAGATCTTCTCGATCAGGCCTTCGCTCGCCGCGCGCACGTCGACCGTCTTGCTGGGTTCGATGATGCAATCGAATTCGCCCGCGTAGCCCGCGCCAACCGACGCCAGCGCCAGCGCCAAGGCGCAGCGCGCTGCTCTTCCCAAGCGCGTCGCCATCTCCTACTCTCCCTTTCCGGCAAAGGCCAGAGACTGTTCCATGCGTCTGTCCATCTCGACCGTCAACTGTCGAATCCGTGAATTCTGTCGTTCGGCTGCCGCCTGCGCCGACCGCCGAAGCGCGCGGCCCATCACGGCCGGCAGCACACCAGCCGGAGAAACCCGCCCGCGCAGCCAGCCAAGCCACTGCGAAGCATGCGCGAGAAACAGTTCGTCATCAAGCGAAACGATCGCTTCGCACGATCCCGGGTCACCCTGACGACCAGCGCGACCGAACAGCTGGCGGTCGATACGGGCGGCATCGTGGTACTCGGACAGGATCACGTGCAGGCCGCCTGCTTGCCGCACTTCCGGGCTCAACACGATGTCGGTGCCGCGCCCCGCCATGTTGGTCGCCACCGTGATCCGGCCAGCCTGCCCCGCCTGCGCGATGATCTCCGCCTCGCCCTGATCCTGGCGGGCGTTGAGCACTTGATGCGGCAGCGCGGCGTCGGTCAGCCACTGGCTCGCCAGTTCCGACGCTGCCACCGAACGGGTGCCAATCAGTACGGCACGGCCGCTGGCGCGCATTTCCCGGGCGCGTTCGACCACCGCCCGCCAGCGCCCCTGGGCGTCCAGGAATACGCGCTGGCCGAGGTGGCGGCGCACCGCGGGACGGTTCGGGGGAATCCGGACGACGTCCATCGCATACACCGAACGCATTTCTGGCGCCACCTCGATGGCCGTACCGGTCATCCCCGCCAGGCACAGGTAGCGGCGAAAGAAGCGCTGATAGGTAATCCGCGAGATGGTGTCGCGCCGCTTGCTGATGTCGAGTCCTTCCTTGACCTCGATCATCTGGTGCAGGCCACGCTCCCACGAACGATCGGCCATCACCCGGCCGGTGTATTCATCGACGATCTGCACCTTGCTGTCGGCGATGATGTAGTGCCGGTCGCGCTGGAACAGGTGCAGCGCCGACAGCCCCTGCTCGACGAGTTCCTCGCGCGCGCGCGGGATGGTCCACAAGCCCCGCAGGCCCGAGGCGAATGCGGCGATCGCCGCACGGCCCGCATCGGTCAGCTCAATGCTGCGCTCGCTGGGCCGCAGGCGATATTCACGCACGTTGGCCAGACTGGCGGCAAGCGCCAGAGCCTGCTCGTAGAGGACACGCCCGTTCGGGTCTTCGACGTCGCTGGAAATGATCAAGGGGGTCCGCGCCTCGTCGACCAGCACGCTGTCGGCTTCGTCGACAATCGCGAAATAGAGTCCGCGCAACAGCGCCGCTGGCCGCTGCTGCTTGCGCGGCCCGGTCAACCAGCCGTCGAGTAACCCACGGGCGCCGACAGACACTCGCTTCTGGGTAATGCGATCGCGCAGATAATCGAAAACCAGGTCCTTGTTGACGCAGTAGGTGACGTCGGCGCCGTAGGCCTCGACGCGCTGCGCACTTTCCTGGTCGGGGACGATCAGGCCGACCCGCAGACCGAAGAACGCGTAGACCGGCGCCAGATACTCGGCATCACGCGCAGCGAGATAGGGATTCACGGTGATCATGTGCACCGGCGCACCAGCGAGCGCGACGGTCACCGCCGGCAGCACCGCGGTCAGGGTCTTGCCTTCGCCGGTTCGCATCTCGGCCAGCGAGCCGCGCAGCATGGCATAGCCGCCCATCAGCTGCACCGGGTAATGGCGCAGCCCGAGCTGGCGCGAGCAGACTTCGCGCACCAGCGCGAAGCACTCGCTGGCAGCGTCGTCGGACGGACCCTCGGCGGTCAGCGTCGCGCGTAGCGCCGACGCTCTGCGGCTCAGTTCTTGCCTATCGACACCGATCAAGTCGCCGCCGAGCGCCTCGACGCGATCGGCAAAGCGCCGCAGCCGTTGCCGCCGCAGCGGCAGACCGCTTTGCGCCCAGCGGCCGATCAAGCGGCCGATCAGGCGGTCCAGGCGACCGTCCTTGACGTCGCGACGTTCCGGGTAGAGGCCGCCGGCGAACTCATCCACCTGCCAGCTGTCGAGCAGCGCCCTAGACATCGAAGCGCGCCAGGAAGAGTTGTCGCAGGCGTCGCGCCCACTGATTGGCGAGGGATTCGGGGCGATGCTGGAAGCGCACGAAGACGCGCGTGCCGATCTGCAGCGGGCCGACCTCCGGCGGCAGTTCGAGGTCGAACTGGAACAACCGCCGCAGGGTTTTCAGACCGTTCGGGTCGTGCGGGTCGGTAACCTGCTGACCGCCGCCCTGCAGCGCCAGCGCCTTGCTCGGCAGCCGGTCGTGCGCCCCCGGCACCTCGCGGATCAGCCGCGCCTCGTAGGTCCGCTCCAGCCGGTCGGCAATCTTGACCTCGACGTGCTGGCGCCGCTCGCGAACCAGCGCGATGTCGTCCTGGCTGACGATCACCCGCACCAGCCGCGGTGGCCCGGAGACGATGTAGCCGAGCAGTTCGCCTTTCTTCACGAAACGGCCCGGCAGGTCCTGCGGCCGCGCCAGCTTGACGACGCCGGGCACCGCGGCAAGCACCAGCAGCGCGTCGAGTTTCTCTTCGGAACGCGCCAGAGCAACCCGTTCCCGGAACAGGTCCTCCTGGATCGCGGCGGCCCGCGAGCGTTCCTCGAACATCAGCGCGGCATACTGGACCTCGAACTGGCGAACGCGCGCCCGCGCCTGTTCGACGTTCGCGGCGAGGGCCGGCTCGCCGGTCGTCAGCAACAGGTCGCCGGGGCTGACCGGCGACTCGGGTTCGACCCACAGCCGCTCGACGAAGCCGTTGGCGCCGGCGCGGACTTCAGCATTCTCGGGCACCCACACGACGCCCTCGGCGTAGGTGCGCAGCGGCATCGGCACCGCCAGGACGAACAGCAGGAAAGCCGCCAGCGATCCGAAGGTGACCAGTTGGGCACGTCGGCGCGTGCGCTGCAGTTCGGGACTCGACAGCACGTAGGAGAGTCCCTTGGCCAGCGGCAGGACGAGCAGGGTGAACGCGCCCCAGATCGCCAGAACGACGCCGACGAAGAAGAACTCGCCGGCGATGAACAGGGTGATCATGATCATCACCAGCGTCCGGTAGAGAAAGGACGCAGAGCCGTAGAAGAGGAACCAGCGCCGCTCGCCGGCGGTCGCCGCTGGCCGCTCGACGGTGGTGGCTCCGAAGAGGTAGCGTTTGGCGAGCCACTGCCAGTATTGGTTCGAGCGGTTGCCGAGATTGGCGATTTCGATCAGGTCGGCGAGGATGTAGTAGCCATCGTAGCGCAACAGCGGATTGCCGTTGAACAGCAGGGTAGACGCGCCGGCGACGAACAGGACGTTGAAGGCGATCGAGCGCACCAGCCCGGGCTCGATCAGGACCCACAGGGCCATCGCGATCGCCGCCAGGAAGAGTTCGACCAGCATCCCGGCGGCGCCGACCAGGGCGCGTCGGGCCTTGCTGCGAAAGGCGCCGGCGGCGGTCGCGTCGACGTAGGGAATGGGCGCGAGAACGAGGAGCATGATGCCCATTTCGTGCACTTCGCCGTCACCCGATTTGACGGCGTAGGCGTGGCCCAGCTCGTGCAGGGCCTTGATCAGGGGATAAACCAGCCACAGCAGCAGGAGGTTGTGCGCGGAGAGTAGCTGGTCGCTGAGGTTGGCGGTCAGTTCGTGCCAGTGCACGGCGGCGAGGACGATCGCGGGGACGACGGCAGACAGCCATAGCAGCAGTCCGAGCGGGGTGAACAGGTGACTGAAGAGCGGCCAGGTCCTGTTCAGGAAGGGGTCGGGGTCCCACAGCGGGATGCGGATCGAGAGGGGGTTGATGAAGCGTTGGAGGAGCCGCTGGCGCCTTTGTTTGCTGCCGCGTTCGGCCAGTTCGTCGACGTCGGGCGACAGCTCGGTTTGCAGCAGGTCGCCGGCGTGCAGCTGCGACAGTAGCCGGATCACGTCGTCCTGGGTCGGTGCTTCGGCCCCGGCCTGGGCGGCGACTTCGCTCCAGATGTGGTGGATGGTCCGCTGGCCGTCCATCAGCTGGATGACCCGGTAGGCGGCGGGGCTGAAGCGGTGGAGCTTGCCCGAGGCGCTGTCGCGCAGGATGTACCACGGCTGGCCGCGAAAGCGCTGGCGGTGGATGCGGGCGTGCGCTCGTAGCTGCGGCCGCAGTTCGGCGACCCGGTACCATGATGCGCTGAGGAAGGGGCCGGCCATGCCGCGGCTAGGGCAGCCAGGTCCAGGCTTGCATGCGCAGCCAGTCGGTCAGTCGGTGCGTCCAGATCCAGGCGTAGGTCTGTTCGCCAACCTTGATCTTGCCGACGCCTTCCATGCCAGGGCGCAGTTTGAGGTCACTGCGGGCGAGCCGGGCTTCGACGCGAAAGACGTTCTTGCCGTCTTCGGCTTCGGCCATCGAGACGTTGTGGACTTCGAAGTCGAGTGCTTCGCCGGTCAGCCCGGTCAGGACCAGGGTCCCCTTCTGACCGGCGTGGACGTCGCGGATGTCGCGGTCTTCGACCTTGAGGATCACCCGGTAGGCGTCGAGCGGGGCGAGTTCGAAGAGTTGCTTGCCTTGTTCGAGCGGCGACCCGAGCAGTTGGCTCAGGTCGCCGGAGACGATGATGCCGTCGAACGGGGCGACGATGTTGGCGCGGGTCAGTTTCTCGTCGACCAGCGCCAGTTGTGATTCGGCTTCCTGCATCTGCGCCAGCGAGACGTTGGCGTTGGCGCGTTCGTGCTTGGCCAGGGCATCGCGGTAGCGCCCCTGGTGCTGTTCGCGTTCGGACAGCCAGCGCTGGCGCTCGACCAGCAGGTCGCGGTCGTCGAGGCTGGCCAGGGTCTGCCCTTGCTTGACGACAAAGCCGGCGCGTACGGGTGCTTCGTGCAGGAAGCCGTCAAAGGGGGCGACGACGGCGCGCTGGACTTCGCCCTCGACGACCGCCCGGGCACTGACCCGGTAGTCGCCGTCGAGCGCGAAGACGCCGATGGTCAGCACGGCGGCGAGCGCCAGGGCGACGCGAAAGCCGGGTCGCCGCGGGTCCTTGAGATGGCTCGACCAGTCGCGCAGCAAGTCGACCAGCCGGCCGGCCAGCCAGCGGTGCAGTTCGAGGCGGTCGTCAAGCACCGGGCCGAGTAGTGCGCTGACGGCTTCGAAGGTGCTGATTTCTTCGCTGCTGAAGGGTTGGCCGTCGTCGCGCTCGAAGGTGAGTACGCCGACGCCGATGCCGCGGCTGTTGAGGACGACCGAGCAGGCGGTGCGCGCGGCGGCAAAGTCGCGATGGGCGATGGCGATTCCGCTGGCGTTGTCGTCGGCCGGCGGGAAGGCGACGCTGCGCCGCTGGTCGAGCGCTTCGTCCATGGCGTTCTCGAGGGCGGTCACGAACTGGCTCTTTTTTTCGAAGAAGGCCGAGTGGGAGATCGCCAGCAGGCGCGCGCGCCCTTGCCGGTCGACGCCGAGCGATACCCGGTCGCAGGCAAAGCGGCTGGCGAGGTCGTTGACGACGGCCATCGCCAGCGGTTCGAGGCGCGCTTGCTCGGCGGCGACGGCGAGGACGTCGAGTGCGGCGCGCGCGCGCTGCAGGGTCTGCTGCTGGTCGCTGTTCTGGCGGCGCAGGAACAGGGTTTCGATCCAGCCAACGCCCCAGTGCAGTTGCCTGAGGACCCGTTGCAGGGCGTCATCGGCGCGCTCGGCGACGTCGAGGACGATGGCTCCCTGGAGCTGATCGTCGAGTTCTATCGGGTAGGCGACGATGGCCAGGGCTCCGGGGTGTTCGCGCAGGAGCAGGCCGCGCCGCTCGCGCAGGCATTGCTGCGCGGCCGCTGCGAGATAGGTGACGTCGGTCTGTTCGCTTGGCCAGACGGCGGCCGGGACGAAGGTGCCGCTGCTCTGTTCGAGGAGCAGCATGCCGGTGCGGGCGTCGGCGACCTGCGCGCACTGCAGCGATAGCCAGCTGCTGCAGAATTCGGCGGCGCTATCCGCGGCGGCAAAGGCGCCCCACTGGGCGTCGTCGTGCGCCCGGCCGGCTTGCGCGCCGATGCCGGGCGGCAGGTCGGCCTGGTGCGCACTGGGGGGGGTGGGGCTTGCAGACAAGTGCGGGCCTTACCGGGGTGGTCAGGGGGACGACAAGGAAGCCGGCCGCTTCCCGAGCAGGCGGACGGTCGGCCAGCGCATGCGGGTTCGGGGGGCGCCCGCCGAGGCTTACTTCAGTTCGCCGTAACGTCCTTCGTATTCGTCGACGAGTTTGCCGAGCATGGTCGCCAGCCGCTTGGCGGCGAATGGACTCATCACGATGCGATGTTCGAGCCGGACGTCGTATTCGGAGGCGCCCCGGTCCCAGCTTTCGTTGACGCCGAAGTTCATGACGACTTCTTCGCGCGTGGTGGTGACGTTGACCATGTTGCAGTAACTGCTTTTTACCGACGCGGTGTTCATCCGGATGCGCTGCCCCTCGTCGCCGGCGGCTGCGCTTTCGATTTTTTCGTCTGCCACTTCCTTCTCCCTGGTAGGTTCTTGAATATTTCCGGCTCTTGTGGTGCCAGCGGCAGGATGACCATCAGGCTCTCCAGTAGGCCGGCCTCGGTGCGGTTGTCTTGCCAATTGTTTTCCCGGTTGTTTTCCTGTGTGGGCTCCGGCGGGCTGTCGGGCGTGCCGTTCGGCGCGCTGGCCGGGGTGCCGAACGGGGTATCTGGCGAAGGACGATTTTGCCTGTCTTCCGGTGTCCCTTGCGACATGCCGTCCGCTAGGTCTTGGCGGAGTTGGTCAGGCGCCGACGGGCTGGCTGGCGATGGTCCGGGCACCACCCGCAGCGCGGCGTTGGGATTGTCGCGCTTTTGCGCCATGTTGGTCACGAACAATTTCCGCCATTCGTCACGCTCGCCACGCCCTGCGTCCACCGGGAATCTGAAGCCGGCCGGACGCGGGCTAAAGTCGATCTGCGGCAGGTTTCCTGGGGTTTCTGCCACCGTCGGCGTCGAGGCGTCGGCGGTGAAGCCGAGTTGCGCGCGGGCCAGGGTGTCGGCGGGCGCGACGGTGCGCTGGGCGGGCAGATTGGCTGCTGGTTCGACGCTGCCGGGCTGCTGCCCGGTGCCGGCACTGCCGGCCGTGGCGGCGAAGCCGTTGCTGTCGCGACCGAACGAGGTGAGTTGCAGGGGTGGCAGCCGGCTGAAGATCGGTGGTGGTACTTGTGGTGGGATTTGCGGTGGTACTTGCGGTGCTGGCGGCAGGACGACGATTGACAGCGGCGCGAGGCTATAGCTGCCATCTTCGTCGGTGGCTACTGCCTGGATCTGGATCGGCCCGTCGATGCCGCTATAGCGGTGCTCCAGCTGACTCGGGTTGCCGGCATGGTCGATGATCTGCCCGTCGCCCCAGTCGATCCGCCAGTTGCGGATGGTGTCGTCGCCAGGGTCGGCGCTGCTCAGTGCGAGGCGGTAAAGTTCGCCGGCCTGGGTCGATGGCAGGCCGGAAACGCTCAGCGCTGGTGCGACGTTGAGGACCATTACGGTGAAGCGGCGCGCCGCCGAGGCGCCGGCACGGTCGGTGACCTGAACGCTGAAGTCGTGGCGGCTGTCGCCGTCGAGGGCCCGCCAGTCGATGGCGCCGCTGCTGGCGTCTATGTGCGCGCCTGCCGGCGCGGTGAGCAGTGTGTAGCTGAGGACGTCGCCAGGATCGACGTCGTTGCCTACTGCGGTCAGGGTGAGGGTGTCGCCTTCGGAAACGCTGCGGTCGGCCAGCGCGGCCAGCGTCGGTGCGTGGTTTGGCCCAGGGCCGATGGTCACGTGGACGGCTCCGATGGCGGTGGCGCCGGCGCTGTCGGCGACCAGGTAGTGGAAGTCGTCGACAGCGAAGTTGCCGGGACCCGGCGTGTAGCGCACCTGGCCCTGCTCGATAACGGCGCTACCGTGCAGCGCCTGGCCGACCGCGGCCAGCGTCAGGACCTGATTCTCGGCGTCGCTGTCGTTCGCCAGGACGTCGATCAGCACCGAGCCGCCAGCAGCAACCGTGGCGCTGTCCGAAACAGCGACCGGCACATCGTTGACCGGCGTAACGGTGATCGTCGTCTGGCCGGTCGCGGTGAACTGGCCATCGCTGACGCTGTAGCGGAAGTCACCAACGACATCACTGCCGTTGTATTCGGCCGGTGGCAGGTACTTCAAGCCGACCAGTTGCGTACTGCTCAGGGTGTCGTTGTCGCCAACCGCGCTGCCATTGGCGTACTGTACCTCGCCGACGATCGGCAGCCCGGTCACGACGATGGTCAACGCCGGGCCATCGACGTCTATCGGCGCTCTCAGGCCGAGTGCCACGGCGGCGCCCTCTTCGTTGGCGGTGATCGCGCTGCTGCTGGCGATCGGCGCGTAGTTGCCCGGGATGACGGTGATCGCCGTCTCGCCGGTCGCTGAACGGCTGCCGTCGCTGACGCTGTAGCTGAAGCTGCCGACCGCATCGTTGCTGTTGTAGAGCGCCGGTGGCAGGTACTTCAGGCCGACCAACTGCGCGCTGGTCAAGCTGTCGTGGCCACTGACCGCGCTGCCATTGGCGTACTGCACGACGCCGAGCGCCGGCAAACCGCTGACGACGATCGTCAGCAGCGTGCTATCGACGTCGCTTGGTTCGCTCAGACCGAGCGCCACCGGGCCGCCGCCTTCGGCGGCGGTGATCGCGCTGCTGCTGGCGACCGGCGCGTCGTTGACCGGCGTGACGGCAATCGTCGTCCCGCCGGTCGCCGAGAACTGGCCATCGCTGACGCGGTAGCTGAAGCCACCGACGACATCGCTGCCGTTGTACTCGGCGGGCGGCAGGTACTTCAATCCGACCAGTTGCGCGCTGCTCAGGGTGTCGTTGCCGCCGACCGCACTGCCGTCGGCGTACTGCACCTCGCCAATGGTCGGCAGACCGGTCACGACGATGCTCAGGACGATGCTATCGACGTCGCTCGGGGCGCTCAGAGCGAGCGACACCGGGCCGCCGCCTTCGGCGGCGGTTATCGCGCTGCTGCTGGCGACCGGCGCGTCGTTGACCGGCGTCAGCGTGATCGCCGTCTCGCCGGTGACCGTGCTGACGCCGTCGCTGACGCTATAGGTGAAGCGCCCGACCGCATCGCCGCCGTTGTACTCGGTCGGTGGCAAGTACTTCAGGCCGAGCAGCTGCTCGCTGTTCAGCGTGTCGTTGACGCTGACCGCGCTACCGTCAAAGTACTGAATCTCGCCTAGCGTCGGCAGACCGGTAACGACGATCGACAGGAGCGGACTGTCGGCGTCGGCCGGTGCGCCGAGAGCGAGCGATACCGCCGCGCCCTCCTCGCTGGCGGCAATCGCACTGCTGCTGGCGACCGGCAGCAGATTGTCGCCAGCGCCGGCCTTGACGATGCTGACGTTGTCGATCCGCAACTGACTCGCCGCGCCGGAAAAGCCCAGCAGGTCGAAGTAGAGCGTCAGTACCGTGCCGGCGGCGATACCGCTCAGGTCGATGCTGACCGTCACCGGCTGACCGGCTGGCAGCGTACCGCCATTGCGGTTGGTGAGCCCGGTCGCGCTCACCGACGATGCGGCGAAGACCTTGCCACCCGCCTGCAGGTTGAACAGCGCGTCGCTGTTGCCCACCGGGATGGTGCCGGCGACGGCGTTGCCGAAGAGATCGAGCAGCGCCACCTCGAAGGCATCCGAAGGGCCTTCCTGATTGCCGACGAAATCGGCGCCGAGCAGTTCGAAGCGCAGGATCTCCGCCTGATCGGGGACCGTGAAAGTCTGTACCAGACGCGACGCCAGCCGCGGATCTTCGTTGAGAACGCCCTGTCCGTTGACGACGCCGGCCTGGCCGACGCCGGTCCAGCCGAAATCGGTCGCCGTTACGTCGTCAACGTCGAAGCCGTCGTTGACGATGCCGGCGTGAATGTCGCCATTGAGCAGCAGCGCTTGCGAAGTGACGCCGGCGGTCGCGGCGCCCTTCATGCCGATGAACGCCAGCAGCGCGGTCAGGGGATCGGCCTCGGGGTTGCCGTCGCCGGCTCCGGGCGACAGCGCCTGCACACCCCGGCCGGCGCGGTTCGACGCGTCGAGCGCGTCAAGGTCCAGGTACCAGGTCGCCAGGGCATTGGTGCCGGCCAGTGAAACCGTCGTCTCCGGATTGTCCATCGCCAGGTGCAGCGCTTCGCGCTGTCGATTGGCGACACTGACGGTGTTGGCGGTCGACATGAAGTTGGCCCCGCCGTTGCGCGGCACCGACTGGAAGGGATTGTAGATGTATTCGTCGAACAGGCCGAGATTGTGCGCCAGTTCGTGACCGACCACCCAGCCGAATGATTCGCCGACGTCCTGCCGCGTATCGCCGACGTTCAGATAGGCGCGCAGGATGCCATCGACGACCAGCGTCATCGCGCTGCCACCGGCCATCGCGCCGGTACGCAGCGGATTGACCACCTGTGAGAGCAGAAAGCGCTTGCCGGGAATCGAGAGGTCGTCGCGCAGGACCTTGCCGCCAAAGCTGCCGGCGCCGGCGCCCGCGGTGGTGAGCTTGTTCTCGAAGCTGGTGTAGGCGAAGTCGAGCCCGGCAAAACTGCGCGCGTCATTGTCGGTCGCGTTCAGCCACGGCCGGTTGATCATCACGATCGGATTGAGGCCGTTTTCGCCGTACGCGAACTCGTTCTGCTGGATGCTCGGCAGATAGATCGAGGCGGCGTACACCGGCCCCATCGCGTTAGGGTCCTTGCCGAAAACGGTGTGGAAGCCGGTCAGCACGTCGGCCCATTCAGCATCGGTGATCACTGGCGAGAACAGACCGGCGAAGATTCCGTAGTTGCCGGTCGCAAAACCGTTCGCGTCATGCACCGGCGTCGTCGGATCGGCCACCCACTGGTCGTACTCGGTACGAATCGCCTGCACCATCGTGCGCAGCGTCGCCAGCGAAACGCCGACGGTCTGCTTCTCGACCGCACGCGCCTTGACCGTGATCTTGCCCAGGTTGCGGCCACCCTCCTCGATCTGGTACTCGGCGAAGTCGTCGATCGGGCTGGTATACACCGACTGGTACTTGATCCCCTGCGCGATACCGCCACTCTCTCCGACCGAGAATTGTCCGGTCGGATTCGACACCGGCTTGACTTCGACCTGGGCAGCGTTGTCGAAGCCCAGCGTGCGGGTCTTGCCGTCGAGCGTGTCCATCATCGACCACACGCCGTCGCTGGCGTCGCCGTCGGCGAAGTCCGGCAGGTAGAAGAGGTCTACCACTTCGTCACGAACGCTGCCGTTGCCAAGCGTGATGGTGAAATACAGAGCGGTCTTCTCGATCGGCAGGTCGGCGTCGGCGTAGGTCTTGATGAAGTTGTCGCTGAACCTGGCTTTCAGGTCGAGGTGCAGCGTGCCACCCGGATTGACGACGAAGCTGTCATAGAGCGGCGCGTGCGCCTGGTTGTCGTTGAGCAGTTTTTCAAGCCCGCCATCGACGAAGACCAGGAAGTCGTTCGGGTCGGTGGTCACGGTGACCGTGAACGGGTC
The DNA here is from genome assembly GCF_029255145.1 of Accumulibacter sp. Lineage (GTDB taxonomy): Bacteria > Pseudomonadota > Gammaproteobacteria > Burkholderiales > Rhodocyclaceae > Accumulibacter. Next base: position 36,707 of record NZ_JAPUVQ010000016.1, read on the forward strand.
GGCGAAACGATTGGTCAGTTCGACCCATTGACTGCTCAGGCCGGTCGTCGGACCGGTCGCGGTATCGGTGAAAAATACCCCCTTGTCATTCTTGTCGGTGGTGCTGTCGGTGATCAGCCCACGCATGAACTGGACGTGGTCGAGCAGGATCTCGGCGTCCGCCGAGCCACCGCCGCTGAGCGAAAACCTGAGCATCCGTTCGGCGCCCCGGAAATCGACCGGAATCTCCAACAGGCGGTTCGCGAAACTGCTTCCCTGGCTGTCGAGCGCGACTGCCCCGAGGTCGACCCAGTTTCCGGTGTCGGGCAGGTAGCCCTGAACCTGCAGCGTCTCGCCGGCAGCCGCGGCAAGCACCTGGACGTCGAAGCTCAGGTACTCGGCCCAATCCGGCACGACCATGCGGTTGTGTCGGACCCACGAATTGTCGTTGTCGAGCATCGCCGCATGCGTGCCGTTGGCCATGGTGACCAGCCGGTCGCCCGGGGCGTAGGTCTTCTCGAAGCCCCCGCCATGGAACGACCAGCCCGGCAGGTCGCCGGTAAGGTTGGTCGCCAGGCCACCGGCAGAGTACTGCAGCAACCAGCTGCGGTTGAGCGCGCCTTCCTCGAAATCGCCGTTGAAGACCGATGGCACCGGCAGGCCGGACGGATTCATCGTCTCGGTGTTGTCGAAGCTGACCGGGATCCTGGTAGTGCTCGGAACACCCGCGAAGGGCACGCCGCCCTGCTGCGAGAACGCCCAGCCGGTGCCGATTCCCTCCCAGGGACCCAGGCCGACGGCAAACGACTGGGCGTTGTACCAGGGAATGCTGACGCCCTGGAACTCGGTCGCGTCCTTGTCCGCGAGACGACGGAAGACCGGTTCACCGCCCTTGTTGAACTCGGTCACCGAGAGATCGGTGGTCGCTCCGTACCAGCGCCAGACGCGGCTGTGCGGACCTCCCGGCCGCAGCGAGCCATTGTTGATGGCAGTCAGCGTCGCCAGCCCGTCGTCGGTAGTGAAACCGGCGCGACCGTTGAGGTTGATGCTGACGTCGAAGTTCGGGATGAAACGGCCGTTCGGTGTCGAGACGATGCCGGCGCCGACCGGCAGCGCCGTGGGGCTGGCCAGAATCTGGTAGTAGTGTTCGGCAAAATCGATGTTGCTCCAGCGCTGTACATCCGGGTCAAGGAAATTGCCGGTCGGAATGATCGCGTTGGTCGGCATCATTCCCCACAACTGGATCGCGGTGCCCAGCGCGGTCGCCCCCAGTGCGCTCACCCCACTGCCAAATAGCTGGATGTACTCGCCAACGGGAATGTCGAGCGACGGCTGGTTGAAGTCGTGGGCGTCGAGCGAGGTCATCGACAGCCGCACCGCCGGCGCGTAGTTGCCGAAGCGCTGTGCGATTTCGCTGTTCACCACCGTGCCACGGCTGTGGCCGATCAGGTGGATCGGCGAGTCGAACAGCTTGTTTCCGCCGATGTTGAAGTTCAGCCTGGCCAGCGCCGAATAGAGCGCATCTGCGGCCGCCTCGCTGAAGCCATTGGTCGGGAAATCCGACTCGTTGTACCAGTCGCTGACCAGCACCACCGGCTTGCCAACCATCGCCGGCGAGGCCAGCACCGATTCCAGATCGACGCCGGTGACGAAGGTCGCACCGTTGTAGAAGACCAGCCAGCGGCCGGTCGTCTTCTGGTACAACGCGGCCACTCCCTCGCCGCCCGCCCGGGCGATGTTCTCGGCCATCTCGATGAACGCGGCAATGCTGTCGGCGACGTTGGCCGGCGCCGTCGGCGAAAGCTGGAAACCATGCGTCAGCAACGTTACGCTGCTGAACGGTTTCGACACATCGCGGAACGCTTCGGTCTTGAACAGCCGCCAGTCGCGGGCAACCACTGTCCCCGCCGGCGACACCACCTCGACACCCCAGAAGTACTGCTGGCCGGCGGTAAGCTTGAGTTGCGCCGCCAGCGCCTTGATGAAGATTGCGTTGCCTTGCGGGTCGATGCTGCTCGCATCGAGCAGCGCCGACGAGAAGATCCGGTCGGCATTCAGATCGGGCGTCCCGAGGTCGGTCGGGAAAAGGCCGTCGCTGCCCCGGTAGGTGCTCACGTAGAGCCGGCTCTTGGCGTTCTCGAAGCCCTTCACCAGCCACGAGAAAGTCGGCGTCAGGTTGCTGGTCAACGCGCCGGGCGCCAGCAGTTCGAGCGACGCTCCGCCCTGCGCGATCAGACCGTTCGCCATCCCGCCGACGCCGATCGGGCCGTTCGTGGCGCCTGCCGGGACGCCGAAGACCGGGTCCTTGAAGCGGCTGCCGGGCTCGATGATCTTGAAGTTGGAGCGGACGTTGATCGACGGATCGAGATCGTCGATCGGCTTGCGGTCGAGCTGCCCGGCGAACGCCGGGTTGTTGACCGCAGCGATCATCGCCTGCACGTCGAAACCCATCACCACCCGCTGACCGCGGTAGCCGCTGTACAGGGTATTGCCGTCCGGCGACAACACCAGGTTGTCGGGCCAGGACATCGGCACCGGACGCGTCGCGGCGACCAGTGTCGGCGCCGCGCCGAGCGGATCGCGGATGATCCCGACGTTGCCGCCGGCCGGATGGAATGGGTCGTAGTTCGGGTCGTGCGACGGATTGTCCTGAATGTAAACGTTGAAGCCGGAGACGAAAGCGTAATCTCCGTCCTTCGAGAGCACCACCGAGATCGCGTTGTTGACGTCGAAGTAGTCGCTGACTGATCCCAGGTTGATCGCCACCGGGGTCTGCGTGTAGCTACCGACGTCGCCCTTGACGATCACCACGCCCCTGGAGTCCGACAGGCGGTTGGTGTACAGCATCACGTTGGCGTCGTTGGTCGCCGACACGCCGTACGGTTCGGCGCCGGCCGCCAGCACTTCCAGGACCTCGCCGTAAGTGGCGCTGCCCTGGTCCACGTCAATCACGAAGACCCTGCCATTACCACCGCCGGCGCCGCCGAACAGCGCTTTTTCCGGCGCGGCGACGAACAGGCGCGTGCCGTTGGCGTTGATCGCCATGCCGCGCAGACCGGAAGGAGCCGGCGCCACGTCGATGGTCTGCACCAGCTTGTTGTAGCTGCTCGAAGACGGATCGATGTCGAGGACGTAGATCCGCCCCGCAACCTCGTCCGAAACGTAAGCCTTCTTGCCACCCTTGCCGACAGCGATCCAGAACGGTTGCGCGCCCGGCAGCAAGGCGATTCGACTGACGCCGTTAGCCAGGTCGCCGTCGGCGTCCACCTGCTGCAGCGCGACGGTATCGACGACGGCGACGGAGCTGGCGTAACGCAGGGTCACGTATGCGCGCGTGTTGTCGGCGCTGATCGCCACCGAGCGTGGCGCCGGGAAGCCACCGGCGATCGGGATGCGCGCCGCCAGCTCCCTGGTCTGGCTGTCGATCACCAGCAGCTGATCACCGCTGAGACCACCGAAGATGTAACGCGCGTCGTACGACAGCTGCACGCGGTTGCTTTCTTTTCCGACCAGCTGATTCCAGGCGCCGTTGTTGCTGAGCACCTGCGGTCGCTTGACATAGATCTTGGCGGTTCCAATGGCGATCGACTGCGGCACCTGCACCAGCACCTCGGTTGGCGAACTCGATGCGTCGGGATGAACCTCGTAGCTATGGCCGTCGGGAGCGACGAAGACGACGAACAGGTCGGCGATGGCGCTGCCGTCTTTCGCCGACGCTGGCGCCGGCGGGTTGTCGTAGGTAAAGCGATCGCCCTTGATCTCGACGAAGGGCGCCAGACCGCCACCGGCGGTGGCGCGGAAGACCAGCCGTGCTTCCGAGATGAACGGCTCGCTGGCCGGCGAGGTGCTCGGGCTGTACGGATTGACCACCTGGATCGAGTAGTCGCTGACCTTGCCCGGAGCGACCTCGACACCGACCGTGGTTTTCTGCGGCAGGCCCTGTGCCGGTACCGAGATGATCTGCAGCTCACGCGAGCCGAACAGCGCGGTCATGATGAAACCGGCGGTCAGCGAGAACGCGGCACCGATGGCGGCGCCGCCGCCGAGCGACGAGAGCACCGCGAACGACGAGCCACCATCGTTGATCCCCGACGGAAAGGTCGCGTAGGTACGCCCGCGCAGCTGCCCGAAGCTGGCCTCCGGCGCAATGCCCATGGTGTACACCCCCGACACCGAGACGCCCGCATAAGGTGGCGAAGAGGTACGTGCCATACCGTCGGCACCGACGACGCCGGTTTCCTCCTGCAGCCAGACCGGCAGCAGCGTTCCCTCGGGGGTCGGCAGCTCGGCGTAGCGCATGAAAACGACGTTGGTGCCGGCCGCCAGACCGCTGGTCGGAATCGCCAGTTGCACCGGCGTCGCCAACTTGCCGTCGCCGACTTCGAGCCGGAAGGCGCCGGCCACGGCCATGCTCTCGGGCATTGCCAGCGGCAGCGCCGCCGGCATGACCGTGGCGATCGAGACCTGCGTGTTGCCCGACAGGGAACCTGCGGCGACCGCCACGACCGAGCCGTCGGCCCCCTCGACGATGCCACCGAGACTGCCGAGCAGCGCGGGCCCGCTGATCGGCGCCTCGACCTTCGCCGACACGACGAATTCGCCACCGCCGTTGATCACCGTGACCGTCGAGCTGCCCGCTGCCTTGCCGGTGATCAGGCCGTCGGCCGAAACGCCGAGTACCCGATCGTCGCCGACGAAATAACGCGTGCCGGTGCTCGCCGGCGTCAGGTCGGTCTGGCCGGCGAGACTGGCGACGATCTGGCGCTGACCGCCGTTCTCGACCAGAGCGACGGCGCCCGGATAGACGTCGATCCCCATCCCGAAGACATACGCGGCGACGGTCTCGGTCGGGGTTCCGACGGTAAACGACGTCGCTGCGCGCAGGTCGCCACGCTCGGCGACGATCACCCCCGAGCCCTTGCCGACGCCGCCGATCCGCCCGCCGGTGACAATCGTGCCGCTGGCGGCGTTGCTGCTGGTCAGGCTGACGTACGACGCCGGCAGTGCGACGCCGCTCTGGTCGGCGAAATCGCCAATCAGTTGGATCTGCCGCCCTTCGCCGAGTTTCAGCCGCAGGACACGCTCGACGAAGTCGATCCGCGTCAGCGCGGCTTTACTGATCGCCACGGCGATCGTCTGGATCGTCTGGCCAAAACCGTCGTCGGCACGGATGGTGAAATCGGCGCTGCCGACAAAGCCCATTTCGGGCGCAAAGATCACCGACCGGCCGTCGCCCGACAGACGCGCCGTGCCGTGGCTCGCGCCAACGATCGAGAAGAACGCCCGGTCGCCTTCGGGATCGGTGACGAAGGTCGAAACCGGCGCGCTGACGTCGAGATCCTCGTGCGTGGTGACCGTACCGGCGACCACCAGCGGCGCCCGGTTCGGCGTGAAGCCGGCGTTCTGCATCAGCAACTGCAGGTCGAGGCTGTCGATCAAGCCGTCGGCGTCGGCGTCCAGCGCCAGGGTGTAGCCGGCATCGCCACGGCGCAGCCCGGCGGCGGCGGCGATCAGCACCGCGTCGCTGCCGTCGGCCTTGCCGTCGCGGTTGGCGTCGCCAGCGACGAACAGCGACAGCTGGTAGCTGCCAGCGCTGGCAGCCGCCAGCTCGATCAGCGCCAGTCCGGCGTGATCGAGTTTGTAGAGCGCGAAAGCGCGGTTGCCCTGGACCGACGACGCCACCGGCGCAAGCCCCGGCAGGACCGGAATCAGCGGCAGCAGCCCGGCGCTGCCTTCGACGATCAGCCCAAGGTATACCGACCCACTGGCCGTCGACGCCAGTTCGGACTGGCGAAGCGTGAACGCGAAGCTGACCGTCTCGCCGGCTGCGAGACTACCGGCGACCGGCGTCGCCAGATAGCCCAGCGACGAACCCAGGTCGGCAGTAATCGCCTGCTGGGCGACGCCGGTCGCGCGATAGGCGAAAAGCTGGCCGCCACCGCCGCCCGAGACCATCGCCAGACGCCCGAGAGCACCCTCTGCGTAGCCGTAGCGCACCGAACGTGCCGCCTCCAGGTCACGAACGGCAAGCAGCCGACCCTGCGTGTCGTAATCGTAGAGGAACTGGCGGCCGTCGCTGGCGACGACGCGTTCGATGAAACCGTCGGCGTTGAGCGAAAACTGCACGCGCTCGCCGCTGCTGGCGACGATGCCGCTGTCGCTGACCAGCAGGCGAACGCCGTCGGCGAAAGCGATCTCGCGCACTTCGCCATCGCCAATGCTGTAGCGCGTGCCGTCGGGAGCGACCAGCAGGTAGTCGGTGCCGACTGCGTTGGCCGGGTTGTAGCCGCGGCCGGTGCGCAGGTCGAAATAGCCTGTCCCGGCGCGCTGCAGCGGCGTCGCTGGCGCCTCCAGCGACCAAGCGCTACCGTCGGCGGCGACGAACGCCGGCAGATACCAGGTCTGCCCCGGAATCGAGTGCTTGGTCGGGGCAAAGGTGAAGGCCGTGCGCTGGCCATCGGGCAGAGTCACGAAGACCCGCTGGCCATCGGCAAAGGTGCCCAGCACGCCGGCCGTTTCGCGGCCGGTGAGCGCCACGTCGGTCTGCAGGTCGACGTCACGGAAAGCGAGTCGCCAGCCCTCGCCGAAGCTGCCCGGAATCGAACGGGCGAGCGAATCGTAACTGCGCGCGAAGGGCAGATCGTGGGCGGCCACGGTGAGCACGAAGTCGGTCTCCGAGCGCAGCAACTGCGGCTTCTTGGTCGCCGAATCGACCTCGATGGCGATGCTCGCCTCGCCGCGCCGCCCGGCCAGATCGACCACCCGCAGGCGCAGCGTATACAAGCCGTTGGCCAGGCTGGTCGGATCGAGCTGCAGCAAAGCGGCGGCGTTGACCTCGGCGTCGCCGCTGGCCAGCAGCGAAAAGTGCTCCTCGCCGTAGCGGGCGATCTCCAGCGTCCAGGAATCGACGTTGTCGTCGCCGGTGCTGCCGACCAGCGCCGTCGTTTCCCTGATCCGGGCGAACGCCAGCTGGCTGGCGAACGACGGCGTCGGCGCGCTCCGGTCCTGCGGATCGCGAACGCGAATCGTCGAAGTACGGCTGCCCACGAAGCCGTCGACGTCGGTAGCCTCGGCGCGCAGCGCGATCTTGCCGACCGCGGTGGTCGTCAGCAGTGCGCGACCGTCGGGGTCCAGCGGTACTTCGACGCCGTCGGCGTAGAGCCGCAGGCCGGCGATCGCGCCGAAGCTCTCGGCGATCACGTGCACCAGCACTTGCTGCCCGGGGATTACCGGGAAGCTCGGCGTGTTCTCGATGATCACGCTCGGTGCCGGCGGTGTCAGTGCGGCGCGAATCACCAGCGGCAGCGACGTACTGGCGAGGCCGTCGGAGACCAGCGCCATGACCAGATAGTCGCCCGCCTGGCCGGCGCCCGGCGTCCATTGCAGCAGCCCGGTCGCCGGATCGAGCGTTGCGCCTTCGGGGAGACCGCTGGCGCTGTAGCTGAGCTGGGCGTTCTGATCGGCGTCGCGACCGACGATTCGGAAAGCGAGCGGCCAGCCCAGCAGCGCGACGTGGTTGGAGACGATCAGCTGCGGCGCCCGGTTGACGTTGGCGATCGCCAGGCTGACCGTCGTCTCGCTGCTCGCCCCCTGCGGGTCGCGCGCCGAGAAGGTGAAGCTGTAATCACCGGCCTGCTCGTAGTTCGGTGTCCAGCGGAACTCGCCGCTGCGCGCGTCGAAGCGCGAACCCGCCGGCAGCGGCGTCAGCGCGCTGAACACCACCGGGTCACCGTCGACGTCGCCGACGGTCAACTGGAATTGCACCTGCGAACCCTCGCGCCCGGTCTGCGGCAGCAACGAGACGACGATCGGCGCCTGGTTGCTGTTCTGTACCGAGAGACGCACGCTCTCGGCGCTCTCGGCACTGCCATCGCTGACCGAGAAGCGGACATCCGGGTACTCGCCGGCGCTGAACAGGTTCGGCGTCCAGTTCAGAACGCCATTGACGGTATCGAAACTGGCGCCCGCCGGCAGATTGCCGACCACGTAGGTGAGTGCGTCGCCATCGGCGTCAAAGGCCGCCAGTTGCAGACTGAAAGCCTGCCCCTCGACCAGCGCCAGGTTGCCGACCGGTGCCAGGACCGGCGCGGCGTTGCTGTTGCGGACCTTGACGCGCACCACCTGCGACACCTTGTTCGGCGCTGTCGCACCGTTGTTGCCGTTGTCGCTGACTTCGAAGCGGACGTCGAAGCTCTGACCGAGACTGGCCGCAGTTGGCGTCCATTCGACCAGCGCCCGGCCGTAGGTCGGCTGCGGCGTGATGGTCATCCCGGCCGGCGCATTGAGCATCGCGAAAGCGAGCGAATCCTGGTCGAGATCGCGAACATTGATGGTGAACCGCAAGCGTTGGCCGACCAGCGCCAGCTTGTCGCCGATTGGCGCCAGCAGCGGCGATTCGGACGCCGACAGCGCGCTGAGGATGAAGCGCCGGGTGAACGACTGCGCCAGCAGCGCGCCGCCGCCGTCACCGTCGTCGGTCGCGGTCAGGGCGATCTCGTAGTCGCCACGATCGCCCGATTGCGGCGCGAAGACGAACTTGCCGGTACCGTCGCCGTTATCGACGAAACTGGCGAAAGGCGGCAGACCGGTAACGCCGAGGGTCAGCGGATTGCCGTCCGCGTCGCTGGCGCTTACCGGCAGTTCGAAGACGCTGCCGCGTTGCACGCCCTGCGGCAGGATCTCGGCGATTTCCGGCGCGCGGTTGGCGTTGCGGATACTGATCGGCACGACGATTTCGGACGTCAGCGGCAAGCCGCCGTCACCGTCGTCGGTGGCGGCAAAGCGGACGCTGTAGTCGCCGGCCTGGCTGAACCCGGGCGTCCAGGTGAACATCGCCGTTACCGGGTCGAAGCTGGCGCCAGCGGGCAGACCGCTGACCACGTAGCTGACACTCGCGTCGGCACCTTCCTGCACGGTCAGCGTGCCGCTGCTCTGGCGATCCTGCGGGATGAAGCCGGGATTGTCGGCGTCAAAAGCAAAAGCGCGGAAGCTCAGCAACTGCCCCTCGAAGCTGATCCACGAACCGAGTTCGTCGAAACGCGGCGCGGCATTGACGTTCAGGACGTGCACCCGCAGCTCGGTTTCGCTCGACTTGGCGCCGTCGCTGGCGCCGAGCTTGAGCAGATAATCGCCAGCCTGGGTGAACCCGGCGGTCCATTCAAAGACACCGGTATTCGGATCGAGGTAGGCGCCGACCGGCAGGATGTTGGCGAAGAAGCGGAGTGGCTGCCCGTCGACGTCGGAAGCCTGCAGTTGCAGGCGCAGCGAATCGCCTTCGCGGATCGTCCGTTCGGCGACCGGTTTGACTTCCGGCGGCGCGTTGTCCGGCTTGATCAGCAGCGCAAACGAGCGGCTGACCGAAGTCTTGCCGTCGCTGACCACCAGTTCGACGTTGTTGTAGGTACCGGCCGACTGGTAATCGGGCGTCCACACCAGCGCCTTGAGCAGCGGATCGAAGACCGCCCCCGGCGGCAGGTTGTTGGCGAAGTATTGCAGGAAGTCCTCGTCGGGGTCTTGCGCCGAGACGCCAACCAGCAGCGATTGACCTTCCCGGCCCTCGATCTCGGCCGGCAGCTCGGAAACCACCGGCGGGCGGTTGGCGCCGGCGACCTCGACGACAAAAGCCTGGGTGTCGAAGCCGCCACGCGTATCGTAGACACGCAGCAGCACCGATGCGCTGGCCGGGCTGAGTTCGGTCGGCAGCCAGCTGAGGACGCCGCTGCTGCTGTCGAGCTGCAGGCCGCCGGGGCCGTCGAGCAACAGGTAGGCCAGCGCGCTGCCGTCGGGGTCAACGGCGACGGCCTGGTAGCTGTAGGGCTGGCCGGCGGCGGCGACGCTCGCCGGCGTCGACGTGAAGGCCGGCCTCTGATTCGGATACGGCACCGCGTAGATCCCGTGTCCGATGCCGATCTGCTGCGCGGCGCCGTTGGTGATCGAGACGCTGAAGGTGGCCAGCGACGCGCCGGCGTGGAGCTTGCCGTCGGGCAGCTTGCCGGAAAGATCGATATACCACAGGCTGCCGGCGCCTTGCGGCGCGACGCCGCCGAGCGGCCGGCCCTGGAAGTACCGCGCCGGGTCGATGATCAGCGACGCCGGCAGCAGCAGATCGTAATCGGCTTCGTTGGTGATCGTCACGTCGTAGGAAACGATGCCGCTACCGCGGTCGCTGCGGACGCGATCGAAGTCGAGGCGAACCACCGACGAGAAGTCCTGGGCGGCGACGAAGCTCGAGATGAACGCCGATCCGAGCGCCATGCCGGCGCTGCCGCGAACGCTGCCGAGCACGCGCAGATCGTAGAGGTCGGCTTCGAGGTCGCTGACCGCCAGCGTGACGGTACGCGCCGGCGCGTCGTAGCTGACGCCGGTGATCGTCGCCATGCCACCGTTCTGGCGAACGACCTGGTAGTTCAACGGGTTGAGCACCGAACCCGAATCCGACGCCGGCCCGGCGAACATGTCCTGGTCGAAGGTAACCGTCAGCTCCGACAGCGGCAGCAGCACCACCGCCATGTCGGGTGGATTGGTGGCGATCACCTGCGGCGCGACGATCGGACTGATTACGTCGACCTGGTGTGACTGGCCGAGCAGCACGCGGCCGTCGCTGGTCGCCACCACGCCTTCGCCGCGCGAACCGCCGCGAGCAATCTCGACGCTGCGCAGGGTGGTCAGATCGACCATGGTCAGCGCTGACCCGACCTCGCCGCGCGTCGAATTGCTCGAAACGAACAACAGACCCGCCAGGCGGGTGCCGGTGCGCCCGAAAGCCAGCGAGTCGACTTCGCCGTCGAGACGCACCTTGACCGTCGCGCGTCCGCGCTGGTCGAAGCTGACAACGTCGCCACGCGCCGGCCATGAGGTGCCCCACAGCGTCTCGTCGGCAGCGAAAGCGAGGTCGTCGACACGCAGGTCGCTGAAGTGCCGGAAGCTGCCGCTGGCCGGGTCGAAAATCTCGACGCCGTCCCCCGACGACACGTAGATCTCGCCGGTCGACGGCTTGATCGCCAGCGCCTGCGTGATGCCGGTGCCAAAGCGTGCCTGGATCGCGCCGCTGTCGGCGTCGAGGCGCAGCAAGGCACCGCCGCCGGTGGTCGCCCAGAGCTGTCTCTGGTCGTCGAGCGCCAGATCGAAAATCGGTTCGGCGAGTTCGACGAAAGGCTGCAGCGCGCGGCCGCCATCGTGCGCGATGCGGTACAGCCAGCCGCGGTTCGGGCCACCGCTGACGATCGTCGACCCATCGGGCATCTCGACAATCGCCAGCGGGCCGATCGCCGCGTGGCTTTCGACGAAGTCGGTGGCCCAGGACTGCGCGGTAAACGGCCGCATGACCTCGCTGAACTCCGGCAGCCTGGCGAGCGGTGTCGCCGCGGGAATCTGCTGCTGCGCGGCGACGAACAGCGGGTTGGTCGCCGGCAGCACTGGCGCCGGTGGCGGTGGCAGGTCCTGTGAGGTCTGGCCGAAACTCGGCAGACCGCCGAGGTTGGCGCCGGAGCCGTCGTCGGGTGCCTGCACGCCGCCGGGCGCGGCTTCGCGATTGCCGGCACGGTCGGTCGCCAGAGCGAGGAATTCGTAGCGATGGCCGGCCTCGCCGGAGTAGATGTCGAAGGCGTCGGTCGTCTGCCGTTTCCAGATCCGGAAGTCGCCGCCGTCCCTGGCGACATAGACCGTGACCTGGGCGACGCCGGAACCGCCGTCCTCATCGACGGCAGCCCAGCGCACTTCGTAGTCGCCGCCGCCGGTGTGCACCGGCCGGGCGGTGAGCGTCGTCACCGGCGCGCCGGTATCGAAGGTCTGCACCAGTTGCTGCGTTTCCTGCGGGGCGATGGCGTTGAAGCGCACCACCGCCTGCGCCTTGACCAGCGTTCCCGAGGCCAACCCGTCTTTCGCCTGTACGGTATAGCCGAGTTGGCCGACGCCGCGACCGTCGGCGGCGCTGGGCAGCAACAGCCCGCGCGTGGCGTCCTGCAGCAGTTCGCCGGTGTCCGGGTCGATCGCCTGGAAGACCCACGAAGCGGTGTGCGTGCCGGGGTCGATTCCAGCCGAGACGCGCAGGATGAAGCCCTTGGCATTGCGCAGGTCGAAGTCGCCCTGGAACAACGCCCGGCCGGTCGGGATGTGCACGCTCAGGTCGCCGAGTTTGATGTCGCCGAGCCGGAACGTGCTCGGATCGAGTGCCGGGTCGAGCTTGCTGACGACGCGGATTTCGGTCACCGATGTCGCCGCCGCCGACGGGTTCTCGAACTTGACGGTGTACGGGAGCGCCTGCCCGACCGGCAGGAACTGATCGACGCCGTAGCCCTGCGGACCGGCGATCGACGCCAGTTGGCTATCGCCGATCGCCTGCTCGTAGAGCCGCGAGAAATCGAGCGCGGTCAGTTGATTGGACGCCGCCACCGAGGCGTAGTCGGGCAAGGCAATCGTTGCCGCCGACGCACCGTCCTGGTTGAAGCCGACGTAGGGAACGAAGATGTTGAAGGTCTGGAAATACGTCGGATGCGACAGGTTGAGGTTGTAGTCGTCGAATACCGGCAGGGCCGGAACCGGGATTTCCCCCGACAGGCACTCGCTCTCGCGCGACTCGTAGTGGTCGACGGCAGCTCTGGTGCCCGGTTCGTCGCCGTACCATTCCTTGATCTTGGCGAAAAAATCGGCGAGGTCGGCGGTGCTGCGGATCTGGTCACCGACCGGCCCGATCAGAATGCCGGTGGCCAGCGTGCTCATCAGGCTCATCACCTTGATGTCCTGGCGGATCGGCGGCGCTTCGTCGACCGGACGCAGGATGCCGACCTGTTCCAGCGCCGCCAGGTAGGCCTGGCTCCAGGTCGCCGCGTCGGCGGCGAGCACGCGCAGGGCGATCGCGGCGCGCTTTTCGGCCAGCGAAGTGTCGTCGGTGCGCGTCTCGGCGATCTTCGCGTCGAGGTCGGGGTCGGCCAGAATCGCGGCCCGCAGCTTGAGCGCCTCGGCGGTCTGATCGGCGATGAACTCGTCACGGGTCATCGCCGTCGCCGCGCCGACGATGTTGAAGCGGTAGGGAATGAAGGGGAGCACGCACTTGTCGGGCAGCCCCTCTTCCGAACCGGCCTGCAGCCACAGATCCCAGAACTCCGGCAACACCGCGCTCATCGACTGCGGGCCACCGGCGAGCGCCTGAATCGGCTCCAGCTTGGGGTACATCTCGTACAGGCCGACGCGCAGCGCATCCCAGTTGCGTGTCGACAGAGCCTTGAGCAAGGGGTAGGTCTGGACGTTGAAGGTGGCGCCGACGTAGCCGCCGGCGATCACGTCGTAGGCGTAGCCCGACGACAGGATCTGCCCGCTGGTGTTGGTCGCCGAATCGAGGCTGGCCCACGGAACGTCGTCGCCGCCGCTATCGGGCTGGCCGCGCAGGTTGTTGTAGTACTTGAGGAACGGCAGGTCGTAGACGTACTGGTTGGCGCCCATTTCGGGAACGCCGAAGGAGAAGCGCACGTACGGCGTGTCGACGTTGGTCAGGCTCTGCAGCGCGACGCCATAGATGCCGGTCTCGCCGGCGGCGAGCACGCGCGGGCCGCCGAGGCCGATGGTCACGTCGGTTTCGAGCGCCCGCTCGATCAGGAAACGGTAGGCGACGACCGTCTGTTGGCCATTCGGGTTGATCACCTTGAGGTCGTAGAGACCGAGCGGCGCGTCGCGGAAATCGAAGGTCGCGCGGATCCAGGTCGAGTCGATGACATCCCACTTGACCGGCTCGTACTCGGCGACGTCCGGCCGCACGAGCTTGAGAATCGCGTTGTCGGCAAACTTGGCGCCGCGCACGTCGATCGTCACCCAGCGGCTGTCGCCACCCTGGTCGACCTGCACGCCGGTGATCGCGAAGGGCAACACTTCGGCGAGCAGCTTGACCTGCGCGTTTGCCTTCGGTTCGCTGTGGCCGCGAATCAGGACGTAGTAGTCGCCCGGCTTGGTGAACGCGATGACCGCCGTCTGGCTGGCCTGCAGCGGGTTCTCGTAGGTCGCGTCGTAGTTGAAGCCGTCGGGAACGTCACCGTAGCGGACGAATATCTCGTTGGCGGCGTCGTGGTCGGCCGCGGTCAGGCTCAGCTTGAGCGTCTCGCCGTGGCCGACGGTGAGCTTATAGACGCGGCTCTGGCCGGTGGACAGGGTGGTGCCCAGAGCGACGCCCAGATGCAGTTCGTCGACGGCGATGCTCAGCGCATTGGCCGAGGTGCTGAAGTTGTTGGCCTCACCCGCCGAGCGGTACGGACCCTCGAAAACCTCGTTGTAGACGTCCGGCCGCACGATCAGCCGATACTGGCCGACCTTGACCGGCGGCACCAGCGCGTCGAGGCTGGCGGTGTAGCTGCCGTTCCCGTCGAGCACGCCGTCGTGCGCAACCTTGCCGAGCAGGCGGTCGTTGATGTCCCAGAGATTGTCGTCGGAGAGATAGACCGCGTCGGTCCAGCCGCTCGAAGTGACGTTGCTGCTGTGGTTGGCAACGCTCCACTCGACGTGCAGCGTGTCGCCGGCAGCGCCGACGCCCGAAAAGGTGATCGCGTCGACCTGCAGATCGGCCGGTGGCGGCAGTTCGAAGATCGACGGCGGGGAGTTAGGTGTCGCGTTGTTGCGCTCGAAGCCGCCCTCGAAAACCTTGCCACGCCCACTGCCACGAGCCGGATCGGTGACCACGAAGACGTAGTAGGCGCCGCTGATGTCGAGCGGCGCGCGGAGCTTCTGCTCGACCGTGTAGCTGGCGCCCTGCGCCAGCCCGCCGAGGTGCTCGACGGCGACCATGTAGCGGTCGCTGTCGAGGTCGAGCAGCGGATCGCGCGACAGGTAGATCAGGTCGTCCCAGCTCGCCTGTTCGGGCAGCGTGCCGGCGCCGCCGAGGTTGCCGACGGTGTAGGTGACGGTGAACTCGTTGCCGACGGTAATATGCTCCGGCGCACTCACCGCGGTGACCTGCAGATCGGCCAGCGGCGCCGCCGCCACCGGCAGTGCGGCGACGGTGATGTTGTTGCCCTCGCCGCGGAACTCCGGCACCGCGTCGCTGTTGGCGTCAATGCCGACGCCGCGATACTCGGGAACGATGTTGCTGTTCCACCACGCCAGACGGCTGTCGGCTTCCGAATCGGTGAACGCCAGCAGGCTGAAAGCGCCGGCGATGCCGTCGGGCAACCTGACGGTCGCCGTCCCGGTATAGCTTTCACCGACGGCAAGCGCGCTGTAGTGGTGAGCCTCGGCGACCTGCAGATCGAAAGTGTCGAGTGAATCGTCCCTGGACAGGAACAGGCGGTCCCACCAGCCGCTCTCGCGGGTGTCGCGGTTGCCGATGTTGCTCACCGTGTAATTGACGGTGAGCGTGCTGCCCGACTGGCCGCCTGCCGGCGGCACCAGCAGCGAAGTGACCTGCAGGTCGGGTTCGCGATAGGTGACCGGAATGCTGCCGACGCCGCGGTTGTTGTCCTGGCCGCCGACACCCTCGTACGCCGACGCCGGGTAGTAGACGTCGCGATAATAGGCATTGTCGCCGGCGTCGCCCTCGCCAGCCGGGTAGCGCGGGTCGTAGCGATTGGCATCGGTGATGACATAGAGGTAGAAATTGCCGCCGATGCCGCGCGGCAGAGTCACCTCGGCGCTCTCGGTGTAGCTCGCGCCAGCCGCCAGACCGGCGGCGTTGCTGTGCACGAAGGTGCCCAGGCTGGTCGCCCGCTCGGGCAGGAAGACCGGATCGGGCGACAGGTAGACGCTGTCCAGCCAGTAGCGCGTACCGTCCCAGACCGCTTCGCCGAAGTTCTTGACCGTCCAGCTGATGGTCGTCTTCTCGCCCGAGAAATTCTCCCCCGGCGCGGCGATGGTCACCACCTGCAGGTCGGCTGGAAGCGGCACGACGCTGGTGGCCTGGACGCGGGTGTTGTTCTCTTCGTCGCCTTCGACGATGTCGTAGGGTTTGCCCTTGAGCGGGTTGTAGTCGGTATAGGCGATCAGGTACTGGCCGGCGGCCGCCGGGTTCAGCGCGAAGCTGCTGCTCTGGGTGTAGCTGGCGCCGGGCGCCGCACCACCCTCGTGCGCCACCGAGCCGAGGTACCACTGCCTGGCCCCGGGAGCGTCGAGCGTCGGCTTGTCGGACAGCCAGAAGACATCGTTCCAGTTGCCGGCGGCTTCACCGGCGCCGGCGTTGGCGACGGTCCAGGTAAGGCTCAGCGGCGCGCCGGTCGAGGCCAGCGGCGAAGCGGCGAGAGCGGTGATCCGAAGGTCGGGCGGCGGCGGCGCGAAGCCACCGATGACGTCGATCGCGCGCGCCTTGTAGTTGTTGTTGTCGAGCTCGTTGAGGTCGTCCGGGTTCAGGTTGCTGGCCAGCGTATCTTCGAGGATGACGTCGTAGGAGTCGCTCCAGACGGTGACGTAATACCTTCCCGAGGCGACCTGCCCCGGCAGGGCGACCTGGGTGGTGACGTCGTAGCTGCTGCCCACCGCCAGGGCGCCCTGGTGCTGCACGCTGCCGAGCAGGATCGCGCTGTTCCCACTGGCGTTGGGCCGCGTCTTGTCGCGCGACAGCCAGATGGTGTCGGTCCAGTTTCCGCCGGCGGTGGTGCCGCTGCCGCGGTTGGCGACCGTGTAGCGGACCTCGATGCTGGCGCCCTCGACCGCCTGCGCCGGGGCCACGACGCTGCCGGCGACCAGGTCGGCGAGCGGATACGGCTCGACGAAGAGCGGCACCGCGGCCAGGTTGTTGGCGTCGTTGGGGTACTCGTCGACCGAACCACTGCCGTCGGCCTGGACGATCAGGAAGACGTCACCGCGGAAGCGGATCGGAATCTGCAGGCTGCCGCTTTCGGTGGCGTACTGCTCGCCGGGATTGAGCGCGGCACCGTTGTCGTAACTGCCGATCAGCAGGTCGTCGCCCGACAGTTTGTTGTCGAGCGACAGGTAGACGCGATCACTCCAGCGCGGCGTCGTCGTCGGAACGCTGCCCTGGTTGATGATCGAAAAGCGCAGCGACACCGTCGCGCCGGCCGAAGCCCGCGCCGGTGCGACGACGTTGGCCACCTGCAGGTCGGAGCGCGGCAGCAGCGCGACCTGCAGCACCTGATCGTCGGCAGCGCTGTTGTTGGCGGCGGCGCTGCCGTACTCGTACACCTGCCGGCTGGCGTTGGTCAGCACGACCACCTGATAGACGCCTTCGGTACGCGGCGGCAGGCGGAAGCGCTCGGTGCGGGTGTACGAGATGCCGGCTGCAAGGCCACCGGCGTCGTAGTTGAAAGTGCCGAGGAAGATCCCCGGGTCGTTGGGCTGGCCGACCTTGCGCATCGAGACGACGTCGGTCCACGCGCCGTCGGCCCTGGCCAGACCGTTGTTGGTGACCGTCCAGCGGACGTCGATGCTATCGCCTTCGGATGCCGTCGCCGGCGTCACGATGTCGGTCACCTGCAGGTCCGGCGAGTCCGACAGAACGACCTCCACCGGTCCGGCGACGCGGCTGTTGTTGTCGGTGTAGACGAACTCGAAGGGACCGGCGGTGCGCACGCGCACGTAGTAGTTGCCCGACAGTCCGTTGGGAATCGCAACTTCCTGCGTGCGGCTGTAACTGCCGCCGGCAGCGAGTACGCCGAGGTGGGTGAAGGCACCGAGCACGGCGACCACCTGCGTGCCCGCCGCATCCGAGGTGAGCACCACTTCGTCGTTCCAGCCGGGGATGTCCGTCGGACCGATGCCGGCGTTGCTGACCTGCCACGAGACGTCGATGCCGCGACCCGAGCTGGCGGTAGCCGGCACACTGGCCTGGCTGACCACCAGGTCGGCATTGGGGATGCGCATGACGTCGAAGATGCGCGCCGCCTCGGCGGCATTATCGACCTCCAGGCCGTTCTCGAAGACCTGGTTGGCGGTGTCGCTGCGCACGAAAAAGTGGTATCGCCCCTGGAAGTACGCCGGCAGCAGGAAGGTCTCGGAACGCGTGTAACTGTCGCCGACGGCCAGCGCGCCGGCGTGCTGATAACTGGCGACGACCTGGTCGTCGGCGTTGCCGACGATGCTATCGGTGGACACCAGCAGGGTATCGGTCCACTGCGTGCTCTGGCCGACGCCGGTGCCGTCGTTGCTGACCGTCCAGCTGACGGTGATCTGCGCCGGATCACCGACGACCACCTCGGGCGCCGGCGCATAGGGCACGCTGGCGTCGGCGGTCACCGCGCTGACGACCAGGTTGGCATAGGGCGCCAGCGCCGCCGCGAACGGCGTCGAGCCGACGTTGTTGTTCTCGGCGCCGACCTCGCGAAGTTGTCCGAGCGCGTCGCTGTACACCAGCAGAAAATAATCGCCGCTGGCCGCCAGCGGCAGGTGCACTTGTAGTTGGCCGTCGTAGCTGGCGCCGACGGCGAGCGGCCCGGCATGCGCCAGCTCGCCGAGCAGCGCGTCGTCGGCGCCGAGGGTCGCGTCGCGCGACAGATAGACGCGATCGGTCCAGGCGCCCAGGGCGTCGCCGCTGCCGGCGTTGCCCGTCTGCCACGAAACGACGATGGCCTCGCTGGACAACGCGCCGGCCGGTGCCGCGACCGATACCGGCAGCAGATCCGGGTGCACCACGCGCAGGGTCGCCGCCGAGGCGGTGGTGTTGTTGCCCTCGCCGCTGCCTTCGAAAACGGTGTCGGTGACGTCGCTGCTGACGACGATGCGGTAATCGCCATCGGCGACGTCCGGCAGGGTGATCTCGGTGCTCGCCGTGTAGCTGGCCAGCGCGGCGACCTCGCCGATGTGCTGCACCGTCGCCAGCAGCTGTGCGCCGACCAGACTGCCGGTGGCGCTCAGGTACACGCGGTCGCTCCAGCTGCCGTGCGCGGCGCCGCTGCCGGCGTTGCTCACCGTCCACGCTACGGTCGCCGTCTGTCCCGGCGCGCCCTGCGCCGGCACGACGATCTGGCCGACGGTCAGATCGGCCAAGGTCGGCTCCAACACCTGCACCGCGGCGATGCTGGCGGTGACGTTGTTGCTCTCGAAAACGCTCTCGAAGACCTGGCTCTCGGAATCGGTGTCGACCAGGATGCGGAAGTCGCCGGCAAGGCCGAACGGCAGAAAGACATTGCTTTGATCGCTATAGCTCTCGCCGACGCCCAGCCCGCCGACATGGAGGATCTGTGCCAGCAGCGTATCGCCGGCATCGAGCGTGCTGTCAGTCGACAGATAGATGCTGTCCTTCCACTGGGTCACGTCGGTCGGCCGATCGCCGGCATTGCGCACCCGCCAGCTGACCGGCGTCGCTTCGCCGCTACGCGTGCTGGCCGGCGCGGCGACGACCTCGACCTGCAGGTCGGCGTGCGGCGTCGACAACTGGATATTTGCCGTCGAGGTGTTGTTGGCACGGGTATCGGGTTCGCTGATCTCGCCGAGCGCGTCGGCGACGATTGCCAGGCGGAATGACCCGTCGAGCCGCTCGGGCACGGGCAACTGCCGGCTCGACCGATACGACGCGCCCGGCGCGAGCACGCCGTAATGGCCGACGCTGGCCAGCGTCACGTCGTCGGCATTGCCGATCACGTCGTCGCTGCTGAGCAGCACGCGGTCGCTCCACTGCGCGCCGGTGGCGATGGCCCCCTGGTTGAGTACCGTCCACTCGACGGTGATCGTCTCGCCACCGCGCCCGCTGCCCGGAGCGCTCAGGCTGCCGACGATCAGGTCGGCGTACGGCCTGGCCGCCGCGGTGACGGTCAGGCTGGCGCTGTTGTTGTTCTCGCCGCTGTCGCCGGCGGCGGTGTATTCGACCAGGCCACCCTGGCCGGCGACGTTCTGGTCGGCACGGACCTCGACCTCGATCTGGCCGGTGCCGCGCAAACCCTCGGGCAACTGGAAGGTGTGCGAACGCGCGACGCTGGCGTTGGCCGCCAGCGCACCGTTGCCGATCAGCGCGATGTTGTAGGGCAGGTCGACGTCGAGCAGCTTTTCGCCAGTGCTCAGGTTACGGACGATCAGGCGGTCCTTCCAGCTCGCCGGGGTGGCGGTCAGGCCGTCGTTGCGGTCGTCCCAGAACACCGTGACGCTATCGCCGGCGGTGGCTGTGGCGGCTGCGAGGCGCAGATTGAGTACCCGCAGGTCGGGTGCCGAGGCGACCACCAGACTGGCGCCGTTGTTGGTCTCGGCGGTATCGCTGGCGTTGCTTTCGAAAATCTCGCGATCGTCGTCGGTGCTCACCAGGAATTCGAACTGGCCGCTGCCGGCGGCGCCGGCCGGCCAGCTGAAAGTGAAGCTGCGGTCGATGGAGCCGCCGGCAGATAGCGTCCCGGCGACTGCCGGCAGATAGCGGCTGCCGGCGTTGAGCAGGGTCGCACCGGTGCTTACGTTGCGCACCACGATGCGGTCGTTCCACGCGGCGTCGACCGCGACGCTGCCGCCGTTCCTGACCCGCCAGTTCACGGTAACGCTGCTGCCAGCCGCCCAGCCGCTGCTCGGGGTCACCGCCAGCGCGTCGACCTGCAGGTCTGGATACGGCGTCGCCGCGGCCAGCGCACTCAGGCTGGCGCTGTTGTTCAGCTCGGCGACGCCGGGCTCGGCGACGACGTTGGTGACATCGGCGGCGACTTCGAAACGCAGATTGCCGGTACCACTGTTGCCCGGCGGCAGGCCGACCAGCACCTGCCGGGCGCGACGCGCGCCAGCCGCCAGCGGATCGTCGGCCGCGGCGCCGAGGTCGGCGTAGTCCACCAGCAGGTTGACGATCAACTCGCCGCCACGGTCCATGTTGCGCACCAGGATCCGGTCTTTCCACGGCGCGTTGGCCGGCAGCGTGCCGGTATTGCTCACCTCCCAGCCGAGCAGCACCTTGCCGCCGGCGACGAGGCCGCCACCGACCGGCGTCAGCGCCAGGTTCTCGACTTGCAGATCGGGACCGGGCGCGGTGCCGAGGCCGGCCAGGATGACCCTTTCCGAGATCGGCGACGGCGAGACATTGAGCGTGTAGTTGGACGTGCCGCTCTCGTGGTAGCGGCCCTCGACGAGCAGCGTGTACATCCCGTCGAAGTC
The DNA here is from genome assembly GCF_029255145.1 of Accumulibacter sp. Lineage (GTDB taxonomy): Bacteria > Pseudomonadota > Gammaproteobacteria > Burkholderiales > Rhodocyclaceae > Accumulibacter. The sequence goes on from NZ_JAPUVQ010000016.1 coordinate 57,671, forward strand.
CAGCGTGGTGACGTCGACGTCGTTGTAGTAGAAGTGCGTCGGCCCCCACACGGTGTTGCCCCACGGGTCAAGCAATCGCCATTCGGTGTAGTAGGCGCCGCTGAAGCTGACCCGATCGAAGTAGAAGCGGTCGCCGGCGGCGGCGTTGAAGCGGTAGATGTCGGTCGAGTTGGCCGGGTTGAGCTGGCTGCTGACCGGCGTGCCCGGCGTGATCAGCTGCCCCGCGGCGAGGTCGAGCAGGCGCAGGGCGTAGGCGCCGGTGGTGTCGCCGCTGGCGTCGACGGTCAGCGTGTAGTCGCCCGGCACCAGGTCGAGCAAGGACAGCCCGTTGGCGCCGTCGGTCGCGCCGAAGGAACGGTTGGACACCTCGATACCGCGCGGCCCGCTGAGGCTCCAGGAGAAAGCGGTGTTGTTGGTCAGCACGTCGACATAGACCTGCCTGGCCTCGGTCAGCGTGAAGGTATGCAGGCCGCGCTGCCCGACGCTGGCGATGACGCCGGCGACCTGCGCATTCAGGCTCATCGGCGTGACCGGATCGACGACCGGCTGGACGTTGATGGTGTAGGTCGAACTGGCCGCCTCCTCGTGGTAGCGGCCTTCGACCAGCAACGTGTAGCGACCGCTGAGCGGCATCGTCGCGACGTCGACGTCGTTGTAATACATGTGGGTGGGGCCCCACAGCGTCCGCCCGGTGGGATCGAGCAACTGCCAGTCGGTGTAGTAGCCACCGCTGAAGTCGACCCGGTCGAAGTAGAAGCGCTCACCGGCGACGGCGTCGAACCAGTAGACGTCGGTGGCCTTGCCGGGCGCCAGCGTCCGGTCGACCAACGGCGTACCGGGAACGATCTGCGTGCCCGCCGCCAGGTCGAGCAGGCGGAAGGCGTAAGCGCCGGTGGTGTCACCGCTGCCATCGACGATCAAGGTGTAGCTGCCCGGCGCCAGATCGATGATCGAGCGCCCGTTGGCGGCGTCGCTGGCGGCGAACGCACGTCCGGAAACGACCGTGCCGCGCGGCCCGCTCAGCGTCCAGTTGAGGCTGGTGGTGTTGCTCAGAACGTCGAAGTAGACACGCTTCGACTCGCTGCCGGCGACCTCGAAGTCGAAGCTGTAGACCTCGCCCGGCTTGCTCAGGTCTGCGTCGACGCGCTCGCCGACGGCGATCGGCGTGCTGGCGCCAGCGTCGATCCTGCGCGCGTTGATCGTGTAGTTCGACGCCGTAGCCTCGTGATAGCGACCTTCGAGCAGCAGGTAGTAGGTTCCGGTGTACTGCAGCGTCGTCAGGTCCACGTCGTCGTAGTACATGTGCGTCGGGCCCCACACCGGGCGTCCGAAGGGGTCGATCAGCCGCCAGTCGGTGTAGTAACCGCCACTGAAACTGACCCGGTCGAGGTAGAAGCGCTCGCCGGCGAGCGCGTCGAAGCGGTAGATGTCGGTCTCGTTGCCGGGGCTGAGAGTGCCGCTGGTGTCGGTATCCGGCGTCAGCACCTCGCCCTGATCCATGTCCATCAGCTTGAAGCCGTACGCGCCGGTGCTGCCGAAAACGGAGAGTACGTAGTCGCCGGCCACCAGGTCCATCAGCGACAGTCCCTGGTAGCCGTCCGAAGCGGTAAAGCTGCGCCCGGCAACGACCGTTCCGCGCGGCCCGGTCAGGGTCCACTGCAGGCTGCTGTTGTTGGTCAGTGAATCGAAATAGGCGCGCGTATCGCCGGCAAGCGTGAAGCGGTAGCGGTCGACTTCGCCGCTGGCGGAAAGCGTACCGCTCACCGGCGCGGTACCGAGGGTCAGGACCGGCAGATCCTCGGCGCTGCCGGCGACCACCGCGACGCCGATGTTGTCGAGGTCGTTATCGGCGCGCCAGCCGCCGTTGCGCGCGCCGAAGGCCATCCGGCCGTCGTAGGCCTGCATGGCGCCGATGAAGTAGTCCTCGACGACCGCCACTTCACTACCACCGGCAGGGGTCAGGAATACCGAGACCTTGCTGCCGCCGGCGACCGCCGTCATGACGACACGCGCGTGCTGGAAATCGCCGCTGTCGAGGCGGAAACCGGCGACGTTGAATTCGGCGTACTTGCGACCGTCGAAATGCAGCGAGACGTGGTTGTCGCTGACCTCGCCGTTGTTGACCGGGTCGAAGCCGACGCCGAAGCTGCCGGCCAGGTTGACCTCTTCGCCGAACTGCGGTGCCGGGCCACTGTTGCCCCAGACGTCTGAGTTCAACCAGGCGAAGCCGATGCCATCGCCCTGATTGCTGACCTTGCCGATCCGGAAGTCGAAGTCGACCGTTACCGTCGCCGGAATCACACCGGCGCCGGCATTGTTGAAAGCGATCGTGTTGTAACCCGTCACGCTGCCGGGCAACAGGCGCAGGAAGTTGCCCGACGGACCACCGGCGACCACCGCCGGCGCCGAGTTGCTGAAACTGGCCGGCGCCCACGGCAGGCCGGCGGCGTCGAAATCCTGGCTGCTGTGACCGCCGCTGTCGGGCAGCGCGGTGTCGGCTATCCGGAAGCTGTAGTCGAGGGCGTTGGTCTCGCTGACCCGCCCTTCGAGCAGCAGATAGTAGGTGCCGGTGAAGGGTATGGTGACCGCGCCGGTGTCGGCGAAGTTGCTCGGCCCGAAAACGAGCCCCGAATAGGGGTCGATCAGGCGCCAGAAGGCGCTGTCGCGGCTCTCGCTGATCATCTCGAAAGCCAGGCGGTCGCGGGCGCTGGCGGAAAAGCGGTAGAGCTGCGTCCTGCTGCCGGGCTGCAGGCTGCCGCTGACCTCGGCGCCAACGGCGATGGCACTGGCCGCGGACAGGTCCATCAGCCGGAACTCGAAAGCGCCGGTAGCGTCGCCGACGCCGTCGACGACCAGCGTGTAATCGCCGGCGACCAGATCGAGGACCGGGCTGCCAGCCAGGTCGGCCGAGTCGGATTGGTTGAAGGCTCGGCTGCCAACGACGTTGCCGCGTGGCCCGCTCAGCGACCAGTTGAGGTTGGCGTCGTTGGTCCGCGAATCGAAATAGACGACCTTGTCGCTGCTCAGGCTGAAGGTGTGGGACCGCCGCTGGCCGACGTTGGCGATGCTGCCGACAACGTCGGAGTCGAGCGCGATGGCGCTGGCACCGTCGTTGGCCGGCTGGACCTTGAGCGTGTACGACGAATGGCTGCCTCCCCAGTAATTGCGTCCCTCGATCAGCAGCGTGTAGGTGCCGGGGTAAGGAAGCGTCGTCTCGACGTCGTTGCTGTTCGGGTTGTTGACCGCGCTCGGGCCGAATACCGTCGCCCCCCACGGGTCGAGCAGGCGCCAGTAGGCGTCGGCACCGCTGCGGCTGATCGCGTCGAAGAACCAGCGCTGACCGGGCGTGCTGACGTCGAAGCGATAGGCGTCGGTTCGCCGACCCGGGTTGAGTCCACCCGCAACCGCCGTACCCGGGGTCAGGACATCGGCGTCGCTCAGGTCGAGCAGGCGGAAGGCGAATGCTCCGGTGCTATCGCCCCGCGGGTCTACGGTCAGCGTGTAGTCGCCCGCGGCCAGATTGTAGAACGACGATCCGTCTTGTGAATCGCTCTGGCTGAACGCGCGGTCGGAGACCACCAGGCCACTCGGGCCGGACAGCGACCAGCGCATGTCGGAGCTGCTGCTCAGTGAATCGAAGTACAGCAGCGCCGGTGCGGCAAGGCTGAAGCTGTGGTTCACGACCTGCCCGGGCTGATCGATGCGGCCGAGGACGATGCCGTCGGCGAGCGCCTTCAGCTGCGCCGGATTGGCGCCGCCGGAAAGGTCGCCGAGGGTCTCGCCGCTGCCCTCGTCGGCGTTCAGGTAGAGCACCAGGCCGGCCTCGTTGCCGTTCAGCGGCGTGTCCCTGGTGGCCTGGATCTGCGCCTGGGTGCGCGCCACGTTCCAGACTCGCACCTCGTCCAGCGCGCCGGCAAAGAGGTTGCTGTCGGAAGATTCGTAGCGCCCGCCGCCGACCAGCAGCGGCTGGTCGTAGGCGGTCGATGGCGTCGTCCCGATGCCGTCGCGGCCGGCCGCCTGGTCGCCGTTGACGTAGATCCGCAGACTGCCGCTGGCGCGGTCGATGGTCCCGGCGACATGCGTCCATACGCCGGCCTGGACCAGGCCGGCGGCGGTGCTGGTGTAGCGCGTATCGGAGCCGAAGAGCAGCGAGCCGTCGCTGTTAAGCCACATCGAGTAGCTTCGCCGCCTCCAGTCGCTGCTGGCGTCGCCCTTGTAGAAGATCGGCTGCCAGGTGTTGGTGAACTGATCGAGCTTGATCCAGGCTTCGACGGTGAGGCTGCCGGTCAGGTCGATGCTGCTGCTGTTGCCCACCTCCAGGTACTGGAAACCGTTGAGATCGATGCCACCCGCAAGCCGCCCGCCTGGCCAGTTCGCCGCCATTCCCGAGGCGACCCCCGGCGCAATGGCTACCGTCTGGTCGACCACCGTGCCGACGCGCAAGCCATAGCTGGAACTGCCGGCACCGGCGTCGCGGCGCCCCTCGACGAGCAGCGTGTAGACACCGGCAAAGGGCATGGTCTGCAACTGAACGTCGTCATTGGGCAGGTAGTTCGGGCCCCACAGTGTGCGGCCCCAGGGGTCCAGCAGGCGCCAGAAGGGTACGCCGCCGCTGTTGGCGGTGACGTCGAAGTACAGCCGGTCGCCGGCATTGGCGCTGAATTGGTAGGCGTCGGTCCGGTTGGCCGGCGTCAGCTGACCGTTGACGATGGTATCGAGAGCCAACGCTTGGGCACCCGCCAGGTCGACCAGCCGGAAGCCATACTCGCCGGTGCTGTCACCGACACCGTCTACCCGCAAGGTGTAGTCGCCGGCCACCAGATCGAAGACGCTCAATCCGTTCTGCGAATCGCTGCTCTGGAACGGGCGATCGGCAACCAGCGTGCCGCGCGGCCCGCTCAAGTACCAGCGCAGCGTGTTGTTGTCGGTCAGCGAGTCGAAATAGAGACGCGTGCTTTCGCCGAGCGTGAACCGGTAGTAGTCCTGCTGACCGAAGTCGATGCGACCGGTGACGACGCCCGGCGTACTCGCCCACGGATGGATGATCTGCCCGGCATTGCCGCGACCGCTGCCGTCGGCGAGCGTCGCGCCGCTGGTCTCGTCGGCTTTCAGGTACATCAGCAGCCCGGCTTCATTACCGACCAGGGCGTGGTCCTTGTTGGCGGCGATCTGCTGCGCGCCGCGCACGCTGTTCCACAACCGGACGTCGTCGACCGCGCCCTGCAGCACGGGATAGCCTTCCAGGTTACTGCCGATCAGCAGCGGATTGCCATTGGCACTCGCAGCGGTCGTCGACAGAGCGCCGCTGGCGGCCTCGACGCCGTCGAGGTAAATCTTCATCACACCGGTCGCACTGTCGCGGTCGAGCACCACCGCGACGTGGTGCCACTGGCCGGTGACGACACTGCCGGCGGCAGTGCTGATGTTGTTGTTGGCGTTGTTGCCGGTCGACAGGTGCAGGTAGCCCGCCGAATTCAGCCACAGCGTGTAGGTCCGCTGGTTGCTGTTGCCGTTGCCCTTGTAGAACAGCGCCTGCCAGGTGCTGGCATACGCGTCGACCCTGAACCAGGCTTCGAGAGTCAGCGAGCCGGTCAGGTCGAGGTCGCCGGTGTCGGCGACCTGGGCGTAGCGCAGGCCATCGAGATTCAGCGCGCCGTCAATCGGTCCGCTGCTGCCGAACTGGTCGACGCCATGGCTGACGCCGGGAACGATATCGACGAAGTCGTCGGTTATCTCCAGCAGCTTGAAGCTGTAGTCCACATTGGCGCTGTACTGCGTATCCCAGATGCGGCCTTCGACGATCAGCGTGTAGGCGCCACTTTCGCCGAGCGTGAAGACGTCGACGTCGTTCAGGCTGGTGGGACCGAAAACCTGGCGACCGTAGGGATCGAACAGGCGCCAGGTCAGCCAATCGGCGCCGACGCCGCCGCTGAGGTTCTGGCGATCGATGGCGTAGCGCGTACCGGCCGTGGCGTTGAAGGTGTAGACGTCGGTCTCGTTGGCCGGGTCGAGCTGGCCGCTGACCACGCTGTTGCTGGCAAACGCGGTCGCGGCGGCGACGTCGAGCATCCTGAAGCTGAACTCGCCGGTTTGATCGCCCTGCGGATCGAGCGTCAGCGTATAGTCGCCGGCGACGAGATCGAGCAAGGGGCTGGCGGTGCCCAGTTCGTACGACTCGGAACCGTAGAAACGGCGGTTGCTGATCTCGGTGCCACGCGGCCCGGTCAGCGTCCAGTAGATATCCGGATTGGCGTTGTTCGGCGACAGGCCGTCGAACAACAACTGGCGCGCGTCGGCGAGCGTGAAGCGGTAGCTGGCGCGCTGCCCCGGCGCACCGAAGCTGCCACTCACCGCCTGGCCCAGCGTCAGGCTGTCGCTGATGTCGACGACCCGCTGCATGTTGAAACTGTAGGCATTGGCCGGCGCGCCGTTGCCGACCCGGCCTTCGACCAGCAGGTAATACGTGCCGGACAGCGTGAAGGCACTCATCTCCTGGTCTTCGGGCCAGACGTAGCCGCCGCCCCAGACCTGATTGCCCTGCGGATCGATCAGGCGATAGGTGGTGTTGTAGTAGTCGCCGTAGCTGATCCGGTCAAAGTAGTAACGCTCGCCGGCGACAACGTCGAACCTGTAGAAGTCGGTGACGCGGGCGCTGCTCAGGCTGTCGCTGACCGCCGTGCCAGCGATCAATCCGGCGGCTTCGCTGGCCACGTCGACCAGGCGAAAGCTGTAATCGCCGGTGGTGTCGCCGCTGCCGTCGAGGGTCAGTGTGTAATCGCCCGCGGCCAGCCGCAGCAGCGGGTTGCTCTGGCCCAGTTCGTACGAGTCCGAGTTCTGCAGATTGCGACTCAGGAGGTAGCCGTCCGGGCCGCGCAAGGTCCAGGCGACGTTGCTGTTGCTCAGGCTGTCGAAGTAGAGCAGCGTCTCGTCGGCCAGCGAGAAGGTGTAAACAGCCTGCTGACCGGCATCCGCGATGTTGCCGTTGACCGTCTCGCCGATGGTCAGCGCGCTGGCCGGGTCATCGACAGCCGGCTGGACATTGAAGCCGTAATCGAAGCGGGCGACCGAACCCGTGCTCCAGATCCGCCCCTCGATCAATAGCGTATAGACGCCGGCAAACTCCAGCGTGCTGACGTCGACGTCGTCGTTGAAATTGGCCGGACCCCAGACCTGGCGACCGTAGGGATCGAGGAATCGCCAGCTGACCCAGCCCGAGTAGGCCGGGCTGAACGTCTGCCGGTCGAAGAAAACGCGGTCGCCGGCGTTGGCGGTGAAACGGTAGACGTCGGTTTCGTTGGCCGGATCGAGGCTGCTGCTGACCGGCGTTCCGGGCGTCACCGTCGTGCCGTCGGCCAGCTTGAGGACGCGGAAGCTGTAGTTGCCGGTGGTATTGGCGGCACCGTGGATACGGATCTGATACCTGCCGGCCAGCGGCACGTCGACCACCGGGTTGCCGCTGCCAAACTCGTACGACTCCGAGTAGTAAGTGCTGCGATCGGCGACCTCGGTACCGCGCGGGCCGACCAGCGACCATTGAAAACTGCCGTCGTTGTTCGGCGCAAAGCTGTCGAAGTAGAGCTGCGTCGGACCCGTCAGGTCCAACAGGTAATCGTCCACCTCGCCGGCGGCGCTCAGCGTGCCGGTAACTGTCGCACCCAGCGTGATCGCCGTCCCGGTCAACGCGGGGACCGGTACATTGCCCTGATAAGCGAGCTTGAAGCCGTAGGCGACGTCGTCGGTTTCCCAGCTGCGGCCCTCGACCAGCAGGTAGTAAGTGCCGCCGAGACGCAAACCGGTGACTGGCCGGTCAGCGAAGGACTCCGGCCCGAAGACCTGAAAACCGGTCTCGTCGAGCAGACGCCAGTACGGGCTGCCGCCATTCAAGGCGACGCGGTCGAACACCACCTGGTCGCCCGCCGTGGCGGTGAACTTGTAGACCCGGGTCATGCCACCCGGACTGAGCGTGTCGCTGACCTCGCTGTCGTAAGCGACGCCGCTGCTCGCCGTCGCCAGGTTGAGCAGGCGGAAGGCGTAGGCGCCAGTGGTGTCGAGAGTGCCATCGACGGTCAGGGTATAGGCCCCGGCGGCCAGATCCAGCACCGGATTGCCACCGTATTCGGCCGAATCCGAGTACACGAAACTGCGCCCGGCGACCTCGCTGCCACGCGGCCCGACCAGGCTCCAGTTGAAATTGTTGTTGTAGGTCAGCGAGTCGAACAGCAGCTGCGCCGGCGCAGCCAGCGTGAAGGTGTAGGAACGGCGCTGGCCGGGGTGGTCAAGATTGCCGTCGACCCGGGTATCGAGTGCCAGCGGCGCGCTGCTGTCGACGACGCGCTGCACCGTAAACTGGAAGTTGCTGGAATTGGCGTTGAAGATGCGGCCTTCCAGCGCCAGCACGTAATCGCCGCCGTCGGCCGCGGTGAATACGTCGACGTCGCTGGTAAACGACTGCGGCCCGTAAACCAGGCCCCCCTTGGGGTCGAAAAGGCGCAGCGAGACGCTTTCGCCGGACAGTCCCTGACTGTCAAAGAAGAAGCTCTCGCCGGCGACGGCCGAGAACCTGTACAGCCGGGTCTCCCTGGCGGGGGGGTTGGTCAGCGTGCCGTCGTTGGCCAGCGCCGAGCTGTCGGCAAAGGTGCTGCCAGCGTCGTTCATCCGCCAGTAGCCGGCCAGCGCGGCCTCGTTGCCTTGCAGACCCTGCTGATAGTGCGTGGCGATTTCCTGCGCGCTGCGCGCGACGCCCCAGACGCGGACTTCGTCGATCTGCCCGCGCCAGGGGTAGCTGCCAGCGGCTCCGGCGCCGATCCGCAAGGGCTGCGTCGAATGGTTGATCGTCGCCACGTAATCCTTGCTCGCCGCCAGGACGCCGTTCACGTACAACTTGAGCGTACTGCCGTCGTAGGTGCCGGCGACGTGCGTCCAGGTATTGTCGGCCAGATCCGCGCTGACTTCATTGGCCGAGTAGTTGTTGACGAAGAAATGGATACGGCCGTCGGTGTAGTTGCTCAGCCCGTAACCGTCCGACCAGCTGCTGTCGCTGCTCTTCATCAGCACCCCGCCCCAGTTGGGCAAGGCAGGATCCTTGTACACCCAGGCTTCGACCGTCAGTTGGGCCGGCCTGAGGCTCGCCGCGTCGGCCACCGCGACGTAGCAGTTGCCGCCGGCAACGGCCAGCGCGCGGTTGTCGGCGCCGGCGTCGGTCAGCGGTGCGCCGGGACTGTGGTGCGTCTGCGCCGCGCTGGCGCCGGCGTCACCGAGCGTGCCGGTGACCGTTGTGTTCACCGCGATCTCCTGCGCGGCGGCCAGATCGAGGAGGCGGAAGGCGTAGTCACCGATGCGGTCGCCCTCGCCGTCGACGGTCAGCGTGTAGCTGCCGGCACGCAGCAGGAGGCCGTTGTTGCCACCGAGCTCGTACGAGTCGGAAGACTGGAAACGGCGATCGGCAACGACCGTGCCGTTGGGGCCGCTGAGCGACCACAGCATGTTGTAGTCGGAGGTCAGCGAATCGAAGACGACTCGGGTATCGGCGGCCAGCACGAAGCTGTGGATGTCGCGCTGCCCCGCTTGCGCGATGCGGCCGGCGACCACGGCACCCAGGGCCATCGGCTGCGGCACGGGGTCGTCGAGCAGGGCGACGTTGAAGCTGTAGGCAGCGGCCCCGGCAGTGTAGGCGCGCCCCTCGATCAGCAGCGTGTAGCTGCCGTCGACGGTAAGCGTCAACTCGCCCAGGTCATTGTTCATGTGCGTGCGATTGACCACCGTGCGGCCGTAGGGGTCGATCAGCCGCCAGTAGATATCGCCGGCATTTGCAAAGCGGTCGATGAAGAAGCGCTGGCCGGCGGCGACGCTGAAGCGGTAAGCGTCGGTCTCGTTGGCCGGGTCGAGCTGCCCGTTGACCGTCGTGCCCAGCGTCAGCTCTTGCGCCTGGGCAATGTCGATCAGCCGGAAGCTGTACGCACCGGTGGTGTCGGCGACGCCATCGACGCTCAGCGTGTAGTCGCCTGCCCCCAGGTCGAGCGCGACGTTGCCGCTCAGTTCGTAGGAATCCGAAGCGTTGAAGCCGCGATCGCTGACCACCGCGCCACGCGGTCCTTCGAGCGACCAGCGCATGCTGGCATTGTCGGTCAGCGAGTCGAACACCACCCGAACCGTCTCGCTCAGCGTGAAGCCGTAGCGATCGGTCTCGCCGGCAACGTCGATCGACCCGTCGATCTGGGTCGCCGGTATGCTCGGCGTCGCGTCGAGCAGAATGCGCGACTCCAGCGCCTCGAAGCTCAGGCGCCCGTCGGTGGGAGGCAGAGCGACTGCGGGTCGTCTGAATGCCTTGGCCAGAAACTCGCCCAGCCACGCCAGCCCGCGGCGCGTCCGCAAGGGGTTTCGGGGCGCCGACCGGCGGGTCGACGACGGGGAGACTTCCTGGCGCGCTTTGCTATCCATCAGTCTTGCGACCGCAGCCTGGTCTCGGTAGCCAAGTCCCGGTATCCCATTCTTCTCTCCCGCTATCCACCTGGCACGAAAAAAAACAGCACGCGGCGTCGCGTCGCGCTCCTGCCGCCTGCCACAACGCCTGCCGATACGACGCCACTCCTACGGCAATTGTGGCCCAGCACGGCACTCCCCTGCGCCAACCATTTCACATTACGGCATACAAGCACAAGGCGACAGCGACAGGCCGATCCCCCGGTGTCAAGAGAGAAGCGCTGTAACTATAAGCAACATTTATTCCCAAGGGTGGACGAATTTGCCTGCTCTCGTTCAAGCGGGATTCGCCTTTGTCCCGCCGCTGCCAGCGGGCGCCCATTTCAGGACCTTCCGACAGATCTTACGATCCCGCGCGAGCATCCGTGGCACCCGACCGACGGGGCGAAGCGCTGCAGATTGTCTCTGTGACAGCTCGCCTTGCCGTCACCCCTGCTCAGGGCGAGTCCGGGTGTCCGCCTGGACGGTCCCGTCCCTTGAGCAGCAAACCGAGCAACAAGGCGACGACCGCGAAGGCCAAGCCGGTGACCAGCGTGAACACCACGACGGCCAGCGGCGCGGCCAGCAGCCAGGGCAGCGCGGTATCGTGATTGTCGGCACTCGAGAAAACGCGCTGGAAGGCAAGCTGCGCCGCCAGGTAGCCGAGAGGCACTGCGCAAGCCGCCGCGACGACCAGCTGCAGCAGCCAACGGCCAAGGTTCGAAGGCGCTTTCCCCGCATGCCCAGAGGCGCGTCGCCAGCGAACGAGCAGCAGCGCCAGGCCGCACAGCAGCAGACCGCCGACGGCCAGCAGCAGCGGCAACAGCCAACGCTCGACGCGCCCGACCCAGGCCAGATCCCGAGTTGGCGTGGACGCCGACCCGGACTCCGTCGCCTGGGCAACTGCCGTTCGCGCGGCGGGCAACGATCCGCCGCGACTGCGGCCTTGCTCCGCACCTTCGCAGCGCTCGTCGCCGGGCGGTCGAATCGTCCGCGCCGCTGCCGGGCACGGCCCATCGACGACGTGGCGCACACCGTTCACTTCGCAGATCGCGGCGTTGCGCAGCCGGCATTCCTGCGCGGGGTTCGGCACGTCGGCCCGGCAGACCCCAAAGGCAAGAAACGAGGATAGCAGCCAGCGGACGAGACGCACCGCGAGTCGCTCCGGAACGATGGTCCCGACCTTCACCCGGCCAGAGCTCGTTCCGCCGAACAAGTCGAAAGCCCCCGCCAGGGCGCGATCGATGGTCGTATCGTCGGCAGCGAGCAGTCGCCCGGCGATCTCAAACAGCCCCCTCTGCCGCAGGCTGCTCGGCGAGCGTGCCGAGCAGCCGGTCCTTGACCTCGTTGAAGTTGCGCAGCGAAGCGAGGTGCACGTAGAGCAGTTCGAGTTCGTCGTTCCTGGCCATCTGCTGCAAGGTCTCGCCGTCGAGCGCCCGCAGCTTGTCGCGACTGACGACCATGAAGCCGCCGAGCGACAGTGCCTCGCCCTTCGGCGTCGTGACCGTCGCCTGCATCGGCTCAAGCAGCCCCAAGTCCTTGATGTGGCTGCCGAACAGGCGCGTGCGCTCGAAATGCGCCTGGTACTCCTGCAGGAACTCTAGCACCTTGGTCACGTAGGGCGTCGGCTCGGCGTCGTCGCCGAACAGTGCGCTGCCACGACCTTCGCGGTTGAAGCCGGGGTGCGATTCGTCAATGCACAGCGTCAGCGACTTGCCGTCGGCGCTGGACGCGAAGACGAACGGGTAGCGGCGGATGAACGCCGGAATGTAGTCGGCCTTCCAGCGCAAATCGGCCGACAGATAGAGATTCTGCTCGTTGCGCACGCCGAGCACTGCCGCCGGCATCAGGTCGTCACCCTGGGCGGTGAACACGATCGCGTACTCGGCTGCCGCACGCGGGAACTCGATGGCCATCAGCGGCACCGCATTGATGCCGGCGCAGAAGGCGTAGCTGTCGTTCGTCTCGACGGACGCCCCGGCGTGGCGGGTGGTCGACACGGGCACGGCGGATTCATAGATCAGCAGCTGCTTGGACACGGACCGGATCTCCTCATCGGTGTCGGCATGCGGCGCACGCCATGATGCGTTTATAGCCGGTGCGCAGACGGTGTCAAGTGCTTCCAGCGGGAAGGTCCGGCTCTGTTCCGGAAGCCCCGCCAGCCAATCGACCCGCACGGCGGATCGCCGCTGCCCAGGACATGGTGCCAGGCAACGCCCGCTCAAAGCTGATACTCCTCCCCCGGTGGTGCGCCGGCGATCGCCATGTCAACCGCTTTCCTGGTCAGCTGCGGCGCAAAAAGTTCGATGAAATCGTATTCGTAGCGACGGATGTGGTTGCCGCGGCGCAGGCCGATGCGGGTGGTGTTCGAGCCGAAGAGATGCTCGGCGGGCAGCGCCTGCAGGCCGGCGTCGCGGGCCGGGTCGAAGGCCATGCTGGCGATGATCCCGAGGCCCAGGCCGAGGCTGACGTAGGTCTTGATGACGTCGGCGTCGATGGCGGTGAGCACCACGTTGGGCGTCACTTGCGCCAGCTCGAATGCCTTGTTGATCCGCGAGCGACCGGCGAACGCCGAGTCGTAGGTGATCAACGGCCAGCGCGCCAGGGCCGCCAGCGACAAGCGGGTCTCGCCGAGAATCGGATGCCCGTCGGGGGCGATCACGCAGTGCACCCACTGGTAGCAGGGCAGCATCAAGAGCTGCGGGTACTGGTCGAGCGCTTCGGTGGCGATGGCGATGTCGGCCTCGCCTTTCAACGCCCATTCGGCGATCTGCGTCGGATGCCCCTGGCGCAGCGACAGGCGGACCCTGGGATGCCGGTCGACGAAGTTCTTGACCACGCCGGGCAAGGCGTAGCGCGCCTGCGTGTGCGTGGTGGCAATGACCAGACTGCCCGAGTCGCCACCGGCGTACTCCTCACCGACGCGCCGGATGTTCTCGGCATCGCGCAGGATGCGCTCGGCGATTTCGAGTACCGCCCTGCCCGGCTCGGTGACCGCCGTCAGGCGTTTGCCGCTGCGCTCGAAAACGGACACCCCGAGTTCGTCTTCGAGCAGTTTGATTTGCTTGGAAATCCCCGGCTGCGAGGTGTAGAGCACAGCCGCTGCGTCCGAGACATTGAGCCCGCGGCGCGCCACTTCGACGAGATAGCGCAGTTGCTGGAGTTTCATTCTCGCCCTTAATCGCCATTGGTTATAAGAATCTAACTGAATATTCTTTTTCGATCAAATCGGGGGCTGCTACCATTCGCGCTCCTTTTCGCTGTGGCGTGTCACTCATGGACTGGATGTTCACCTTGTCGGGTTTTGTCGTCGGCGCCATCGTCGGTCTTACCGGCGTTGGCGGCGGCTCGCTGATGACGCCGCTGCTGGTGCTGGTCTTCGGCATCCACCCGGCGACGGCGGTCGGCACCGACCTGCTCTACGCGGCGATCACCAAGGCCGGCGGCACCGTGGTGCACGCCCGAAAGGGGCACGTCGACTGGCGCGTCACCCGGCTGCTGGCGACCGGCAGCATCCCGGCGGCGGCGCTGACGATCTGGGCGCTGTCGTTCCTGCCCAAGCAGAGCGCCGAGGTCTCGCACATCATGTCGGTCTCGCTGGGCGTCGCCCTGCTGCTTACCGCGTGCTCGATCATTTTCCGCCACAAGCTGCAGGACCATGCGCTGGCGCACGCCGGCGACAGCGCGCACACGCAGTTGCGGGCGCCGATCACCATCGCTTTTGGCGCACTGCTCGGCGTCCTGGTGACCGTCTCGTCGGTCGGCGCCGGGGCACTCGGTGTCGCCGTGCTCTTTTATCTTTACCCGCGGCTGCCGACGATCCGCATCATCGGCAGCGACGTCGCGCACGCGGTGCCGCTGACGTTGGTCGCTGGCCTCGGACACTGGCTGCTCGGAAGCGTCAACTGGACGCTGCTCGGCAGCCTGCTGCTCGGTTCGCTGCCCGGGATCTGGCTCGGCAGCCATGCCTCGGCCAGGGTTCCCGACCGCATTCTCCGCCCGATCCTGGCGTTCATGCTGGTCTTGATCGGCGGCAAGCTGATCGCCCAGTAGCGAGCCGACGGCCCCACCCCGGCCACGGCGCAGCCAGAGCCTCATCCATCAATAACAGGAGCGACCCATGTATCGCTACGACCGTACCGACCAACAACTGATCGACGAGCGCGTCAAGCAGTATCGCGGGCAGATCGCACGCCATCTGGCCGGCGAACTCTCGGAGGACGAACTGCGTCCGCTGCGCCTGCAGAACGGCCTCTACATCCAGCGCCACGGCCCGATGCTGCGCATCGCCATCCCCTACGGGATGCTCTCGTCGGCGCAGCTGCGCAAGCTGGCCGAGATCTCGCGCCGCTACGACCGCGCGGTCGGACACTTCACGACGCGCCAGAACATGCAGCTCAACTGGCCGCAGTTCGAGGAGACGCCGGAGATCCTCGCCGAACTGGCAAGCGTCGAGATGCACGCCGTACAGACCTCGGGCAATTGCGTCCGCAACATCACCACCGACCACTTCGCCGGCGTCGCCCCGGACGAACTGGAGGACCCGCGCCCGTACTGCGAGCTGCTGCGCCAGTGGTCGACCTTCCATCCCGAGTTCGCATTCCTGCCGCGCAAGTTCAAGATCGCGGTCAATGCGGCGGCGGCGGATCGCGCGGTGATCCGCGCGCACGACATCGGCCTCGACCTGGTCAGCGACGAACGTGGCGAAACCGGCTTCCGGGTCTTCGTCGGTGGCGGCCTCGGGCGCACGCCGATCCTCGGCAAGCCGATCCGCGACTTCCTGCCACGCCGGCATCTGCTCTCGTACCTCGACGCCATCCTGCGGCTGTACAACCGCTACGGCCGCCGCGACAACATGTACAAGGCGCGCATCAAGATCCTCGTGCAGGCGCTCGGCGCCGAGGAGTTCGCGCGCCAGGTCGAAGCCGAGTGGGCGCACCTGCGCGACGGCGAGACGACGGTCACCGACGCCGAGTTCGCGCGCCTTGCCGACCATTTCGCGCCACCGGCCTGGCTGACGCTGCCGGCTGAAGACCCGGCGCATGCCGCGCGCCTGCACACCGACAAGGCTTTCGCCAACTGGGTCAGGCGTTGCGTGCATGCCCACAGGACGCCGGGCTACGCCGCCGTGACGCTGTCGCTGAAGGCGCCTGGAGTCAATCCCGGCGACATCACCGAGCAGCAGATGATCGCCGTCGCCGACCTCGCCGATCGCTTCAGCTTCGGCGAGCTGCGCGTCAGCCACGAGCAGAACGTGGTGCTTGCCGACGTCGAACAGCGCGATTTGTACGAAGTCTGGCAAATCGCCCGCAGCCACCGCCTGGCGACGGCCAACATCGGTCTGCTGACCGACATGATCTGCTGCCCGGGCGGCGACCTGTGCGCGCTGGCCAACGCCCGCTCGCTGCCGATCGCCGCGGCGGTACACGACCGGTTCGACAACCTCGACTACCTGTACGACATCGGCGACATTTCGCTCAACATCTCGGGCTGCATGAACTCCTGCGGCCACCACCACGTCGCCAACATCGGCATTCTCGGCGTCGACAAGAACGACGAGGAGTGGTACCAGATCACCGTCGGCGGCCAGCAGGGCAACGCCGCGGCGATCGGCAAGGTGATCGGCCCGTCGTTCTACGCGCAGGAAGTGCCGGAGGTCATCGAAGCCTTGATCACGGTCTATCTCGAACAGCGAACCGCCAGCGAGCGCTTCATCGACACCTGGCAGCGGCTCGGCGCCGAGCCGTTCAAGGCCCGCGCCTACGCCGGCCGCGACCGTCGCCGTACCGCCAAGGTCGCGCCAACAGAAAAGGAAGTGGTCAATGCCTAGGATCATCAGGAACGAGCAGATCGTCGACGACAACTGGCAGGTGCTGACGCTCGCCGAAGGCGAAACGCCCGCGTCGGTCGCCCTGCCCGCCGAACCGGTGCTGCTGCCGCTGTCGGTGTGGCTGGCGCGCCGGGACGAGGTCGTCGCCGCGCACCGGCAACTCGGCGTCTGGCTGGACAGCGACCAGGGCCCCGAAAAACTGGCCGACGACATCGACCGTCTGGCGGTGATCGGCGTCAATTTCCCGAAGTTTACCGACGGTCGCAGCTACTCGACCGCCCGCCTGCTGCGCGAGCGCTATCGCTACACGGGCGAAATCCGGGCGCTTGGCGACGTCCTGCAGGATCAGCTGTTCTACATGCGCCGCTGCGGCATCGACGCCTTCGCGCTGCGCGCCGACAAGGACATTGAGCAGGCACTGGCCGGCTTGCGCGTCTTCAGCGACAGCTACCAGGCGGCGGTCGACCAGCCGCAACCGTTTTTCCGCCGGCGCGGCGCACAGGAGGCGGCATGAGCGTGCACGTCAATCTCGACGACCAGGCGCTGCTCACCGCGGTCGCCACCAAGGTCGACGCGGCGCGCCGCCTGCTGCGCGAGATCGCCGACGACTTCTCGCCGGCGGCCTTTGCCAGCAGCCTCGGCGCCGAGGACATGGTGCTGACCCATCTGATCGTCCGCGACCGCCTGGACATCGAGATCTTCTCGCTCGACACCGGTCGCCTGCCGGTCGAAACCTACGACCTGATCGCCAGGCTGCAGCGCCACTACGGCCTCAAGCTGCGCTTGTACTATCCGCGCCACGAACTACTCGAAGCGTGGACCCGCGAGCACGGCATCAACGCCTTCTACGAGTCGGTGGAACTGCGCAAGGGCTGCTGCCACATCCGCAAGGTCGAACCGCTGCAGCGCGCGCTGGCCGGCCGCAAGGCCTGGATCACCGGCATGCGTGCGCAGCAGTCGGCGACCCGCGAAGGCTTGCCGATCCGCAGTTTCGACGCCGGCAGCGGCGATCGCGGTCTGGAAAAATTCAACCCGCTCAGCGCCTGGAGCGAGCGCGAAGTGTGGGCCTACCTCAAGCTCAACCAGGTGCCGTACAACGCGCTGCACGACAAGTTCTACCCGAGCATCGGCTGCGCGCCGTGTACCCGGCCGGTAACGCCGGGCGAAGACGTCCGTTCCGGCCGCTGGTGGTGGGAAAATCCGGAATCGAAGGAATGTGGCCTGCACGTCCGGCACGCCTGAAAACCGGACGATTAATCGACGAACGAAACACGACATGAATCACTACACGAATCACACGGGTCAATCATGAGCACCGCAGCACTCTCCAGCGTCACCCTTTCCCACCTCGACTGGCTTGAGTCCGAGGCGATCCACATCATGCGCGAGGTCGCCGGCCAGTGCAGCAACCCGGTGCTGCTGTTCTCCGGCGGCAAGGACTCGATCTGCATGCTGCGCATCGCCGAGAAGGCTTTCCGGCCGGGCCGCTTTCCGTTCCCGCTGATGCACATCGACACCGGCCACAACTACCGGGAAGTCACCGATTTTCGCGACCGGCGCGCCGCCGAACTCGGCGAGCGGCTGATCGTTCGCTCGCTCGAGGATTCGATGGCGCGCGGAACGGTGGTCCTCAAGTCGGCCGACGAACCGCGCAACAAGCACCAGTCGGTGACCCTGCTCGAAGCGATCGAGGAATTCGGTTTCGACGCCTGCCTGGGCGGCGCGCGCCGCGACGAGGAGAAGGCACGCGCCAAGGAACGTATCTTTTCGTTCCGCGACGAATTCGGCCAGTGGGACCCGAAGAACCAGCGACCCGAACTGTGGGACCTGTACAACGCCCGCAGCTTCAAGGGCGAAAACATGCGCGTCTTCCCGATCTCGAACTGGACCGAGATCGACGTCTGGCAGTACATCGAGCGCGAGCAGCTGGCCCTGCCGTCAATCTACTTCGCCCACCGCCGCCCGATCGTGCGCCGCGCCGGCGGCCTGCTGCCGGTCACCGCGGTGACGCCAGTCAGGGCCGGCGACACCGTCGAGCAGCTGATGGTCCGCTTTCGCACCGTCGGCGACATCACCTGCACCGCGCCGGTCGAGTCCGACGCCGACAGCGTCGCGGCGATCATCGCCGAAACGGCGATCACCACGATCACCGAACGCGGCGCGACCCGCCTCGACGACCAGACCTCGGACGCGTCGATGGAACAACGCAAGAAGGAAGGCTATTTCTGATGTCCGCGATCGAACAACTCCCCCTCGAAGCAGTCCCCGACAACGGCCTGCTGCGCTTTCTGACCTGCGGCAGCGTCGACGACGGCAAGAGCACGCTGATCGGCCGCCTGCTGTTCGACAGCAAGACGATTCTCGCCGACACCCTGCACGCGATGCAGCGGACCTCGGAAAAACGCGGCCTGGACGTACTCGACCTGTCGCTGCTGACCGACGGCCTGCAGGCCGAACGCGAACAGGGAATCACCATCGACGTCGCCTACCGCTACTTCACTACCGGTACGCGCAAGTACATCATCGCCGACGCGCCGGGCCACGAGCAATACACCCGCAATATGGTCACCGCGGCGTCGACTGCCGACCTGGCGATCATCCTGATCGACGCCCGCAAGGGCGTGCTGGCGCAGACCCGCCGGCACTCGTACCTGGCGCACCTGCTGGCGATTCCGCAGATCGTCGTGGCGGTGAACAAGATGGACCTGGTGGACTACTCGCCGGAAGTCTTTGCACGAATCAAGGCCGAGTATCTGGCTTTTGCCGGCAAACTGGGGATTGCAGACGTGCGCTTCATCCCGATGTCGGCGCTGCTCGGCGACATGATCGTCGATCGCGGCGAGCGGCTGAACTGGTACGCTGGGCCAACGCTGTTCGAGCTGCTCGAAACCACCCCGGCGGTCCACAGCGCGCACGCCGAGAAGTTCCGCTTCCCGGTGCAATACGTCTGCCGCCCGCAGGATTCCGGCAACCCCGAGCTGCACGACTATCGCGGCTTCATGGGCCGCGTCGAGTCCGGCGAACTGACGATCGGCGACCCCGTGACGGTGCTGCCCTCGGGGCTCGAAACGCGGGTCAGGGACATCCAGGTACTCGGCGAATCGCTGCCGCACGCCGTCGCCGAACAGTCGGTGACCATCCTGCTCGCCGACGAGATCGACATCTCGCGCGGCGACATGATCGTCAAGACCGGCGAATTGCCGAGGGTCAGCAAACAGATCGACGCCATGCTCTGCTGGCTCTCGGAGTCGCCGCTCGACCCGCGCCGCAAGTACCTCATTCGCCATACCACGCGCGACAGCAAGGCGCTGCTCGCCGGCATCGCCTTCCGGGTGGACATCAACAGCATGGAACAGCAGCCCGCCGAACGGCTGACGATGAACGACATCGCGCGCGTCAGCTTCAAGCTGGCGCAGCCGATCTTCGCCGACCCTTACGCGGAAAGCCGTGGCACCGGTGCGTTCATCGTCATCGACGAGTCGTCGAACAACACCGTCGGCGCCGGCATGCTGATCTGAGCGGTTCGGGACCGGCCAGCCGCCGGACACTGGCCGGCCGCCAGCGCAGCGTTTGACCTGCGCCGCGGCGCCGACGATACTGCAGCTCGTTCACCGGCTCGCCGGCTGGTGAAACGCCCGGCCGGCGCGCGGCCACGTCGTCACTCTGGGGAGCGTCTGGTCATGGACATCCACGCCAAGCCGATCGGCGAGCGCATCGACTGGCTGTTCGGCCTGGCCGACCGGCATGCGGCGATCTTTCGCAGCCCGGAAGCGTGGCTGACGCGCGAGCGCTACCTGGCCGCGCACCCGACGGCGATCGCCGTCCTCAAGTGCATGGACGGCCGGATCAACATCCCGGTCGCGACCAACACGCCGGTCGGCCTGCTGATGCCCTTTCGCAACCTGGGCGGGATCTTCGACCTCGGCTGGCCACACCTTGGCGAGGTCCTCGCGCACCACATGCAGCGCGTCGTCAGCGCCGGCCGGCACGTCGTCGTCCTGGTCACCTACCACTACTCGCAAGGTGACCCCCGGCGTGGTTGTGCCGGTTTCGCGTACGACACCGCCGCGGCGATCGCCCATACCTACGAGATCCGCCGCCAGGTCGAACACATTTTCGGCAGCGATCACGGCACCGTCTACCCGCTGGTCTGCGGCTTCGAAACCGACGAGGACGCGCTGGTCGTCCACGGCACCGGCGGCGACAAGCTGCACCTCGCGACGCTGAACGCCGCCGACCGGCCGACTCTGCCGCTGCGCCTTGCCGCGCTGCTGCCGGACATGCCGGAACGGATGCGCGACGACCTGTTGCCGCTGCTCTACGGCAACCTCGAACACATCGAGGGCGTGCGCGCGCAGATTCGCGTCGGCGAGCGCCTGCTCGACATCGAGCACCGCGAGTGGATGATCTGCCTGGGTCGCGGCTTCGACTTCCTGCACACCCCGAACATCGCGCTGATCATCGGCCCCTACAGCCCCAACCTCGACGTGCCGATCCGCAAGGCGGCGGCAATCATCGAAGCGAACATGGAGCGCGGACGGATCCCGAACGACGGATTTCTGCTGCTGGCATCGGTACCCTACGACGAAATCGGCGTCGACCGCGCACGCGCCGAGCTCAAGTCGCGCTTCCTGTCGACCTTCGCCGCCGACGTCATACGCGCCGAGTTTCCGCGTCTGGGCGAACAGATGCGCATCCGCACGGCCGTCCTCGACTGGCGCTCGCGAACCCTGGAAGCGATCGCCGCAAGAGAATAGCTGACTGCTTCCGCCCGAAGGACGGCTGCAGCGCCGTCTCGTGCTGCCCGGCCATGCCGGCGCGCGCACGCTGCCGGGCAGACCGACAGGCCGGCGGCGAGCTGTTAGAATCGCGGCCTCCCCCTACCGGCCACCTGTTCATGTCCCAGCAGTCACGCCTGATTTTCGGTTTTCACGCGACCCTCGCCAAGTTGCGCCACGACCCCGGCGCCATCCGCGAGATCTACGTCGACGCCGGTCGCCACGACGCGCGCGTACGTGACCTCGTTCGTCATGCCGAGTTCGCCACCGTGCGCGTGCTGCCGGTCGACGCGGCGCGCCTGGCAGCGATGGCGCCCGGCGCCAGGCACCAGGGGGTGATCGCCACCGTAGACACGACGCAGCGCCACGTGACGCTCGATGACGTTCTCGATACGCTCGGCGAGCCGGCTTTGCTGCTGGTGCTCGATGGCATCCAGGACCCGCACAACCTCGGCGCCTGCCTGCGGGTCGCCGACGCCGTCGGCGCACACGCGGTCGTCGCGCCCAAGGACCGGGCGGTCGGACTGACGCAAACGGCGGTGAAAGTGGCCAGCGGCGCCGCCGAAACGGTGCCGTATATCACCGTGACCAATCTTGCCCGCAGCCTGCGCGAAATGAAGGAGCGCGGCATCTGGATCGTCGGCACCGACGCCGATGCGCCAGATGATCTCTACCGTGCGCAGTGGCCGACGGCGTGTGCCTGGGTACTCGGCGCCGAAGGCGACGGCCTGCGCCGACTGACGCGCGAGACCTGCGATCAGCTGGTGAACATCCCGATGCTGGGATCGGTCGCCAGCCTCAACGTCTCGGTCGCCACCGGCGTCTGTCTCTACGAAGCGCGCCGGCGGCGCGCTGGCCAGCAGGCAGCGGGCGACGGCCCGGGGATCGACGACGGCAAGAAATGAGCGCTGGCCCTGTCGGCCTAGCGATAGACGAAGCCCTTGACCTTGACCCCGGCCTGATTCAGGCGCTTGACGGCTTGCTCGAACTCGCGAAACGGGTGCTTTCCCGTGCGTGCGATCATCAACGTCGCGCTGGCGTGGCGGCCGATGATCGCCGCGTCGGAAACGGCAAGATCCGGCGGGACAGGAACGGAACGTCAGACAGCGCGGTGAGTACCTCCGGATCCAGTCTCGATCGTCAACTAGCAAGTTGCTCGAGCAAGGGATAGGCTGGCTGCCGGCCGATTTCGGCGTCGGCCACCAGGAAATAGAAGGCCACGAACTCTGGACAGCAGCGCCTGATCGCGTCTTCCGACGGGGTTCGCAGTCCTCGCTGGCGGCGGTCTCGTTGACCTTCGCCCATGTTCAACACCCCCCCAAGATCAACCCCCCGCGAAGCCCTGTTGGCTGCGGGCGACCGCTGCGCACCCCATGGATTGCTTCGCTGCGCTCGCAATGACGACTGCACCTCCGTCACAGTCGTTGCGCGGGGCGTTGTGGCGCGCTGGGGATCGGGTACGAAATCCCGATCGAAGACGCCGTCCAGGGATTCGGCGTCGAGCACCTTGGTCGCCCAGCTTTCGAGCTGATCGACAGTGGCGCTGGTAAGCCGGGTGCGGACAGCGTCAGGCAGAGTGCCGAAGCGACGCGCGAGTTGGCTCTGCAGAAGCGCAGCCTCCCCTTCTTGCCTGCCTTGCTGCAATCCATTTTTTTTTGCCGAAGCGTTCGGCAGAGGTGACGTAGGGCATGGTGACCTTCCTTTCCAGTGTGTAGACCTCCTGCATCAGCCGCTTCTCGAGTTCGGTCGGCAGGCGCATCAGCCAGTCGATGACGCTGAACAGGTCGATGATGCGCTGCTTGTCCCAGGGGCGTTCGTAGAGGAGCTTGGCCAGCCTCCATTTTGCCGCATGGCGCTGTTCGGGGTCGCCCCTTGTCTTGCGCGTGAACAGATGCGCGGCGGTGACCAGGGCGAAGGGGTTGGGATCGGCCTCGAGCGCTTCGGCCTGGTCGGCGTAGTCGAGGATCTTGACACTCGGGAAGCGGATGCCGACTTCGCAGCCGAACAGTCGGTAGCCGAAGTGGGTCGGCGTCCGGTTGTCGCTTTCGTCGGCCAGCACGGCGAGGCTGGCGACCGGGCGGCGGTAGCGGTCGTAGAGCCGGTAGTTGTAGGTGATCAGCCGTTCGGGGAAGTTGGCGTCGTGCTGACCCTGAACCTCGATGTCGATACAGACCCATTGCTCACCGCCGTCCCGGCCGGCGACCTGGACGAGGCGGTCCAGCAGGCCCTTGTCAAGTTCGGCATCCTGGACGACCTTGCGCGAGTTCCTGGTCGAGGGCGACGTGCGCTTGTCGCCAGGCGATTTCCGCCTCGGCCAGCGGCAAGGAGAAGGCCATGAACTCGGGGAAGTAGCGTGTGATCGCGTCTTTCCACGGGGTATCGAAGTCGTCGCTTGCCGGGGCCTGGTTGTCCATGCATGCCTGCTCCACGCAAAATGATCACGACAACGCGGATGGCCGGGCGGTGAGTTCCGTTGGTCGTTGAACGGGGTGACGATGATTCCCCGATAACGCGGGATTTCAGGCTTGGGTCGTGCCGCTGCGGCAGGCGGCAGGGGCGCTGGCCAGTCCGTCACCCAGGCCCGCCTGTGCGCGCCAGCCCGGGTCAAACTCGACGCAGCCGGTGCCCGCTGCGCTTGCGAGCACTGCTTGCGACGCGCTATAGTTGCGGCGCGAATGGGAGAGCGCGGCAGAGCCGCCGCCGAAGGCGCAATCCACCCGGAAACGCTCAGGCAAAAGGACCGTTCGTGCAATGAACTCTGGAGAGCGGCGCTCGCTTCCGGCGAAGCGCCCACCGATGGGGCAACGCGGCTGCGATTCACCTGGCGGCCCGAAAATCTCTCAGGTACATGGACAGGGGGGTGAACTCGCTACGGGTTCGCCCCTTTTTCGTTTCTGGAATCCGCCTCAACAAACTCTCCCAAGGAATTGACACCATGCAGAAAACGGTCCTCAACGACTGCCATCGCCGAAGCGGCGCACGAATGGTCGATTTCGGTGCCTGGGAGATGCCCCTCCATTATGGTTCGCAGATCGAGGAGCACCAGGCGGTGCGCCGCGACGCCGGCATGTTCGACGTTTCGCACATGTGCGCGGTCGATATCGAGGGCGACGACGCGGCGGCGTTCCTGCGTCGCCTGATCGCCAACAACATCGACAAGCTGAAGGTCTCCGGCAAGGCGCTGTACAGCGCGATGCTCAACGAAGACGGCGGCGTGATCGACGACCTGATCGTCTATTACTTCGACGACCGCAACTACCGGATGGTGATCAACGCCGGCACCGCCGAGAAGGATCTGGCGTGGATGGGCGCCCGCCTCGACGACTGGCAGCTGGCGGTGACCCTCACCGCGCGTCGCCAGGGTGCCGGTGCGCTGGCGATGATTGCCGTGCAGGGACCGAACGCCCGCCAGAAGGTCTGGGACGCGCTGCCCGGCTGCCGAGCGGCGTGCGAACCGCTGAAGCCGTTCTTCGCCGCGGTCAGCGGCGAGCTGTTGATTGCCCGAACCGGCTATACCGGTGAAGACGGTTACGAGATCGCCCTGCCCGCCGACCAGGCCGACGGCCTGTGGCAGGCGCTCGCCGCCGCCGGCGTGCGGCCCTGCGGCCTCGGAGCGCGTGACACGCTGCGACTCGAAGCCGGAATGAATCTCTACGGCCAGGACATGGACGAAACCGTCTCGCCACTCGACGCCGGCCTGGCATGGACCGTCGACCTGCTCGCGCCGCGCGACTTCGTCGGCAAGACGGCCCTTCTTGCCAAGCCCCGGCGCCACCAGTTTCTCGGCCTGGTGCTGCGCGACCGTGGCGTGCTGCGCGCCCACCAGCGGGTGATCAGCAGTCACGGCGACGGTGAAATCACCAGCGGCAGCTTCTCGCCGACGATGCAGCAGGCGATCGCCCTGGCCCGCCTGCCGCTCGCCGTGGCGATCGGCGATAGCGTCGAAGTCGCGATCCGCGACAAGCTTCTCGCCGCCAGGGTCGTCAAGCCATGCTTTGTGAGAAACGGCAATATTCTCGTTTAGTTTCATTTATCAAGACACAAAACTTCACCTTACTTCCCAGGAGAACAGATGAACATTCCCGCCGACCTCAAATACACCCGGAGTCACGAATGGATCCGGGCCGAAGCCGACGGCACGATCAGCGTCGGCATTACCGACCATGCCCAGGAACTACTCGGCGACCTCGTTTTCGTGGAACTGCCAGCGCTCGGAGCCGAACTCGCCGCCGAGCAGGAGGCAGCCGTCGTTGAATCGGTCAAGGCTGCTTCGGACGTTTACGCGCCGGTTGCGGGCAGCGTCGTCGAGGTCAACCAGGCCGCCGCCGACGCTCCGGAAGTGGTCAACCAGGACGCCTACGCGGCGTGGCTGTTCAGGCTCAGGCCGGCTGCCGCCGCCGACCTCGACGCGCTGCTCGACGCCGCCGCTTACCAGCAACTCGTAGACGCGGCTTAGGCCGAGCGAAACGCAGCACCACCGCACCACCACCGGATGACGCCATGGATGCCATGCCCCCCTCCCCGACCCTCGCCGAACTCGAACAGCGCGACGATTTCCTGCAGCGCCACATCGGTCCCGACGCCAGGGAAGTGGCCGCGATGCTGGCCAGCATCGGCGCTGCCAGCCTCGAACAACTGGTCGACCAGACGGTCCCGGCGGCGATTCGCCTGAGCGCGCCGCTGGCGCTCGGCGAGCCGCGCCAGGAAAAGGAAGCACTCGAGGCGCTGCGCGAAATGGCCAGCCGCAACGTCGTGCAGCACTCGTTGATCGGCATGGGCTATGCGGATACGCTGACCCCGGCGGTGGTGCTGCGCAACGTCCTCGAGAACCCCGGCTGGTATACCGCCTACACGCCTTACCAGGCCGAAATCGCCCAGGGTCGCCTGGAGGCCCTGCTCAACTACCAGCAGATGGTCATCGACCTGACCGGCCTCGAACTCGCCAACGCCTCCCTGCTCGACGAAGCGACCGCTGCGGCCGAGGCGATGACCATGGCCCGGCGGCTGAGCAAGTCGAAGTCGAACCGGTTTTTTGTCGACGCCGCCTGCTTCCCGCAAACCATCGACGTGATCAGGACGCGGGCCGCCTTCTTCGGCTTCGAGCTGCTCTTCGACTCACCCGAGGTGGCCGCCCAGCAGGAGGTCTTCGGGGCGCTGTTCCAGTACCCGAATGACCGGGGTGAAGTCGGCGACCTCAGCGGCGCGATCGCTGCCGTCAAGTCGCGCGGCGGCATCGTCGCCGTCGCCGCCGACCTGCTGGCGCTGGTCCTGCTCCGCTCGCCAGGCGAGATGGGCGCCGACATCGCGCTCGGATCGTCGCAGCGCTTCGGCGTTCCGCTCGGCTTCGGCGGTCCGCACGCGGCTTTCTTTGCCACCCGCGACGAGCACAAGCGCTCGGTGCCCGGCCGGATCATCGGCGTGTCGGTCGACAGCCGCGGCAAAAAGGCGCTGCGCATGGCGCTGCAAACCCGCGAACAGCACATCCGGCGCGAAAAGGCCAACTCCAACATCTGCACCTCGCAGGTCCTGCTCGCCAACATTGCCGGCATGTACGCCGTCTATCACGGTCCACACGGGCTGCGCAGCATTGCCCAACGGGTCCACCGGCTGGCCGCGATCCTGGCCGAAAGCCTGCGCCGGGCCGGGATCAACGTGTTGACCCGGCGCTTCTTCGACACCGTGCATGTCGACCTCGGCGGGCGTGCGCTGAGCGCCTACAAGGAGGCCCTCGAAGCGGGCTACAACCTTCGCCAGGTCTCGCCGGGTGTCCTTGGCGTGGCGGTGAACGAGAAGACCTCGGCGGCGGACATCGGCCTGCTGATCAAGCTGCTGGCCGAGATCAGCATCGACCTCGAGCCGATCGACGAGCTGCTGCGGCACGCCGACGCCAGCCTGCCACCGGCATTGCTGCGCCGGGACGCGATCCTCCGACATCCGGTGTTCAACACCCACCACACCGAACACGAGATGCTGCGCTACCTGAAGAAGCTGCAGAACAAGGACCTGGCGCTCGACCACTCGATGATCGCGCTCGGCTCGTGCACCATGAAGCTCAACGCGACCAGCGAGATGATCCCGATCAGCTGGCCGCAGTTCGCCGACATCCACCCTTTCGCGCCGATCGAACAGGCGCAGGGTTACCTGCAGATGATCGGCGAACTCGAGCAGTGGCTCAAGGCGATCACCGGTTTCGACGCCATCTGCATGCAGCCGAATTCCGGCGCACAGGGCGAATACGCCGGCCTGGTGGCGATCGCCCGCTACCACGCCAGCCGCGGCGAAGGGCAGCGTACGGTCTGCCTGATCCCGCGTTCGGCGCACGGCACCAACCCGGCGACCGCGCAGATGTGCGGAATGCGGGTGGTGGTGGTCAACTGCGACGATTCGGGCAACATCGACCTCGCCGACCTGACCGCCAAGGCCGCTGAGCACGCCGCCAACCTGGCCTGCCTGATGATCACCTACCCGTCGACGCACGGCGTCTTCGAGGAAGCGGTCAAGGAAATCTGCTCCATCGTGCACGCCAACGGCGGCCAGGTGTACATGGACGGCGCCAACCTCAACGCCCAGCTCGGGCTGACCTCACCGGCGCTGATCGGAGCCGACGTCAGTCACATGAATCTGCACAAGACCTTCTGCATCCCGCACGGCGGCGGCGGTCCGGGGATGGGGCCGATCGGCCTCAAGGCGCATCTCGCGCCATTCATGGCCAACCACAGCGTGCAGCCGGTCCACGGGCCGCATCCGGGTCAGGGTGCGGTCGCCGCGGCGCCGTGGGGTTCGGCGTCGATCCTGCCGATTTCGTGGATGTACATCGCGATGATGGGCGGCAGCGGCCTGACGCGCGCGACGCAGGTGGCGATCCTCAACGCCAACTACGTCGCCAGGCAGCTGCAGGAGCACTACCCGGTGCTGTATACCGGCAGCAATGGCCGGGTGGCGCACGAATGCATCCTCGACATCCGGCCGCTCAAGGCGAAAACCGGCGTCTCCGAGACCGACATCGCCAAGCGGCTGATGGATTACGGCTTTCACGCGCCGACGGTGAGCTTCCCGGTCGCCGGGACGATGATGGTCGAGCCGACCGAGTCGGAATCGCAAGCCGAACTCGACCGTTTCATTGCCGCGATGGTCAGTATCCGCGAAGAAGTCCGACAGATCGAAAGCGGTCGCTGGCCGGCCGACGACAACCCCTTGAAGAACGCGCCGCATACGCAGGCCGACATCGTCGACGACCACTGGCACCGACCGTACAGCCGCCAGGAAGCGGTGCTGCCGCTGCCCTGGGTCGCCGACAACAAGTTCTGGCCGAGCGTCAATCGGGTCGACGACGTGCATGGCGACCGCCACCTGTTCTGCGCCTGCGTACCGATCGACGAGGACGCCGCGTAAGCCCGGGCGCCGCCGGCTGGGGGCCGGTTTGCGCGGCGCCGGCGGTGGTGCCCGCTCAACGCCCCTCGCTTGCTGCTCGGCACGGCCGCCCGTCGGCCCACAGGCAGACGCCGGCTGCCTGCCGGGTGCCGGTCAGCGAATCAAGCAGCCGGGCCAGGTCGGCCGGCGACGTCCACCAGGTGGCTTCAATACCGCGGAACGGCCCGATTCCGGCAATCGCGTTCTGCACCGCCGCGCCACAGAACAGCGGCAGCGCGTGGTCGGCCTCGGGCAGCCGCGAGACCACGGCCGCGAACTGCGGCTCGGGCAGCGTGAAGCGATAGACGCGGATGCGCAGGCCATCGACCATCTGATAGGCGACGTAATCGGCCAGACGGGCGTGTTGCCGGTCGGGCAGCTGCGAACCAACGTTACGGTAACTGCCGGCGGGGTCACTCAGGCGCGCCCCGGCGAAGATCCCGGCGTGATTGCCGAGCACGGCGTTGTTGTTGATCACTACCACCACCTCATGCTCGCCAGGCTCGGCGAGCTGCACCTCCGTGCTCAGGCTGTCCCACGATGGTCCGGATTCGCCGCTTCCCGGCGCGGTTGCGCAAGCGGCGAGCAGCAGCACCGGCAGCGCTGGCAGCGCTGGCCGGACCAGTGAGGAAAGGCGAAACGCGTTGTTCATCAATCGACTCGACGGATCGGCAGGGTCGGTTCGCCTTGCCCGGGCGGTGCGGCGGCAGCAGCGGCCACCCCTCGCGGACGGCGACCCGTAATGGTAAGTCAACGCTCAGCCAACTGCCAGCCGGCGTACCGACTAGCAGCAGTTCTCATTTCAAACCCACGCAAGGGGGCTGTTGGCGTAGGTTGGCGCACGAGGATTGGCAGACTTGGGCGATGAAGATTGAGGGAGACTCTGGCTGTTCTTAAAATAACGCTGTTAAA
>NZ_JAPUVQ010000017.1:0-5844 GCF_029255145.1 Accumulibacter sp.
GCCTCTACTTGCCTTCTACGTGGCCTTATTGCGCCGCGATTGCTCTGGCCTCATTGCGCCGCGAGTCCAGTGGCCTCATTACGCCGCCACCGAAATGGCCTTATAGCGGCGCGAATTAACACCTTGGCTGCAATCGCTGCCGCGCCACTTCCCGATCCATCGAACATCCTCAGACGACGTGAAATTGGTACGCCCGAGAAATGGGACTGGGCGCTGCCAGACCGCTTGTTCTTCGATAGCTTTGCTTCAAGAAGGCTAGACTTGGTTGCAGCGCGTGACTTGGCCTCATCCAGCGTTTAACCAAGAAACGGGCTTACCTTAGGGCGGTAGCTGGAACCGCGAAGTACAGGGAGTGCACTCTGCATCTTGCACCGGCAAGTCGCTTCTCGCGTGAAGCCGGAATTTGATCAACACGGGCATCACACGCGGCAAGAGCCTGATCGTACTGGTCGGCCAGAAAGGAGCACTTGCCATGGCGGTCAAGGGCAAGCAGGTGGAACGGCGCTGGTCGAAACTGAAGGAACATTTGCTCACGACAGGCAAGTCTTGACGGGGTCCAGGATCGGGCGGGTGTTCTGCATGTCCCCCACCGGAAACCGACACATCAAGTCCTTCACCGTGCGATGGTCAGGAACCTTTCTGTTGAAGAATCGCCAAGATTTCCTTCGCATGCGGGTTACAGCTTTTCGAGTCAAGGCTCAGATCAAACGCTTGGTTGAGAACGTCCGCAACGAACTGCTCCGCTCTTACGGAACGGCCGCGTATCTTGAGCCCGAAGATGATGTCTGCTGCCTCGACCCTGTATCCGTCAAGGTCCGGTACCTCCTGTGCGGCAGTCCCGAGTGGATTCCACTTGGCCAGAACCTTTGCGACGGCGGCAATTTGTTCTTCGTTCATCTTCTTCACTCGCTTGCGCCGTGGCGCGAGATCCCCAGCGCCTGCCATAGAAAGTCGAACGAAATCGTGCGTCGCCCCTGCTGTGCCGCTTGCTGCTTTTCGCTGGCTTCATACAGGCGCAGCAATCCCTTCACACGCTCCAGCCCCGCGGGCGTGTCGATCGCCTGTCGAGGGGTCTTGCCAGCGAGCGCCGGGATGGGTTCGTCGGGCCACTTGGCGTACATCCGCCGGAGTGTGTCTTCCACCAGTTCGGCGAGCGCTTCTGGTGACAAATCCCCGTCAGCGTCTGCGGGCTTCGCCGGTTGACCGGCAGGCATGTTGAGGAGCAGTCCTGCGGGGTCGGACAATTCGCGAGACAGGAATCGAACTGCATCGCCAGCAACGGACTCGAACCAGACGCGACCTTCATCTGCGTAGCGCTGCGTCTTGTAGAAGACGGTGACCCTGTCGGCACTGGTCTCGACATTGATCGTCGCCACCGAGCGGGTCTCTCCATCCTTGCAGTCGATGAAACGATTCCAGGCGGACTCGCGATCACCGTCGACGTCGCTCTGCGCAGACAAGGACTGCGTCAAGGCCGCCCAATCCTTGACGCGATAGTGGTCCGTGATCAGCAACATGGGCTCGCCAGAGTAGGCGTCCCTGAACGCTGGCATCGGCACCGGAGCGAAAAATTGTGCGAGCCATTGGCGCTGGAGGATGGAACTCAACAGGTGCGGCAGGTCGCTCGCTTGCCCGTCGAAGTGATCCATGGCCTTGCGCATTCTCGCCACGACAGCCGGGCCGGTAAGATGCGTAAACGCGTATACAGCGCCAGACAATTCGTAATGATCATCGACTTCCATGATCCGTACGCCAATCCGGACTCCCAGTAGGGAGGCCTGGCTTCCCGATCTCTCGCGCACGATGATCGGCGGCGCTTCTGCGTCGAGCGAATCGCAGAGCGTCAGTTGTTGGCCGGGAACCACGTCGGTCACGTCGTAGAGGCGCAAAGGGCGCTCAGCCAACTGCGCGATCCAGCGGCGTTGACCCACCGTGAAGAGCGGTCCGCCCGGACCGAGCAGGTACTCCGAGACTGGCTTGGGCTCGCCATGCACCAGAATCTCGCCCTCGGCCAAGAGCCATTCTGTGGCGTTGAGTTGAATGCTGTTCCAGGTCTCCAGGTCTTGAGCTTTCAGAGCATCTTCCTCCTCGGGGCTCAATTCATCGAAGAGCATTTCTGCAAGGGCGACGCTGACGGCCTTGCGGTGCTTGTTCATCAGCCAGTCGATGGCACGCTCCACGGCTCCGGCATGGCCTTTCCGTTCTGGTTCAACGAACTGTGCGGGGTTTTTTGCACAACACTGCTTGTATTTCTTGCCGCTGCCGCATGGACAGGGATCATTCCGACCAATCTTGAAGGTCATTTGCTGGGCTCCACTCTCTCTCGTAGTTCTTTCCCCGGCGTGAAGTGCAGCACCCACTTCGCGGGCACTGGCACCACGACGCCGGTCCTGGGATTTCGGCCGATCCTCGGTGGCAGGTGATTCAAACCGAAGCTGCCGAAACCGCGGACTTCTATCCGACCGCCGCGGGCCAGTGCTTCGATCATGCCGTCGAGGATGGCCTTGACCGAGAGTTCAGCGTCTTTGGCGGTGAGTTGCGCGAAGTGTGGGTATGCGGCGAGGCGAATGATGAGTTCGGAACGGGTCATGCCGACATTCTACGTGGTTTGGCGGTGTCGAATGACACGCGACCTGTGGTTGAACGGTCTGCTGAGCAGCCGCACGGTGGGTGGTGTGGTGGCAGGCGAACCTCCCTGTGCCAATTCGGATCCCGCTCGGTGCCGAAGAGACTTCTGATTACCTTTTGCTCACAGGGACGCGACGCTCCGCACATACCTGAGCTTTTCGTCCGAAAGACCAGAGAGATCGCCCTCTTCGATACTGTTCTCTTGCAGCAGCCGTCCGAAGACGATAAGCAATTGCGAGTAACGAAAGTCGTACTTCGTGTCGATCTGACGTCGGGTTTCCGCCAGGTATTCCTGGACTGACCACATGTCGTCTGGGTCACTGGCGCCAGCGGCCCGCCTCTTGAACTCCGCCATGACCTGTACCAGTTCGCGTTGGAGCGGTGCGTTGAACACGCGTCTCGCGATCTTCTTTTCCGCTTCGGTCCAAGTCGAGTGCTGCATTCTACGTCTCTGAACTGACAGGGCATTCACTTGCCGCGCCGACAATACCTTCCTCAACCGCAAGCCTGTAGTCGGCAGACAAAGCTCGCTGGACTGTAGGTCTGAAGGGCAGCACCGATGGCGATTGTAATCGACAACTGCGTCAGCTTCGAGGGGATGAAACTGCAAATCCCCGCCGATCGCCATCGCTGCCACCACGTCAAGGCCAAGGTGACGGTGCTGCGCCGTACGGACCACACGCTGGCGATTTTCCACGGCCCGCGCAAGCTTGCTGACTATGATCCGGCCGGCAACGCCATACCTCTGAGTTTGAAGGCAGCTGCGTAGGTCCGCCGCGGCCACCCGGGGCGGGGCAATCGGTTCCGGGCTACGCCCTCCACCGCTTTCCCCGCCCCGGTCACAGCGGACAATTCATTTGCTACAGAACCGGACAGATCTATTTGTTGGCAACAGTATGAACTCACCGTCTCGCCTCAACGCCAAACCGCTCCCGCTGCCTCGCCCACTCCAGCGGAAACGGCTGCATCAAGTCCTTCAGCGTCAGGGTCGCAGGCTGTTTCCCCGCAAGTATGGCTTCCACGATATCCGGCGCCAGCAAGGCCAACCGAATGACGCGACTCACGAACGAAGGCCCGATCTTTTCCGCCTTGGCGATCTCGTCCAGACAACCGTAGGTACCGTTCTCCAGCAGTTTCTGCCAACGAAATGCCCGCGCGACCGCCTTGATCATCGTATTGTCGATGGTGGCCATCGGTGCTGGGTTGCCGTGAGTCCCATCCGGCAATACGATCACCTTGCGTCCACCCCGCCGCTTGAAGGTCATTGGCAGATCAACAGAAATGACATCGCTGTCCATCACGCGGCCTTCCTCCCTGGCATGACCAACCGGATCAGATCCCGCATCCCCGCCGTCTTCATGTCGATGCGCAGGCCGGTGGGGCTGACGGTGACCCGTTCCACCAGTAGTTGAATGATCCTGGCCTGCTCGGCGGGGAAAAGTTCGTCCCACACCGGTTCGATGGATTGCAGGGTCAGAATGGTTTCCTGCGCATCGGCGGTGGGATCAAGGGCCAGCACTTCCCGGATGGCCTGCGACATCACCTCGGGCGCCTGCAAGACCTTCCGGACCTGCGCGACCACCGCCGCCTCGATCTCGCCGGCTGGCACACGGGACACCGAGCAGGCGTCCTTGCCGATCTTCATCGAGGCAGTATTCACGTAGTAGCGATAGACCTCGTCGCCCTTGTGGGTGGCGCCGGGCGTCATGGCCTAACCATCATCGGCGAAGATCAGGCCCTTCAATAGTGCAGGCGCCCGCGATGGCCGATTCTGCCGGGCACGTTGCTCCGGCTCCGCGCGACCCAACATCGCCTGCACCTGCTCCCAAACTGAACGGTCCAGGATCGCGTCATGCTCCCCGGCGAAGTGCTTGCCCTTGTACGCCGCGATGCCGATGAACACCGGATTCTTGAAGAGCTTGTACAGGTAGCCCTTGTCGATCAACTTGCCGGTACGGGTCGTGTCCTTGAGCGTCGTCCACGACTTCGTCGTTACCCCGTCGGCCCGCAGTTCCCGCGACAGGGTGGTCATCGACCCGAGCGCGATGTACCGCTCGAATATCCGCTTGACCAAAGCCGCCTCGCTGGCGTTCGGCACCAGTTTCCGCTCGACGACATCGTAGCCCAGCGGTGACATCGCGCCCATCCAGATCCCCTTGGCCCGACTGGCGGCGATCTTGTCTCTGACGCGTTCCCCACCCAGTTCCCGCTCAAACTGCGCAAAGGACAGCAGGATGTTCAGCGTCAGCCGCCCCATCGACGTGGTGGTGTTGAACGATTGCGTGACGCTCACGAAGGTCACCTTCTGCGCGTCGAACAGTTCGACCAGTTTCGCGAAATCGGCCAGCGACCGGGACAGGCGGTCAATCTTGTAGACGACGATCACATCGACCAGGCCTTCGCGGACATCGTCCAGCAGGCGCTGGATGGCAGGCCGGTTGAGCGTGCCACCCGAGAATCCGCCGTCGTTGTAGGCATCGCTCAGAGCCACCCAGCCTTCGGATTTCTGCGAGTCGATGTACGCTTCGCAGGCATCACGCTGGGCGTCGAGCGAGTTGTAGTTCTGCTCCAGCCCTTCCTCGGTCGATTTCCGGGTGTAGATTGCGCAGCGCAGCTTGCGGGTGATGGCGCTCATGCCGGCCTCCGGGCGCACAGGCCAAAAAACATCCAGCCATTCCAGACCGTGCCGGTGATCGCTCTTGCGATTGCCGACAGCGACTGGTACCGCTGGCCCTGAAACTCGAAGTGATCAGGCTGCACTACGACCTCGTAGGGGGTGCCCTGCCATTCCCGGATCAACTTGGTCCCGGCCACCGGGCGCTCATCCACACGCCGGCTGCGAACCCGCGCCTTGCCGCCGTCGAGTTGCTCGCCGAGTTGTTCCAGGCGTTTCACGGTGCTCGTCTTCAGTCCGCCATGGGCGAGTTCCTGCAGGCGGTAGGCAAGCCGGTTCTCCAGAAATCGCCGGTTGTATGGCGGCGGATCGTTGTCGAACAGGTCACGCCACAGTTTCTTGAGTTCAGGAATCGGGGTGGTCTTGAGGGCCACCACCCGGGCCAGTACGTCCGTCATGCCATGTCTCCCTTGGGGTTCTGTCGGCGCCGGGGTGAAACCGGCGTCCACAAGCCGACATAAATCTGGTGCGAGCAATGCGGTAACTGCAGCCTGCAACTTCGGTTTGAGGGCGCAAAGAGAGGGCCGCCCGGCCCGTGGGCA
>NZ_JAPUVQ010000018.1:0-7730 GCF_029255145.1 Accumulibacter sp.
ATTCACATTACGGCCTGCGTGGTCGCCAAGTCCCTTACAGGACCTTCTACACCAGAGGCTTCAGCCGCTTCGTTACCTCCACGACTGCTCCAGTTGCTACCGGCCGGAGCGAAAGTTGCCGGGCGGGACTTGCACCCGCTGGAAAACAGCGCCTTGGCACGACGCAATCCGACAGGCTGCTAGGCCTTCAGCATGATCGGCGAAAGCTCGTCGCCGGCTGCTAGCACCCGGCCGATGCACGCCGCCTTGGCGTAACCGAGCGACCGCAGCGCGTCAAGGCACGCGCCCGCCCGCTCCGCCGGCACGCTGGCCAGCAGGCCACCGGCGGTTTGCGGATCGAACAGCAGCGGATAGTAGGCATGCGCGCTGCCTTCCCGCTGATTGCGCAAGGCGCGGCCCAGGCGGACGTTCGCCGGCTGCAACGAACTGAGAGTGCCCGCCTCGCAGGTCTCCACGGCGCCATCGAGAAGCGGCAAGGCGGCCAGGTCGATCTCGGCGTCGACGCCCGAAGCGCGGGTCATCTCGACCAGATGGCCGAGAAGGCCGAAGCCGGTGAGGTCGGTGCATGCCGTCGCCCCGTGCTCGTGCAGGCACTTCGCGGCCTGTCGGTTGGACTGCTCCATCGACGCCAGCGCCTGGTCTATCCAGCGGCCGCTGGCCTGCAGACGAGCGTGCGCGGCGAGCAGCGTACCGGTGCCGATCGGTTTGCTGAGGATCAGCAAGTCGCCCGGCCGCATGCCACCCTTGCACATCACGGTAGCCATCGCCTCGTCGATCAGGCCGCTGATCGCAAAGCCGAGCGCCAGTTCGCTGCCCTCGCCGCTATGGCCCCCGACCAGCGCACAGCCGGCTTGGTTGAGCACCTCAACGGCACCCGACATCATCTGAAACAGCGTTTCTTCGACCTTGCTCTCGAGGCCGGGTGGCAGCGTCACGATGGCGGCCGCCGTCTGCGCCTCGGCGCCCATCGCGAAGATGTCGCCGAGCGCGTGATTGGCGGCAATCCGGCCAAACAGCCAAGGGTCGTCGATGAAGGCGCGAAAGAAGTCGACCGAATGGACCACCGCCTTGCCCCGCGGTACACGCACGATCGCGGCGTCATCGGGAGCGTGCAGACCGATCAGTACGTCGTCGCGTTCGAGCGGGTGCACCGCCGCCAGAGCCCGCGACAGCACCGTCGCGCCAATCTTGGCGCCGCAGCCACCGCAACGCATGGCGACCGCCGAGAAGGCCTGCGCCGACTCGGCCGGGTCGAGCGGAACTCGTGCCGAGCGGCCCGCTAGTTTGGCGACCATCGGCGGTAGATCGTTGAACTTGGCCATGAAGCGTCGGTCGATCCAGTCCTTCCAGCGCCACACCCAGGCGCCGTGGAGATGTAGTGCGCCGCGCGAGGCGACAGCGTAGCGGTCGCCGGTACTGATCAGCGCCAGCCAGCGCGCCTGCGGCCGGTAGGCGAGCAGCGGCCGCTCGATCGCCGAGCGACGCAGGTTGTCGGCCAGCGGCCGGCCCTGGCGAACGGCGAAAACGCCGGCCTTCTCGAGCGGCGTATCGAGCATTGCCGCGCAGTCGCCAGCGGCAAAGATCATCGGATCGCTGACGCTCTGCAGGCTGTCGCGGACCCGGATGAAGCCACTGTCGTCGAGCGTCAGGCCGGTGTCGCGCAGCCAGACGGCACCACCCGCCTGCGTCACCCAGACGATCTCGTCGGCCGCCAGCGTCTCGCCGCTGCGAGTGCGCAGCTGACCGCTGCTGACGGCGCAGACTTCGGCGGCTCGATGGACGATCACGCCGCGCTCGGCCAGCACCCGTGCGAAACCCTGCCGGACGCGCGCGTTGTGCGTCGGCAGGATCTCGCGATCGGCTGAGAAGAGGTGGAAGCGCAGTTCGTCTGGATCGCGCCCCAGGGCCCGCAGCTCGCCGCGCAAGCGATACTGCATCGCCAGCGTCAGTTCGACGCCACCGGCGCCGGCGCCGACCAGCGCGATGGTGGTCTGCCCGGCGTACCGGCGAACGCGTTCGAGCAAGGCCAGCCAGCGCTCGTTGAAACGGCGAATCGGCTTGACCGGAATGGCGTGCTCGGCGGCGCCTTCGACACGATCCACCGCCGGCATCGACCCGATGTTGATCGACAGGCGATCGTAGGCCACCGGCGGGCGACTCCGACAGAGCACCTTGCGCTGCGCCCGATCGAGACCGGTCACCTCGTCGCGGAAGTAGCGTGCGCCGGCAAACTCGGCCAGCCGGCGGAGGTCGATATGCACTTCGTCGAAACGGTAATGGCCGGCAATGTAGCCGGGCAGCATCCCCGAATACGGGGTGTGGGTGTCGGTACAGATCACTGTCAGGCGAACGCCGGGCTCCGGGCGCATGGCAAAGCGGCCAAGAACGACGACGTGGCTGTGGCCGCCGCCAACGAGGACGATGTCCCTGAGGACTGCTGGTTGCGCACGGTGCATCTACGAGGCGCCGTTCGACGGCCTGGCCAGCAGGTCCGCCACCAGCTGCCGCAGGGCGGAGCGTTCGGCGGCCGGCGCAAACGGCGCGGCGCGCTGCCGGCACTGCGCCGCGAGCCGCGCCAGCAGGCCGTCAGCGTGGCCATGGCTGGCTCGGCAACGGACGAGCAGCTCCGCCAGAGCCGGCGCGTCGCCGCAGGCAAAGTGGCCGGCGTAGTCCGTGCCGAGCAGGCCGATGTTGCCATCGATCGCCGAGGCGATCACCGGCGTGCCGCTGCATACCGCCTCCGTGACCAGGTGCGCGCCACCCTCGATGCGACTGGCGTGGACCAGCAGGTGCGCGCGCTGGATGCGGCGGCGGGTCGCCGCGTGCGGCTGGCCCCCCAGCCAGCGATAGTTGGCGGACTCCGCCATCGTCGCGCGCGCGGCTTCACCGAGCAGCGGGTCGAGCGCATCGCCGAGGTGGTCGATGCGGACCGCGTCGTCCCCGGCAAGACCATGCGCGGCGGCGAATAGCGTCTCTGGCACACTCTCCTCGCGCAGGTGGCCGACTATCAGCGCGAGGAGATAGCCATCAGTCATGAGCAGTGCCCGCCTGCTGCTGGTCGACTGGAAGATTTCCCGTGTTTTGCCACGCAAGCCGGCTGGCAAAGCCAGCGGACCGAGTCCCAGCAGCACCACCAGCGCGCCGACCAGCGGCAGCGAGGCCTGCGCGGCGGAATCGACGAGGATATCCCGGTAGAGGTCGCTGCCGGTCCGGATCAGCCCGACGCCGCCCGGGCGACGCACTTCCCGCCATGCGGCGATCGCCGGCGCCGAGCGCCGGGCGTGCATCGCCCGATCGTCGTCGGCGAGCGCGTCCGGCCAGTGTCGGATGATCCGCGTCGATGCCAACCCGGAAAGGAATCGCTGCCAGCGGCGCGCCGTCCGCCAGTTGCCGTTATTGGCATCGGCGAGCGCCGGGCTGACAATCACCACTTGCTGGAGCTGGCGCGATCTGCTCACCTGATCGGACCGCCTGCATCGAGGAGACGCGGAACGATGAATCCATGACGGCACTCTGCCGATGGGCCGCGGCCGATGCCGCGCGAGCGGGCGGGGCGCCACAGATGATCTCGTCGCTGCAGACGGTCCGGCAGCGCACCCTGGACCTGCTGGCCGCCTTTGAAGACGGTCTGGGCCCGGCGCTGCACGTTCCCTTCTCGACGCAGCTGACTCCTCCCTTGTGGGAAGCCGGCCACGTCGGCTGGTTCCAAGATTTTTGGATCGCGCGCAACCGCCAGCGCGCCCTTGGCATCGCTGCTGACCCCGATCACCCGCGTCCCCCCGGGGCGCCTGCCCGGCGCGGACGGGCTCTACAACTCCTGCTTCGTCGCACAAACGGTGCGCTAACAGCTGCCCTTGCCGGATCTGGACGCCACCCGCGCCTATCTGGCAGCAGGTCTCGCCGAAACGCTGGGTCTGCTCGGCCAGGCCGCAGCGACGCCGGCCGATCTGTATTTCGTCCGGCTGGTCCTCTTCCACGAGCAGATGCACGGCGAAGCGGCGACCTACATGGCGCGGGCGCTCGACATTTCGCTGCCGGAAGCATTGCGGCCCCAGGCACCGCAGATTCTGCATCGCCAGCCAGGGAGCGGCCATTCGGGCCATTCGGTCGAGGCCGTGGAATCGACCGAATGGCAGCTGCCCGATGTCGAGTGGGCAGTGGGTTACCACGGGCCAGGCTTTGCCTTCGACAACGAACTCGACAGCCATCGTCTCCCGGTCGCTGCCTTCGCGATCGACAGCCTGCCGGTCAGCTGAGAACGCTACCTGCCTTTCGCCACCGCCGCTGACTACAGCGATCCACGCTGCTGGTCGGCCGCCGGCTGGCAGTGGCGCGCCGTCAACGCGGTCGCCGGCCCGCGCTATCTGCGACAGGCAGGCGGCCAATGGCAGCAGCGGCGCTTCGGTGGCGGGCAAGCGCTGCCGCTCGCTGCGCCGGCGGTACATCTCAGCTGGTTCGGGGCCGACGCCTGGTGCCGGTGGGCCGGCCGCCGCTTGCCCAGCAAGGCCGAATGGGAACACGCCGCCCACGCCGCCCTCTGCCATCTCCGCGGCGAGGTGCCCACC
The DNA here is from genome assembly GCF_029255145.1 of Accumulibacter sp. Classification (GTDB taxonomy): domain Bacteria; phylum Pseudomonadota; class Gammaproteobacteria; order Burkholderiales; family Rhodocyclaceae; genus Accumulibacter. The sequence continues at coordinate 4,566 of NZ_JAPUVQ010000018.1, forward strand.
GACGATGCCGGCTTCCACTGGGGTGAAGTCTGGGAAGGGACCGCCAGCCGGTTCTTGCCCTACCCGGGTTTCCGCGCTCATCCGTACCGCGATTACTCCGCGCTCTGGTTCGACAGCCGCTACGTCATGCGTGGGGCCAGCGGCGCCGCTGCTCTGGAAATGGCGCATCCGCGCAACTTCTTCGCGCCCGAGCGCAACGACCTTCACTGTGGTTTCCGCAGTTGCGCGCTCAAGCGCTGAGGGGCGCCAGTGCGCAGACGGCGGCAGGCCTCCGGCAGCGCGGGCTCGCGCGCGGCCAATCGCCGCAACGCAATGTTCAATCATCGCTTCAGGCCTGCGCCAGAAAGACCGCAAACCAGCCACGCTCGTCGGTCCAGCTCCGAATCGCCGAAAAACCGGCGGCGACCAGCAAGGCAGAGAAATCATCGGCCCGCCACTTGTACGAATTCTCGGTATGGATCCGTTCGCCGGCAGCGAAGACCCTCCCGCCGCCCGGCCAGCGAACGGCGACGCCGTGCAGGGCTTGCAGGTGCATCTCGATGCGCCGCTGCGCGCTGTCAAAAAACGCCCGATGCTGCCAGTCGGCGAGCGCAAAATCGCTCCCGACGAGGTGGTTAATGTGCCGCAGAAGGTTGCGGTTGAAAGCCGCGGTGACCCCCAGTTGGTCGTCGTAAGCCGCTTCGAGCACCTCGATCGGCTTGAGCAGGTCGACGCCGACCAGAAGTCCGCCGCCCTGCGCAGCGAGATGCAGCTGTCGCAGAAACTCGAGCGCGTCCGGCGGGGTGAAGTTGCCGATGCTCGAACCCGGATAGAAGAGCAGGCGCGGGCCCTCGCCAACGGCATCCGGCAGCAGCAGACGAGTCGAGAAGTCGGTGCCGACACCGAGCATGTCGACCGCCGGATGTCGCTGCTGCAAACGTTCGAGCCCTTCTTGCAGGAAGTCCAGCGAGATGTCGACCGCCACGTAGGTGCGTACCCGCAAGGGCAGCAACAGGCGTGCCGCCTTTTCGCAGTTGCCGGCACCCAGATCGACCAGCGTCAGGTCGGCCGGCAGTTCGGCGGCGATGGCCGGGAGATGGCGCGCGAAGATCGCCGCCTCGGTACGCGTCGGGTAATACTCGGGCAGTTCGGTAATCGCCGCAAAGAGCCTTGAGCCCAGACTATCGTAGAGGTACTTGGGCGAAACCACTGCCGGTAACGCCCGCAGCCCGCGCAACAGCTCGGCGCGAATGGCGGCCGGCTGTGGGCGGTCGACGGCGATCAGGGTCGGCGTGTGCACTCTTGGCGGACTCCCGGCGAGAACGTGCGGCGACCCCGCGGCGTACCGGCAGTCCGGGCTACCGACCAACGCCTGCTGGCCATGCGCGCTATCAACTCCATCCAATCCCTCCGCTCCATCGGCCACTCACTGCTCCTGGCTCACCTGCCGCCGCTTGTGGATCGCTTACTCGCCGGACAAGCACCTCGCGACGTCAGCCATGATGATACCGCCTGATCCGTAGAAAGCACGTGGCCCTGACAGCGCGAAGCAGCACCATGCCTCGATCGCCCGGTCCGGCGGCAACCGACCCTTCGCTCGACAGCCGGAGCTGCGGCCCCCCTCTGCAGCACGCCGAGACGAATTGAGCCATTTGGCATGGCCGGCATCGGAACTTGCCAGCGCACCGTGAAGCACGTCACGTAAGAAAACAAGTGGCTGTGTAACTCTTGCCCGTCGGCGCCCTTGCGCCGCCTACTCCGGCCGCCGATCTGCGGTCTTCATGAATCTCCTTGCGAGGTTTGCCATGAGAACACTTCGTCCTCTCGCGCGCCACCCGCTTGCCGCGTGGCGAGCCGTTGATCAACTGATGGGCAAAGCAGCGGAACCGGCGCGCCAGAGCGGCTATCGGGACGTGCCGCGACTGAGGCTATTGTTTGCCGGATTCCAGTCCACTAGCCAGTGCCCGGGCGCTCCCGCTGGCGACCCCCATGCTCAGCCAGCCATGAAGACGTCGGATGGATCATGGTGGCATACCGGCTTTCCTGGCTGGTGGATGATCTGACCGCTTCCCGGCGCGGCGCCACCGACCGACGCCGCAACAGGGTGCTGGGGAGGGTTCACGACGTGGCCTGCGCCGACCGCCGAACCTGAATCACCTTCGCTACCCCGATTCGGCAGCTCGCCGCGCCCGGCCGGGCAGCGAAGGCAGAGCAAGTACCAGCAGTTGGCATTCCGACTGGCCCCAGACAACCTGATCTCACGGATTTTGCGAAGTACCGAGTTGCAGGATCAAGCGGAGGTTGGCGCGTGGGAAGAGAGTGTCGGTAGAGTTCAACTCGTCACAGAGTTTGCGGACGGCGCGGTCGGACGCGCCATTGGCCATGTGGTGGAGGCGTACGGTCAAGGTGCCGGCCTGGGGGTCGGGCAGCAAGTCAGCTTCGGTCGTGTAGATCGCGCGTAGCAAGCTACGTGCCTCGTCCGGGCGCGCGAGAAGCGGTGCCAGGACATTGGCCATTGCCGTTTCCGCGCGATAGGCAATCATCTTGAGCGTGTCGAGCAATTGCTTGCTGTGGGTGCTCAGCCGACGAAATCGGTTTTCTTCCGGCAAGTCCTTGATGTCGAGATGAGAGGGTGTCTCTTGGCGTTGTTCCTTGAGGGTCTTGAGTTCGTCCTGCAGGTGTTCGATCTCGTCGTGGGCAGCGGCTTTTTTCGCGACAAAGGCCTCGACTTTCGCCGAGTCAATCGTTTCGTTGAGGTTGAGCGTGCCGAATTGGGCGAGCCGGCGGCTGAGCTTGCTGGTCAGCGAGCGAACCTGCCCGTCGAGGGTTCTGCGAGCCGGGTTAACGACCCGTGCGGTATCAGGAATTTCTTCCGTCTGGTAGTCCGCCAGGCGGTCCAGGGCAAAGTGTTCACGGGCATATTTGAAGAAATTTTCCTGAGACCACCGGGCGAACAGGGTGGCCGCCAAGAGCCATATCCCAGATTGATAATCCGTGCTGATCAGGGAGACTTGGCGACCGGTGTCACAGAGCTTGCGTACCTCGCGTACCCACACTACGCCGCTGTTAATTCGCGCCGCTATAAGGCCATTTCGGTGGCGGCGTAATGAGGCCACTGGACTCGCGGCGCAATGAGGCCAGAGCAATCGCGGCGCAATAAGGCCACGTAGAAGGCAAGTAGAGGCG
>NZ_JAPUVQ010000019.1:0-18425 GCF_029255145.1 Accumulibacter sp.
CATATAAAATTTTACATCCGTATCAAGGGGATACATACTTTGCCTTGTGCTCGCCTGACGCGCAACCGGTTTCTGGGTCCGCCGATCAATTTATGCCAATGGCGCGTTACGTTGAGAGCATTGGCTTCGGCCCCCGTCGCCGAGTTAATGACAACTTGCAGGGCGACTAAGAAATGCTGCTAAAGCGTCGCTCGCTTCGCCACCCCTGGAAGCCGGCTACGCCGGATCATCAGGGGTAGGGAAAACGACCATGAACCGACTGCCACATTCCGCGCATCACCCGCACGCCTTCCGCGAAGTCTGCCTGCCCTCGGGCAAGCTTCTGGGTATCTGGGCTGACCCGCTCCTGGAACTGATCACCAAGGGCGATTGGCGCGCCACCTGCACGTTCAGCCGCCCGGCGCCGCTCGATGACTTCCTGGTAATTCTGTCCTGGACCGGCAACGGTTGGGCAACCACCGGCGTGACGCTGGCCTGGATCGGCGAACTCGCCCTCCAGCCGCACGATCAACACGCATTCGACGAATGGCTGGCGTTGGCACCGACCGCGGCATGGCTCGCCGAAATTCAGCAGCTGACAGAAAGCGCTGTCGCCACCCTGCAGAGGACAGCGGTCAGTGCCTTGCTGCAAGCCATCCAGCAGCCCGCGAACATTCAACTGTCAGACGAGGTGACATCATGAATGTGGCCGCCGTCAAGACCCGTTTCGATTTCCAGGCGGCCGTCGCCAACATGCTGGACGGTATCGGCGCCCACCCGTCCCACGCGCCGGATGCGCAGCCGCTGGACTACCAGCTCTGGACCCGTGCCGGACTGCTCTCCCTGCATCCCTTCGACACCTGACTGCACAGCCGCTGCCAGGACCCGCGCGCCGCCGCACACATCATCCCCGGCGGACCGCTCAACGCCTGCAGCGGCAAATGGAACTGGCACTTCACCCAGCCGACGCCGGCGGATGTCGACCAGCTTGAGCGCCTGCTGGAGCGCCTCCGGTAGCAGCAGGCGCATCCGGTGCGCCCGAGAGCTGCGAACAAGCTCATGGACTGGCCCACCTTGCGGGCCGGGGAGATTTAGGCCGACTTGCCGCCCCCGTCATTCGACACCGCGGCTAAACAGGAGAAACAACATGACTGCCACTTTCTTGCGGGAGACGATACACGCCCCACGCGCCACGACGCTGCTGGCGCGCCATCCCCGTGCCTTGCTGCCCGAACGCCTCGAACGTGCCCTGGAAGTCGTCTGGGACGACTTGCTGGCCCGCCTCGAAAAGCCCATCGTCGTCACCGACACCCGTGCCCACCACATTGCCGAATTCCTGGGCTGCGTGCGCTACATCCGCATCAAGCGCAGCGGTCGGGTCAAGCTCACCCATGTCACCCAGATTGCAGGTCGGTCGAGCTTCATCGACGCAGACTACTTGTGGAACATTGATCTCCCGATGCGGCCGAACGGCGCCTTTCTCGAACACTACCTTTGTCGCTGGTGGATGGTGCTCGGCGAATGCCTGCAAGACCCGGATGACAGAGACGGTGCCGAGGCCTTCCTGATCTCCTTTCAGAGCGAACTGTGGCGGTCGCTGCGTCGCAGCGTCTACTGGCAGCGCTTGCGCTACGCACTGCGTGAGGCGATCCGGCCTGATCCGCAAATCCTGGCCTGGGCCAGGGCGGGTCGTCCTCGGCACGACAACCGGAACGTCTGCAATCTCCTCTACAACCGGACACTGCGCTACAAGCTGCAGTATGCGCAGGTGCAGAAGGAGAGCCCGCGGCTCGTCTGGCTGCTCACCTTCTTCCTCGACGAAGGCCTGCACATGCCGGAAGGTCAACCGATCGCCTGGATGAAAGGTGAAATCGAAAGCCGCCAGGTCACGCCAGCCGGCTGGCGTCTGCTGGCCAATGGTTCGGAGAAGGACTTCCACCATATCCGGGACTGGATCGGCCCGGCCGATGCTTTCGGCCAGCGAGTGTACGAGCTGACGGCGTGGTTGCGTTGCCTTCTGGCGCTGCGCCGGACGACGCCGATGGCACCGGCGATCCGGCGCTTGTTTCTGCACGACGCGTTCGATACCGGCGAGGGACCTACGCTGCTCTTCCGTAGTGTTCGCCTGCCCCTGCCGGTGGTGCGCATCCTGCTGGCCGAGGCCGAGCGGCGCCGTCTTGCCGGATCGCTGGCGCAGTTCGTCAGCGACGATCTGGTCGACGTCACGACCTGGCTGGACAGCGAGCGCCCGACTCTCTCCAGCAGCCAGATCAAGGCTGGCTGGCGGCACCTGGCTCGCCGTGCGGCCGAATGGAAGCTCGCGGTCGAAGCCGCAGCGGAACTCGGGGTCCTGGCGTGGAGCTCGGTGCTTGGCGTCACGCATGCCGACGGCTGGGTCGTCACGCCGCTGACCAGCGTTTGGCAGGTGCGCCGAGAGGCGTTGCGTCAGCATCATTGTGTGGACAGCTACCTGGCGCCATGTGCAGCGGGGAAGGTGCGCCTGTTCAGCGTAGCCAATGCAGCCGGAAAGACCGTGGCGACGATCGGGATCGTCTGCGAGGAGCACGGCTGGCGGCCGATCGCCATTCGCGCTGCGTGCAACCGAGCAGTCACCGGTACCCTGATCGGGCTCGACGAAAAGATTGCTCAACGTTACACCGACCTGTGGCACCAGGCGCCGCCTGCTCAAGCACGACGGACAGACGCTCCCGAACTGGCTAGCCGGGAAGAGGAGGAAAGGGATGCGGCAGCAGTCCGGCAGCTGGAAGAGAGGCTGGACGTGATGGTCGACCGGGCGGACTTGATGCTACGGGTGGTGATCGCCATGGAGCGGGACTTCGTGGAGACGACGCCAGCCAGGCGAACGCCACGCGATGGGGGTTCGTCTTGAAGCGAAATGTGGTCTGATGGCGGTATGTGAAGAGCACCCTCGGCGCGGCGCGACGGATCACATACATTGGCGGTTTCCAACTCGATGGAGGCTCGGAATGCTCAAGTATCTGCTCATGCTGGCGGCGGCAGCCGCAGGCGGTGCCGCTGATGCTCAGGTCTACAAGTGCAAGGGCCCAGACGGCAAGGTGCAGTTTTCCGACACGCTGTGCAAGTCCGCCAACGCCTCGAAAGTGGTGCCTGATCGCATGCCTGTGACCCGGCAGCAGCAGTACGAGGCTCAGCAAAGGGTACGGCAAATGCAAGACGAAGCGGCGACACTGGATCAACAACCGGCCGCCGCGCTGAACGCCGCACCAGAGGCCAGTCGTTCAAGCGCTCGACAGTCGGAGCCACAGCTCACTTCTCCAACGCCTGCCGCGAACAACGAAGCGGCGGACGCTGAAAGAATTCGCATATGTATCCGGGACGTTGAGCGTCAGGCAGGGTCCCAGAAGCTGAAAGCGGAAATGATCACCGCCTGCCGTACCGCCGGCTCTGTCCAGCGAGTCACCGGCACATCGGAAAGCGCGGTGAGCGACTGCGTAAAGAACGTGGAACGAACGGGAGCAGCCGGCAAAGTGAAGGCACGCCAGATCGCCATCTGCCACGGTGGCGATGTGCCACCCGAACCGTTACCACCACCGCGCCCTCGACCGGCAGCCATTACGTGGTGTGACCGTGGCGGCTGTTGGGATAACGTGGGAAATCGCTATAACAGTGGCGGCGGGGGGACGATGTTCCGGAACGATGGCAAAGCCTGCCAGAAGATCGGCGACATGTTGCTATGCAACTAGCGGGCGGTGGCAGGGTGCCGAATGAGGAAGCCAGGCTGTTGTGACGCACCAGTACCAAGCCCGACGGGAGCATTTCCAAAGCAGACGGCGTGACGCGCCGCGTGTATGCTGTCGACCTACATTCCGACATGCTGCTTCTTGGGGGGACACCATGTTTCGAGCTCGTCAGGTCGATGTCTTGCCGGATTCCGTCATCGAGGCCGGCAAGGCCGACGGCTTTGTCCATGTGTGCGACCAGGCTGCGCTGATGTTCGGTAGTGACCGTCGACAACCGAACGTTCATCGGCCGGTGGTAGCAATCCGGAGTGATGGTCCCCGCTTCGTCGTTCTTCCGTGTACGACCAAAGACAGCACCGGGTTACCCGACTTCTTCGCGCTCGACGAACAGCGAGTCATGTGGTCTCGCGCAGCCGACGGTCGCCGCAGTTTTGCCTGCTGTCGTTACGAGGTGGTGCCAGGCGGGCGGCTGAGGGGGAAGATTGGCGTCATGCCACAAGCCGCGCGTATCGAGCTATTGGCGTGGCTCAAGTCGCGGTACTGAAGCATGAGCGAAAACCACCCGCTTGATGGCGAACTGCGTGAGCTGTGGTGTCGCCGGCGCGATCTTGATGCGGCCGGCTGGACGCGGCTCTACGAGATCGCGATGACCGTGCTGATGAACTACAAGCCGCGCGAGTTGGCCGGACTGCCAGAAGACCGCAACGTTTACATCCAGGAGTTCTTTCAGGACAAGGTGTTGCGCCTCGACCTCTCGAGCCGGTGCGACCACGTCGGCGCGCTGCGGGTCTACTATCAGAACTACTTGCGGGATCTTCTTCGCAGCAAGCGGTCGAGGGAAGGGAGGGAAGTCAGCGACAAGCATGATCCGGAAGGCGAGTCTCCCCCGTCTCTGGACCAAGCACCCGAGGCCGAAACCTCTGGCACGGATTCTTTGGCCGAATTGGCAGAAGCCGGCTTCCCGCCAGTTGAAGTGGCGGCCTCGGCCAGAGCGTGGCTCCTTGCCAGCGAGGAATGGGTGCCGGTCTTTGTCGCATTTTCGAACTGCCCCGACGCGGCGCGCTCCGAGCCCTTGGTACACCTGGCCAAACGCAAGGGCATCAAGTCACAAGCCTACAAGGCGGAAAAGCTGGGGTTCAACTGGCGTGGTGGCGACATCGCAGGCTTTGCAGGAACGCTGCTTGGCCGCTGGTTTGGCTCGCTGGGCATCGAACTTCGCCCTGAGAACAGCGGCCTCCTCCTCGGGGCTTTGAAGATCCTCTGCTTTGAAGCGTTGACATGGGCAGAACAGCAGGAGGCTGCCGAATGAAAGAGCAACTCCCTCTCTCCCCGCCCATTGAGTTTGTCGAGCGTCGCCTGTTCGGCGTTGCTGAAGGCCTGATCGAAGCGACCGAACGCGGCGAGACTTCGCCTGCCATCAGCGCGGCCGTACGTGCCTCGCCGGAATGGCGCGAGTACCACGCCGATCTCCTCAATGAACAAGCATCACAACAACCACCGCCGGACGAGCTCATGCCCACGCCGGCTATCCCGGAAGCGATTCAGGACTTGATCCAGCGTCGTGTTGCCGCACGATCACTCGCCTCCGCGCCCCTTCCAGCAGCCGGCCAGATCGTATTGGCGGAAAGAATCGTCACGCCACGACCGGGGCAGCTCGACGCGATCATGCTGGTGCCGCTGTGCGTCCTTCTCGATGCGCCGGCTGAAGTGCCGGCCGTCTGGCACGGCTGGCTGGTGTCTGCCGAAACGGACTATGCCGGCTGGTGGGATTTCGTGCTCCAGGAACAGGATGCGCCCTTCGACCCGGAAGCGGGGATGGTGCAGCTATGGAACCCCGTGCGCCTCTACTTGCCGATGGCTGCGCGCGTTGTCGGGCAACTGTCGCCAGCGCGCCTGCAGGCGGTGCGCACGATGGCCGCCGACTTCGTGGCGGCGGAACCACCGGTCGATGTCCCCTCCTGGCCAGGGCGGGTGGCTTCGCGAAACACTTCAGCAGGCTTGCGCGTCACTACCGGCAGCCCGTTGGGGAATGAGCACGACGCCAGGCATCGCTACCAGCAGCTCTACTTCGCAGCCGCCGAGGCGATTCGCGAACCGGCTCGTTTGGCGCTGCACGCTTTGGCAGCGCTTCCGGCCGGCCAGGTGGGAGCGCTGCTCAATCGCCTGATTGCCGCCGCCGGCAGGGCCGCGGAGATCCTGCTTCCCGAGCCACGAGTCGCGGTGGCCATGCGAGGTGAAGGCCTTGCTGGTGCTCCCGATCTTTCCTGGCCCGACGTCGCACGACTACGGATTCACGAATTGACCGCTGCAGGCGATGGCCGGATGGAAGTGACCGCCCTCGGAACGGAGTCGCTCGTCGTCGAAATCCGGAAAGGCTCGCAGGTCGAAGAGCGTGTTGACCTGCCGCCCGGCGCGGCCGATACGATCGCCTGGGATAAAGGCAGCACCACACTCGTGCTGGTCACGGCGAGCGGCAGGCGGCTGGAACTGGCGCTCAAGGAATTGGCATAGTCGGCAGCTCGACCGTGGAGACTGCTCGGCCGTTCGTCGCCTTGCGGAGCGCGATCTGCTCAGCGGACAACGCGGTGTTGCACATACTCAATCGCGAGGGCCATCACACCATTCCGCTTCCGCGACTGGCCGCGGATGCAAGAGCTGTAGAGGAATTCCTGCCGGAACTGGCTACGGCGCTGCCGTCACTCGATCCCCATTCTCGCGGCCTCCTGCTACTCGAACCGAGCCTGCCAGCGTCCTGGTTGCAGCTGCGATGGGAAGCGCTGCAGCTGTCCGGACGACCTCTATCCTCACAGCTGCTGGTTGTGCGCAATGCCGTCTGGGGCCACACGAGAAGCCGCGTCGGGGACGCCACGCGCTTCCTGGATCTGTTTCCGCCGACAGAGTTCTCGTTCATGGATCGCCTGCAGCCCTGGCTTCGGTCAGGCCACCTGCGCCCTTGCCGGGCAGCCTTTCTCAAGGAGCAGATGAGTGCTGCCAGTGAGCTGTTGATCATCGCCCATGGCCGGGCGTACGGACTGGTCGATGCTGATGGATGCGTCTTCGATCTGCCTGTTGCCCACCCGATGCCGGAGCGCATCTGGCTACTCGCCTGCAACGTCGACGGCGCCATGGACAAGCTGGCTCAGCGCCTGCTGAGGCAGGGGTGCCGCAGCGTCATCGCGGCAACGTCCGACCTCTCGGCGCCGGAAACGGCTTCCTTGCTCGAAGATTATCTTGCCAGCCGTGCTTGCGATGAAAGCATCTCCTGGCTGGGGCGAGCGGAGCGCGCGCTCGGCGCCAGGCCCAATTCCCGTACGCTCACGATCTGGGGCGAATGTGACATCGACTCGACGCCGTGCGCCGCATGGAACAGGCTGAGCTGGGACGACGCGCACGGCAATCGGCGCCGCCCACCGCTCGACGACGAAACAACGCGCGACGAATTCCTGGCAGCGCATCAACACGCCGTGTCGCCGCACGCATGGCCATTAACGCGCGCATGGATGTGGCCACCGCTCCTTTGGCTTGCCGAGAAACACCATCATCCGGCGATGCGGGAATTGGCCGAAGCGATTGGCGATTCCCGGTCGCCGCAGGCGATCCGGGGTTTGGCAGCCGCCGCACGCCGAGTCGGCAATTATGTCCAGATGGCCAGGTATCTGGCGCTTGGCCTCGGCATCCCGGAGCTGCCGGTCACGGAGAGAGCAAAGATTCTTGGCGCATTGGCCAACCTCTTCATCGACCTCGATCTCCCAGAAAGCGCCGCGGCAATCATCGAGCGTCATGAAGACTGCCTGTGGGATGACCCGCGCGAGCGCTTCATGGCGGAATTCAAGCGCCTCGACTGGGCTGCGCGGATGGAAGCACGCCGCGGCCAGATGCGCATTGCGCTCGACTTCATGACCACCAAACGCAAATGCGCCCCGGTCGATACTGGACGCGAACTGGCGTGGCAACTCTACTTGGCCACCTGGGGAGTGCTTGCCGGGCAGGTCTCCGAGGATGTGGCGGCCAACTTCGCTGACGAGGGTGCGCAGCGACTTGCCAGCGTGACTCCGCAAGACGTCGTCGGTCATGGCAACGAAACCATCGCCTATCTGCTCCGAGCGCTCGCTGCTCACGCCTGGGCGTCTCGGGAGTCTCGGGATTCGGCGCGATTGACTATCGCCCGAAGCTGGCTGGGTCATGCCGAAGACCGGCTCAGCGATGATGACCCCGGCCCATGGGCCTACACAATCGTCTATCTACATCTGCAATGTGCAGCGCCGCGCGAGAGTCTCGAGCGCGCTTTGGCCGCCCTGGAGCGAGCGCGCTACTTTCTCGAAGCCGCGTCCCTTGCGGGTTTTTCAGATCGGCAAAGCAAGCGCTGCAAGCTCCTGGCACGCTTTCAGCAGCGGCGTCAGCATATCCTCGCTGAACTGAGCGAGGTCACTGACGTTACCGAAACCCTGGCCGAAGCGGCAGCGAGAGAAAAAACCGAAAGCGATGCGGACGAGCTTCCGGCAAGCGCGGCGCGGCTCGGCGTAATGCCGCTTTGACAAGCCCTCGCGACGTTGACGGTGGCGCGCAAGCGTCGCTCAGGTGGCCGGTTCGGCCACTGCGATCAGATTTGTCGGAAAGATTTGTGCGCGCAACGGGCCCAGCGCTTGCCAACTGTCACGCTTCCTGACTTCGGCGATCGCGGCGAGCAAAGCCTGCGGTGTCGGATCGCCATCCCCGCTCGCGCCGACCATCTCCGGCATCGCCAGAAGCGCCTTGTCCCATTGCCGCAGCGTATCGGCTATGCGGTTGAGCGCCTTGCTCGCCATCCCCACGTGCCGGTGCACCAGCGGCAGCAGCGTCAGCGCCTCAGCCATGTAGTTGTCCTTGAGCAGGGTGTCGATCGCCAGCCGGCCTTTCTCCCGTGGAGCGCCGGCGGCGACGGCGCCAAGCGTGACCACGGCCCGTGGCAGGGCATCGCCATTGACCGATGCACTGTCGGTGTTCTCGAGTCGATCGAGGCACGCGATCGCAGCGGCATGCTCACCGTGGCGAAGTGCCAGTGCCACCTCTCCCATCAAGGCGTAGGCGTTGAGCCGGGAATCCTTGGCCGCGTCGGCGGCGTGTGCGTCGACATACCAGGCGGCAGCCTCGTCCAGCTTGCCGGCGAGCAGCGCCACGTGCCCCCGGTAGACCGCCGTTTGCCCGGTCACGCCAGCACCCAGCAAAGCCTGCTGGGCTTCGTGCGATCGCCGATAGAAATCGGCGGCACGCTCCAGATCGCCGCAACGAAGGGCGATTTCTCCACAGCGGCCGAGCGTCTTGTAGGCTTCCGGGTCGCCGGCGACCTCCTGGTCGATCAAGGCCTCGCTGGCCAGCCTGCTGGCTGCGGTGAGTGCGCCAAGATCGGTCAAGACATTGGCGATCAGGCGCTGCAGACGCGAACGGTGCTGCTCGGGCCCGGACTGCCACTCCTTTCGATATGCGTCGAGCGCGATGCGAAACTCGCCGGCGTAATACGCACGTTGCCCAATGCTGACGCCGAATCCGGGAATATCGCCTTCGGCCAGTCCCGGCAGACGCCTCAGCAGATCGTCGCACGCTTGCCGGTAGCGTCGAGTCGCCTCATCGGCTTCGCGATGAAGGCCACGAGCAGCCAGCTGATAAGCGGCCTCCCACCAGATGGCTTGACGAAAGGCCTCCGGTAGCGGCGCTGTTTCGGCACCGAGAGAAACCACCAGCTCGTCGTAGTCGGCGAGTGTTACCGCAACGTGGCGCCGCCGCGTCAGCTCCTGGAGCAGACGCTGTGCCGCAGCCAGCAAGGGTTCTGGTGGGCAGCGCCGGCTCGTCCAGTCCGGCGAGCGCCTGACCAACACCTCGTCGGTATCGCTACGCCACGATTTCTTCAAGTCCGGTCGGCCGCCCAGTGGATGCGTCGACCCGAGCAACCAGTAGGCCATGGCCTCGCGCACGTCTGCCGGCAGATGCGCACGACGCGCGTCCAGAGCCAGTCTCGCGGCATCGAGGTCATTGATTTCCCGCGCCGGCAGCAAGCAGAGCTCGATCGCCAGTTCGGCCGCCAGCAGCTCTGTCGGCAAAGGCAGCGCTCCAGGCCTGACCCAGACGCTCCACGGCGTCGGCACGACGCCGACCTCGCCGCCCTGGCCTGAAACCGAGAAGGATTGTGCCCGCAAAGCGTGCAGCAATACGTCGCACCCGGCGTCGCTCCGCAGATCGCCAGCGGCAGTCGACGCCACGTCGATCTGCGGGCGCGGGCCGTCCGCGTGCCACGCCAGGTCGACGGTTTGCCCGGCGAAGAGAGCCAGGCCACTGTCGAGACGCAGCTGAAAGCACCAGCGGCTCATGTCATCACCTCGCTCGCGGCGAAGAAGCGGACATTGGGACCGACCGGGTCGGGAAAGCGTATGCGCAGATCACGCTCGGCAGAATCGCAGCTGGCAGCCATCAAGCTGCACGCCAGGTCTGCCAGGTTGTTCAAGCGGCGTTCGTCGTCGCGAATCAGCCTGGCCGCCTGCGCGTCTTCTCTCTCCAGCGCGCTGACCAATGCCGCCCCGTCCATATAGCCGGCAAACGTTATCTGGCGCGCAGTGGCGCTGGATGGCAAAGGCCAGCGACCGGCCGTTGTCGCAAGCGTTTCCCAGAATTGCCTCTCCATTGTTTCCAGGAGAGCGCGGTTGCCGCCAGTCTTGCTGCTTGTCTGCCGGCCGCCCAATGCAGGCCCCGGTACGTCTTGTCCGGCACGCAGGATCGACGCGGCGTTGATCTTCTCGGAGCGGCGCCCGGGAAGAACTCGAATTCTTGGCGATGAACCGAGAAACGGCTTCACCAGCGCGAGGATTCTGCCGTACAGAGCCCCAATGGCGGCCATCGGATCGCTACCCATCGAGAAATCGGTCATGACTTCGTGGCCACTGCCATGGATGCCGAGCGACACGATTCCGGTATGCCCTGCCAACCAGCGAAACACGGCCAGCAGGTGCGTCAGCACGCGATCGCTGTGCGTCGCATCAAGCGCAACTTCTCCCGTTATTCTCTTGCCATCCTGAAGGTAGAGCCAAGCCTCGCGCACGTGATGCTTCCTGAGTTCGTCGGCCTTTGTTGCCCCTGGCGCGAGCAGCCAGTTCTCGAGCCCTTCCACCGGCGAGTCCATGCGACCGCGTATTGTCCTGCCAGCAAGGTTCTCGTTCAGCGCCGCGACGAGCGCTGCAGGACGGGCGAGAATCAGCCCCACACCGTGCAGGCCGGAAGACCGCGGGTCTTCGAAGCGCCCGGTTTCGTCACCGATGGCAAGCCACAGGTTCGCGGTAGAAGGAGGGCGGGAGTGCCCTTGTGTCGTATTGTTGAGAGTCATTTTGGTCGCTATTCATTGGTGGTCTTGATCCAGACAGCGAATCAGGTCGGGCAGCTGCTTGATCCGACTGCGCTGCGCGCGTTCTCGCCATTCTCAGAGCAGATGGAAAACCGGCGTCGTCGGCGCCTGAACGACGAGAAGCTTTGCCACAGCCATTGGCGTCGTGCGGGAACTTGCCTACCTCTCTAGAAAGCAGGGGACGGATCTTTGGTGGTGGGCAGGCGTGATGGACTCGAGCGCAATGCATCTTCCAGACCGGGACGCCGAACGGCAAATCACAAAGCCCTGTCAGCGGGCAGGTGTGATGGACTTCATCGGGGATGTTAACCAGCTCCCACCAGTCTTGTCACAAATCCCTGCCAGCGGGCAGGTGTGATGGACCAGACAAAGGACGGGGCGCGCGCCTCAATGGGCGGGTCACAAAGCCCTGTCAGTGGGCAGGTGTGATGGACAACAATCCCGATTTTGAGAGTTCCGCCGAGCTGGTCGAGTCACAAAGCCCTGTCAGCGGGCAGGTGTGATGGACCGGATACGTTCCGGGACTGACGGGGAGCGCCAAATTCATGTCACAAAGCCCTGTCAGCGGGCAGGTGTGATGGACGTGAGATCGGCGGCCAGATCGGAAAATTGATTCTGGCGTCACAAAGCCCTGTCAGCGGGCAGGTGTGATGGACATACCAGACGAACCACTGGACCATCCATGAGGGTCCTGTCACAAAGCCCTGTCAGCGGGCAGGTGTGATGGACAACCCCCGAGACAGTCGCCCGGGCCGCGGTAGCAGGTCACAAAGCCCTGTCAGCGGGCAGGTGTGATGGACGCCCATGCTGGTTGCATTCCAAGCGGCCAAGCTGGAGTCACAAAGCCCTGTCAGCGGGCAGGTGTGATGGAGCGGAGCATTGAGCAGGCGGTCGCATGGGGCGCGGCTGAAGTCACAAAGCCCTGTCAGTGGGCAGGTGTGATGGACGCCACATTGCTCGGACCTTTGGAGTGAGGTCCGCCGCGTCACAAAGCCCTGTCAGCGGGCAGGTGTGATGGACAAGTTTACCACCGCCAGCCAGTTGGAGCAGGCCATGTCACAAAGCCCTGTCAGCGGGCAGGTGTGATGGACATGAAGCAGCAGAATTTAGATATAGAACCCTGCAAACGTCACAAAGCCCTGTCAGCGGGCAGGTGTGATGGACGCGGCACAGAACGTGCTGATCGCCGACTATCTCGAGTCACAAAGCCCTGTCAGCGGGCAGGTGTGATGGACGACGATGGCGATCGGCAGAGCCATCTGGCGCGTCATGTCACAAAGCCCTGTCAGCGGGCAGGTGTGATGGACGTCGGAACTTTCAAGGTCCAGTGTCTGCACATGTCTCGTCACAAAGCCCTGTCAGCGGGCAGGTGTGATGGACGCCTATACCGGGCTTGCAGCCTTGACCGCGGGGTTGTCACAAAGCCCTGTCAGCGGGCAGGTGTGATGGACCACACGTCGGGGTTTCGTCCCAGTCCGGGGCCTCTAGTCACAAAGCCCTGTCAGCGGGCAGGTGTGATGGACCTCGTGTTTCGACCGTCGTCGAATCGGTTGCCGCCAGGTCACAAAGCCCTGTCAGCGGGCAGGTGTGATGGACGGCATACGGCCTGGACCACAACCACAAACTCATCAAGTCACAAAGCCCTGTCAGCGGGCAGGTGTGATGGACACCCTAGGTGTTGCCCCTATCCTCGGTACCGACTGGTAGTCACAAAGCCCTGTCAGCGGGCAGGTGTGATGGACCAGTTCCAGTTGGACCACTTTGCACTGGGCAGCGGCCGTCACAAAGCCCTGTCAGCGGGCAGGTGTGATGGACGCCATATGAGCCCACCCAGTTCCAGTTGGACCAGTTGTCACAAAGCCCTGTCAGCGGGCAGGTGTGATGGACCTGAGTATTGGGGCAGTCTGCTGACCAGCAGACTCAAGTCACAAAGCCCTGTCAGCGGGCAGGTGTGATGGACACCTTCTGGTACGACAGGGACGGGGACGGCTGGGAGTCACAAAGCCCTGTCAGCGGGCAGGTGTGATGGACTTCCTCACAAGGTCGTTTGGGGGCACCGTAGGTGTGTCACAAAGCCCTGTCAGCGGGCAGGTGTGATGGACGAGTGGGAACATTACGAGCACCCAGCCTTGAGTGAGTCACAAAGCCCTGTCAGCGGGCAGGTGTGATGGACGGGTCAGTAGCATTCATCACACGCTCTTTCGGGGGCACGTCACAAAGCCCTGTCAGCGGGCAGGTGTGATGGACAGTGCCTTCTGAAACCCTTGCCCCGCCTGCTTTTCCGGGGTGGAAAAGGTGAACGGGGTCAAAAATCGGGCAGAAAATGCGTCCATCATCCATCGGAAAACTTCTCCTGTGATCTATCAATGCCTTACAGCGGGGTGAACATCCCGGTCTTGAGTGTCTTCTTCTACTGGCCGAATTGTTAAAGAATACGAGCTGTCTTCAGCCGAGAAAACAGGCCCATCAGGCAGCGACTTGCCAGCACCCGGTAGCTGCACCGGTGCTGCCGGGCAGAAAGCGCGCATCGTGTTCGCTGCGACCATTCATTCTCACCAGTACGGCCTGCGACAGGCGCCGGCCAAAACCTAGCTTCGGATCATGCCGGCGACCCATCCAGGGCTGCAACGGGACCCCGACGACGCCGTCGACAGCGGCGCCGGGCAGCAGTTCGCCGGCCGACAAGAGTACGCCATCCCCATCGGCGGTTGCAACACCGGGGTAGCGTACGGCGCCCGCCTGCCAGCCGTCGCAGCGCACGCGGCCGAAGCCGATCTTCAGTTCGCCGCCGAGCCGCATGGCCGACAGCCAATGCTGCAGCGAACACGCGTCGACGAGGTCCTCGTCAAACCAGACGCCGCCGCACAAGCGAATTTGCCGGCCGATCGGGACGACCAGTTGTTCGACCTCGAAGAGCGCCGATTCGACTGCCGACCGGCTGGCGCCGTCGAGCGTAACGTGGTGGCTGCTGGCCAGCAGCAGGCGCTCGACCTCGGCGTCGTCGAGGCGTCGATCGCCCTCGATGAAGAAGGCGGGGCCAAAGCGATAGCGGTGCATGAGTTCGTCGAGCGCGTCGACAAAGTGGCGCGGCGATCCGCCGCGCGCGGCGCCGACGGTCGCGGCCAGGGCATGGACAAAGAGGTGCCCCGGCGCATGGCGATGGGTCTGCGCCACCACGCCGGCGCGCCGGCTGCCAAGGTGTAGCGGCGAGAGCAGTTCGAGAGAGAAGCTGGCGAAGGTCGCTGGAGTGCTCATCTCGTCTCAGTCCCCGTTCTTCAGCGCCTTCGCGGCGTAGCGGCCGTAGGTCAGCGTCGTCTCCAGCAACTGCTTGGAAAGCAGGATTCGGCGCAGCGCGTCGGCGGCTGATTCGCCTGGCTGTGCAGCGGTCAGGCTGCGGTAGAAGCTCGGCATGTCCGGTGCGCGTGTCTGGTCGGCGCTGGCCAGTCCGGTGGTCTGTAGCAGCCGGCGCGCTTCCTGGTCTATGCGTTGGGCGGGAATTTTGTCCTGCTCGCGCTTGCGCGTGGCGAGGAACAGGCCGAAGGCATACAGCCCCTGCTCGGCGAGGACGGCCAGTGACTTGGTGATGATGTTCTCCGCATCGTTGGCGCGCTTCGAATCGTGCCCGGCCATTTCGTTGGCCGCCTGTGCGGCGAGGGGTTCGAGGTTCAGCATGGCATTCTCCTCACTTGACCAGCGCGAACTGCATGCGGCCAAAGCCACGCGTAGTCATCGCGCCGAGGCCGAGGGTGCACGCCAGGCTCAGCGCTTTTTCGAGCAGCGGCAAGGCCGCCGGGGCGATATCCGGGAAGCGGCCGTCGTCCAGGTCCACCTGGCCGCGAAACAGTGTCCCGCGCGGCGTCGCTTCGTAGGTGAATAGCGCGCCATCCGCCGCCGCGCCGGTCTCGAAGTCGATCGATACCGAGGTGCGCGTTTCGAGGTTGGAGTTGACGATCGCCGGGAAGAGGTTGTCGTGGACGACGACCAGGCGCTCCCTGATGTGCTCGAACACCGGCAAACCTTTCGCCGTTTCCGGGAAAGGAATCTCCCTGGCGTCGGCTGCCAGCAGCAGCCAACCCAGGTTCAGTCGCCTGGGCGCGGCGGCGCCGGCCTGGGCGATCAGTTGCTCCTCGCTGGCCGGGCGTGGCACCTTGCTGCAACCGGCGCGCTCGAGCAGGTGCGCGGTAGTCACCCAGCGCGGCCCGAGCATCGTTGGCACCGGGAAAGCCAGGATCTCGGCGTCGCGGAAAGACACCGCGCCGATACGCGATTCGCCCTCGTCACCACCCTCGGCATAGCCGAAGATGCGCGCGACCGGGTCTTCGCCGCCCTTGTGCGGATGTTTCTTGTTCTTCTCGTCGATGGTGGCGCGGGCATACGCCATGGCGCGTTGCCGTTCGCCCTCCGGCAGCGAATAGATCGCCGCCGAGCGTGTCGCGCCGTTGATCGACGAGCCTGGCACCTTCGGCAGGTTGCTGCCCGCATCACGCAGGATGGTGAGGTCGACGCGGCCCATGCGGTAGCCGCCGGCACCGATGTGGGTCGGGTCGAGCGCGTAGAGATAGAGCGGGTGCGATTTCATACGGTCTCCAGAAAATATCGACTTTCTTTCAAACGACGATTGCTTAATTAAGCAAACGCTGCGGCTTCTAGTGAAATAACCTTACTCAGATCAGCAGGTGGGCATGCCATAGCTTGTTGGCCTGAGATGCTCTCCAGTACTCACAACGTTTGGCGCCGTTAAATTATTAATAGTCCGAATACCTGATGGAGGAAAGCTCTGACTCGAGACGTCGAAGCTCGACCAGGTCATTACCTTCTGCCACGCCGGATTTCATGACCCCTGCAAGCAAAGCCCGGGCTCTGCGCTTTCTCTCGGGAACGTCAATTGTGATGGTTTCCTCTACGATTTGCTCGTCGATTGTCATCTTTTCGCCGCTAGGCTTAGTTACGTATCTAGCAGGCGCCGTTGTTTTAATACGAATTGAGTCCTTCCAAAACACCAAAGCACGAGCGCGTAGCAGGTCGCAGAAGTGCTTGTCCTTGCCGTATTTCTCGGCACGGTCGATGCTGGCCATACCTGCATGCGTATCGCCGCGATCTATTTCTATTCTCGACTTTATGAACCAGCATTCCGCGTTCTCGGCTTCGAACTCAATCGCCAAATTGGCTTGCTCGAGCGCTTCAACGTACATTCTGTAGGTACATAAAGCCAGTGCATATTTTGCGCGCAGAAACCCGTTGTCACCATCTTCCTTAATCGCCATTAGGAATGATTCAATTGCTTCGTCTCGTTCTTTTGCTTCAAAACATCTCCACGCGCGACGGGCGTATCTACTCCGCAGCGCTATGAGAGACCAAGCCCCGGAAGGCGATCCCTGCGTTCTTACAACGTTGCGATATTCAGCTTGTATCAGGTCTGCATCCTGTGGCGCTGGTCTTTGGATGCCACCGACTTCAATTGTGCGATTCATACAAAACCGCATGAACTCGGAATTGAAGACAATTTCTGGTCTTCCCGAGTAGACCGCATGAGACGCAATTCCTCGACTCTCCCGAATGGCATCGTCAGCATTCATGGCCGTTACGCCGACCTTCGCGCAGCAAAGCCCTAGTGAAATGTGGTCGTGAAAGTCCGCGACTCGAGTCATGAGAAGGAGTAGATGCTTGAGTTCAGCCGGGAATCGCTCCCATGCATCTTCGTAAAGAAAAGCCCCCAACTCTTCACGTTGAAGTTTCTGCACGTAGCGAAAAGCCTCCTCCATTCCTGATCCATTCGCTTTCGTGGCCTGAACGAATGCCTCCAAAATGAGAGGTTTGTTGCCTAGCTTTCGTCCATAGGATTTCAAACTGGCCAAACCAGACCGGTTGATCGGTTCGCAAAGGAGAGCGTAACCTCTTTTCCGAAGATAATCGGCAGATTCGTCGTCACTCCAAGGCTCAATTTGCAATGGTTGGGCCTCAATGACCTCAGCCCGTCGCGACGTGACGAGTACCCTTCCTATCCTTTTCGCCAATAGCCCGATGCCTTCTGCTAGTCGCCGTTTCTCCGCTACAGATTCGATCATCGTTTCGGTATTGTCGAGTATGATTAAGTGTGATCTTCGATCAACTCCGAATGCAATCTTCAAGTCGCCGGCGAGCCGATCAATTGCAGTTTTCTCATCATTCTTGTACCAGTGTGGGCCTAGTTCTTTTTGTCCCAGTAACACGGCGATATGCCGAACCACATCCAGGACTCCTATACTCTCTGCGTTCAGACGTTCCAACCCATTGATACCCCACCGGGTTTTCTTGGCGGAAAAAAAGGTAATTATATCCGGTCGCCACTTGAGTTCAGGAAGTCTCCCTTCAAGCAATCGGTGGGCAAATTCCAGAACCAAAGTGCTTTTGCCGATTCCACCATCGCCATAGACAAGGCATGCGCGAGAATCGTCGTCGTCCGCCCAGTCGGTGAGATCTAGGAGTTCTTGCTGCCTTCCTGTAAACTCGTCTGACGCTGCAAGCCTCTCGGGCAAACAAACCAATGAGACAGTTGAATATTCCGTTGAATAACTGGGGCTGTTACATCGCGGCAGGCCAACGCGAATATCATTCACCTCGAAAGAGATGGAGGCGCTAGTCGTTGCGCTGACCCAGGCTTGACCCTCGATGCGCAAAATTCCCGCACGCGCCGGAAGCAGTCTTCTCATGAGTACGGGTTTGCCATGATATAGACGAAGTGTTGTGATGGGCCGCGGTGCTTCAACACTATTGCGGCTGAACACCAATTTGTCGCTTCGCTCAAGAACATCCGGAAAAAGAGGTTTCAGTCTTTCGAAGGTGATGCGAAGTAATGCGAGGTCCACTTCGCGAATGCAATTGCCAGGGAGGCCGTGTCCTTCCGCACCTTCGTTGCGACTACGAACGAGAGCCCTAAACAAGTCGTCAAGATTAGGATCGCGTCGTTCAACCATCTCGAAAACGGCGTCGGTAGCATGCATTCGACCAAAAAGCGTCGTTGCGACGTTGTTCCATCCAGCGCGTTCTGCGGTTAGCAAATAATTCCCGAGAAGCTCAGCCAGGATTCCGTTAGTAGCCGTTGCGACGTCAGTGAATTCAGGACACGAACGATCTGAACGCTTCGGTTGGAGCGCTATCCATTCGGCAAGTACCACGATCGCGTGCTGCGTCATGATGCGGATCAACCCCAATGTCGCGAGTCGAACTTCCCCAGTCCTCAGCAACGGGTCTGACACCAATGCTCTCAACGTAACGCGCCATTGGCATAAATTGATCGGCGGACCCAGAAACCGGTTGCGCGTCAGGCGAGCACAAGGCAAAGTATGTATCCCCTTGATACGGATGTAAAATTTTATATG
>NZ_JAPUVQ010000020.1:0-3367 GCF_029255145.1 Accumulibacter sp.
CTGCCGCATCAAGCAATTTCGACGTATCGCTACACGCTACGACAAACTCGCCGAGCGTTTCGCTTCCTTCATCGCCCTCGCCGCATCCGTCATTTGGCTCGCTTGAATGTCAACACACTCTAGCGCAGCAGGTCGCCCGGCGCCTAGGCGTTTTGCCACCGACTTGGGCGTGGCGTGTTCCCCCCTACGCCATTGGGAGCCTCGCGATGTTCTGGGTCATCCAGCGTATTGCCGCCTTCTGAGACGAGCCATCGAGTGGTTGGAGATCGCCACCGAAGCCGCCTTCACCTCCTTCAGACTTGCGCCCAGCAGTTGTGGGCATCAAGTTGTGCAAATATGGTGATCAGTTGATTGGTCGATCCCGTTTGCGCCGTCAGTGTTGAGAAGGGAGTTGCGCGGAGCGGCGGCGTCGGAGATGACGCATTGGTCGCCTCGCGCCTGTCCCTGGAGCCGACATTATCATCGCCCGCGCTGATGTTCCTACCAGTCCCGGTCAACAGACGGTGCCGGACAGATACCCGAGTCGGAGGACAGCTGTGCGTGCTACCTCAAGACAAAATCCCCCACTTATGGTCACCCAAACCCCCCAGGCAGGACCGTAGAAATTGTAATGCACTCGGTTGGACGAAGCCGCTACGCGGAGGAAACCCCGGTGCCGTCGTCGTGTTGAGTCAAGATGTGACCTCGCCCCTCATCCGAGGGATATTCATGACGAACGCGAGGTTACCGCAAGATGGAAGACATGTCCGCTGTTGCAGCTACGATTTTTGACAGGCACTACGAACTGCACCTGAAGCACCTGAAGCTCAAGGGCTTGCAGCCGAAGACGATCGAGGCGTATTCGCGCGCCATCCGCCGGGTAGGAGACTACTTCGATCATCAGATCGACGATCTGAGCGAGGCCGACATGGTGGATTACTTCACCGACCTGAGCGAGACGCACTCCTGGAGTTCGGTCAAGCTCGATCTGTACGGGCTCAAGTTCTACCACGAGCACGTGCTAAAAAAACCCTGGGTGGCGCCCGGTCTGATCAAGCCGCCGCGGTCGCAGCGTCTGCCGGACATCGTCACCATCGAGGAGGCCGAGCGGATTTTCATGGCCACCCGGGCGCTCAGTTACCGCGTCTTCTTCTTCACGCTCTACAGTCTCGGCCTTCGTCTGGGAGAAAGGCTGCGGCTGACGGTCGCTGATATCGACGGGTCGCGCGCGCGTGTGCATATCCGCGATGCCAAGGGCAACAAGGACCGCCTGGTGCCGTTGCCGACGGCCACCTACCGACTCCTGCGCCGCCTCTGGCAGCGCCACCGTAATCCCGTTCTGCTGTTTCCCAATCGCCACGGCGGCTTGTCTGGCGCACACGCCGCCAGCACAGCCCTCGACCGCGGCGGCGTTCAGAAGGCCCTGCGGGCCGTCGTCGAATCGTGTGGGCTAAAAAAAAACATTTCGCCCCACAGCCTTCGGCACTATGCCGCGTTCCGAACTATGCCGACCAATGCAATTGGTTGCGCCTCAAGTACGCAACCAGCTGTCTTTCGGGCGCCAAATGGCATTTTCGGTCGGCATAGTCTCGATCGTTGCGGCCTATAGCCCCTTGAGGAAAGCCAACAGTTGATCATCTGGATGGTAGCGGCCGGCTTTGCTACCGGGAGGTGCCGCCTTGGCCAAAGCCTGCTCTTTCATGGCCAGATTCGCGTCGAGATAGATCTGCGTGGTCTCGACCGATTCATGACCAAGCAACAACGCGATCAGGGAACGATCCACCCCGGCCTGCAACAATTCCATGGCCGCGGTATGACGCAGCACATGCGGTGTCGCCCGTTTGTGCATCAAAGACGGGCACGTCTTGGCGGCAATCACGACATGCTTGGCAAGGAGATATTCGATCCCGTCCGAACTCAGGCGAGTTCCGCGGGCACTGGGAAACACGATGGCATCAGCGCTATCTGGAACCTCGCACAGCCACGCTTTCAGAACGGCTGCTGTTTCCCTGGTCAGCGGCGTGGCGCGTTCCTTTCGCCCCTTGCCAAGCACTCTGACATGGGCACCCGTGCCCAGAAACACCGCATCTCGGCACATGCCGGTCAGCTCGGAAAGGCGCAGCCCGCATTGAACGGCGACCAGGAGAATGGCGTGATCGCGACGTCCGGAGCACGTGCGCTGATCGGGGGCGGCCAGCAAGGCTTCGATTTCGGGTCGAGTCAGGAAACCGACCTGACGGCGCGTAAATCGCTGACTGGGAATAGCGAGCACGCGCTGGATCTGGGCCGCATGCTCCGGAACCTCGAAGGAGGCGTAGCGAAAGAAGGAGCGGATCGCGGTGAGTCGCAAGTTTCGGCTGCGAGCAGTGCTGCCGCGGTTCTTCTCCAGGTCCTCCAGGAATTCAGCAATCAACGGGGCGTCGATCTGCTCGAATGCCAATTGACTGGGTGGCTGAGCGAGCTTTGCCTGCACAAACCGCAGCAGCAGGCGGAAGGTGTCCCGGTAGGAGCCAATCGTATGCGGGCTGGCCCGACGTTGCTGCATCAGCCGCCGCGTGAAGAAGCCCTGCAATAGCGCGGGGAAACTGACCGTCACGTTCATGGCCGTTCTTCCCAGCGCTGTTCAAGGCGCGCCATCGCCTGCCCCATCAATTCCGGAGAAGCGCTGAGATACCAGTAAGTGTCGGCGACATGGACATGTCCGAGGTAGGTCGACAGGACCGGCAAGCGTCGCTCGACGTCCTCGCCCGAGCGGTACCATTGCAACAGTGTCTCAACCGCAAAGCGATGCCGAAAGTCATGCAGGCGCGGCCCGTGACTGGCCGTCTCACCGCGCAGGCCGATCTGCCGTGACAGCTTGTAGAAGGTGCGGTGAATGTCGCCGATGTCCAGATGATTTCCTCGACTGGTGATGAAGAAGTACGAGGAAGCGGGGTGATCTGCGACGAAGCGTGCTCGGCGGGCCTGGTACTGCGCCAACACCGTTTGGGTCGACGGATGAATCGGCACCAGACGGGATTTCCCGAACTTCGTGCCGCGAACCGTCAACAAGCCCTCCTGCAAATCGACATCGTCGATCTGCAAGCGAATGGCCTCACCAATCCGCAAGCCGGCGACACTGAGCAAGCCGAACAGACAGTGAAACGTCCAGGGGCGCAAGCCATCGCCAGGCTGAAGGTCCAGAGCGCCACGAAGCAGGCGCTCGACTTCCTCGTCTGAGTAAAGATACGGTCGTGCTCGGCGGGGGTGATACGGTAGTAGATCGTGCCTGACCGAAAACTCCGGTTTTTGGCGAGCGCGCCGCCTTGAAAATATCGGTTGGCATTGAATTTCTCGTTCGTCCCGAGTTGCGCTGGTCGACTTCTGTCGAATGCGAGCCAAAATGCCC
>NZ_JAPUVQ010000021.1:0-49913 GCF_029255145.1 Accumulibacter sp.
CCTCGTCCAGATTAAACCAAACCGGTCATCCCCCAGAAAATTCACGCAAAAGCCACATTTATCACATGCTTACAAGAACGGGGTATGACTTTGTTCTGATACGTTGAGAGCATTGGATATATACCTGCTCGGAGTGTGCAGGCGAAGTCAATTTTATTGATGAAGCGCTCGACGAGGAAAGCAAACGCGTCAAGGATTCCTTCCCTTGTCCACACTGTGGCGCCGAACTGACGAAGAAAAAAATGGAGAGACTGTTCGCGTCAACGGTCGACTCGGCGACAGGAAAGACCCTTCAAACGCCTAAGCGTCACCCCTCGTTGGTCATCTATTCGATTGGCGGCAGCCGGCACCAAAAGACACCTGACGAGCATGATCTTCAGGTGCTCCATCGCATCAATTCGATGGCGCTACCAATCGATGTACCAAGAATGGAGATTCCACCGATGCACATGACCCATGAGCGTGCGCGGATGGACTATTCCGGCATTACGCATATTCACCATTTTTTCCTCCCACGTGCTCTCCATTCAATCGCGGCGCTCTGGAGGAAGGCGTCTGCTGAAACCGATGCGCGTCTCAGGGAGATGCTGCTGTTCTTCGTTGAACAGGCACTTTGGACAGCCTCACTGTTGAATAGATACCGGCCAACCGGGTTTTCTCAAGTCAATCAGTACATGACTGGTGTTTACTACGTGGCCTCGCAGCACGCCGAGTGCAGCCCATGGTACATCCTTGACGGAAAGCTTGGGCGACTACCGAAGACATTCCAAGCCTTCGGCGCACACCAAGCGGGTGCGGGTGTTACTACCGGTTCAGTTGCTTCCTTGCCGTTGGCAGATAGGTCGATCGACTACATCTTCACTGACCCACCGTTCGGCGAAAACATCTACTACGCCGACCTGAACTTCCTGGTTGAGTCTTGGCACCGCGTCACGACAGACGCTAAGCCGGAAGCCATCATCGACCGATTCAAGAAGAAGGCGCTTCCGGAGTATCAGCATCTGATGCAGCGCTGTTTCGCGGAATACTACCGCGTGCTGAAGCCCGGCCGCTGGATGACCGTGGTCTTTTCCAACAGCAAGGCAGCGGTCTGGAATGCCATCCAGGTCGCGTTGCAGCAGGCGGGCTTTGTGGTGGCCGAGGTCACTGCGCTCGACAAGGTGCAAGGCAGTTACCGCCAGGTCACCTCCACAACAGCGGTGAAGCAGGATTTGGTGATCTCGGCCTACAAGCCAAACGGCGGCCTTGAGGATCGGTTCAATCAACGCGGCCCGACCGTCGACTCGGCGTGGGACTTCGTGCAGACACACCTGAAGCAGTTGCCGGCCGTCAAAGTCACGTCAGGCTACCCGCAGGAGTTGCTGAACATCGTTGAACGCGACCCGCGTCGCATCTACGACCGCATGGCGTCCTGGTTCATCCGTCACGGCACGATGGTGCCGATCTCAACGCCTGAGTTCCTGACGGAACTGCCGGTTCGATTCCGTGAGACGGATGGCATGGTGTTCCTGCCCGAGCAACTGGTCGAGTATGAAAAGGCGCGTGCGCGCATTCCGCTGATCAAGCAGGCCGAGCTGTTCGTGTCCGACGAACGCAGTGCCATCGACTGGCTGAGCAACTTCTTGCGTAAGCGCCCATCCACCCGATCGGAAATCCATCCGGAGTACATCCCGCAGATCGGCTCGGCCAAGCGCAAGGGCGAGATTATCCCGGAGCTGGACCAACTGCTGGAGGACA
Organism: Accumulibacter sp.; assembly: GCF_029255145.1. GTDB lineage: Bacteria > Pseudomonadota > Gammaproteobacteria > Burkholderiales > Rhodocyclaceae > Accumulibacter. The sequence goes on from NZ_JAPUVQ010000021.1 coordinate 1,738, forward strand.
ACTTCATCCAGTACGACGGCACCGGCGTTGTGCCGAGCCAGATTCACAGCTACCTGTCCACCAACCACAAGGATCAGCGCAGCCTCGACAAGAGCAACCCTGCGCTGGTGGCCAAGGCCAAGGATCGCTGGTATGTGCCGGACCCGAACAAGGCCCAGGACCTGGAGAAGAAGCGCGAGAAGACGCTGCTCAAGGAGTTCGAGACCTACAAGGCGTTCACCGGCCGCAAGCTCAAGGAGTCCCGTCTTGAGGTGCTGCGCGCTGGCTTCCGTGCTGCTTGGGCCAACAAGGACTACACGACGATCATCAGTGTCGCCAACAAGTTGCCGGAGGAAACGCTGCAGGAAGACGAGAAGCTGCTGCTCTGGTACGACCAGGCGCTGACGCGTTCGGAGGAGAAGTAAATGGCTGTCATCGAAGGGTTTCGCGTACAGAACTATCGTGCGCTGCGCGATGTGACGCTGGGTAAGCTCTCCGGCCAGCAAGCGGGGGAGCCATTGACGCCGTTCACCGTGGTTATTGGCAAGAATGGCGTCGGCAAGAGCACCTTGTTCGATGCATTCGGCTTCGTGGCCGATTGCTTGTCTAATGACGTGGAAAGTGCCTGCGACGTCAAGCAACGCGGCGGTTTCGATCGCCTGCGCTCGATGGGGGTGGATGAGCCCATCCGGTTCGAGATCTATTATCGCGAAGCGCCCCTGGAGAGGCCAATCACCTACGAGTTGGCGATCGCGCTGGATGTCTCGGGTCGGCCATTTGTTGAATCGGAAGTGCTCAAGCAGCGTCGCAAGGGCCAGAAACACGGTCGGCCTTATCCATTTTTGCGATTGAATCACGGCAAGGGCATGGCCTGGGCCGGAGAAGAAGCGGTAGAGGTCGAAGGCGAGGAGGACCGCGCTCAGACGCCTGTGGAACTGACCGATACCCGGCAACTCGGTATCGCCACGCTGGGCACGCTCAAGGAACATCCGCGTATCAAACGCTTCCGGGATTTCCTCAAAGGCTGGTATCTGTCCTACTTCACCCCGGATGCGGCGCGCAGCCTGCCGAGCGCTGGCCCACAGCGGCATCTGAATATTCACGGCGACAACATCGGCAACGTGGTGCAGTTCATGGTGCGCGAGCACAAAGCGCGCTTCAAGGCCATCCTTGAACGCATTGCGGCCAAGATTCCGGGGATTTCGAGTATCGACACGCATGTGACCGAGGACAAGCGGGTCTTGCTGCGCTTCAACGATGGCGCTTTTGGCGACCCATTCTTTGCCCAGCAGATGTCGGACGGTACGTTGAAGGTTTTTGCCTACCTGCTGTTGCTGGAAGACCCGGACCCTCCACCCTTCATTTGCATCGAGGAACCGGAGAACGGCCTCTATCACAAGCTGCTGGAGGCACTGGCGCAAGAGTTTCGTTTGCATGCTACCGGCAAGAAGAACGCGCCGCAGATTTTCGTCACCACGCACCAGCCCTACTTCGTCGATGCGCTGGCCCCCGAGGAAGTGTGGATCCTCGAAAAAGGCAACGATGGCTATTCGACCGTCCGGCGCGTCTCCGCGCTGATCGACGTGAAAAACCTCGTGGCCGAAGGATTGCCTCTCGGCGGCCTTTGGTACAGCGACTATCTCGATGCGAGGTAAGCATGCACATCGAGATATTGGTGGAGGACAGTTCGGGGAGAAAGCTGCTGCAAGTATTGCTGCCTCAACTTCTGGGGCCACAAGGTGCGCCGCATACCTGGCGACTGCACGACTACAAAGGCATCGGCCGCGTTCCGCAGGGTTTGGTGACGAAAGCCGATCCAGCCAAGCGGATTCTGCTGGATCAGTTGCCAAAGCTGTTGCGCGGTTATGGCAGGACGCCTGGAATCGATGCGGTGGTGATCGTGCTCGATGCTGACAAACGCGACTGCGCAGTTTTCCTGGCCGAACTGAAGGCGGTTGCCGAAACCTGTCATCCGCTGCCGACGACTTTGTTCAGACTCGCCATCGAGGAAATTGAGGCATGGTATCTGGGTGATCAGGATGCCTTGTTGGCCGCCTATCCACGAGCCAAACGGAACTTGCTCGAAAGGTATGTGCAGGACAGCGCCTGTGATACCTGGGAACTGCTGGCTGACGCGGTGCATTCGGGCGGGTCGGCAGCGATCAGGAAAGCCGGCTGGCCATTGCCGGGGCAGGTGAAGCATGAATGGGCCGATAGAATCGGCCCGTTGATGGACCCGGAGCGGAGTCTCTCTCCCAGTTTTGGCAAGCTGAGAGATGGGTTACGCCGGCTCGTCTCGGAGGCTGGCGCGTGAATCGTGGGAGCCCGCTTGCGGGCGAACTGGACGGTGCCGCTTCGATCGCCGGCAAGCCGGCTCCTACATGGCACGGCTCGGACTTGCGCCAGGGGCGGTATTCGGAAACTGGGCAAATCTATCTGATCACTGCTGTTACCGACAGGCGAGTGCGTGTTTTTGATGATTTCTGGTGCTCGCGCTCGTTGATTCGTGAACTGCGCGCGGCCGATGCGTTGGGGTGGTCGACGACCTGGGCGTTCGTGGTCATGCCGGATCATCTGCACTGGCTGGTCGGTTTGGGGGGTAGCGATTTGTCCAGACTGGTGCTGCGGGTGAAGTCACGATCGGCGATTGCCATCAACCTGGCTATGGGTCAGGCGGGACGGCTTTGGCAAAAAGGGTTTCACGATCACGCGTTGCGCAAGGAAGAGAATTTGCAAGCGGTGGCGCGCTATGTCGTCGCCAATCCGGTGCGCGCGGGATTGGTGAAGTCGGTGCGAGAATATCCGCATTGGGATGCACGGTGGCTGTAGATGAGCATCCGCCTGTTGTAGGAGCCCGCTTGCGGGCGATAGCCGTTCGCCCGCAAGCGGGCTCCTACGGGGTCGGCGACTGGTGTTGGTGCGCGCGGCATGCATCACCATGCCGCGTGGTGGACCGCCAGGACATCTGGGGCGTAATCGCTTACCGCGTCTGGCTGCCCGCCAAGGATGCGCTGGTCCGTGCCGCTGCGGCCGATCTCGTCCCGCTTTCGGCTGTGCGCCCATCACTGGAGCGGATTTTGTTCACGGCAGCGGCGGCCAAGCTGCTGGATGCGCTGGAGGACAAGCTGCTGCTGGCGCCCATCCAGTCGAGCGTGATGCCCTTGCCGCACCAGCTTTATGCGCTCAACCGTGCCATGAGCCAGCACCGTATTCACTACCTGCTGGCAGACGAGGTGGGCCTGGGCAAGACCATCGAAGCCGGGCTGATCCTGCGCGAGTTGAAGTTACGAGGCATGGCTCGGCGCGTGCTGGTGGTGGCGCCGAAGGGGCTGGTGCGTCAGTGGCAGGCCGAGATGCGCCTGCACTTCGGCGAGAAGCTGCGGTTCATCGAGCCGGCCGAACTTGCCGCCTTCCGGCAGTGGCGAGGCGACGCAAATTCGGACGAGGAAAACCTTTGGCGGCTGCACGACCAGGTGATCTGCTCACTGGACTCGGTCAAGCCGATCGAAGGCCGCAAAGGGTGGAGCCTTGAGCAGCTGAACAACTACAACCGCGAGCGGTTTGAAGACCTGATTTCGGCGTCGTGGGATCTGGTGATCATCGACGAGTCGCATCGCATGGGTGGCAGCACCGACCAGGTAGCGCGCTACAAGCTGGGGGCCGCCCTGGCCGAAGCCGCGCCGTACCTGCTGCTGCTGTCGGCCACACCGCACCAGGGCAAAACCGACCAGTTTCTGCGCCTGATGCAGTTGATCGACCGCGACTCCTTCCCGGATGAAGGCAGCGTCAGCCGGGATCGCGTGCGGCCGTTCGTCATTCGCACCGAAAAGCGCAATGCGATCGATGCGGCAGGCCAGCCGCTGTTCAAGCCTCGCGTCACGCGGCTCCAGGCCGTGGCATGGCAAGACCGGCACGGCGCCCAGCAGCGGTTGTATGAGGCGGTCACCGACTACGTGCGCCATGGCTACAACCAGGCGCTTGCGGCCAGGCAGCGGCACATCGGGTTCTTGATGATCCTGATGCAGCGGCTGTTGACGTCCAGCACGGCAGCCATTCGCACCACGCTCGAGAAGCGGCAAGCGCTGCTCAACGAGCCCCAGCCGCAAGCGTCGCTGTTCGATTCGACCGAGATCGACGAGTGGGCCGAACTGGACGGTCAGAGCCAGGTGGACATCGCGGTACAGACCTCGGGCTGGGCGCAGGAGAAGGCCGAGGTTGACCTCCTGCTGTCCCTGGCCCGGGAAACCGAGGCCCAGGGCACCGATGCAAAGGCCGAAGCACTGCTGGAGCTGATCTACAAGCTGCAGCAGGAAGAGAACGACCCGGCCATGAAGGTTTTAGTCTTCACGGAGTTCGTGCCGACACAGGCCATGCTGGCGGGCTTTCTGGAAAGCCGTGGCTTCTCGCTGGCCCTGCTCAACGGCAGCATGGACCTGGATACGCGCACCAGGGCGCAGCAGGCCTTTTCGCGCGACGTCCGGGTTCTGGTCTCGACCGATGCTGGCGGCGAGGGTCTGAACCTGCAGTTCTGCCACGTCGTCGTCAACTTCGACATGCCGTGGAATCCGATGCGAATCGAGCAGCGCATCGGCCGCGTGGACCGTATCGGCCAGCGCCATGTGGTGCGCGCGATCAACTTCGTTCTGCAAGACACGGTGGAGCACCGCGTCCGCCAGGTGCTGGAGACCAAGCTCGAAGTCATCGCCCAGGAATTCGGCGTGGACAAGGCCTCCGATGTGATGGATTCGGTCGAGGCGGAGGCGATCTTCGAAGAGGTGTTCGTGCAGGGGCTGCAGGACCCGGCTTCGATCGACAAGGCGTGCGACGCCGTGATCGATCAGGTCCGCGACAAGGTTGCCATTGAGGCAAAGAACAGCGACCTGCTGGCCGATGCCCACGCGCTGGATGCTGACGATGCCCGCAAATGGCGCGACCACCCGGCGCAGTATTGGCTGGAGCGCGCCATCACCGCCGGATTGCCGGCACGTGGCGGCAGTGCCGTGAAGATGGGGGACGCATGGCGCCTCCAATGGGCGGACGGCAGCGAATCGACCAGGGTTTGCTTTGACGCCAGGACGGCGGAGGAGAACCCGGACCTGGGATGGGTCACCCTGGAAGACCCTCGCGCCAGAGCCGTGATCGGCGAGCTGTCACGCTGCGTCGCTGGGCAGCCCTTGCCAGTAGTCAGGATCGCCGGCCTGCCTGAGGCTGTGCAGGGTGTCTGGTCGCTTTGGGAGATCAGCCTTTACGCTGAGGGTTTCCGCCGCAGGCGCTTCCTGCCGGTGTTCGCCACGGACGACGGGCGAATCTTCGTACCGACCGCCAGGCGCATCTGGGATTTGCTGTTGACCGAGGCGGTCGAGATCAAGGGCGCCGCCAGCAGCGAGCAGTCTGTGCAGTGGTTCGAAGCCTCCACTACGGCCGCCAAGATTCAAGGTGAGCGCTTGTTCTCCGAGCTGCTAGGAGAGCACCGTTCGCGGCTGAAGGAAGAGCGAGCGCGCGCCAGGTACGCCTACGACGCCCGCCATCAGGCCATTGGCCGGATTGGCTTGCCTGCCGTGCGTGAGCATCGCCGCAAGCGGCTGGATGCCGAACACCAGGTGCGGATGGCAGCGTTGGACGACGCAGAGGCCAGCGTGCCGGATCTCAACGCGGTGATGATGCTGCGTGTGGGATCAGTATGAGCCCGTGGATTGACCGCATCCTCAAGGAGTTTCCGGCAGACCTGGCCCGGCTGTGGATTGCCGCCGACCCCGACGATGTGCTGTTGGATGAGCAGGTGCTGTCAGGCCTGCGGGAGCGTGGCTTCGAACTGATGCCCTTCGAGGACTCGGTCGCGTTCCGCGCCGAGTATGAGGATCGCTACCGCTGCGCATGGGACCGTGGGAAGGCAGCCCCAGCCAAGGCCCTGGTGCTGCACCTGCGCGGCACCCACATCGGTGATCTGCCCTGGGACTACCTGAGGCAGGCGCGCCGTGTAAGCCTGAGTCTTGCCAACCTGTTCCCGAAACTCAGCTATCCCGTCGTTCGGCAGATCGGCGCCGAGCACCATGAAGCGCTGTTCGCGGCGCAGGCGAAGCACGCATCGCAGGCCCTGGGCGAGTCCGCTACCAAAGAGTTCATCCTGACCCACATCTTCAGGATCAGCCCGCACCTGATTTCGCGACCTGAGGACCTGTGGCGCGAACTGTTGCGCCTGCACTACCGTGATTCCGGTCTGCCGTTGGTCCTGGCCGAGCATGTGGCGCATGTGCTTGGCGACCATGCGGCGTTCAAGGATCTGCCGATCAGCGAGCTGTTCGCATCGAAAGGCACGTTGCTTCGTGTGGTCCAGGACGCTTGGTACCGCTATCTGTCGCGTCGTGGTTTGACGGGGAAACGCACCGGCGAGCTCATGCCGGCGGACTTTTTTGCCAAGGCCGACGTGCCGTTCGAGCACCCCGATATGCGGGTGATCATCGACTCCATGTTCCTGGACGGCCTGCTCCACCCGCTCGCCGTTCAAGGGTCTTCTGTCAGCGTCCCGGAGTGGGCGAAGGTGGGTATCGTCCATGACCCGCTCGCACAGAGGAAGCTGGTCGCCGAGGGCATCAAGGGCATTCTTCAGTCGCTGCCAACGCTGGAATCGTCCTACCGCGACTGGGCCAACCTGTCCCGTCGATTGGGTGAGGTACTTGCCCGGTTTCATGCCTTGGACACGGTTCGTGCCGAAGGGCTGAAAGCCGCAATCGCAGAGCTGCAAGCCACCACCGACGAACGTCTGCGGCAATGGGTGACCAGGCACTATGCCGACCTGCCATCGCTGCCGGTCGCCAAGGGGCCGGTGATGGTGCACCACGTGCCGCGCTTTCTTGCGATGCGGCGTGGTGCCGGCGAGGTCAGGATTGCCCTGCTGGTGTTCGATGGTCTTGCCGTCGATCAATGGGTTCAAATCCGCGAGTCTCTGGCCAGACGAGCCCCCAGGCTCGGATTCGAGGAAAGTGCGTGCTTTGCCTGGCTGCCCACGCTGACGTCGGTATCCCGGCAGGCGCTCTTTTCCGGGCTCAAACCAAGAGAGTTCGCCGACACCATCGAGTCCACTTCGCCGGAGCCGACGCAGTGGTCACGGTTTTGGCAAGACCAGGGTCTGCGCGCCAATGAGGTCATGTACCGCAAGGGAATCAAGCGAACGGACCAGTTGGCGGAACTGGGCGCGGCCATTTCAGTACCATCGATCAGTGCTGCTGGCATGGTGGTGGACACGGTCGATGAGATCGTGCACGGCGCCGTTCTGGGCAAGCGAGGCATCGCCAGCCAAATAGAAAGCTGGTGTGAGAGCGGTTTCGTCGATCAGCTGTTCTCGCTGTTGCTCGACAAGGGCTTCCACGTCTACCTGACTGCCGACCACGGAAATGTGGAAGCGGTTGGCCAGGGGCGGCCCAACCAAGGTGTAGCTCCAGAACTGCGCGGAGAGCGCGTTCGAACTTACCGCAGCGAGGCCTTGGTAGTCGAGTCTGCTGCCGCGAATCCAAACACCTACCGTCTGGATGTCGCTGGACTGCCGGTGAACTTCATGACCTTATTCGCCGGCGGACGCGCTGCCTTCATGCAACAAGGAGAGCCAGCCGTCGTACATGGCGGCATCTCGGTCGAAGAGCTGTTGGTGCCTTTCGTCAAGATCATCTACGTGAGTTGAACTTGATGATTCCGACCGCCCCGCAAATTGGCTTCGACCGGTTCATCCGGTTGGATTGGGTCGCTGCCGCGCTGAAGGTGCGCGCTGGAATGGCCAATCTCGACGAGCTGAATGAACTGCTGGATGCAGCCGGCCTTGGTTTGGCGGCGAGAAAGAAGACCCGTACGGTGTTGAACCGACTTTGGCTTGAACCGCGGGCCGACCTTTTCGATTTCGCCAATCGTGGCGCCGAGATCTTCAAGGCGCATCCGGGGGTGCCCGTCCCCGCGTTGAGTTGGGGAATGGCCATCGCAACGTACCCGTTCTTCGGCAAGGTCGCCGAACTGGTGGGCCGGTTATCAGCCTTGCAGGGTGACTGCAGTTCCGCAGAGGTGCATCGGCGAATGAGCGAGATTTACGGCGAACGCGAAGGTATCTATCGCATGACCAATAGGGTTCTGCAGTCGCAAGCGGGTTGGGGCACCCTTGAGCGGGTACAGAACGGCAGACGGCTGATTCGCCGGCCGCCGATCACGCTGACTGAAAATGAGCTTGTCGTGTGGCTCGTGGAAGCAGCGCTACGCTACGCCGGGAGGGCCGTGTCCACGGCGTTGCTGCAATCGATGGCCGTGCTTTATCCGTTCGTTCTCAACCAGTCGCTGGCTTATCTGGTATCGAACAGCCCCCACTTGGAGCTCCGATCTGAAGGACCAGGTACCCAGTTTGCTTTCCTCCGTGACTAAGGACTGTCATCTTTAAAAACACGACAGGCGCCTTTTTCATGCCGACCACTCTTCACCCCGACCGGTTCTCGATATGTTCGATCATCAACTGCGGTGTCTGGACGCCGTTGAAATCGTTGATCGACAGCCGGTACGCCGCCCGGATGGTGTTGCCGGGAGCCTTGTCGAAGTTGAACTGGATCGCGTCCAGCCTTTGCACGCCCTTGCGCAAGCGCAACTTGAGATGTTTGCCCTTGAGGATGCGCTGGCTCTCGACGACGAATTCGTCCTCGAACAGGGGTGCCGGGAAGCCCTGGCCCCAGACCTCGGCTTCGAGCAGGCGCGCGGTGGCGATCGAGTAATAGCCCGATTCGAGCTTGCCGTCGGTTTCCAGCGTGCGTGTGCGGTCGGCGGGAGACAGCAGCTCGTCGGCGACTTCCGCGAACAGTTCGCGGAAACGCGGCAGGTCGCTCTCCCTGATGGTCAACCCGGCGGCCATCGCGTGTCCGCCGAAGCGCAGCAGCAGCCCGGGGGCGCGCTTGCCGACCAGGTCCAGCGCATCGCGCAGATGCAGGCCGGGGACCGAACGGCCCGAGCCCTTGATCTCGCCGGCGTCACCGCGGGCGAATGCGAATACTGGCCGGTGCAGCCGCTCCTTGATGCGCGCGGCGACGATGCCGACGACCCCCTGGTGCCAGTCGGCGTCGAACAGCGACACGCCGGTCGTCGCCGAGTTGCTTTCCGTATTGGCGTGCGGATTGGCGTACGCTTCGACGCCGGCTTTCTCGAGCAGGAGCAGCGCCTGTTCCTGCATCCCGGACTCGATCTCGCGCCGTTCGCGGTTGAGCGCGTCGAGCTCTTGCGCGATGTTCATTGCCCGGCCGTGGTCTTCGGTGATCAGGCACTCGATGCCCAGCGACATATCGGCCAGGCGGCCGGCGGCGTTGAGCCGTGGGCCGATGATGAAACCGAGATCGACGCTGGAGGCCTGCGCCGGGTCGCGCCCGGCGGCGCGGAAGATGGCTCGCAGCCCCGGCGTCAGCCGGCCCTGGCGGATTCGTTGCAGGCCCTGGCTGACCAGCACGCGGTTGTTGTGGTCGAGATTGACGACGTCGGCGACGGTGCCCAGCGCGACCAGGTCGAGGAGGTCCGCGAGTTTTGGCTCGCGTCGTTCGCCGGCCTCGGAAAACCAGTCGCGCCGGCGCAGCTCGGCACGCAGCGCGAGCATCACGTAGAACATCACGCCGACGCCGGCCAGGCACTTGCTCGGAAAGTCGCAGCCGGGCTGGTTGGGGTTGACGATGCAATCGGCGGCTGGCAGTTCGTCGCCCGGCAGGTGATGGTCGGTGATCAGCGTCGCGATCCCCAGCTGCCGGGCGCGGGCGACGCCGTCGACGCTGGCGATGCCGTTGTCCACGGTGACGATCAGCTCGGGGCTGCTCTTTGCTGCGAGGTCGACGATGTCGGGAGACAGGCCGTAGCCGTAGGTGAAGCGGTTCGGGACGAGGTAATCGACGTGAGCGCCGAAGGCCCGCAGCGCCCGGATACCGACCGCGCAGGCGGTCGCGCCATCGCAGTCGTAGTCGGCGACGATGAGGATCCGGGCCTGCCTGGCAATGGCGTCGGCCAGCAGCACGGCGGCTTCGCCGGATCGGCTCAGGCGGGCGGGTGGCAGCAGCGATTTGAACTCGTAGTCGAGTTCGCTGCGCTGGACGATGCCGCGCGCGGCGTAGATGCGCGCCAGCAGCGGGTGCAGGCCCTGTTGTTCGAGTTGCCACTGGACCCGCTGCGAGACCGGGCGGCTGAGGATGCGCGTCATCCCTCGTCCCGGGCCAGCGTCTGCGCCGTCGCCGCCAGCGGCAGCGGCCGGCGCCACAGTTGCCACTGCTCGCTGCACCTGCTCTCCCAGGCCAGCGTCGCGTAGGCGGTAGAGGCGTGCAGCTGCAGGCGCTTGATCCTGCCGCGCGCGAGATCTCTTTGCAGCGGCGCGAACCAGCGTTCCTCCAGCTCGTGCAGAGCGTCGCGGTAGGCGTCGGCGTCTTCGTATTGCACCGGTCCCTGTAGCGCATCGAGAACCAGCAGCTGACGGCTGCCGGCCGGCGCGCGGGTCGCGCGGGCGAGCCGGGACAGTAACTCGGCGGCGTTGTCGGGCAGCGCCTGCACGGGCACGCCGAAGGCGCGGCCGATGCCGCGAGCGAGCGGGTCGCTGCTCCAGATGCCGGCGAAATCGACGGCTTGCGCTGCCGGCAGGACGCCGGCGCCCCAGAGCCAAAGGCTGTTGATCGTCGGACGGCCATCGTTGTCGCGCCGTTGGTTGGCCGGCAGCCCGTGCAGGACCATCTGCACCTCGTTCAGCAGCTGGCGCAGCGCGCGTGCCTGCGGCGTCTCGGGTAGTTGCCGGCCGAGGCGACGACCGGCGACGGCCGACAGCGGCAGGACGTCGAAGTGGCCCAGGTCGGGGTCGCCGGCAAGCTGCAGATACCAGCGATCGGCGGTCGCGACGTGAAAGCGGCCGATGTCGGCGAACTGGCGACCGAGTTCGCCGGCGATTTCCCGCGCCTCGTCGAGCGCGATGCCGAGGCTGCCGCCGTCGGCGAGGATCAGCCGCTCCTGGTGGAGGCGCAGGTGCACCGGATCGGCACAGAGCCAGCAGGCGTCGGCGGCGGTTGGCGCGCTGGCTTCGCCGAGCAGCCGAAAAGCGGCGTAGGGGACGTTTTCGGACAGGCCGAAGGTGTCGGCGAGGGTCGCTTCGAGCGACTGTGGCGGACGCCGTCGCAACCGGCTGCGCGCGATCAGCGTGGTCAGGCCGGGGCAGCGCAGGGCATCCAGGGTGTGGCGGTCGTCCGGTTCCGGCCAGATCAGTTCGGGAACGACGAGGGTGAGCTGCATGGCGGCTGGATCGAGAGAGTGGACGGCTGAAGCGGGGTTGGCGCTGGGGGCTGTGGCGGGCAGGTGCCCGGGCTTGATCGTGGGCGTTGGAGCGCGTTCGCCGGGGCAGGGCAGCCAACGCCGGAAAAGTGTAGCATAGCGCCTTTGCCGCTTCGGCGCTTCGAAGTACCCTCCGAGATGATCTCCCGCCGCTGATGGCCCTTCCCTACGAGTTGCTGATCGGCCTGCGTTATACGCGCGCCAAGAAGCACAATCACTTCATCTCCTTCATCTCGCTGATTTCGATGCTCGGCATCGCCCTCGGCGTTGCCGCGCTGATCGTCGTGCTGTCGGTGATGAACGGTTTCCAGACCGAGTTGCGGTCGCGGATCCTCGCGGTCGTCTCGCACATCCAGATCACCGGCGGCAGCGGCGAGATGGCCGGCTGGGAACTGGTGGCCGAGCAGGCTGCCGGCCAGCCGCACGTGCTCGCTGCGGCGCCCTTCGTCCAGGCGCAGGCGATGTTGTCCTCCGGGCAGCTGGTGCGCGGGGCGCTGGTGCGCGGGATCCTGCCCGGTCTGGAAGACCGGGTCGCCGATTTCCGCCCGCACATGAAGAGCGGGACGCTTGACGAGCTGCGCCCCGACAGCTTCAACATCATTCTCGGCAGCGAGCTGGCGCGCGCGCTCGACGTCTTCGTCGGCGACCGCGTGACGCTGATCGCGCCGCAGGGTGTGGTCACCCCGGCGGGGGTGATCCCGCGCCTGAAGACCTTCACCGTCGTTGGGCTGTTCGAGGTCGGCATGTTCGAGTACGACAACGGCCTGGCGCTGATTCATCTCGCCGACGCGCAGCGCCTGTACCGCATGGACGACCGCGTTTCCGGCGTGCGTCTGAAACTCGACGACCTGTTCGTGGCGCCGCGGGTGGCGCGCTCGCTGGCCAGCACGCTGACCGCCGACGCCTACATCAGCGACTGGACGCGCAGTCATGCCAATTTCTTTCGCGCGGTGCAGATCGAGAAGAACATGATGTTCATCATCCTGTCGCTGATCGTCGCCGTTGCTGCGTTCAACATCGTATCGACGCTGGTCATGGCGGTGACCGACAAACAGGCGGACATCGCCATCCTGCGCACGCTCGGCGCCAGCCCGCTAAGCATCATGCTGGTGTTCATCGTCCAGGGCGCGCTGATCGGCTTCATCGGCCTGGGCCTCGGCGTCGCCGGCGGCGTCGCGCTGGCGCTCAACGTCGATGTGGTGGTGCCGTTCATCGAGCGGCTGCTGGGAACGCAGTTTCTCGCCAAGGAGGTGTACTACATCTCCAACCTGCCTTCGGAGCTGCAGTGGAGCGACGTGACGACGATCGTCGGCGTCGCCTTCGTGCTGGCGCTGGTGGCGACGATCTACCCGAGCTGGCGCGCGGCACGCGTCAATCCGGCGGCGGCGCTGCGCTATGAGTGAGCCGGTGCTGGCCTGTCAGGGCCTGAGCAAGATCTATCGCCAGGGCGACACCGACGTACCGGTCCTGCTCGGGGTCGACCTCGAAGTCCAGGTCGCCGAGCGGCTGGCGATCGTTGGCGCCTCGGGTTCCGGCAAGAGCACCCTGCTGCATCTGCTCGGTGGCCTGGATGCGCCGAGCGGCGGCAGCGTGCAGTTGATGGGGAACGACCTGCGGACGATCGGCGAAGCGCAGCGCGGCATCCTGCGCAACCGTCATCTGGGTTTCGTCTACCAGTTTCACCATCTGTTGGCGGAGTTTACCGCGCTGGAGAACGTCGCCATGCCGCTGATCATCCGACGGATGCCGAAAGACCAGGCTCAGGCGCGGGCCGCGACCGTTCTTGGCGAAGTCGGCCTGGCGCACCGCCTGCAGCATACGCCGTCAGAGTTGTCGGGCGGCGAGCGCCAGCGGGCAGCGATCGCCCGCGCGCTGGTGACCGAGCCGGCGTGCGTGCTGGCCGACGAGCCAACCGGCAACCTCGATCGGCAGACAGCGGCCGGCGTCTTCGAATTGATGCTCGAACTCAACCGCTCGCGGCGGACCAGTTTCGTGGTCGTCACCCACGACCCGACGATCGCCGCCCGGGCCGAACGGATCCTGACGCTGAGCGACGGGCGCTTGCAGTCGTCCAGCGACTGACAAGCCGCGCGAGGCGGCTCAAGTTCGGGCGCTGTCTGCCGTTGACGTGGTTGCGGGTTTACCTGGAGACCGTTCGAAATGCACACCCTGTTCGCCCCCGCCATTGCGCTGCTCAACCGCCTTGGTTTCACCAGGAAATTTGCGATCATGGGGGTGCTGGCGCTGGTGGCGATTACGCTCCTGGCGGTGACCCTTTACCAGAGTCTGCAACGGGTGATAGACCATTCGCAGGACGAGCTGGTGGGTCTCGAGGTGATCAAGCCGGGCGCCCGCCTGATCCAGTATCTGCAGGTGCATCGGGGGCTCTCCGCCGGCGTGATGAATGGCAATGAGCAGATGAAGGAGCCGCGCGCAGCGACCGAGCAGCAAGTCAGCGCGACCGTGCAGACCCTGGGCAGCGCGCTGCCGCCGCAACTGGCGGCGAGCGACGCCTGGAAAGGCATCGTGGAAAGCTGGACGGCGATCGCGAAGGATGGTCTCGATCTGATCGTCGGCGAGAATTTTGCCAGCCATACCCGGCTGATCGGGGACTTGCTGAGTTTCCAGAGGGCCGTTGCCGATCAGTACGCGCTGACCAACGATCCCGACATCGATTCCGCCTATCTGATCGATACGGTGGTCGACAAGTTGCCGCTGGCGCTGGAGAGCATGGGCCAGTTGCGGGCCCTCGGAACGGCGGTGCTGACCCGAAAGCAAGCGCTGGTGATGGCGCAACAAGTCGAGTTGACGGTCCTGCTGGCGCGAATCAATTCATCCGTTGGCGGCCTGCGCCGCAACCTGGAACGGACCTCGCGCTACAACCCCGGGCTGCAGTCTTCGCTCGACGCTGCCGCCGGGGACATGGGTGTGGCAGCCGACAAGGTCAGCGCGCTGGTGAATCAGGACATCCTCTCGGGCAGCTACCAGACGCTGCCTGCCGACTATTTTGCGTTGACCTCCGCGGCGATCGACAAGGGCTACAAGGAAATGTTCGAGAGCCTTTTCCCGACTCTCGAAAAGCTGTTGCAGCAGCGCATCGAGCGCGCGCAGCGCGAACTGCGGATCAACATCGCGCTGTCGGCGTTGATCCTCCTGATCTACGCCTACGTCTCGATTGGCTTCTACTACGCCACCGTCGGCAGCATCAATCGCCTGGCCGCGAACGCGCGCACGATCGCCACCGGCGACTTGAGCGTTGCTGTCGATCTGGGCACCAGCGACGAGCTGAAACTGGTCGGTGACAGCCTCAACGAGATGACCGGGGCGTTTCGCGCGTTGATCCGGAACGTCCAGCGCAGCGCTGGTGAAGTGCTGGAGGCGACCAGAAGGCTGGCGGCATCGTCGCTACAGGTGAGGCAGAGCAGCGATCAGCAGAGCAACGCGGCGTCGGCGATGGCGGCGGCAGTCGAAGAGATGACGGCCGGCATCGACAACCTCTCGGCCAGCGCGCAGGACGCCACCCGGCTTTCCGGTAGCGCCGACCAGCTGACCGCCGATGGCGGCCGGGCTGTCGGCAAGGTGGTGCAGGAGATCGAGCGGATTGCCGAGGTGGTGAACCAGTCGGCGTCGATCATCGCCGACCTGGGCGGACGCTCCGAACAGATTTCGGCAATCGTCAACGTCATCAAGGAGATTGCCGACCAGACCAATCTGCTGGCGCTGAACGCGGCAATCGAGGCCGCGCGTGCCGGCGAGGCGGGTCGTGGTTTCGCCGTGGTCGCCGACGAAGTGCGCAAGCTGGCCGAGCGTACGACCCGGTCGACGCAGGAAATTGCGAGCATGATTGGCGCCATTCAGAGCGGTTCGCGCGACGCGGTGGCGAGCATGAAGGTCGGTGTCAGTCGCGTCGCGGCCGGCGTTGCGCTGGCCACCGAGGCCGGCGAATCGCTGGCCGAGATCGGTGGCAACGCGCGCCAGGTGGTGGACAGCGTTGCGCACATCTCGAATGCCCTGAACGAACAAAGCAAGGTCAGCACCGAGATCGGGCGAAACGTCGAGAGAGTGGCGCGGATGGCCGAGGAGAACTGCGCGGCGGTCGCCGGGACTGCCGGCACGGCGACGCAACTGGAGCGACTTTCGGAAGGTCTTGACGCCGAGGTTCGCCGCTTCAAGCTCGGCTGATCCTGCGTTGATCCTTTTTCATCGCTGCGCGAGTCGTTTGTCCGCGCCGGACGACGCTGGTCAGCGGCTCAGTTTTTCTCCGGCATCGCCGAGGAGTGGTGACTGGTAATCAGCCATTGCGTTCCGTCCCACTTGTAGGTGTAGGTGAAGCGCGCCTGGACTTGAGCACCGGTCGTGCCATAGGTGAAGGTATAGAGGCCGGTGTCAACCGCGGTGTTGCATGCGATCGCGATGGTTCTCGAGTCGATCTTGCCGGCCGGCTTGTTCTTCAGGAAATCTTGGAAGTAATCCTCCTTCTCGGCCGCGCTGAGTCGCGGTTTGTTCGATACCGTGGGAAGAAGGACCGAGCGCTCGGCATAGTTGGCAACGACCTGTCGCGCGTCGCCGGTCTGCAGCGAGCGATTCCAGCGCTCGAACAAGGCAGCGATTTCCTGCTCGCTGGTCGGCTTGCAGACCTCCGTAGCGGCCGGCGTCGCGGTGCTTGGGGCCGCGGCGCAGCCCGCGAGCAGGACCGCGAGTGTCATCGACACGGCACAATTGTGTTTCATCAAGGGTCCTTTGCTGGTTCTGCCGGGCGGTGAAGGACATCACCCGGAAGGTGAGGGCAGGCCGCAGGCCGCGCAGCCAATGACTCGCTGCCTGATTCCTGGCCACTGGCAGCTGGTGCGCACTGTACAAGACAGCTGCCAGGCAGTCTATCCGGTGCATGCAATCGGGCGCCTGGAGGCCGCATGGCCTCGCCTGATTCCGAACACAAAACCCGCGCTCGGCTGTTCTTTTCCGGTTTTAATGCGGCATGCGCATCAACATTCTCGCCTTCGCCATCGGTGTCGGCTTTCTGCAGACTCGGGAGAGCTTGCCGGGCTGGCCGTTGGTGCTCGCCGTGCTGGTCAGCGCGCCTTTGCTGCTGCCATGGCTTGGTCGCCGGCGCCAGCAGCCGGTGCTGCGCGTCCTATCCGCGCTTGCTTGTGCACTATTGGGCGTGGCCTGGGCGGCGCTGCTTGCCGGGCAGCGGCTGCAGGACCGCCTGCCGGAAGAATTGGAGGGCCGGGATTTGCAGGTCGTCGGGGTGGTCGCGGCGCTGCCGCACCGCTTTGAGCGCGGCGAGCGGTTCGAGTTTGAGATCGAGTCGGTGGAGTCGAACGATGAGCCGGCCGCCCGGCTACCGCGGCGGATCATGCTCTCCTGGTATCACGGTCGCCAGGACGACGAGTGGCGCGAAGCGCTGGTTGTTCGCGCGGCCGAGCGCTGGCGGTTTACCGTTCGCCTGAAGCGGCCGCATGGCAACGCCAACCCGCATGGCTTCGATTACGAGGCCTGGTTGTTCGAGCGAGGTGTGCGGGCGACCGGCTATGTGCGTCCCCGCGCCGTTGCGCAGCGTCTGGACGACTTCGTCTTGACGCCAGCCTACGCCGTCGAGCGACTGCGCGAGCGGATTCGCAGCTCGTTTCTGGCGGTACTGCCGGAGGCGCCGTACGTCGGCATTCTTGCGGCGCTGGCGATCGGCGACCAGCAGGCCATTTCGGCCGAGCAGTGGCGCCTGTTCAGGCAGACCGGAGTGACGCACCTGATGTCTATTTCCGGTCTGCACGTCACCATGGTGGCGGGGCTGTTTGCCGCGCTGATCGGCAGGCTGTGGCGGCGCAGCGAGCGACTGATGCTGTGGCTGCCGGCGCCGAAAGCGGCGATCGCCGCCGGCTGGCTGGCGGCCTGCGGCTACTCGCTGCTCGCCGGTTTCGCGGTGCCGACGCAGCGGACGCTGTACATGCTGAGCGTCGTCGCGCTGGCGCTGTGGTCGGGGCGCAACCTGGGCGCCAGTCGCAGCCTTTTGCTGGCCTTGCTGCTGGTACTGCTGCTCGATCCCTGGGCGGTGCTCTCGCCGGGTTTCTGGCTCTCGTTCGCCGCCGTTGGCCTGCTCTTCTTTGCTGGCAGCACGCGGCTCGGTGTCGAGCGTGGCTGGCGAGCGGCGATCGCCCGCTGGGGGGCGACCCAGTGGGCGGTGACCGTCGGGACGCTGCCGCTGCTGCTGCTCCTGTTCCAGCAGTTCTCGCTGGTTTCGCCGCTGGCCAATGCGCTCGCCATCCCGGTGGTCAGTTTTCTGATCGCGCCGCTGGCGCTGCTCTTCGCGATCGTCCCCTGGCCGCCGCTGCTGTACGTCGGCCACTGGCTGCTGGCTGCTCTGATGGACTTTCTCGACTTGCTGGCGCGCTGGCCCTTGTGGCAACAGCCGGCGCCGCCGCTGGCGGCGACACTGGTGGCGCTGTTGGGCGTGGTCTGGTTGCTGTTGCCGCGTGGTTTTCCGGCGCGCTGGCTGGGTCTGTGCCTGTTGTTGCCGGCGTTGTTCTGGCCGGCCGCCCGGCCGGCGCCGGGCGATGCCTGGGTCGACGTCCTTGACGTTGGCCAGGGACTGGCGGTGGTCGTACGCACCGCCGAACACGCGCTGCTCTACGATACCGGGCCGCTGTACAGCGCCGAGTCCGATGCCGGGCAGCGCATCGTCGTCCCCTATCTGCGCGCGACCGGCGTCGACCGGCTCGACGCGCTGATCATCACCCATCGCGACAAGGACCATTCAGGCGGCGTCGCCGCCGTCCAGGAAGCCTTGCCGATTGCCCGAACCCTGAGTTCGCTGCCGGAGCTGCCGGGCGAGCGCTGTGTCGCTGGTCAGGCGTGGGAGTGGGACGGCGTGCGCTTTGCCGTCCTGCACCCGCAGGCGGACGACTACCGGCGCAAGGCCGCCAAGACCAACAATATGAGCTGCGTGCTGCGCGTCGAAAACGCTACCGGCAGCGTCCTGCTCACGTCGGATATCGAGGCCCGCGACGAACAGGCGCTGCTGGCGCGGGCGCCGGCGCTGCTGCGTAGCGAGGTACTGCTGGCGCCGCATCATGGCAGTGCGACTTCGTCGACAGCCGAGTTCGTCGCCGCGGTCGGCGCCCGCGAGGTGATTTTTCCGGTCGGTTACCGCAACCGTTTCCGTCACCCGCGGCCCGAGGTCGTTGAGCGCTACGCGGCCAGTCGGCGGTGGCGCAGCGATAGCGACGGCGCGATACGCATCAAGTTGGCCGACACGATCACGGTCTCCGCGTATCGAGCGGAATATCGCCGTTACTGGCAGGAATAGTGGAGCAAAGGGCCAGGGTCCTGCATCAGAGGCGAGCGTTCGTTCGATGATGGCAAGGGTGCTACGCCTGTGCCGAGCAAGGGCTCGCACGCGGACCGAGCTGGCGGCATCGCCTGCCAGCGCTGATTTGCTCAGGCTTCAGGGTCTCTGCCTGGTCAGCCGTTCGGGTGCAGAAAGCGCGTCGCCTGCGCCACTCCGAAAGGTCGCCAGCCCCAGAAGATGGATCGCAGATCACGTCTGCCGGCGGCCGACTGCTGTTGCCACTGGTGCCGATACTGCTTGGCATTGGCCTCGATCCATGCCAGGGCGCGGAAGTCCCTTTCATCGGCGGGAAAGGGTTCTATGTACGCTTCGAGTACGGCCAGTTGCTGTTGGAGAAATTCCGTATCGGAGAGATTCGGCTTGGTGAAGTGGCCCACGAGACCGCGAAGGGACCGAAGTGCGGGGTGATCCAGGATGCTCATGATGTTCTCTCCTTGAAGAGAGTTTCTCTGGCTGTGGTCCAGCTGATGCATTGGCAACGGCTGTCTGGGCTCTATTCTTGAGGCGATTCGTCTGCTGATCTGCACGAGTTGTACACGGATGACAGTTACAAGAAACTTTAACTGTATAAGCTAACATCTTGTAAGGTCACGCTATTGTTTTCTATTTCCGGGGGGAGTTGTCAACTCCGATGAGGCTCCGGCACGGCTTATTTCCCGCTTACGGGCGAAAAACAGACACACCGGGAAGTTCAGCAGAACGCAGGTGGCGCTTCGCACATGCCGGTGCGGCTGGATCGCTGCCATTGGCGCCTGCGGCGGCAGCAGATAGCGGCGGCCCAGCGACGGCGCGCTACCCGTCAAGCGCGCGGACGGGATCGCACTCTCGGCGTTTCGTGTCGAGCACAGCCGCTTGGTGGCATGGCCGGTGATGTCGCCTGACAGCGCGCGAGCGGGCCTGCCTTCGACCCGGGCTCAGGGCTTGTGCTAGAGTTGCAGGCTTGCCGTCGCGCCAAGAAAGGCCAAAGAGAATGGAATTTGCAGGGAGAGCCACCACATGAGTGTTCGTGCCGAGATCGCACGCTGGCTGGCTGAAGAGACGCCGGGATGCGTCGAACGCGAGGTGCGCTGTGCATCGGCCTCCGGCCTGCACCGCATGGCTTACACGCAGTGGGGCGATCCAGACAATCCGAAGGTGTTGATCTGCGTGCACGGATTGACGCGCAATGGCCGCGACTTCGACGAGCTGGCGCGGGCGATGGCGTCGGACTATCGCGTGATCTGCCCGGATGTCGTCGGGCGTGGGCGCAGTGGCTGGCTGCGCGATCCGTCGGCTTATGTTTTTCCGCAGTATGTGGCCGACCTGCTGGTGTTACTGGCCCGCCTCGACGTTGAATCGGTCGATTGGCTCGGCACCTCGATGGGTGGCGTGATCGGCATGTGGATCGCCAGCCAGGAGGACTCGCCAATTGCCCGGCTGGTGCTCAACGACGTCGGGCCGCTGATCCCAGTGGCCTCCTTGCAGCTGATCAGCGAGTACGTTGGTCGGGCACCCAGGTTCGATACCTACGACGACGCCGAGAAGTATGTCCGCCTGGTCAGCCAGCCATTCGGTCGCCTGACTGACGCCCAGTGGCGCCATCTCACCGAGTTCAGCTTGCAGCATGCCGCCGATGGGCGCCTCGAGATGCGCTACGACCCCGCTATCGGCGACCCGTTCCGGAACGAGCTGCAGGCCGGCGACGTGAATCTGTGGCCACTATATGACAGCATCCGCTGCCCGACGCTGGTCGTCCGCGGTGCCGACTCGACGGTGCTGACCCGCGACACGCTGCGTGAGATGGCGACCCGCGGGCCGCGTCCGCAGACGGCGGAAATCCCGGGCGCCGGGCACGCCCCGATGTTTCTCGACGACGCCCAGATCCAGGTCGTTCGCGAGTTCCTGCTGGTCGTCTGAGCGTGGCCTTCGTCGAGGTCGATGGACAGCAGCTCGAATACTGCCTGATCCCGGGGCCGCGCAGCGACCGTCCGACGCTGGTCTTCCTCCATGAGGGGCTGGGCAGTGTCGCGTTGTGGCGCGATTTTCCGGCCAGCGTCGCGCAGGCGACCGGTTGCCGTACGCTGATCTGGTCGCGTCTGGGCCACGGACAGTCGGCCCCCCTGGCCGCAGCCCGGAAGCCCAGTTACCTGCATGCAGAAGCGCTGCAGCACTTGCCGCCTCTGCTGGCGGCGCTGGCCATCGAGCGACCGGTGCTGATCGGGCACAGCGATGGCGGCTCGATCGCGCTGATCCATGCGGCAGTTTTCCCCGAGCGGGTGGCGGCACTGGTGGTTCTGGCGCCGCATGTGTTCGTCGAGGAGAAGGCGCTCGCCGGCATCGCCCGGGCGACCGAGTCGTATGCGGACAGCGAGCGGCGGCAGAAACTGGCTCGCTATCATCGTGCCCCGGATGCGGTCTTCAAGGCGTGGCACGAGATCTGGCTGGCTCCCGAATTTCGCGCCTGGGACATCACCGCCTGCCTGGCGGCAATTCGTTGTCCGGTACTCGCCATTCAGGGTGAACACGACGAGTACGCGACGATGCGCCAGATCGAGTGCATCGCCGAGGCCGTCGGCGCGGCTGCCGCCGGTGTGGAACTGCTGAAGCTGGCCGACTGCCGCCACTCGCCGCACCGCGATCAGCCGCAGGCGGTCGTCGAGGCGATCGTCCACTTCGTTGATCGACTGGCTGCCTAGCAGCCAGTCGACACCAGCCGGGAGGTCGGCCCGATCCACTTGTTCGGCCGGCGCCAGCAATTCCTGAACCTCGGAGTTGGACTGAACTTGCCGTCTTTCGGTGTGCCCGTATGACAGAGCACGGTGCCGTCGGCCACTGGCCTCGATCGTCATGTCGTCAAAGGAGATGGTATCCACCTTGAGCACCTTCATTTTCCTGGCCATTGTCATGATCTGCCGAATCAGGTCGCTGCGTTCGTCAAGCAAGCTGCGGCGGTAGTAGATAGTCCGTCTTGCGGTCAGCAACGATGAAGTTGGACATGCCACGACCCGGCTGCTCGACGAGTGATGACTTCCTATATGCGGCTCAAGGCACAGAGAAAGCCCGACAGGCCGGTCGGTACTTCACCGCCGGCCAAGGCGGCCCATCCGCAGCGAGAGGGCGTATGGTCTGCTCCTGGTCGTGCGGTGCTGCGGGTATTCCGCACGCCGCCCTGGCTGCGCTCGTGCGGACTGGCGACCTCGGTTCGCAGGCAACTCGGGAACGATGCCTTCGCCAAGGACCGGATCGCTCCGCGCTCTTGAGCGGAATCCGGACACTGCCGGGCACCGGTCAAAACAGCACGCGTGCCAGTAACAGGCCAGTGGAAACGGCCACCGACGTTGCCACGATGCCCGGGACCATGAACGAGTGATTCAGCACATATTTGCCGATCCTTGTTGTCCCCGACAAATCGAAGTTGATCGCCGCGATCAGAGAACCATAGGTCGGGATGAAGAAGTAACCGTTGACCGACGGAAACATCGCGATCAGGAATTGCGGTGGAATTCCGAGCACGATCCCCAACGGCATCAGCGCCCGCGTCGTCGCGGCCTGGCTGTAGAGCAGTACCGACGCGAAGAAGAGGCCGAAGGCAAAGGTCCACGGTGCCACCTCCGCCAAATGGCCGATCGCCGGCACGATCACGTCCTTATGCGCCGCAATGAAGCTGTCACCCAGCCACGCCAGGCCAAAAATCCCGATCACGGCCACCACACCAGCGCGGAGCGTCGCTGTCTTGGGAACTTCGTCGACGTCCACCTTGGTCAGCATCAGCATGATCGCCGCGACGGCCATCATCACCACCTCGATCACGATCGGCATGCCGATGGCACTCTTGGCGCCGGGCAGGTGCCGCAAATCCGGGAAAAACCCCAGCAACACAACCAGAGTGACACCGGTCAGAAACAGGTACGCGGAGATCCTGGCGGCCGGCCTGAGTGGCGGCCGGTCGGCGGCGGCCTGTGGCGCCGGAATGCTTCCGGCCAGCAGGCGCGCCTGGTACTCGGGATCGTCCTTCAGATCCTTGCCGAGAAACATCGAGACGATGGCGCCGGCAACGACACCGGCAAGTGTGGCGGGAACGCAGATCATCAGAATCTGCGGCAACCCCCACTGCGTCATCCCCTTCTCGGCAAACAGTCCAATCATCGCCGCCGTTGCTGCCGCTACGGGACTGGCGGTGATCGCCTGTTGCGAGGCGATGGTCGCTATCGCCATCGGCCGCTCGGGGCGAATGCCGCTGCGGTGCGCCGTCTCGTAGATCACCGGCAACAGCGGGTAGACGATGTGGCCGGTACCGGCGACGAAAGTGAAACACCAGGTCGTCAGCGGCGCGACGATGGTGACGTACTTGGGGTTGGCGCGAATGACGCGTTCGGCAACGCGGACCAGGAAGTCGATGCCACCAGCGGCGTCCATCACCGACGCGGCCATGATCACCGCCAGGATGATCAGCATCACGTCTATCGGCGGCGAGGTCGGCGTGACGCCGAAGCCGACGATCAGCACCAGGAGTCCGACCGCACCCCAAAGACCGAGTCCGACGCCGCTGTAGCGGGCGCCCATCCAGATCGCCGAAAGCACAACGACAAATTGCAGAACGATATTCAGGGTCATGATTGTTTCTCCAGGCACCAACCGGGGCCGGCTCCCGGTCAGCTTCATTACGGCCAACTCAAGCGAGATTCCGCTGCCTCGCGGTTACCGGGCAGGCGGCGGGCAAGCTGCTCGGGCGCCGCCGGCCCGACTTGGCAAGGCCCTGATAATCTCGCGTGAGAAGCAACTCAAGGGCTGGCTGCTACTTCCCGAGGTGGCCACGGATCAGGTTGTCGAACGAAAACAGCTCGTCCCATTTCTCCTGGCTCAGCAGCTTGCGCTGGTTGACCACGATTTCATGGAGCGACTTGCCGGTCTCGTAGCCCTCGCGCGCTATTTCACCGCACAGCTTGTAGCCCAGCGACGGCTTGAGCAGGGTGACGATGCCCAGCGAGTTGAGCACCATGTCGCGCGAGTGCTCGGCGTTGGCGGTGATCCCCCGAACGCAGTTGACGCGCAGGCTGTTGACCGCATGCTCCATCGTGAAGATCGACGTAAACAGCGCAAAGGTGATCACCGGCTCCATCACATTGAGCTGCAGTTGGCCAGCCGAAGCGGCCAGGGTCACCGTCAGGTCGAGCCCGATGACCAGGAAACTGGTTTGATTCACGACCTCCGGGATCACCGGGTTGACCTTGCCCGGCATGATCGACGAACCGGGCTGCATCTGCGGCAGGTTGATCTCGTTCAGGCCGCAGCGCGGACCCGAGGCGAGCAAGCGGATGTCGTTGCAGATCTTGGTCAGCTTCGCCGCCGTGCGCTTGAGCACGCCGGACAACTGCACGTAGGCGCCGGTGTCGGACGTCGCCTCGACCAGGTCGCCCGCCAGGATCAGCTTGATTCCGGTCAGGTCCGACAGGCAGCGCGTGACCAGTTCCGGGTAGCCCGGCGCGGCGGTCACCGAAGTGCCGATCGCCGTCGCCCCGAGATTGACTTCGTGCAGCAACTGGCGCACATCGGCGATGCGGTGTACCTCCTCGCCGATGGTCGTTCCCCAGCCGTGGAACTCCTGCCCGAGGGACATCGGAACGGCGTCCTGAAGGTGGGTCCGTCCCATCTTCAGGACGCCTTCGAATTCCTTGCCCTTGGCGTGAAAAGCGTCCTCCAGGCGCCGTAGCGCGTCCATGTAGCTGGTCAGACGCAGGATCAGTGCCAGCCTGAACGCGGTCGGATAGACGTCGTTGGTCGATTGCCCGCAGTTCACATGGTCGTTGGGGTTGACGAATTCGTATTCGCCCTTTTTGTGGCCGAGGCTTTCGAGTGCCAGGTTGGCGATGACCTCATTGGCGTTCATGTTGGTCGACGTGCCGGCGCCTCCCTGGATGAAGTCGGTGACAAACTGGTCGTCCATCTGGCCGGCGATCAGGCGGTCACAGGCACCGATGATCGCGTCGGCCACCCTGGCGTCGAGAACGCCGAGATTGCGGTTGGTCAGCGCCGCCGCTTTCTTCACGTAGCCGAAGGCCTTGACGAAATACGGCTCGGCGGACATCGGGATGCCGGTAATGTGAAAATTGTGCAGGCCGCGCAGCGTTTGTACGCCATAGTACGCGTCGTCGGGCAATTCCTTCTCGCCCAGGAAGTCCTTCTCGATTCGTGCCATTGCGGTTCCTTTCGCTTGCGTGAGGGGCGGCTGCCAAAGCAGCGGGACAGCCGTTGTTCGAGAGAAATATGACGATCGTCGTCTGCAGGTGGCTTTCTGGCAAGCATCTGGCGCAAGCCAGCGCTGCTGGCCAGTTTCTCGCTCCGCTTTGGTGCCGCGGTTGGCCGGCTCCAGGGGTAAGCGGACGACGCTGGAGTCGCCTTGGCCGCACGCAGTCGATGCGCGATTCTAGTCAACGGTGCCGACAGAAAGTGAACTATTTCTCCGACTCGCCAAGCGACGGTCCGGCAACCATCCGGTCCTTTGGCAACCCGCGGCGGAACGGCCGTCGGACGACGCGCCGCTGGTCGACGACCGGTCCGTGCCGGGCGTGTCTCCGGGCGAGTCGTCCGCGCGGATCGCTTAGCGGGTCAGCGCCATGAACAACTCGGGCAGCCGCTCGGGCAAGCGCTCGATCTTGTCGATCACCGTATAGCGACCGCCAAAGATGTCGCTGACGTAATCGTCAGCGTTGCGGTCGAGGCTGATGCAGTAGGTGAAAATACCTTGCTGGTCGAGTTCCTCTACCGACTTGCGGGCGTCGGCGATCAGCAGGCGGTCGTCATGGACGTCGACGTCGGCGGGCTGGCCGTCGGTGAGCACCAGCAGCAACTTCTTCTCGGCCGGCTGTGCCGTCAGGTAGTGCGCGGCGTGTCGCATGGCCGCACCCATCCGCGTCGAATAGCCGGCCTGCATCGCCGCCAGGCGGCTCTTGACGGCGTCGCCCCAGCGCTCGCTGTAGCCCTTGAGGTGCAGGTAGCGCACGTCATGGCGGGTGTCGGAGTGGAAGCCGGCGATCGCAAACGGATCCCCGAGTTGTTCGATCGACCACGCCAGCAGCGACACCGCTTCCTGGCTGAGCTCGAGAATGCTCTGCTCGTCGCCGCTGGTGCCGACCTTGACCTTGTCGGCCAGCGACTGCGAGAGGTCGAGCAGTACCAGCACCGCCAGGTTGCGGCCATTGGTGCGGTGACTCATGTTGATCCGCGGATCGGGGGTGGCGCCGCCCTTGAAGTCGATCAGCGAGCGAATGGCGACGTCGAGGTCGAGTTCGCTGCCGTCTTCCTGGTAGCGGATGCGTACCTTCTCCTGCGGTTTGAGGATGTCGAGCAAACGCTTGAGACGCCTGGCCAGCGCGGCATGCTTCTCCAGCAGGCGGTCGATGTCGCCGGCCTCGCCAGCCGGATGCAGCGATTCGTAGAGGCTGACCCAGTCCGGCCGGTAGCTCTTGGTCTGGTAGTCCCACTCGGGGTAGTGGCGCGGCGGCAGGCGGTCGATGTCGACAGCGGCTGCCGCCGGCCGCTGCTGGTCGAACATCTCCTCGTCGTCGCTGAGCTCGTGGAAGCGCCAGAGGTGGCGGTTGTCGTCGCGATAGCTGACCGCGGTGTCGGCGAAATGAACCGTGGCCAGTTGGTCGCTCTGGCGGCGGGTGCGGGCGATGTAGGCCAGCGCCAGGGTGGCGATTTCCTCGCTGCTCGATTCGCCGGCAGCCATCGTCTGGTGGAAGTGGCCGACGAACTTGCGCAGCTCCGCGTCCTGGTAGCCGTGCTGCGGGTCGAGCAGCGCACGCGAAACCATGGTCAGACGATGGCGCAGGCAGGAGGTGGTTTCCGGGTTGCAGGCACCGGCCACCGGCACCGGGTGGAGCGCGAGGAAAACACGGCGCAGGCCGGGATAGCTGCGCACGATCAGGGTGTCGACGCGGCTGTCCTCGAAGATCTCGATCGCCATGCGCTGCATCGGGCTGCAGTTATCGGCGAACATCGGCTGGCTCCAGCGGCGGTGGCCGGCGATGTGCGCCAGCGTCGCACGGTAGCGGTCGATGCCCGAAACGCCTGGCGCATCGTCGAGAACGTCGGGCAGGCGGATGCCGGCGGCGTCGTAATAGGGTGCCGACGGGTGCTGCTGGTCGAGGTCGGTCGGGTACGGCACCAGCTCGGCGCTGTCGTCCCACAGTCCACGCAGGTAGAGCTCGAGCTGGCGCTGGTGATCGACCAGCAGCGTTCCGTGGCGCTCGCGCTGCAGCACCGCGCGGCTGTCGGCCGACTGCAGGCGGAAATATTCGCGTTGCCGTTCGGGGTGATTCTGGTAGTTGCGAATGCCGTAGTCGACCCAGTTCCGCAGCCCGGCAATGGACAGCTTGTCGAGCAGCGTCGGGGCCTGGGCGAAGAACTCGGGCAGGCCCGGGCTGGCAAAGGTCTGATGAATGCCATGGATCGAACCTGTTGTACGCTCCATGAAATCAAGCGTCAGGTCCAGGTAGCGCTGCAGCTGCTGCCCCGAAGGCAAGCGTCTGGCCACTGCCGCCAGGGTTTCCAGGAAGGGCGTGATGGCTTTGGCGTTCGGCGACTTCCACAGCGCGTGGATGGTCGCGCTGACCGCCGGCAGCGTGTCTTCGCCGACGATTCGGGCGATTGCCGGCCACTCCTCGAGAAACGCCAGGACCGGTTCGACGCCGCGCCCCATGCCGCCGAGAAAGCGCGCGCTGTCGAGATAGGCGTCGACACCCCTGGACGACAGCACGACCAGCGCTTCGCGGAGGCACTCTTCGAAGACCTCGCCGACCTGCGGGAAACCACAGGCGAGTCGTTCGCGGCAGACCCGCAGGCGCTCGGTCCAGTTGGCGCTATCGCCGTTCTTCGCATTCATCGTGCTGCCGCCGTCAGGGATGCCCGGGAGCTCTGGTCGCCGGTCGCCGGTCGCGATCAGGCAAACGTCGCGTCGATGGCGTGGTCAAGTGTTTCGCGAATATCGCGGTCGTCGGTGATCGGTCGCACCATCGCCATCCGGCAGGCATCGCCGGGCTGGACACCGCCCTTGATCAGGGTCGCCGCATAGACCAGCAGGCGCGTCGAGATCCCCTCATCGAGGCCATGCCCCTTCAGCCGCCGGGCGGCGGCGCCGATGCTCACCAGCTGCCTGGCGGTGGTCTCGTCGATACCACTCTCGCTGGCCAGAATGGCGATTTCCAGAGCCGCATCGGGATAGTCGAATTCAAAGGCGGTGAAGCGCTGCTTGGTCGACTGCTTGAGGTCCTTCATCAGGCTCTGGTAGCCGGGGTTGTACGAGATCACCAGCTGGAAATCGGCGTGCGCGCGGATCACTTCGCCCTTCTTGTCGAGCGGCAGGGTTCGCCGGTGATCGGTCAGCGGGTGGATGACCACGGTGGTGTCCTGACGCGCTTCGACCACTTCGTCGAGGTAGCAGATTGCACCGATGCGCGCGGCGGTGGTCAGCGGTCCGTCCAGCCAGCGCGTGCCGTTGGCCTCGAGCAGGTAGCGGCCAACCAGGTCGGAGGCGGTCATGTCCTCGTTGCAGGCGACGGTGATCAGCGGCTTGTCTAGCTTCCAGGCCATGTATTCGATGAAGCGCGACTTGCCGCAGCCGGTCGGCCCCTTGACCATCACTGGCAGGCGCGCCGCGTAAGCGGCTTCGTAGAGCGCCACCTCGTTGTGCTGCTGCTGGTAGAAAGGTTCGTCGAGAACCTTGAACTGTGCCTTGTCAGTCATTGACTGTTCCTGTCTGCTGTTTCGCACCAAGCGGGCCGGCGGCCGGGACAAGGGTCCGTTGCCGGTACCCGATGCCCTGGCGCCGGCGGCTCGCCACGCCTAGCGATGCCCGCCGAGCTTCTCCCGCCAGCCGGGATAGAGCGTGTCGGCGTCGCCGGGAAAGGACTCGAAGGCGCGCGCGAACTCCCGGTGCTCCCTGGCCCATTCGATCGGGTCGGCACCGGCCTTCCAGCACTCGTAGGCCTGGCGAAGCGAAATCGCACCGGCGGCCGGGCTGTCGACATGGCCGTAAGATCCTCCGCCAGAGGTGTTGATGACGTTGCCGTGGCCGAGATTGGCGAAGAAGCCGGGCAGGCGCAGGGCGTTCATGCCGCCGGAGATGATCGGCGTCGTCGGCTTCATGCCGTACCACTTCTGGAAATAGGCCGGACCCTGATACTCGTCGCGTTCGATCACGTAGGCGATCGCCCGGTCGTCGGCGGTGCCTTCCATCTTGCCGTAGCCCATGGTCCCGACGTGAATTCCCGAGGCACCCTGCAGGCGCGACATCTTGGCCAGCACGTAGGCGTCGTAACCGCGCTTCGAGCTCGGCGAGGTGACCGCGCCGTGGCCGGCGCGATGGTAGTGCAGATACTGACCGGGGTACTGGCGGCGGGCGGTGGTGACCATCCCCGGGCCGCCGACGTAGCCGTCGACCAGGAAAGCCACCTTGTCGGCGTCGGGCCCGAAGGTCTCCAGGATGTAGTCGGCACGTGCGCACATCTCGTAGTGATCATCGGCGGTGATGTTGGCCGAGAACAGCTTGGCCTGTCCGGTTTCGTCCTGAGCGCGCTTCATCGCATCGTAGACCAGAGGCATCACTTTCTTCATCGGCGCGAAGACCTGGTTGCCCTGCGGCTCGTCGTTCTTGATGAAGTCGCCACCGAGCCAGAACTGATAGGCCGCCTTGGCAAACGGTTCCGGCCGCAGACCGAGCTTGGGCTTGATGATCGTGCCGGCGATGTAGCCGCCATCCTTGAGCGGGCGGCCGAGGATCCGCCACATGTCCGAGATGTCCTTGGCCGGACCATCGAACAGCTGGATCGCTCGCTCGGGCATGAAAAAGTCATAGATCTTGGCGTGCTCGATGTCGCCCATTCCCTGATTGTTGCCGATCACCAGGGTCAGGAACGAAACGATCATCATCCGCCCGTCGGTCACGTTGCGGTCGAAGAGGTCGAGTGGATAGGCAATGCGCATTTCTTCGCTGGCCTCGTCGATCAAATACACCAGGGCATCGACGCCGCGGGTGAAGTCGTCGGTGGTGCACACCTCGACGTTGGTCCCGGTCGACGACTCGGCTGCGAAGTGCGCCGCCGCCTGGAGATAGTCGTAGCCGGCTTTCGGCTTCATCTTGTAAGCCACCAGAAAGTGCTTGCCACCCTGAATCAGATCTTCTTCCCTGAGGCTGAGGTCGGCGTAACGATTCGATTGGTCCATGGTCCTGTCTCCGTGTCGATGAGGGTGATGTGCGTGTTCGTTGGTTTTTCGTTCAGTCAGTTTGCTGGCGACAGGCGCCTGCTGCCTGCGGCCTTGGTGTGCCAGTCGCGCAGTTGTGCGAGATCGACGCAGCTTCCGTTGAGCGGCTGTCCGCCAAGGCTGCGTGCCGGCGCTGCGGGTTCGCCGAGATCGGTGACCACGCTCAGGGCGCCACCGAAGTCCTGGTCGGCGGTATAGGCGTTGATGGTAATCAGCGTCGGCACCCCGGCCGCGCTGGCGGCGAGAATTCCCGGTCGCGAATCCTCGATCGCCAGGCAAGCCGCGGGTGGCAGACGCATCCGGCGCAGCACCCAATGATAAATGTCTGGTGCAGGCTTCTTGTCTGCCACCACATCGCCGGCGCCGATGACTTCGAACAGCGATCGCGCCTGGTCGCCAAAGCTGGCGACGAGCAGGCTGTCCAGACTCGAACGCGTCGTCGTCGTGGCAATTGCCAGGCGAACGCCGGCGCCGTGCAATTCGCGAATCAGGCGCGCTACCCCGGGCCGCAGCGCGATCGTCCCGGTGCGCACCAGCTCCGAGTAGATATCGCTCTTCAACTGGTGCAGGGCGGCCAGCCAGGCGTCGCTGTCGGGCTGCTTCAGCAACTCGGGGGCGCGCAGCGCCGCGAAGTGACGAATTCGTTCCTTGCCGCCGGTGACCGCCAGCAGTTCGCCGTAGGTGCCCACCGACCACTCCCAGTCCATCCCGCTCCGGGCAAATGCCTGGTTGAAAGCCAAGCGGTGACCGTCGCGCTCGGTATCGGCGAGGGTCCCGTCAACGTCGAAAATGACGGCTTGCAGGGCTGGTGCGGCGGCTGCTGCCGCCGTCACGGTGCTTGCGGTTGGCTGGATGCTGGTCATTCTGTTCGCGCTGCAAATTCAAGTGTCACCAGTGTAGGTGGCACGATAGATAATTAAAAGTTAAACTTCTTGAGATTTATGGTTATTGTTTGTTATCGTATCGTTTCCCGTTAGGGCTTTTCTTGGGCCCGGCAACCGCGCTGCCGCCCACTTTCACTGCCCGACAAGGGGAGGTGGCAATGCCTGCTGTTTTGGCGGATAATTTGCCCATGCGATCGAACCCTCTGCTCCGAATCTACGAATCATCGTGCCCACTGCTTCTTCCCCCCTGACCAACGTCATCCGCGCCCTGGCCATGGACGCGGTTCAGCAAGCCAACTCCGGCCACCCCGGCATGCCGATGGGGATGGCCGAAATTGCCGAAGTGCTGTGGCGTCGTCACCTGCGCCACAATCCGGGCAATCCCGCCTGGCCCGACCGCGATCGTTTCGTTCTGTCGAACGGTCACGGGTCGATGCTGCTTTACGCGCTGTTGCACCTCACTGGTTACGACGTCTCGATCGACGATCTGAAGAATTTCCGCCAGTTTCGCTCGAAGACTCCCGGCCATCCCGAAGTCGGTCATACCGCAGGCGTCGAAACCACCACCGGTCCACTCGGGCAGGGTCTTGCCAACGCCGTCGGCATGGCGATCGCCGAGCAGCTGCTGGCGGCCGAGTTCAACCGCCCAGGCCACGAGATTGTCAACCATTCGACCTACGTCTTCCTCGGCGATGGCTGTTTGATGGAAGGCGTGTCGCACGAAGCGTGCTCGCTGGCGGGTACTCTCGGACTGGGCAAGTTGATCGCCCTCTATGACGACAACGGCATTTCGATCGACGGCCATGTTGAAGGCTGGTTTACCGACGATAGCGCGCAACGTTTTGCGGCCTACGGCTGGCAGGTGATCGCTGCCGTCGACGGGCACGACAGTCACGCCATCGACGTGGCCCTGCTCGCCGCGCGCGCCGAAAGCGAACGTCCGACGCTGATCTGCTGCAAGACACGAATCGGTGAGGGTTCGCCGAACAAGGTCGGGACGCACGAGGTCCACGGCGCGCCGCTTGGTGCGGCCGAGGTCGCCGCGGCGCGCGTTCATCTAGACTGGCCGCACGCCCCCTTCGAAATTCCCGACGCGATTTATGCGAAATGGGATGGGCGCATGCGCGGCAGTGTCTTCGAGAACAACTGGAAAGCGCGCTTCACGACCTACCAGGCCACGTTTCCCGACCTGGCAAACGAGTTTTCGCGCCGCATGCGCGGCGAGCTGCCGACGGACTGGGCCGCGTACGTCGCCCGGACGCTGGCCGAGATCGCCGCCAAGGGCGAGAATATCGCCACTCGCAAGGCTTCGCAGAATGCAATCGGCGCTCTTGCGCCGCGCCTGCCCGAACTGATCGGCGGCTCGGCCGACCTGGCAGGTTCGAACCTGACGCTGTGGCAAGGCTCCAGGGGTGTCGCCAAAGGCCAGGGCGGGAACTACCTCTATTACGGCGTGCGCGAGTTTGCGATGACGGCAATCGCCAACGGCCTTGCGCTGCACGGCGGCCTGATTCCGTATACCGCCACCTTCCTGGTTTTTTCCGACTACGCGCGCAACGCCATCCGCATGGCCGCGTTGATGAAGCTGCGCCAGATCATGGTCTACACGCACGACTCGATCGGCCTTGGCGAAGACGGTCCGACACATCAGCCGGTCGAACATCTCGCCTGCCTGCGCCTGATTCCGAACGTCGACGTCTGGCGCCCGGCGGACGCTGGCGAAACGGGTGTGGCCTGGGTCGCGGCCATCGAACGCGACGACGGACCGACGATTCTGGCGCTTTCGCGGCAGAACCTGCCGAGCGTCAGCGCGGCGGTGGCGCCGGCACGCATTCGCCGCGGCGCCTATGTTCTGGTTGACTGCGCGGCGCCACAGGTGATCCTGATCGCCACCGGCTCGGAACTCGGCTTGGCACTTGACGCCTGCCAGGCCCTGGCCGACGACGGCATCGCCGTGCGCGTCGTGTCGATGCCTTGCGCCGAAGTCTTCGACCGCCAGGACGATGTCTATCGTGCAACAGTTTTGCCACGCGGCGTACCACGCGTGGCCGTCGAAGCCGGCGTCACCGGCTTCTGGCGAAAATACGTCGGCCTCGAAGGCGCCGTAGTCGGTATCGATCGCTTTGGCGAGTCTGCACCCGCAGGCCAGCTGTTCGACTGTTTCGGTTTCACGGTGACCAACGTGGTCGCGACCGTGAAATCAGTTTTGTAATTTCTCAAGGAGACCGTTTCATGACCATCAAAGTAGGGATCAATGGCTTTGGCCGCATCGGGCGGATGGTATTTCGTGCAGCAGTGCAGAACTTCCCGGAAATCGAGATCGTCGGTGTAAACGATCTGCTCGAACCCGATTACCTGGCCTACATGCTCAAGTACGACTCGGTGCATGGCCGCTTCAAGGGCACCATCGCAGTCGAAGGCGACGCGCTGATCGTCAATGGCAAGAAAGTCCGGTTGACCGCAGTCAAGGACCCGGCCGAGCTGAAGTGGAACGAAGTCGGCGCCGATATCGTCGTCGACGCGACCGGCCTGTTCCTGACCACCGAATCGTGCCAGAAGCACATCGCCGCCGGCGCCAAGAAAGTCATCCAGAGCGCACCGAGCAAGGACGATACGCCGATGTTCGTGTTCGGCGTCAATGACAGCACCTATGCTGGCCAGACGATCATCTCGAACGCTTCGTGCACCACCAACTGCCTGGCTCCGGTGGCCAAGGTGCTGCATGACAATTGGGGTATCAAGCGTGGTCTGATGACCACCGTGCACGCCGCCACAGCCACCCAGAAAACCGTCGACGGCCCGTCGAACAAGGACTGGCGCGGCGGTCGTGGCATCCTCGAGAACATCATCCCGTCGTCGACGGGTGCTGCCAAGGCCGTCGGCAAGGTCATTCCCGAGCTCAACAAGAAGCTGACCGGCATGGCCTTCCGCGTGCCGACCTCGGACGTCTCGGTGGTTGACCTGACGGTCGAGTTGAACAAGGAAACCACCTACGAAGCGATCTGTGCAGCGATGAAAACGGCCTCGGAAGGTCCGATGAAGGGCATTCTCGGTTACACCGCGGAGAAAGTGGTGGCTACCGATTTCCGTGGCGAGAGCTGCACTTCGGTGTTTGATGCCGAGGCCGGCATGGCGCTTGACGGGACCTTCGTCAAGGTCGTGTCGTGGTATGACAACGAGTGGGGTTACTCCTGCAAGGTGCTGGAGATGATCAAGGTCATGGCCCGCTAGACAGCCAACGAGGGGTGCTTCCGGGTACCCCTCGTCCGCTTCATTCACGCTTGGCAAAGTTCCCGCTGGTTTGCCGAAAGTGGCGTCGTCACGGTCGCCGCTCGTTCCGGAGTGCGCGTCGGAAGCGGGTTGCTCGATCGCCGCAGGAAGGCTTG
Source organism: Accumulibacter sp. (assembly GCF_029255145.1). Taxonomy (GTDB): domain Bacteria; phylum Pseudomonadota; class Gammaproteobacteria; order Burkholderiales; family Rhodocyclaceae; genus Accumulibacter. The sequence continues at coordinate 35,880 of NZ_JAPUVQ010000021.1, forward strand.
GTTGTAGTCCCTCGGTGGGCACCCGACGATGGCACCACCGCTGTCGCCGTCGTTCGCTTTCACGACCATCGACGTTCGTTGAACGCGGTGATGATCGGAGGTGTCCCAAACAACTGCCGACCAGCCGGTTGATTCACCTCGGCCGCAGTCAGCGCCGGGATGGCTTATCTCCGACCATATTCCAGCCCAATAAAAAGATAGGAACCCCGATGCCTCGCGATACCAAGATCGTCGCCACCCTTGGTCCGGCGTCTTCCGACGCCGATGTGCTCGAACGCATGATCCGCGCCGGCGTGGATGTCGTGCGCCTGAACTTCTCGCACGGCAAGCCGCAGGACCACATCGACAGGGCGCAACTGGTGCGTGAGGCCGCCGCCCGCGTGGGCCGCCCGGTAGGCATCCTGGCCGACCTGCAGGGGCCAAAGATCCGCATCGGGAAATTCGCCGAGCGCAAGGTCTGGCTGGAACAAGACCAGCCGTTCATCCTCGACGCCCGCTGCGACCTGGGGAACGCCGAGCGCGTTGGTCTTGACTACAAGGACTTGACCCGTGACGTCTCGTCCGGCAGCGTTCTCCTGCTTGATGACGGGAGGATCGTGCTTGACGTCCAGCGGGTGCTTGGTTCGGAGATCTTCACGGTCGTTCGCCACGGTGGCGAGCTTTCCGACAACAAGGGCATCAATCGCCAGGGCGGCGGCCTTTCGGCGCCGGCGCTGACCGCCAAGGACATGGACGACATCCGTACGGCGGCGAGCATCGAAGTCGACTTCGTTGCCATTTCCTTCCCCAAGAGCGCGGCCGACATGTACATGGCCAAGCAACTGATGCACGCCGCCGGCGGACACGCACTGACCATTGCCAAGATCGAGCGGGTCGAAGCCGTGGCGGCGATGGACGAAATCATCGCCGCTTCGGACGGGATCATGGTCGCCCGCGGCGACCTCGCGGTCGAGGTCGGCGACGCCGCCGTGCCGGCGCTGCAGAAGCGCATGATTCGCCTGGCCCGCGAGAAAAACAAGCTGGCGATCACCGCAACCCAGATGATGGAGTCGATGATCCTGTCGCCGGCCCCGACGCGCGCCGAAGTCTCCGACGTCGCCAACGCGGTGCTCGACGGTACAGACGCGGTGATGCTTTCCGCCGAAACGGCTTCGGGCAAGTTTCCCGTCGAAACCGTCGAGGCGATGGCCCGGATCTGCCTCGAAGCCGAGAAGTCCGCGGAAGTGACTCTCGAGCGCGAATTCCTCAACCAGGTGTTCACGCGCATCGATCAAACCATCTCTCTGGCGGCTATCTGGACCGCGCACCACCTCAAGGTCAAGGCCATCGCGGCGCTGACCGAGTCGGGCTCGACGGCGCTGTGGATGAGCCGCCTGAACTGCGGCGTACCGGTCTACGCGCTGACCCCGCGACCCGACGCACTGACCAAGATGAGCCTCTACCGGGCGGTATTCCCCTTGTTCATGGACCAGCAGCCGAGCAGCCGCGATCAACTGCTGAGCGACGCCGAACAGTTGCTGATGGAGCAGGGCATCGTCGAAAAGGGCGACTTCATCGTCCTGACCGCCGGGGAACCGATGGGCACCAGTGGTGGCACCAATACCTTGAAGATCGTTCGCGTCGGCGAGCAGCAACGCAGGGCGAGCTGACGGCGAAACCGCACCCGCCCGCTGGCGGGCCCGAGGGCGACCCGGATCCCGGTTCTTCTCGGCGACACTGCGCGATCGCTTTCCCGTACCGTCCAGGTCGCCGGGCAGACAACGATCTGCCCTATAATCCCCACGCTCGACTACCTCTTGATCCTCTATTTGCCGGACCGGATGAACACGTGACCGATGTGCTCTTTGAATCGACGATCAATAGCCTGCCACTGCTCGGCCGTGGCAAGGTACGCGACATCTACGCCGTCGACACCGACAAACTGCTGATCGTCACCAGCGATCGACTGTCGGCTTTCGACGTCATCCTGCCGGACCCGATTCCCGGCAAGGGCCAGGTGCTCACCCGACTGGCGTGCTTCTGGTTCGAGAAACTTGCCGGTATCGTCGCCAATCAACTGACCGGTATCGATCCCGAAACAGTCGTGAGTGCCAGCGAGCGCGCGCAGGTGCGCGGCCGCGCGCTGGTCGTCAAGCGCTTGCAGCCGCTCCCGGTCGAGGCGGTCGTGCGGGGCTATCTGATCGGCTCGGGATGGCTGGATTACCAGGCCACCGGCAGCGTTTGCGGCATCCCCCTGCCGGCCGGCCTGCAGCTTGCCAGCCGTTTGCCGCAGCCGTTGTTCACCCCGGCGACCAAAGCGGCAATTGGCGATCACGACGAAAACATCTCCTTCGAGCGCGCGCAAGCCGATTGCGCGGCAGCGCTCGCCGACCTGCTTGCCGGAGCCGGCAGCAGTGGCGCCGAGATCGCCGGGCAGGCGCGCGCTGCGGCCATCGCGCTGTACACGACTGCCGCCGAATACGCGGCTTCGCGCGGGATCATCATTGCCGACACAAAATTCGAGTTTGGCCTGGACGCCGCCGGGACCCTGCACCTGATTGACGAAGTGCTGACCCCGGACTCGTCGCGCTTCTGGCCGGCTGATGGCTACCGCGCAGGCAGCAACCCGCCGTCTTATGACAAGCAGTACGTGCGCGACTATCTGGAAACGCTGGACTGGAACAAGCAGGCGCCGGGGCCACGGCTGCCGCCGGCAGTGATTGCCGGCACCCGCGCCAAGTACGCCGAGGCCTGCGAGCGACTGACCGGCGAACAGCCGGCCGAATGAGCGAGGTCAGGGCGCGGCACGGGAAACGCTGTCGGCGCCCTTCAGCAAGGAGAACGCATGGGTCCAGAAGCAACACCACCTGAGCGCAGCCGAATAATGGCGCCACCGAAGGTTCGCAGCGTCCCGCTCGGCCAGCCGCTGTTCTGGCTGTCGGCCGGCTGGCGCGACCTGCGCACCAGCCCGATTGCCAGCCTCGCCTACGGCCTGCTATTCGCGGCGGTCGGCGATGTGATCACCATCTTCGCCTGGTATCGTGGGCATCTGTTCATTGCGGCGACTTCCGGTTTTCTGCTGATCGCGCCACTGCTGGCCGGCGGCCTTTACGAGATCAGCCGGCGGCGCGAGAAGGGTCTGTCGACGACCTTTTTCGGGTCGCTCGCCGCCGGCCGGCGCAACATGGGCGAACTGGCCAAGCTGGGCCTCTTGCTGGCGGTCATCGGCCTGACCTGGGAGCGCGTTTCGACGCTGCTCTTCGCACTGCTGGCACCGCACATTCCTGCCGACCTGCTGATCTTGCTGGCCGAGGCGCCGAAGTACCCCGAGCACCGCGATCTGCTGTTCATCTGGTTGATCAGCGGCGGTGTCCTGGCGACGCTCAATTTTGCGATCACCGTCGTCTCGGTACCGCTCTTGCTCGATCGCCAGATCGACTTTGTCACTGCCATGCGTACCAGCCTGCGTGCCGTCGATGCCAACCTGCGGGTGATGATCATCTGGGCAGCGATCGTGGCGACGCTGACCGTGCTCTCCTTTGTCACGCTGTTTTTCGGATTGATCGTCTTCATGCCCTTGATCGGCCACGCCTCGTGGCACGCCTACCGTGACCTTGTAGAATAGGAGAGGCCGTCGAGCCGCCGATCCTGTGCGCTCGGCAACGGCTCTTCGCGAACCAGGGAACCCTTGATGACAGCCTCGCCCACGCAGCAGAACGCGCTTCTCGACTTTTCCGGCCTGCCTCGCTTCGACCTGATCGCGCCGTCCGACGTGCAGCCAGCAATCAGCAAGCTGCTCGACGGCTGTCGCGCGCTGGTCGAGCACCTGACCTCGGATCGCGTCGCCGCGACCTGGGACGATTTCGCCTCGGCGCTGACCGATGGACTCGAGCCGCTGTCGCGTGCCTGGGGAATCGTCGGTCATTTGCACGCGGTCAATGACGTCCCCGGGTGGCGCGACGCCTACAACCGCATGCTGCCCGAGGTCTCCCGTTTCTACGCCGAAGTCGGGCAGAACCTGCAACTGTTCGCCAAGTACAAGGCGATCGCCGCGAGCAGCGAATTCGCCGGCCTTTCGGCGGCGCGGAGGCGGATCGTCGAGCACGAAATTCGCGACTTCCGACTCGCCGGCGCGGAGTTGCCCGAAGACCAGAAGCCGCGCTTTCAGGCCATTTCCGAGGAACTTTCGCAACTCTCGGCGAAGTTTTCGGAGAACCTGCTCGACGCCACCAACGCCTTTTCCGAGACGGTGACAGACCAATCCGAACTGGCAGGATTGCCCGAAGACGCCAGGCAAGCCGCCCGCGAGGCGGCAAAGAAGGACGGCCAGGCGGGCTGGAAGTTTACCCTGCACATGCCGTCGTACCTGCCGGTGATGCAGTACGCCGACAGCCGCCGCCTGCGCGCGGCAATGTACCGCGCCTACGCGACGCGCGCCGCCGAGTTCGGTGCAGCCGAACTCGACAATACGCCACTGATCCGCCAGATCCTGCTGCTGCGTCGTGAAGAAGCGCAGATGCTGGGTTACGCCAACTTCGCCGAAGTCTCGCTGGTCCCGAAAATGGCCGAATCGATCCCGCAGGTCCTCGGCTTCCTGCGCGATCTGGCGGTCAAGGCGCGGCCTTTTGCCGAACGGGACATCGCCGACCTGCGTGCGCTTGCGCGCCACGAACTGAATATCGAGACGATGGAGGCCTGGGACGTCGGCTACGTTTCCGAAAAGCTGCTGCAGAGCCGCTACGCCTTTTCCGAGCAGGAAGTGAAGCAGTATTTCACCGAGGACAAGGTTCTGGCCGGGCTGTTCACGGTCATCGAAACGCTGTTCGGCGTTTGCCTCAAGCCAGACCGGGCTCCGGTCTGGCATCCGGACGTTCGTTTCTTCCGCATCGAGACGCCGGCGGGGGAACTGCTCGGCCAGTTCTACCTCGACCTCTACGCCCGCGAAACGAAGCGGGGCGGCGCCTGGATGGACGAAGCCATCGCTCGCCGCCGCCTGCCCGCGGGATCGGCGAGCACGGCCGGCGACGGCATCCAGAAGCCGGTTGCCTACCTCAACTGCAATTTTTCGCGACCGGTCGGCGAAAAGGACGGGCAAGCGCGCCCGGCGACCTTCACCCACGACGAAGTGATCACCCTGTTCCACGAGACCGGCCATGGCCTGCACCACCTGCTGACGCGCGGCGAGGAACTGCCGCTCTCCGGCATTCACGGTGTCGAATGGGATGCCGTCGAGTTGCCGTCGCAGTTCATGGAGAACTACTGCTGGGAGTGGAGCGTGGTCCAGGGAATGAGCGCTCATGTGGATACCGGCGAGCCCTTGCCGCGCGCCCTGTTTGACAAGATGCTGGCGGCCAAGAACTTTCTCAGCGGCATGCAGACGCTCCGGCAGATCGAGTTCTCGCTGTTCGATCTGCTGCTGCACAGCGATTTCGACCCGGCTGGCGAGCGCGGCGTGCTGCAACTGCTCGGCGACGTGCGCAGGGAGGTGGCGGTGATCGTGCCGCCCGAATGGCATCGTTTCCCGAACAGCTTCGCGCACATCTTCGCCGGCGGTTACGGCGCGGGCTACTACAGCTACAAGTGGGCCGAGGTCCTCTCGGCCGATTGCTACGGCGCTTTCGAAGAGGCCGGCAACCCTTTCGACGAGCGGACCGGAAAGCGCTTTCTGGACACCATCCTGTCGGTTGGCGGCAGCCGTTCGGCACTTGACAACTTCCGTGCCTTCCGCGGTCGCGAACCACAGGTCGACGCGCTGCTCAGGCACAGTGGAATGATCACCGCATGAAAGGAGCCGAGCCATGCGTCCCTCCGTCGCCCAGCACTTCGCCCGCATCGCCCCGATCACGGCCGCACTGCTGCTTGCCACCGCCGTCAGTGCGCAAACCACTTACCGCTGGGAAGACCCGAAGACGGGCAGCACGGTGATTTCCGACCTGCCGCCGCCGCCCGGGACGCGGCGGGTGGTGATCAGCGAAAGCAGCGGCGCCGCCGATCCACAACGGCTCCCGTACGCCATCCGCGTCGCCAGCGAGAAGTTCCCGGTGGTCCTGTACACCAGCGTCGGTTGCGGTGCGTGCCAGCAGGCGCGCGCGCTGCTCAACGGCCGCGGTGTTCCGTTCTCGGAAAAAGTGCTGGTCAGCCAGGAAGAACTGACCGCGCTCGGCCGGCAACTGGGCGGTACCGCCGCGCTGCCGAGTGTCAGCGTCGGCCGGCAGAGCGCTACCGGCTTTGTCGCCGCCAGATGGAACGAACTGCTCGATTTCGCCGGTTACCCGGCCACCGCCCCCTACGGCTTCACGCCCTACGGATCGGCCGCCGAATAGGCCCGGGCGGGTGACCGGGCCGGGCGCGCTCGGCTCACAGCCAACCGGTTCGCCGGAAGCGCCAGAACAGCAGCCCGCAGGCGCCGACGATGGTCGTCAGGGCGATCGGGTAGCCATAGCCCCACTGCAACTCCGGCATGTTCTTGAAGTTCATTCCCCAGATCCCCGCAAAGGCCGTGGCGACGGCAAAGATGCCCGCCCACGCGGCGAGGCGCTTGGCGACGTCGTTCTGTTCGATGGCCACCGACGAAAGGCTGACCTGAATGGCCGTACCGACGGTGTCGCGTAGCGTGTCGAGCTGCGCGTTGATGCGCGTCAGGTGATCATAGACGTCGCGGAAGTACTCGCGGCTGTTAGCGCACACCGGCGGCACGCGGCCGCTGGTCAGCTTGCCGACCGCTTCCATCAGCGGCGCGACGGCGTGCTTGACGAGCGTCAGGCGACGTTTGAGCTGGTACAGCCGGCCAATGTTCGAGCGTGCGGCTCCCTTGTCGAAAATGCGTTCCTCGACGTCTTCAAGCTGCGACTCGATGGCGTCGACAATCGGGAAATAGTGGTCGACGACGTCATCGATCAAGGCGTAGAGGACGAAGCCCGAACCCTGCTGGAGGACTTCGGGCTCGCGCTCGCAGCGCTCGCGCACTGCCAGCAAGGCCTGGTTGCTGCGGTTTCGGACCGAAAGGATGAAGTTGTGGCCGACGAAAATATCCACTTCGCCGACGACAATCTCGCTCTCTTCCAGAGCCAGCAGCTGGATCACCGCGAACAGGCCGTCGCCGTACTCCTCGATCTTCGGCCGCTGGTGCCCGTGATGGGCGTCTTCGATGGCCAGCGGGTGCAGGTCGAATTCCTGCCGCATTTTCTCCAGTTCGTCCGGCGTCGCGTCACGCAGCGCGACCCAGACGAAGCAGGCGGGATCGATCCGATAATCGCTGATTTGCGAGATATCGAGGTCAGCGAGCTTCCTGCCCGCGCGGTAGGCAACGCAGTTGATCAGCATGGGTGACGCTCCAGCGAAGGAATCGCTGCATTTTCCCTGTTTTCTTCCGCGCCGACGGTGACGATTGTTCGGAGTTCGGGGTTGCGCTCGCCGACGGCACGGCGCTGCCGATTTGGCCGCGGCACATTGGCGAATTCCCGCTGCCGGCGCTATAGTCTGAACCTCGACCACTGGCCATCGAGGTTCTGGTGATCAACCGCGTTTCCAGTCCGCAGGCTGCAGTTTCCTCGCCGCTCGTCGCACGCGACCGAGCTGCCGGTCGGCCTGTCGCAGCGGGACAGGATGACCACGGCGCACCACCCGCGCCGCCCGACAGCGGCCTTTCGGTCGAGGACCTGCGCCAGATCGCCGCCTTGCAGGCCACCGACCGTCAGGTGCGCATTCACGAGCTGGCGCACATGGCGGCCGGCGCTGGTCTGGCCGGGGGCGCCACTTTCATCTATCAGGTCGGCCCCGACCACCAGCGCTACGCAGTCGGCGGCGAAGTGAGTATCGATACTTCGCCTGGCAACGATCCCGCTGCGACTCTGGCCAAGGCGCAACAGATTCGCGCTGCCGCACTGGCGCCGGCCGATCCATCGCCGCAGGATCAGAAAGTCGCCGCGCAGGCGGCGCAGATGGCCAGCGTGGCCCGCCTTGAACTGGCCGCGCAGGACAACGCCGAGCGTCGCGGCGAAACCGGCCAGGCCAGCAATCCGCGGCGACGGGCAGCGGCAGCTGCCTACCAGTCAGTGGCCGACGGCCCCGGCCAAACCGGGTTCAGCGCGGTCGCCTGACCGGCAGCACAGGCAGTGCGGCTGCGCTGGCACAAGGACGAGCCGCTGAACTCGGGGTCGGAATCAGCGGGAACCCGATGCTGGATGGTTTTTTGTGGGGATGCATGTCTCGCACAGCAGCCGGCAAGCAGACGTTGGCGGCGCTGATCCGCCGTCAGGCGCGCGACCATGAGGTTGACGAGCGGCTGGCGTTGGCAATCGTCCTGGCTGAAGCGAACCTCGACGCCCGCGCCGTCTCGCCGAGCAGCGCCCAGGGCGTCACCAGGCCATTCGATCCCGAGCAGAACGTTATGGGCGAGCTGGCTTATCCGAGCCGGCTGCAGAAGCGCCTTCCCGACGACCAAACCGACCCCGGTCGCGGCGGGTCCGACCGGCCGCAGCCGAGACGCCACCGGACGCTGTCACCAGTGAACGCACGCCCTTCCTGGCGGTGCTCGATACGACGGCAGTGCCGCCCGAGCCGCGACCGGTTGAGAGTGCGCTGATCGGGAATTCTTGCCGCAAGATCGACGATCGACGGCCGCTGCCCGCGCCGCAATGTCCTCCGACATGCATCCGGATGTCGCGTTTCAGTGGTTCGCTGGCAGGCAGGCTCCGCGTCGAAGCATCACCGCGCCGTGATCATTCGATGAGGACTCGGGGAGGGGGGCTTCCTATCATCGTTGGGGCGAGCTCGGCGTTTCGGGCTCGATTTCCCAGCTGACCCCTTTTTCGAGGAGAATACTGATGCACCAACGCGCCTCCCACCCTTTTTCCATTCCTTTCCGGCTTGGCGGTGTTGCCGCCGCGCTGGCTTTCTGCAGCGCCGCAGGCGCCGCGCAGGTCAAGGTCATGGTGACTATTGAAAACCTCGCTCCGACCAATAGCGTCAGCTTTGCGCCGCTGCACGTCGGTTTCAGCAGCGGCAGCTTCGACGCCTTCAACATCGGCCAGACTGCCGGCGCTGCCATCATCTCCGTTGCCGAACTCGGCGGCGGTGCCGAATGGCAGGCGGCGTTTGCGGCAGCCGAGCCGAACTCGATGCGCGGGGTGATCGGCGGAGCCTTGCTGCCCGGGCAGAGCAACAGCGCGACCTTCCTGGTCGACACCATGACCAATCCCTTCTTCACCTTTGCTTCGATGGCGCTGCCGAGCAACGATTCGTTCATCGGCAACGATTCGCCGATGCAGTACCAGTTGTTCGACGCCGCTGGCAAGCTGCTGATCGCTTCGATCAACCAAAAGGCGAGTGACATCTGGGATGCCGGATCCGAAATCTTCGATCCGAACGCCGCCGCCTTCGTCGCCGGTAGCGACGCCACGGCGCGCACACCCGAGAACTCGGTGGTCGCCTTCAACTTTGACGACCTCAAGAAGTTCGACGGCGTAACCACCGCCGCCGGCTACGTGTTCGAGAGCGGACTCGGCGCCGATTCCGACGTCTATCGCATCAGTTTCCAGGTGGTGCCCGAGCCCGAGACGTTCGCGCTGATGCTTCCCGGCTTGCTGGCGGTCGGCTGGGTCGGCCGCCGGCGCCGCAAGCAGGGTCCCGAGTCGGCTCTGTCGCCAGTGTGATTCCGACGGCCGCCGGCTCCCTTCGCGTCGTCGTCCGGCGTCTGGTGCCGGTCGTCCGATGAACGAGCAACTGCTGCTCGTCGAGGACGACGACGCGATCGCCGGCGCCCTGCGTCTGCATCTGGAGGAGGCGGGCTATCGTCTGCACCGCGAATCGGACGGGCTGCGGGCGATGGCGGCGATCGACCGCCAGCGCTGGGACATGGTGCTGCTCGACCTGATGCTGCCGGGAGCCGACGGCTGGGACGTCTGCCGCCACCTGCGGGCGCGGCACGCCGACGTGCCGGTGATCATGCTCAGCGCGCGCTCGGCCGAGGCGCACCGCGTCCTGGGTCTGGAACTCGGCGCCGACGACTACCTGGCCAAGCCTTTCTCGATGCTCGAACTGGTTGCCCGCGTGCGTGCCCTGCTGCGGCGAATCGAGCAGTTGCGCTCGTCGCCGGTGGCCGCGTTGGAATTGCGCTTCGGCCCTTTCCGTCTCGACACCGTGCGCCGCGAACTGCTGCGCGATGACGTCGCGGTGCCGCTGACCCTGCGCGAGTTCGACCTGCTGCACTTCCTGGTCCGCCACCCGGCGCGCGCCTTCAGCCGCGGCGAGCTGCTGCAGAAGGTGTGGGGTGCCGCTTTCGACGGCTACGAGCACACCGTCAACTCGCACATCAACCGACTGCGGACCAAGATCGAAGAAGACCCCCGCGACCCGCGCCGCATCGTCACCGTCTGGGGCGTGGGCTACCGCTTCGAGGGACATGCGCCATGAGCCGCCGCCGCTCGTTTTCCAGCCGCCTGACGATGGCCATGGCGACGCTGCTGCTCGCCTACGGTGCGCTGGTCGGCGTGCTCGGCTGGCACGTCGCCGCCGAGGACGAGCAGGAGTCGCTGCAGCGCCTGTCGCATGGACTCGCCAGGCACATCGTCGAGCATTGGCCCGAGATAACGGTCAGCGAGCGCGATCGCGACCAGGCCGACCGCGCCGCGCGCGACGCGCTGCTGTCGATGTTGATGGTGGTCAACCCGGGAATCCAGGTTTACGTGCTCGATGCCGACGGTCGCGTGCAGGCTTACATCGGCGATCCAGGAATGGTCCGTCAGGAACAGGTCGACCTGCAAGCGGTCCGCGATTTCCTCGGCGGCGGGCGCTTGCCCTTGCGCGGCACCGACCCGATGGGCTCGGGGATTCCACGCCTCTTCAGCGCGGCGATGTTTCCGCCGCGCAGCGGTGATACCCGACCGCCGGGTTACCTCTACGTGGTGCTCGAGGGGCCGGCCCGCGAAGCGGTCGCCGGGCAGTTGAGCCAGCGCCGCATCTGGCTGGGCACCGCGCTGGTTGCCGCGCTGGGCCTGCTGGTAACCCTGGCGGTCGGTTTCTTTGCCTTGCGTCGGCTGACGCTGCCGCTGCATCGCCTGGCGGGGCGCATGCGCGACTACCGCCTGCGTACGCTGCAGGCGGCTGACACCGGCAGCGGCTCGTCACCGAGCGGCGGCGACGAGGTGCAGGCGATCGGCGTCGCTTTCGACGAGATGACGCAGCGCATCGAGGCGCAGGCAACTCGCGAGCAGCAGCAGGCGAGCGCCCACCGGGAGATGATGGCCGGCGTCGCGCACGATCTTCGGACGCCGCTGACCGCGCTGCACGGGCATCTCGAAGCGCTGGCCGGCAAGACGACGCTGGCCCAGCCCGGACAACGCGAGCGCGTGCTGGCCGCGGCGCTGGCGCAGAGCGACAAGGTTCGTCGCCTGTCGCAGCAACTCTTCGAACTGGCGGCGCTCCAGTCCACCGACCAGTTGCTGCACCGCGAACGATTCCGCCTCGACGAACTGGTGACCGACGCCGTGCAGAAATTCGAGCTCGCCGAGGGCCCGCCGCCGGTGACCCTGCACGGCGATCCGCCCGGACGCCTGGAATTCGACGGCGACCTGCAATTGATCGAGCGCGCGCTGACCAACCTGATCGATAACGCCATGCGCCATGCCCCTGGTGCGGCGCCGGTGCGGGTCAGCGTCACCCGGGAAGGCGGACAGGCGCGCATCACCGTCGAAGACGCCGGCGCCGGCTTGCCCGAAGAACTGCTCGACCGCCTCGAACACGGCCAGTCGCTGCGCGACCCGCCGGTCAGGCGCAGCAGCGGTGGCATCGGCGGCCTGGGCCTGGCGATCGCGCAACGCGTGGCGACGCTGCACGGCGGCAGCCTGCGGCCGTTGCCGTCGCCGGACGGCGGCACCCGCCTGTGCCTGGCCTTGCCGCTGGCGCAGTGAGCGTTGGCTGTCGTCGGACCGGCGGCAGCGAATACAATGAGCACTCCCCCTTTCTGGAGTCGCTCATGCCGACCACTACCCTCAAGATTGCCGGAATGAATTCCGACGACTGCCTGCGCACCGTGATGAACGCGATCCAGGACCTGCCGTGCATCGGCCACGTCGAGGTTTCTCTGGAAACCGGCGAGGCGACCGTTGAGCACACGGCGATGGTCAGCGAGGGCGACATCCGGCAGATCATCGAAGAAGCAGGCTATCCGACGGCGTAGGGGACGTGGTTCACCAGCCTTTGGCGCTGGCGTCAAATTCGCCGAAGCTGATTCGCCCGTCAAGATGGTTGTCCATGCGTTCGCAGAGATTGGGGGCGGTGCTGCGCGGCTTGCGTGCCTTGCGCAGCCGGTGGCCCGGGCAGACCACGAAGCCCGGCCAGGCGATGTCGCACGGCGTCGCTTGTACCTGCGCCGCGTGCTCGTGAATGGTCAGCCGCAACTGTGCCAGGCGCTCGACCATGGCGCGTTTCCAGGCCCACAATTGGCGCTTGCGGTCGCTGAACAGCGCAAAGTCGTCGACGTAGCGCAGGTAGGCCCGGCAACGCGGTTCGCGGGTGCCCTTGCCGACGCGATTGGCGTAGCTGTCGGCGATGAACAGGCGCTCGAAACGCGGCTCGATAATGCTTCACAACGCGTGATGGACGACCCGATCGCGGAACGGCGCGGCGCTGATCTCGCGTCGCTTCGGTTCGTCGATGCAGAAGTTGACGTAGGGTCCAGGCCGGTAGCTGCCGTCGGCGAGGTCGCGCCTGAGCGCCAGCAGTCGATCGGCAAGCTGAAAGCCGAAAGTCGCCGCGGCGCTCAACAACTTGTGCCCCTACCTGCGCCTGGCCCGTGACTGGCGCCGGCCTACGGCCGGCCCGTACCAGCGTGTCAGTGCCATCGTCGTCGAGATCGGCCGCCTGCTCCGCGGCTGGCTGAAGCCGAGCGCGCACCAGGGCGGATAGGTTTGTCCGTGTGCCACCGTGGTTCGGGGGCGGGGCGCGGCGGAGCTCGCGCCCGGGAGGCGCCCCTGTTCGATATATGCCCGGCGGCGCGCGCCCTGGTGGGCAATCCGTGCGGACGGGACCAGCCTGCGCCATCCACAGCGACCTCGCCTCGGACAGCCCTTCGTCGCTGCCGATCGGGTAGCTGCCGGCAGCGATGTCCGCCAATGGCGGCAGCAGGTAATCGCCGTGCGCGCCGCTGTGGCGTGTGAAGCCGCGTATCGTCACCGTTCCTTGCCGCTGAATGCTCGTCGCCGTCCGCTGTGCGAGAATGAACACCGAAGTTTGCGCCCAAGCGGAACGCTCAGGCGCATTCGCACGACCAACGATCTCCAGGGTGGAGGCCATCGACCCAATGCCTGCCGACTCGCCACGACCCGCCGCCGCGACCTACGACCCGGGTTACAAGCTGCTCTTTTCGCATGCCCAGGTCGTCGAAGACCTGCTGCGTGGTTTCGTCGCCGAGGACTGGGTCGCCGAGCTTGACTTCAGCACGCTCGAGAAGGTCGCCGCCAGCTACGTCAGCGACGACCTGCGCGAGCGCGAGGATGACGTCGTCTGGCGCCTGCGCCACCGTGGCGAGTGGCTCTACGTCTATCTGCTGCTCGAGTTCCAGAGCAGTGTCGACCCCTGGATGGCCTTGCGCATCATGGTCTATACCGGATTGCCGTATCAGGATCTGATCAAGACCGGCGAGATTGGCGGCAAGCAGAGGTTGCCGGCGGTTTTCCCGCTCGTTCTCTACAACGGGCGACGCCGCTGGACCGCGGCACGCGAGGTCAGCGAACTGATCGAGCCGCTGCCCGCCAGCCTGAAGCCTTATCACCCGGAGCAGCGCTATTTCCTGCTGGAGGAGGCGGCACTCAGCGAAACCGACCTGCCCGACACGGACAATACCGTCGCCGCTATCATTCGTCTCGAAGGCAGCCGCGCGCCGGCGGACGTGCGACGAGCGGTTTCGCTGTTGCAGAAGCGTTTGCAGGGGCCACAATTTCAGATTTCCTGATCCCGGCCGGGAATGTAGGTAGAATTCCGGAATTGCGAGTAGCACTTTATTTCGAAGGCCATAATTTTCGTATGGCATAGACCAAGCGTCGCTAGGAGTGCAAG
>NZ_JAPUVQ010000022.1:0-21807 GCF_029255145.1 Accumulibacter sp.
CGCCGATCGGCGCCGTGACACTCAACCCGGAGCGTGACGAAGTCGTCTCTGCGGCCACCGCTCGCGCAAAAAGTATGCGTTTGGCAACATGAACTCAGGCGACAACTACCTTGACATTCACCGCGTCGGCGCTGCGGTCGCCCGAGCGAGTCGCGAGCATGGAGACCATGGGACCCGCAGAGGGCGGCCTCTTGAGCCTTACGGAAGCACCGCAAGTTGCCATAGTCCTTCGGTTTCCGGCCGGCCGAACATGATATTCATATTCTGTACCGCTTGTCCCGCCGCTCCTTTGACGAGGTTGTCGATCACCGACAGGACGACCAGCATGTTGCCTCCTTGCGGACGGTGTACCGCAATCCGGCAGGTGTTGGCGGCCCTTACCGAACGTGTGTCCGGATGCGAGCCTGGCGGCAGGACATCGACGAATGCCTCGCTGCTGTAGCGCTCTTCAAAGAGTTGTTGAAAGTCGGCGTCACTGGTAATGCGGGCATATAGCGTTGCGTGAATGCCGCGAATCATTGGCGTCAAATGCGGCACGAAGGTCAAGGCGACTGGCTGCGCGGCCATCGCCGACAAACCCTGCTGAATTTCGGGCAGGTGGCGGTGTCCGGGAACGGCGTAGGCCTTGAGATTGTCTGACGCTTCCGAGAAGAGGGCGGTAATTTCGGCCTTGCGTCCAGCTCCCGAGACACCCGACTTGGCGTCGGCAATCAGTTCATCGAGCTTGACCAGTCCGTTTTCGACCAAGGGCATGAAGCCAAGCTGCACGGCAGTTGGATAGCACCCGGGATTGGCGACCAGGCGAGCGTCGCCGATGGCGACCCGATCGTGCTCTGGGAGTCCATAGGCAGCCTTCTCTACCCATTCCGGGCTGGCGTGCCGCATCCCATACCAGCGCTCCCACACGGCCACATCCTTGATACGGAAATCAGCTGCCAGGTCAATCACGCGAACACCCGCATCGAGGAGGGGCGGCGCCTGCTCCATCGCGACGCCGTTCGGGGTAGCGAAGAACACCAGGTCGCAGCCCTTCAGATTGGCGTTGGCGGGGTCTTCAAATTTCAGCGTCAGTCGGTGGCGCAAGCTCGGGAACATGCTGGCGACAGCCGTCCCGGCGTCGCCGCGGGAAGTGATGGCGACGATCTGCACTGCCGGATGCTGAGCCAGCAAGCGCAGCAACTCGACACCGGTGTAGCCTGTGCCGCCGACGATTCCAACCTTGATCATGAAAGACTCCCCGCTAGCCTGAAATCATAGTCCCGACATCGCCAAAAACCAAAAGCCGCCCGGAGGCGGCTCGCGCTGCACAACTGGCTCCGCTTATCGCTTCGAGAACTGCTTCCGGCGACGGGCCTTGTGGAAGCCGACCTTTTTGCGTTCGACTTCGCGAGCATCCCGCGTTACGAAACCAGCCTTGGAAAGCGCTGGCTTGAGCGAGGCATCATAGGCAATCAGCGCCCGGGTGATCCCGTGCCGCACTGCGCCGGCCTGTCCGGACTCGCCACCGCCGCCGACATTGACCAGAATGTCGAAGCCCGTCAGCTGCTCGATGAGTTGGAGCGGTTGGCGGACGATCATGCGCCCCGTCTCGCGTGAGAAGAACTCATCAACCGCCTTGCCATTGACGACGAAGCTGCCGCTGCCGCGTTTCATGAAAACACGCGCTACCGCGCTTTTCCGCCGACCGGTGCCATAGAAATAGTTATCAGCCATTGTGACCCTTTAGAGTTCCAGAACTTTCGGCTGCTGGGCAGCATGTGGATGAGCGGTGCCCGCGTAGCACTTCATCTTCTTCAGCATCGCGTAGCCCAGAGGTCCCTTGGGGAGCATGCCCTTGACGGCCCGTTCAAGGACTCGCCCCGGAAAGCGCTGCTGCATCTTGGTGAAGTTCGTCTCGTAGATACCGCCAGGGTAGCCAGAATGCCGATAGTATTTCTTGTCTTCAGCCTTGTTGCCAGTGACGCGCAGTTTCTCGACATTGGTGACGACGATGTAGTCGCCGGTATCAACGTGCGGGGTGAACTCAGGCTTGTGTTTGCCGCGCAGGCGGCGAGCGATTTCGGTGGCAAGGCGGCCGAGCACCTTGTCCGTGGCATCAACAACAAGCCACTCGCGTTGCACTTCATGCGGCTTGGCGGAAAAAGTCTTCATTACAAACGCCGTCCTTATTTGCCTGATCACGGAAAGCCCAGCATGTTATGGCAAGTAGGCGCGCGGTGTCAATCGCTGTTTGGGCGCCGGGAACGACAAGGGTCTTCCGGGCAGGTGGCCAACGCCCGGACCGCCTGGCTTCGGTGCTGCGCCCGTTGTCGGCCGCGATGGGCTCCCTTTCGGGTGCTCTCGGGCGAGTACCGCTCCGCGGCGAGCGACGACGCAGCGTGTGTGGCCTCAAAGCGAAACGGGCATCGCTGTCTGGTCTGCCTTGCCGGGCGCCGCAACTGCCGCGCTGTGGGGGGAGGGGGCCGCCGTCGGGTGCCGGTACGACCTGGCGAGGGTCTGACTCGCGGGAAAAAAAAGCGCGACTCGTTGGAGCCGCGCTAAATCCACACCAAAGGAGGAGGGTGGAGGAGACATCGGAAAATCAAGAAGGCAAACCAGCAAAGTGCTTACGTTGGAAACATTATGCCTCGTCCTACTGGACAGGTCAAGTATTTTTTGTGCATTGCGCCATCTTTTTTTCCCATAGGGATCTCGACCGAGTTTTATAGCATAAATACATCGAACAATCATATTGTTAAGAAAAGTATGGTGCATCAGTTTCATAATAAGTAACTAATGCAATGACTACTTGAAGATGGTTGAAGGGCTTAATTGCTGCATCGCAGCATTAACTGACGGCCGTCGCGTTCCAGGGCTCGTGTCGCTTACGGCCATCCCGTTGGCGATTTCGGTTAGTGGTAGCGGCACCTTTGCTGCTCTCTTTATGTGAGTGTGGCTCAAGCATCGCGTACCATCGCGAGTGCACACGCTGGTTTTGATCATCGGGTCTGACGCTTCGTCATGCCCGCCGGATAACAAAGGGGGCAGGGCATGGAATGTAAGGTGAAATGGACCGGTGACGGGATGTCGTTCATTGCCGAAACAGGGACCAATCACGCGCTGGTGATGGATGGGGCGGTGGAGGCTGGTGGGCGCAATCTGGCGCCGCGTCCGATGGAACTGCTGCTTGCCGGGGCGGGGGGGTGTGCCGCTTTCGATGTCGTCCTGATTCTAAAGAAAGGGCGTCATGCCATCAAAGGGTGCGAAGTAAGCATGCAGGCCGAGCGGGCGGACATTGAGCCACGGGTATTTACCCGAATTCATTTCCACTTCCGCGTCGCCGGGAAGCAGTTGCAGGCAGAGCACGTAGCGCGAGCAATCGAGTTGTCACACGACAAGTACTGCTCGGCGACGAGCATGCTCGGCAAGACGGCGGAGATTACGCACGACTTCGAGATCATCGACGCCTGAACACCCCAGTGTCACTGCGGACCGCATGCGTCGCCGCGACTGGGATTTCGCGTCAGGCCTTACCGCGCGCCCGGGAGGCCGTCCACTGCCGGACGGCGGGACGAAGGACCATCCGGCAGTCCCGGGACAGCGCGTTGAGCTATAGGTAGTAGGCGGTGCGAGTCATGATCCGCGACGCCAGTCGCATGGTCATTCGTGCGGCTGTCGGCAGTTCGCGTGCACCGAGGCGCACGGCCGTCGCCGCGTGCGAAGCTTCGTCGCTTCGCATCTGCTCGACGATCGCCCGCGACTTGACGTCCTGCCCTGGCAGGTCGCTGAGGTGAGTATCGAGGTGCGCCTCGACCTGTCGCTCGGTTTCGGCGAGGAAGCCAAGGCTCCATGGGTCACCAAGCTTGCCAGCGCCTATCCCGATGGCCAGCGCACCCAGGTACCAGAGGGGGTTCAAGAGGCTCTTGCGCCCCCGCAACTCGACCAGGCGGCGCTCTGTCCAGGCCAGGTGCTCGGTTTCCTCGGATGCCGCTTGCTGCAGAGCCAGTCGAAGGTCCGGATTTTGACAAGCGATCGCCTGTCCCTGGTAAAGGGCCTGCGCGCAGACCTCGCCGACGTGGTTGATCCGCATCAGCGCGCTGGCATGGGTTCTCTCGTCGTCGGACAGTTCCGCTTCGGGGTGCTTGCTGCCGGGGACCTCGCGGGTCGTCGGTGCGGGTGCGAAAAGCGTGCGTAGAGCCTTGTCAAACTCGATGACCAATTGGTCGGCAATCATTTGGTGACCTTTGTTGTTCGGGTTGCACTCGAGCAGTCAGCGAAGCTAGGGGCGAAACGATGATCGATTGTCGCCGGCACGCAGGATCCGGCGAGCATCTTCAGCATCGCGGAGAGTAACCCCGATGGCACAGAAATAGTCGGAAAACAGCGCGGCGTGGTGTCGATTGACGGTACTTTCCTGGATTCGTGTCCACTGATCGTTGCGCGCTTTGGACCATGTCTTGTCCGAGCGGCCAAATGCATAAAGGCGGCGTTCGGCGGTGGTGCAGCGTATCGCCTCGTAACTGACGTTCTGTGCCCCGCTCGGGCTGACGATCACCAGCGTGTAGCGCAGCACGCGGCCGGGGCCTACCGATAGCGACGCGCCGTCGATCATGAACGTGTTGTCGGTGGTCGCGCTGACCGTGAAGGGGATAAGATTTGCGGCCAGCGGAAACGGTGGCAGTTGAACTTCGGCCTCTTCCCCGCGCCTGGCGTCCAGATCACCCTCGTCACCAGCTGCCAGTCCCGCGGTCGGCACCAGGACGAGCAGCGGCAACAGACAGCGCACAAGGCTTCGCGTCGATTGCTGGCGACCTGATTGTGGGCAATTGGTCAGGGCAGGCAGTGGTGCACTCATCGCTTGTCTACAGTCTCGATAGCCGAACGGTCCGGCGCTGGCGGCGCCGAACGGCGCGGGCGGCGATGGTCGGCATTGAGGAAGCGGGCAAGCTCGTTCAAAGCCTGCTCGTAAACGCGGCGCTTGAACTCGATGACCGCGTCGAGCGATACCCAGTAGGTATTCCATCGCCAAGCGTCGAACTCGGGATGATCGCTGGCGCGCAAGGAAAGGTCGGAGTCGCGGCCGAGGAGCCGAAGCAAAAACCAGATTTGTTTTTGTCCTCGGTAACTGCCGCGCCATTCGCGCCTTACCCAGTGCGTCGGGACGTCGTAACGCAACCAGTCTTTGGTGCGACCAAGGATGAACACGTGCTCTGGCAGCAAGCCGATCTCTTCGTGCAACTCACGGTACATCGCCTGTTCGGGCGTCTCTCCCCGCTTGATACCACCCTGCGGAAACTGCCATGAATGCTCTCTGATGCGCTTGCCCCAGAACACTTCGTTCCTGGCATTACAAAGAATGATGCCGACGTTCGGGCGATAGCCTTCACGATCAAGCATTTGTGGAACCTGAAATCCGATTGATTAGCTTCATTTTTCCACAATTCATTGACCTTGCAAAGCAGCGCGTGCGCTTCGTGAGGAGCACCGTGCGCAGGGCGGCAACTCGGCAGGTGTTGGCAAGCGTGTCGATTTGTCGATTCGAGCGGGTCTTGCCTGCATTTGCGGTCACCGGAGGCTCGACTGTCGAGTAAAATCGGACCTCCCTTCGTCCGTAAGCTGAATTCCATGCGCACCTCCCGTTTTTTCCTGTCGACGCTCAAAGAGGCTCCGTCCGACGCGGAGGTCATCAGCCATCAGCTTATGCTGCGCGCCGGCATGATCAAACGACTGGCAGGCGGGATTTATACCTGGATGCCGGTCGGCCTGCGGGTGCTGCGCAAGGTGGAGAAGATCGTCCGCGAGGAGATGGACCGGGCCGGGGCGATCGAGGTATCGATGCCGGCCGTGCAGCCGGCGGAGCTGTGGCAGGAATCCGGGCGCTGGGAGAAGTACGGCCCCGAGCTGCTTCGCTGCAAGGACCGTCATCAGCGCGATTTCGTCATTGGCCCGACGCACGAGGAAGTGATCACTGACGTCGTGCGCAAGGACGTCAAGAGCTATCGGCAGCTGCCGGTGCACTTCTATCAGGTGCAGGTGAAGTTTCGCGACGAGATCCGGCCGCGCTTCGGGATCATGCGCGGTCGCGAATTCCTGATGAAGGACGGTTACTCGTTCCACAGCAGCTTCGCCGATCTGAAGCGCGAATACCGCAACATGTTCGAAACGTACACCCGCATTTTCACCCGCCTCGGACTGAAATTTCGCGCTGTGGCCGCCGATACCGGCTCGATCGGCGGTACCGGCTCGCACGAGTTCCACGTCCTGGCCGACTCCGGCGAGGACGCGCTGGCCTATTGTCCAGACTCGGATTTTGCGGCCAACGTTGAACTGGCTGAGGCGCTGGCGCCGTCGCAAGAGCGCGCCCCGGCCGTGGCCGCCATGCAGAAGGTCGCCACACCGGGCCGCGCCACCTGCGAGGACGTTGCTGCTCTGTTGGCGATTCCTTTGGCGACGACGGTCAAGGCGATCGCCGTGGTGTTGACTTCGCCGCCGGCAGGAGCGGGGCAATTTGCGCTGATCCTGCTGCGGGGAGACCACAGTCTCAATGAGCTGAAGGCCGAGAAGACCCTTGGCGAGTTTCGCTTCGCGCGCGAAGACGAGATCGTCGCGGCGCTGGGATGTCAGCCCGGGTACATCGGTCCGGTCGCCGTTGGCGACGTGCGGGTCGTTGCCGACCGCAGCGTGGCGGTGATGGGCGACTTCGTCTGCGGCGCCAATGACGCGGGTTTCCACCTGACCGGCGTGAACTTCGGCCGCGATCTGGCCGAGCCGGCGCTCGTCGCAGACCTGCGCAACGTCGTCGCCGGCGACCCGTCTCCCGACGGCAAGGGCCGGCTGGAGCTCTGCCGTGGCATCGAGGTGGGCCATATCTTCCAGTTGCGCACCAAGTATGCAGAGGCGCTGAAGTGCAGCTTTCTCGACGAGAGTGGGCAGAGCCGGATCATGGAGATGGGTTGTTACGGCATCGGCGTGACGCGCATCGTCGGCGCGGCCATCGAGCAGGGGCATGACCAGCGCGGCATCAGCTTTCCGGCGGCGATTGCTCCCTTCGAGGTATCCATTGTCCCCATGGGCTACGCCAAGAGTGCCGCGGTGAAAGCTGCGGCCGACGCGCTCTACGCCGAGCTGACGACAGCCGGTATCGACGTTCTGCTCGACGACCGCAACGAGCGTCCGGGGGTGATGTTCGCCGAAATGGAACTGATCGGCATCCCGCACCGGGTGGTCGTCGGCGAGCGCGGCCTGGCCGAAGGGAAGCTCGAGTACAAGGGACGCGCTGACGCAGAGTCGCAGATGCTGCCGCTTGGCGAGCTTGGCCAGTTCCTTGCAGCCCGATTATGCGCGCCGCAATAGGGGTTCTGCTGTCCTTGCTGGCGCCCTTGGCGGCGTATGCTGGCGCGCAGAAGTACGAGCCGTTGTCGGCCAGTGTGCACGGGGCATTGTCGCGATCGGTCTCCGACCGGGCGCCGCAGCACAGTTCATTTCAGGATTCGACGGTGGCCATAGACTGGTTGACCGAGATGTCCGGGCGCCTGGCGAAGCGTATTCCGGACCGTGAGTCGCGGCTCGATTTCCTGCGCTCGGTGCATTACGAGGCGACGCGCGCCGGTCTCGACCCGCAGCTGGTGCTCGGCCTGATCCAGGTCGAAAGCGGCTTCAACAAATACGCCGTGTCGACCGCGGGCGCCCGTGGCTTCATGCAGGTCATGCCCTTCTGGGTCAGGCTGGTGGGACGCAGCGACGACAACCTGTTCCATTTGCGCACCAATCTGCGTTACGGATGCACCATTCTTCGCCACTACCTCGACATCGAGCGGGGTGACCTCTACCGGGCGCTTGGTCGCTACAACGGCAGCCTGGGGCAGGCCGCGTATCCGAACATGGTGCGCGCGGCCTGGGATCAGCGGTGGACGTACAGCAGGAGCGCCCTGGCGCAACGTTGACGTGAGCGGCGAAGAAAGCGCCGCCGGACGCGCGGCGAACGGCTAGCCGATCAGCGGCGCAAGCGCTCAACGCATCCCCGGCAACATCCCCTTGACGCCACGCAGCAGCTGCGCCATGCCGCCTCGCGAAAACTGCTTCATCATCTTCTGGGTCTGCTCGAACTGCTTGAGCAGGCGATTGACCTCCTGCACCTGAACGCCGGAACCGATCGCGATGCGGCGCTTGCGCGCGGCCTTGATCAACTCCGGGCGGCTGCGCTCGGTCGGGGTCATCGAGTTGATGATCCCTTCGATTCGCGCCACCGCTTTCTCCTCGCAGCCGGCCGGTAACTGCCCCGCCGCTTGCGAAAACTGCGCCGGCAGTTTCTCCATCATCGACGACAGGCCGCCCATCTTGCGCACCTGGCCGATCTGGTCCTTGAAGTCGTTCAGGTCGAAGCCCTTGCCGGACTTCAGTTTCTTGGCGAACTCGACCGCTTTCTGCTCGTCGATGCCCTTTTTCGCATCTTCGATCAGCGACAGTACGTCGCCCATGCCCAGGATCCGCGAGGCCATGCGCTCCGGGTGAAAGGCTTCGAGACCGGTCAGTTTCTCACCGATGCCGGCATACTTGATTGGCCGGCCGGTGACGTGGCGAACCGATAGCGCGGCGCCGCCGCGGGCGTCGCCGTCGAGTTTGGTGAGGATGATGCCGGTCAGCGGCAGCGCCTCGCTGAACGCCCTGGCCGTATTCACCGCGTCCTGCCCGAGCATCGCATCGACGACGAACAGCGTTTCGATCGGCTTGATCGCGGCGTGCAGCTCGGCGATCTCTTTCATCATCGCCGCGTCAATCGCCAGACGCCCGGCGGTATCGACCAGCAGCACGTCGTGGAAATGCCGCTTCGCCCAATCGAGCGCATTGCGCGCAATGTCGAGCGGCTTCTCGGTCGGTGTCGAAGGCAGGAAATCGACGCCGGCCTGGGCGGCGACGGTCTTCAACTGCTCGATGGCTGCCGGTCGATAGACGTCGCAGGAAACCACCAGCACCTTCTTCTTCTGCGTCTCGCGCAGCATCTTGGCCAGCTTGCCGACCGTGGTCGTCTTGCCGGCACCCTGCAGACCGGCCATCAGTACCACCGCCGGCGGCTGCGTCGCCAGGTTCAGGCCGGCGTGCGCTTCGCCCATCAGCTTCGTCAGTTCGCGGTGCACGACGCCGATCAGAGCCTGTCCCGGGCTCAGCGAGCCGATCACCTCCTCGCCAATGGCCTTCTCCCTGACCGCGGCGATCAGTTCCTTGATGGCCGGCAAGGCCACGTCGGCCTCGAGCAGGGCGAGGCGAACTTCGCGCAGGGCGTCGCCGATATTGGCTTCGGTCAGCCGCGCTTCACCGCGCAGCGTCTTCATGACGCGGGCAAGGCGTTGGGTCAGGTTGTCGAGCATTTGGATTCCGGCTTGGTGTAAACTCAAAAAATGCCAGACATTCTACTGCAGCTTCTCCCGCACATCGTTTCATCGCTGCTTTATGCCGCGCTGGGTATTCATTTCTGGCACACCCGCTGGCGTGAAAGCGACCGCCCGCTGGTAACCCTGCCGATGCAGCAGTGGGAGCGTGCGGCGCTGCTTGGCGCGCTGTTGATACAGGGCTTCGGGCTTTACCATGGGCTGTTCAGCGCCGGTGGCATGCGCTTTTCCTTCAGTTTCGCGTTGTCGCTGATGCTCTGGCTGGCGGTACTGATCTACTGGCTGGAGAGCTTTCGCTCGCGCATGGACGGTCTGCAGCCGATGGTCCTGCCGCTTGCCGCACTCGCTGCTATTGCGCCAGCGGTGTTCCCGCAACTGCGCGTCGTCGCGCATGCCGGGGCCTGGGGTTTCCAGCTCCATTTTCTGGCCGCGATGCTGGCCTACAGCCTGTTCACGCTGTCCGCGCTGCACGCCATCTTCATGGGTTTTGCCGAGCGCAAGCTGCATCAGCGGGCAATTACCAAGAGCCTGAGCACTCTGCCGCCGATCCTGACCATGGAGGCGTTGCTGTTCCGGATGATTTTTGTCGCGTTCTGTCTGCTTACCCTGGCCCTGGTCAGTGGCGTGATGTTTTCCGAAGCGATCTTCGGCAAGGCCATGGCCCTTGATCACAAGACCCTGTTTGCCTTCGCGTCATGGGGTATCTTCGCTGCGCTGCTGGTCGGGCGCCGCATCTACGGCTGGCGTGGGCGCGTCGCGCTGCGGTGGACGCTGGCCGGATTCCTGGTGCTGCTGCTGGCTTACATCGGCAGCCGCTTCGTCGCCGAAGTCATGCTGCATCGCCTTTAAAGCAGCCAGATAGGCGCTTGACGCGGTCGTGGGGAGAACCGATACTCGCGCCGTGGCGGAGTGCTATTTGCCCAGCCACAGACCACTAACTGAGGCAGAAAAGGAGGCGCACCATGGCAATAAGCATTTCGGCGACAAAAGCTGGCCCCTGCTGCGGCAAACCGGCGGTTGAAATAGCCTACGATCCGGGTACGACCCTGGATCAGATCCTTGAGGCCCAAAAACAGGTGTTCGGTGACAAGCGTCTGGCGAAGGCGATCGGCTTCAAATTTTGCGCTGGCTGTTACTCGGGTCTCGATCTCAACATCAAGCAGAAATTCGAGCAGATCGTTCAGCCGGGTTGATGCGCATTCCGGGCCAGAAGCTTGGCGTCGGGTTGCTCCTCAACCCGGCCTTGCCGCAGTTTGTCGAGTCGCACCCTGATACGTTCGACTATCTGGAACTGATCCCTGATCGGGAGTGGGCCGACCGCGGCGTGAATATCACGCCGCGGTATTTGTTTCTTGACCAGTCGCTTGACTTCCTGCTGCGCGCTCGCGAACGCAAGCCAATGCTCTGCCACTCGATCGGCCTCTCGATCGGTAGTGCGGCAATTTTCGATACCGGCCATGTCGATCAGCTGCGCTGGCTTGACGAGCAACTGGCGTTTGCCTGGCATAGTGACCACCTGTCGTTCTCGCGCCTGCCCGACGCGCTGGCGGCGGCCGAGGGCGGCGAAATGCACACCGCGATCGCGTTGCCTGTCCCTTACGATCAGGAAGTGCTCGAACTGATCGCTGAGCGCGTCGCACGCATTCGCGCGTCGATCGACTGCCCGTTCCTGCTCGAAAACAACGTTTATTACGCGGAAACCCCGGATCAGGAGATGAGCGAACCCGAGTTCCTGAATCGCCTGTGCCAGGATTCCGGTTGCGGCATCCTGCTCGATCTGCACAACCTCCATGTCAATGCCCGTAATCACGGTGTTTCGGTCGAGTCCTATCTGCGTGACCTCGACCTGCGACATGTCGTCGAGCTCCACCTCGCCGGTGGCGACGAACTGCTGGGCTTCTACACCGATTCCCATGCCGGTCCCGTTGCCGAGCCGGTCTGGGACTTGCTCGCTGAGACTCTGCGCGCGGCGCCGTGGATTCGTGCCGTGACCTTCGAATTTCACGAGTCGTCGTATCCACTGCTCAAGATCGACGGGATCGCCGCCGAACTGAAGCGTGCGCGCCGCATCTGGGAACGGTATTGCTGAGCTGAACGTGACACTCCAGGCCTACCAGGAAATCTTCTGCCGGATGATCGCCTCGTCTGACTATCGCACACGCCTGATCGAAAACCCGGCGACCATCTTCGAGCACCACGATTTGAGCGACCGTGAACGGCGCCGCCTGACCGCGATGGCGGATCACCCCGGGATGCGGGTCAATGCCGCGATTCACCGTGCCAATCGGTTGACCCCGCTCGATCAGACCCTGCCTTTCACGTGTTTTCTGCTCGGCCAGCGACTGGGACCACTGCTCGACCGCTACTGGCATGACAACCCGACCGAGAACCTGCA
Organism: Accumulibacter sp.; assembly: GCF_029255145.1. GTDB lineage: Bacteria > Pseudomonadota > Gammaproteobacteria > Burkholderiales > Rhodocyclaceae > Accumulibacter. The sequence continues at coordinate 11,761 of NZ_JAPUVQ010000022.1, forward strand.
GCTACCCGCGGAGTGCGCCCGCTTTGCGGACTTTCTCGCGGCCGAAATGGAGGCCGGACGACTGCTCGACCCAGTCGTTAGTGAAGTGCTGGCTTTCGAACGGGCGTGCACCGAACTTCGTTTCTATACCGAGCAGGAACTGCGGCTGCAGGCGGGGTCGGCGGGACGACTGCCGCCGCAAGTCAGAGTCCTGCGTTTTCAGCATGATCCCGAGCAACTGCTGACCGCGCTGAGCGAACTCCAGCCGCCGCCGCCAGACCTTGCCGAAGGCGAGTTTCACCTGGCGATCGACGCACGTTCCGGCGAGCCGGTCTTTCGCCTGCTGGACCAGCAATTGGCCGCCGCTTTGCTGGGTCGGTAAGCTCGTGCCGGGTGGTGCGCCGGCAGTGGATCGCCAGGAACCAAGGACAGCGGATGGTGTCCCCGCTATCGGTGGATAGCGGCGCGCTCGCGGCCTGCACCGGTCGGGCTACGCCAGGCCCACAGCGGCTGTGCTGGACCCGCTGCCGTCGCCAGCGGGTCCAGATCGTCGACCGAAGGCCGCGCAAGTGCAGGGAAAACTGGGCGTCTTTGCCAACGCATCGACGTTCCATTCAAACAACCCATTAAGGAGCATAAGCATGGAAAAGGCTGCTAACCCGGTTGGTTGGTTCGAGATCTACGTTGCCGACATGGCGCGCGCCAAGGCCTTCTACACCGCGGTCTTCGGCCGCGAGCTGACCGCGCTGCCCGAGATCGGCGAAGATGGCGAAATGTACGCCTTCCCTTGGGTCGAAGGTGGCGGGGGGGCTGCGGGCGCGCTGGTTCGGCACCCGATGTCGGGACCAGGGAAGGGCGGCACGATGGTCTATTTTTCCTGTGAAGATGCGGCCCACGAAGCCGGTCGTGCGGCGCAGGCCGGTGGGAGGGTCATCCAGCCGAAAATGGCCATCGGGCAGTATGGCCACATCGCGCTGGTCGAAGACAGCGAAGGCAACATCATCGGACTGCACTCGATGCAGTAGCTGCCGGTCGTGCGCGGCGCTCTGCCTGGTCCAGCCGAGCGGCCGCTTGTCGACCAACGCTTCCGATGTGGCCAGTTGCTTGACTTATCCAGACCGCGAGGAACGATTCGATGCAGCATATTCTGCTCTACGGCGATTCCCTGTCCTGGGGAATTATCCCTGAAACTCGTCGCCGGCTGCCCTTCGACGAGCGCTGGCCGGGGGTGATGGAAAACGCCCTCAATGCGGGTGGTCGCCGCGTACGGGTTATCGAGGACTGCCTCAACGGTCGCCGGACCGTCTGGGACGATCCCTTCAAGCCCGGCCGCAAGGGTCTCGACGGGCTCGCCCAGCGCATCGAGATTCATTCGCCGCTGGCGCTGGTGATCGTGATGCTCGGAACCAACGACTTCCAGTCGATGCAGCCGCATAATGCCTGGCATTCGGCGCAAGGTGTCGGTGTCCTGGTCAACGCCATCCGGCAGGCGCCGATCGAACCGGAGATGCCGGTGCCGCCGATCCTGATCGTCGTGCCGCCGTCACAGGAGACCGCACGCGGAGCGATCGCGCCCAAGTTCGTCGGCGGCGAGCGCAAGTGCGTCGGCCTCGCCGCGGCCTGCCGGGAAGTCGCCATCACCGTCGGTTGCGACTATTTTGACGCTGGCACGGTGGCTACCGCGAGCCCGATCGATGGCGTTCATCTCGACGCCGACCAGCACCTCCGCCTGGGTACGGCGCTGGTCGAAGTGGTCGCCCGACTGTTGCCCTGAGGCTTGATCCCCTTGCGCCGGGTCGGGATCGCAAGAGGTTATGTTGCAGAGTCGGGGCGTCCGGCGGGCGACTGGCCAAACAGCGGTTCGCATCGCACCTCGGATTTCACCGAGTTGGCGATAAAACACTCCTGATGCGCCTGATGGTGCATCTGCTCAATTTCGTCGCGGGCAGGCAGGCAATCGTCCGAGAAGGTCACGTCGGGCTTGAGTGTGACCACGGTGATTGCCAGCTTGCCGTCGCTGTTTCTGGCCATGATGCCCACCGGGCTGTCGGCGTAGCAATCGACGCAGAAGCCGCGCCGGGCAGCGATCGAGAGGAACCACAGCATGTGGCAACTCGCCAGCGAGGCGACGAAAGCCTCTTCGGGATCCACCGAGGCCGCGTCGGACATCGGTACCGGTACGATGTGTGGTGACGACGAAGCGGAGATTTCAAGGCCGCCGTCGAAGCGCAACAGGTGCTTGCGGCTGTAGCGGTTGCCGAGAAAATCCTGCTCGCCGCGGAGCCAAAGAAGGTGTGCGAAATACTCGGCCATGCTCAGTCTCCCAAGAGTACGGTTGATCGGGTGTCGGGAGTAATACCATAGCTGGCGCCCGGCGCACGCCTTCTTTGCGCACTGCGCTGCCGCGCTGACTGATCCTGCGCGCCAAGTATGTGAGGTGGCGATTGATCTGGGTGATGCCGCGGTGGTACAGCGGTGCCTTGCCAGTGATCGGCTGCGGGACTTGCCCGTTGGTGGCGCGTCCGTTCTGCTGATCAGCAGCGCCGCGACCGTGCGACCGACCGGTCCGATCGTGAGCCCGGAACGAGATGCGCTGGTGCGAGCGCTGAACCTCAACCTGGGCACCGTGCTGATCCTGGCCGCCGTCATGATCGCAAGTTAGCCCCAAGGTGTCTGAAAGGCACGTCCGGTACGCCTCCAGTCGCGCCGCTCGCAGCCGCTGTCAGGGCTGGAGCGCCTGTTGCGCAAGCAAGAACGGCGGCTCGACCGGCGCGCCAGATCGGTAGCGCTCGATGCCGCGCCTGGCGTTCGCATCGCCAGCGTCACTCCGTCAGTCATCGATACCGCCATGCAGGCCGAAACCGGGACCCCCTGGCCAGATTGCCGGCGCGACCCCGGTTTGCGGCATTGTGGTACAACCGACACCGTGCCGACGTTGCCGAATGTGCTGACGTCTGGTGACCTGTCTGCAGGGCTCGGACTCCGGCCGGGATCCGGTTCACGATCGACTGTGACACCCCTCGCTTCGGTATGCGGGGTGGTCTGCGTGTGCACGACCGGGTTAACGCCATACCCTTATACACAACTCTGCACGTCTAAGAGAATCAGGCAATTACACGCTCACGCTTCTGACATGTATGCTCGACGCCCTGGCGTAAAATCAAGCTCTTAGAAAGAGCTGAAGGTCTGGTGGTTGCTGAGCCCCAGACTTGTGCATAAGGGTATGGGTAGAAGCAGCTCTTCTAATTTCCGTTTTTTGATTGACCAATAATGCCTGCGCCGCTAGAATCCCTTGCTTCTCCGACCGGCATCTGGTTGAGCCTGGACGGCATTTAAGACCGCTGCTGGCTCATGGTTTCCCCTCAGCGAACGTTTGGCGCCGGCTTGCTGGCCAGGATCGGTGGCTCGTTGTTGGCGTCGGCCCCGAGACATACATCCAGTACGAGGGCGGGCGGTGCTTGAGCTGATGAGGCGCTGATTTTGGGATGAGGGCACATCGAGGGCACATTGCGGGCGGAGCAGGGCCAACCAACTATGACTGACTGGGTCCATGGACAACATTCGCTCGTCAGCTAGCATCACTCTGTCTGCCTGGAACGCGCTGTTTCTGCGCGAAGCGGTCAGCCGAGTGTCTGGACGCCGGGCAGCTTGGCTGTGGTTGTTGGTCGAGCCCGCAGCGCACCTGACGGTTCTGATAGTGATCTTTTCGACGATTCGCCATCGTGTCGTGCTGGGTTTCGACTATGCGCTATTCTTGGCGATTGGCATCCTCGGGTACAACCTCTTCCGGAATTCGGCGACGCGGTCGATGGCTGCCATCTCGGCCAATCGTGCCCTATTCGCCTACCGCCAGGTCAAACCCGTGGATGTAGTGTTGGTGCGGGCCTTTCTCGAAGGCGTCATACAGTTGTTTGTCGGGCTGATCATGATCGCAGGGATGTCGCTGGTGGGTCTTGAGGCTCTGCCGCACGACCCGCTCACGGTGATGCTGGTTTTCGCACTTTTCTGGCTTTTCGGCACCGGGGTAGGGTTGATGCTTTCCGTCGGGAGCACGCTTATTCCAGAAATTGGCAAGGTGGCGAACCTCTGTTTCATACCCTTGTACTTTCTTTCCGGTGTGCTTTTTTCCCCTGCCATGGTGCCCCCCGCATTGCGTGATTGGCTGTTGCTCAACCCTGTCATGCAAGGGCTTGAGTTGGCTCGCGCCGCCTTTTCCCCGGGTTACCACGTGGTGACCGGTGTCGACCTGGACTATCTGATGGCTTTCGCATTCGCCTCGCTTTTCTTTGGCCTGGCGGTGCACGTTCGCTTTGCTCGCCGGCTGCAGATGCAATGATCGTCGTTGAAGATGTCCATAAGCGTTACCAGACCGAGCACGGTGCAGGCAAGTGGGTGTTGCGGGGGGTTTCGTTTACCATTCAGCCCAAAGTCAGCGTCGGCATGGTTGGCCGCAATGGTGCAGGGAAATCGACGCTGTTGCGCCTGGTCGGCGGGGTCGATACGCCGAACCGAGGACGTATCGAGCGCCATTGTCGAGTGTCGTGGCCAATGGGCTTTGGTGGAGGCTTGCAAGGCTCCCTCACCGGGCGGCAGAACGCCAAGTTCGTCTCTCGCATTCATGGTCACGAACTCGATATCCCCGATCGCCTGGCCTACGTGGCCGATTTTTCCGAACTCGGTGACGCCTTTGACGAGCCGGTCAAGACCTACTCCTCGGGGATGAGATCCCGCTTGCAGTTCGCCCTTTCGCTGGCTTTTGACTTCGACGTCTATATCTCCGACGAAGTCACCGCCGCGGGAGACGCCTCATTCAGAGCGAAGGCGGCAGCGGCCTTCAAGAATCTGGCCAACCACGCGGGCCTGATCATGGTCTCGCACGACGAAGGGACGCTGAAACAATTCTGTTCGGCCGGGATCTGGGTGCATGATGGGCAAGCGCAATGGTTCGACCAGATCGACGAAGCGCTCAGGGCTTACAAGGAAAGCATCGCCGCATGATAGACCGTATCCGCCAGCATCCATTGCCGCGTTTCATCGGCAGCGTGCACGGTTGGCTGGCGCCCCATCTGGTTCGTCGTGGCGCCTTGCGGGTTGCTCTGGTTGCCATCCTGCTGGCAATCGTTTACTGGGGTGTCATTGCCTCGGACCGCTATGTCTCGCAGGCCGATGTGGTCGTGGATAGCACCGACATGTCTGGCGGGCAATCCGGGAACATTGCCTCCCTTTTCGCGGGAACCAGAAACGATCATGAGCTGATGCTGATGCGCGACCACCTGCGTTCGGTGGACATGCTGGAAAAACTCGAGGCCAAGCTCCAGTTGCGCATTCATTACAGCGATTGGAAGCGCGACCCTCTCTCACGGATGTGGTTCGAGGACGCCGCCCAGGAATTTTTTCATCAGCACTATCTGGCACGCGTCGGCGTCGAGGTGGACGATACCGCCGGTGTCTTGCGAATCAAGGCACAAGCCTACACGCCTAAGATGGCGCATGCCATTACCAGCGCTCTGGTGGAAGAGGGCGAGCGCTTCATGAACGATATCGGCCATCGTCTGGCGCGCGATCAGGTCGATTTTCTCGAGAAAGCGGTTGGCGAGATGGGCGAGCGTGTGCTGAAGACCCGCGATGCTCTGGTTGATTTTCAGAATGCCAAGGGATTTATTTCTCCACAGGCAGCAGCTGAAACGCTTGGCGGTATCGTCGCCCGACTCGAAGGGGAACTCGCGCAGCTCAAGGCCAGCCGCGAAACGATGCTCGGTTACTTGAGCGCAAGCGCACCTGACGTCGCCCAGATCAACCTCCAGATTGCCGCCATCGAGGGGCAGATGCGCGCCGAGAAGGCGCGCCTGACCTCGCCAAAAGGTGGCACCCTCAACCGGACGGTGGAGGAGTACCAGCGTCTCGAAATGCAGACGGTGTTTGCTCAGGATCTCTACAAGACGGCGCTGACGGCATTGGAAAAAGGCCGTATCGACGCGGCGCGTAATCTCAAGAAGGTGTCCGTCGTGCAAAGCCCGACCTTGCCGCAGTATCCGATGGAGCCACGCAGAACCTACAACATTATCGTTTTCGCTCTCTCCGTGCTGGTGCTGGCCGGCATTCTACAACTGCTTGCGGCCATTATCCGAGACCATCAGGACTGAAACCCATGATTTGGCTGCCTAATTGCCTACCGACGACCACGACATCGCCTGCCAGAGGAGCAGCCGTCCAGCCTCTTTGGGAGCGGCGAAATTCGACGCATAGATGGTTCTCGTCGCTAATTGTCGTGCTGTTCCTGCTGGTTGGCGCTTTTGCACCGACGGCCTTTGCTGCCGCTACTGACGTCCTGGGTATTAACAAGGGCACCAATCAGTCCACGGTGCCGCCCGTGCCCATGGCACAACCACTGACGGCCGTACCGGCAGCCGTGGTTCCGGACGTTCGCACGGCACCGCCGCAGTTTTTCGATTATTCTGCAAATGTGGTCAGCGACGTCTTTGGCGCCAATCTGTTCACCGGCGCTTTCGCCCGTGAGGGCGCGACACAGTTCAACCCGGATTACGCGGTGGCCGTCGGCGACAAGATACAGGTTCGTCTGTGGGGCGCCTTCGAGTTCGACGCCGCATTGACCGTCGACCCCAAGGGTAATATCTTCATCCCGCACGTTGGTCCGGTGCATGTCTTGGGGGTCCGCAATCAGGATCTGCAGCGCGTCGTTACTTCTGGAGCGACCAGGGTCTTTCGTGCCAATGTGTACAGTTATGCCAGCCTCGCCGCAGCTCAACCGGTGCGCATTTTCGTCAGTGGCTTTGTCAATCGCCCAGGGCTGTACAGCGGCACGAGCATGGACAGCCTGCTGCATTATGTCGACCAGGCGGGCGGTATCGACCCCGAGCGCGGCTCTTTCCTCAATGTTCAAGTAAAACGTGGAAGCGAGACCCGTGCGTCGATCAGCCTCTACGATTTCCTGCTTGAGGGGCGGATTCCACTGATCCAGCTCTCAGATGGTGATGTCATCTTTGTTGGTCCCCGCCAGAACACCGTGAAGGTCGGCGGCTTGGCCGAAAATGCCAAGCGCTTCGAGTTCAGCAAGGCCACATTGACAGTCTCCAGCCTGATCAAGCTCGCCAAGCCCTCGCCACTGGCCACGCACGTGCGGGTGGTGCGCAATACGGGCACGGTAAAGAACACCGAATACTTTCCCCTTGCCGATGCTTCGATCGTCGCCCTGCAAAATGGTGATGGGCTTGAGTTCACCTCGGACAAGAGGCCAGGCACCATCGCCGTCCGGGTCGAAGGCGAGCACCAGAGTGTTCAGGAATACGTCCTACCCTATGGTACCAAGCTGGGCGTGCTCGTCAGCCAGATCGAGTTCACCGAACGGTCCGACGCGTCGAGTCTGCAGCTCTTCCGCCTTAGTGCCAAGGAGCGGCAACGGCAGGCTCTGCAAACGACACTCAAGTTCCTGGAGAACGCAGCTCTCACCGCGCGCTCGGGGACCAATGAAGAAGCACAGCTGCGCAAGGAAGAGGCCGATCTGCTGCTCAAGTGGGTGGAACGTGGCAAGAACATCGATCCGTCTGGGCAGGTGTACATAGCGCAAGCCGCTGATCGCGACCAACTCCTGCTGGAGAACGGCGACCTTCTGCGGGTTCCGACAAAGGACGGTCTGGTGCTGGTGGGTGGCGAGGTCATCTTTCCGAATACCATCGCCTACGACCCATCTCTGAAACTGGCTGATTACATCCAGAACGCTGGTGGCTATACCCAGAATGCCGATTCCTCGCGGGTGGTCGTGGCGCATCGTGATGGCAGCTTTGACGAGGCCAAGAGCGGCTTCTTTGGCGGTAGCGAGCCGTCGGTTCGCCCGGGCGACCAGATCATGGTGCTGCCAAAGATCGATGTAAAATCACGACAACTCTTCAAGGACATCGTCGAATCTCTGTTCAGGCTTGCGGTCATCGTCGGGATCGCGACCAACTAGCCGGGCGACAAGCGAAGAATCAACTCAGGTTCCTATGTCACCCAAATGAGAGCAATTGATTGGCAGGCGTGCCTTCACAGCTCACGGCGTGCCGGCGTGAAGCCGCAGATCATCCTCATCAAGGGAGGGTCGCAAACAACTCGGCGGGCGGGCGTCTGGAATTGCCGACGCGTTTTCTTGCGACCAGCGAAGCCGCAAATCGCAGATCAATTGTTGATCTGAGACAGCTCACCGCTGATCTCTGGCTGACCCACGGGTTGCTTAACATTAGCGCTACCTGACACACGAAATGCCTGACCTGTCGGTTCTCGGAATGCATCTTCCATTTCGCTTTTCTGCTCTACGTAGCAGGCTTAATTTGCCCTGCCTGGATGGATCCCGGCATACCCAACCAAGCATTGGTGTCGACTTCCGTAGCCGCAATATGGGCTTCGGTCAGGTGCCGTGCAAGATTTCGGGATTTCGTTATGTCTCCCGGGACCAGCTGACGAATCATCTCCTCGACAATGTCACGCTGGTGGTAGCCGCGAGGGTTGATCCAGCCACTGCTCGGCATCGATATCCTGGCGACGTGCAGGGCGATGAACGTGGTCTCCCCGGCGACCAGTGTCGTATCTTGCAGCAAGACTGCGGCAGGCGCGCTGTTCGGTCCTGCCCCGTTGCGAGTACGGAAGGGGCTTGCTCCGACGAAGCGGTGACGAGGGCGTCATGTTGTCCACGATACTGGCTTGGTCAGACAGGTTCATCACAAGGCCCTGCTCGTTCGACGCTCGGTAGCACGAGGCCGAGTTCGCCAAACGGCGCTTCATTCGTGTCGTCTTGCCTGTTACTGGCCCTCCGGCCGTCGCCGTCAGGTCGTTGCGCTTCGGGCCGAATCAGGACTGTCGGTACCATGCCCTTGTCTGGCGCCAAAGCACAGGCTCGTAGGTGCTCACGAGGCCCATTTCATGAGGTTGATTTGTAAAGGCCACTGGTTAAAACACTTTTCCAGGGAAGTCTTACCCTTGTCGGTTGTGGAGAATCTGATGGCAACCGCTACTTGCGGGTATTTTCATATCTTCATAGTAGTGGTGTCGAGTCCGCGTAGCGGGCGATGGACCCATTGATGAGACCATATCATCCGTAGAGTTGCAACAAGATGCCTATTTTGGGGTTTCAGATGAACGAGATAGTGACTGTAAAGCTGTTTGGCAAGGATGTTCCTGTAAGCAGGAAGCTCAGAAAACTAATCCGCACACCAAAGCAGTATTTCCTGGACATGCCGATTTTCAGGTTTCTCCGTGCGCGGCTGGAAGGCGGCGCGCCGGGCCGTGATCCGGCTATCAGGGAAGTCGCCTCCCCCATCCTCAGCGCAGCCAACCCTCTGAACATCCAGGTGCAAGGCCTTGAACTCTTTGACCTCCATGGGGACAACTGGCTGGACCAGTCGAGTGACAAACCTGTTGCCGTGCTATGGGGTTTTCAGCCGTGGAAACGAGGCTTTATCAGCCGCTATCTACCCGAGTACCGTCTTGCCTTTTCCCGCGGCCGCACCGCGTGGCAACAGCAGGAGGATGCGTTGACCAGTTTCGGATTTCAGAACCTGGTATTCATCGCTTGGGGCATGGACGAACCGGCTGAAGTGCGGAACTTTGCGGTACACAGGGAAATTCCTCTTTATCGAATGGAGGACGGTTTTATCCGATCGGTGGAGCTTGGTAGTCAACATAGTCTGCCGATGTCACTGGCACTTGATCGGCAGGGAATATACTACGATGCCAACCAAACGTCTGACCTGGAAAAAATACTCAGTACCCACGATTTTTCAAACAACGGGAATCTTCTGTCGGCGGCGGGAGATCTGATTAATATATTCAGGGATCTGGAGGTCAGTAAGTACAATATTCCGACGATTGATACCGCCAACCGCGCCTTGGGCTTCAAGTGTGGAAAACGGGTTCTGGTCGTTGGTCAGGTCGAGCAGGACGCTTCGATAACGTATGGCAGAGCGGAAGGGTGGACCTGCCGGCAGCTGATCGAGCTGGCAAAAGCGGAGAATCCGGATTGCGAAATCATCTACCGGCCGCACCCCGATGTCCTTCAGGGGTACCGGAGCAACTCGA
>NZ_JAPUVQ010000023.1:0-3305 GCF_029255145.1 Accumulibacter sp.
ATACTTCGATTTCCACATACACCTCCTTCGTGATCATCGGCGCCTCAAAAAATCGCCGATCTTCTCAGTTCGGTGTATCAACTTTCAATCGTTGCGCTGTATCAATTTACTTCCGTTGCTGACAGACGGCAGCGTCGACCTCGGTGGTCGCCTCGTCCAGGCGCTGTTGCAGGCGTCGGATGGGCGCATCTGGGTCGGCACGCAGCAAGGCGATCTGGCGATTATCGACCCCGCCAGCGGCCATGGCGTGCTCGTCGAGCACACACGCGACGCCGCAAACCAAGGCGCGGTGTCGAGCCTGGTCGAGGCGCCGGGAGGACGAATCTGGGTCGGCCGATCGTCTGGAATCGAAATTCGTGAGTTGGCTGACGGTCGCCTGCTGCAGCGCCTGCAACACGATTTGCGCAAGCGTACGAGTCTGGCAGGCAACGAGGTTGCCGCGCTGATTCGCGATCACTCGGGTTTGATCTGGGTTGGCGGCTTTGGCGTTGGTCTGCAACGCCATGACCCGAACAAGCGAAGCATCTGGTTGCGTGGTGCCGATCCACAGCCTGACGGCCCATTTTCCGAAGCCGATGTGCGCAGCGTGCTGCAACTGGATAATGGTGAAATATGGGCGGCCACGCACAAGGGTGGCGTGGCGGTGATGGACAGCCAGTTGCGTGTCACCGGCGCGGTCTGGCCGCGCAACCGCCGGCCCACCGAGGCGGCGGCGCCAGGAGCCAGGCCGTCGCTGCCGCCGGTTTTCGTCGAAGCCATCGCGCAGGCCGGCGATGGCAGCGTCTGGCTGGGCGCCGATTCCGAGCTCTATCAGTTCAGCGGCGACCGCCGGCAACTGCGCATCGTCGCGCACGGCGGCGGCCTGACCAGACGGTTGCTGGCCAGCAGCGATGGCTCGCTGTGGGTGGCCACGCAGGGCGGCGTTTATTGCCTGCGACCCGGCGCGGCCGAAGTCTTGCGCACCGATATCAACGCGCTCGCCGAGGCCGCTGATGGCAGTGTCTGGGTCGGCGGTGGCAAGGGGCTCTTTCGCGTTCCTGCCGGCAGCAGCGAACTGCAGCCGGTCAAAGCGAAAGGTGGTGCCGGCCTCGGCAACGTCAGTGTCATCGGACTGCTGTTCGATCATCAGCAGACGCTGTGGGTCGACACCGCGGTGACCGGTCTGCATCGAATGAGCCGCTGGGACGACGGCCAGCCGGTCCGCTTCGAGCACATCAGCGCCCGCCACGGCGTCGTCAGTCGGCCATTTGGCGGCAATTTGATGGAAGACCGGCGTGGTCGCATCTGGACGCAGATGTACGTCTATGACCCGGCCAGCGATCGGCTCGAAGAGCTGACGGCAGCGGATGGTGCCGATCTCGGCACCGGCTGGTTCCTGGCGCGCACCAGGACGGCTGATGGCCGCATGCTCTTCGGCGGCAGCAAGGGCATGCTGGTGGTCAGCCCGGAGAGTTTCGACGCTTCGGGTTACGCGCCGCCGCTGGTGATCTCCGAGCTGAACATCAACGGTCAGCGACACGCCGCCGGCCGGCTCCAGGAGGGGCTGCAGCTGACGCCCGAGCAGCGCAGCTTCAGCGTTGCCTTTGCAGCAATCGACTACAGCGACGCTGGCCGCGCTCGCTACGCGTACCAGTTGGCCGGTTTCGACCCCGACTGGATCCACGTTAGCGCCGATTCCCGGGTCGCCAGCTACAGCAATCTGGCTCCCGGCGACTATCTGTTGCGCATTCGCGCGACCAACCGCAGCGGCGTCTGGAGTCCGCACGAGCTGGCGATCAAGCTGCGCATCCTGCCCGCCTGGTGGCAAACGTGGTGGTTCCGTCTGGCGTCTTTTGCGCTGCTGCTGGTGATGATCTACGCTTTGGTGCAGCTGCGCACGCGCCATCTGCGTGCGCGCCAGAGCGAGCTGAAGCGACTGGTGCGCGAGCGCACGATCGAACTGGAGACGCTGACCCTGGCCCTTCAGCGCGAGTCGGCCGCGCTGCAGGAGTCCAGCCTGACCGACCCCTTGACCGGTCTGCGCAACCGCCGCTTCCTGACGCAGCACATCGACGCCGATGCGGCGCTGGCGATGCGCGAGTACGAGAGCCACCTGAGGTTCGGCGCACGCTTGCGGGAAGACGCCGGGTTGATCTTCTTCCTGTTCGACATTGATCACTTCAAACAGGTCAACGACCAGCGCGGCCATGCCGCCGGCGACGCGGTGATCATCCAGATGTGCGATCGACTGGCGGGTGTGTTCCGCGATACCGACTACCTGGTGCGCTGGGGCGGCGAAGAATTCCTCGTCGTGGCGCGCGCGACGCCGCGCGCGCATGCGGCCGAACTTGCCGAGCGCGCGCGCGCCACGGTCGCCGATCAGCCTTTCGAACTGGACGATGGCAGTCTGCTCGCCAAGACCTGCTCGATCGGCTTCTGCTGCTTCCCGCTGGCGACGCAGTATCCGGGCGCGCTGGGCTGGAGTGCCGTGGTCAACATCGCTGATGCGGCGCTCTATGTCGTCAAGACCTCCGGCCGCAATGGCTGGCTGGGAGCGCTGGACGCCCGGAGCGAATCGGCTGAAGCGTTGCTCGGCTGGTCGCGCAGGCCCCTGGCCGACTGGGCGCGCGCAGGCGACCTGAACGTGGTGTGGTCGCCCGAGCACAGCGGCCTGGCGGCAGCCCTCGGTGCCTGCCGGCGGCACTTGGAGACCCGGTGAGCTTGGGGCCTTGTCGCTCGGCCGAGTCGCGCGCCGGGCACAGGGACTGTGGGGATCGTGGATCAGGGCCGAGTGCTGGCTAGGCGCTCTTTCAGCCTGGACCAGCGTCTTTCCACCTGCCTGCCCTTGACCGCCATCGCCAGTGCTTTCTTCTGGCCGACCAGCACCACCAGCGTCTTGCCACGCGTAATGCCGGTGTAGATCAGGTTGCGCTTGAGCATCATGTAATGCTGGGTCGAGATCGGAATCACCACCACCGGGTATTCCGAGCCCTGCGACTTGTGGATCGTCGTCGCGTAGCTGAGCACCAGCTCGTCGAGTTCGCCGAACGGGTAGCTGACCAGCCGGCCGTCGAAGGTCACGGCGAGTTCTTCTTCGTCGTGATCGATTCCGGTCACCAGGCCGATGTCGCCGTTGAATACATCGCGGTCGTAGTTGTTCTCGATCTGCATCACCTTGTCGCCGACACTGAAACAACTGCCAAACTTCAGATTTCCTGATCCCGGCCGGGAATGTAGGTAGAATTCCGGAATTGCGAGTAGCACTTTATTTCGAAGGCCATAATTTTCGTATGGCATAGACCAAGCGTCGCTAGGAGTGCAAGGAG
>NZ_JAPUVQ010000024.1:0-2557 GCF_029255145.1 Accumulibacter sp.
CCGCGCTCCTCGAGGAACTCACCCTGCAAGATTTCCCGCATCCGGAAACCGGGGCAAGAATGACCTTCGCCCTCGTCTAAAGTGCCAACCGGGTTTCCTCCGAGATCAGGAAATCTGAACTTGCGCACGATCAGTGCCGACAGACCTTCGGCGGACCAGCGCCGCTGCTGGTGGTCGCCGTGCCACCACTGCGTCTGCGACAGCCGGGCCTTGACGAAGCGGGCAATCGGCAGTTCGGGGGCATCCTCGAGCAGTTCCTCTGCCGCCTCGCCGACCAGACAGCCTTCGCGGCCGATATAAACGACGCTTGGCGTCCGGAACTGACTGGCGTTGTGCACGTCGGGGAACAGCGCCGGCTGCCCATAGGAATTCACATGCGCCATCATCGAATACGTGGTGCCGAGGTCGATGCCGGGAAAGATCATGCGCCCGCCTCACTCGAACCCGATGGCATCGCCGATCTGCGCAGTGCGTCCCTGGCCTGGTCGAACCATTCGCCAACGATCTGCCTGAGCTTGCCGACTTGTTGACCGAAGCCCTGAAGCTCCCGCAGCCGCTGGTCGATCAGCTTGAGTTTGGCACGCGCGTCGCGCCGTTCGCTCTCGGTCGCCTGCACCTTGGCCAGTTGAGCCTCGCGCAGCGCGGCATCGAGCCGGGAAAACGCCTGCCGCTTGATCTCGTCGAGAGCCTGCTGCAAGCGGTTCTGCTTTTCGCGAAGAATGTCGTTCAGCACACGATTGAACTCGGCGGCCACACTCTCGCGAACACGCTCGATCTCCTTGTCGAAACCTTCTTCCTCTTCGCGCTGCCAGCTCCTGTAGGTGAAAGCGACCGTGCCGAGAAACAGGACCAGGAAAACCACCCCGGCCCAGGCCGCCTGGCGAACGTTGAAGCCGACGAAGCTGCCCACCAGCGACAGCCCCATCATCGCCACGAAAACGATGCGCCGCCCTTCGCCCAGCCGTTGCATGAAGCCACGCCGGGGGATTTCCCCGCGATACTTGATGTCGAGATCGAGCATCTCCGCCAGCGGCTCCCACAGCGAGCGGTTGTCCGGCGGCGTCAAAGCGAGGCTGCGATTGACCGCGCCCGTCTTCGCCAACATACCCTCGGCACTCCCTCGTGTTTCTTCGAGGCTGTCGCGGATCAGCACGCACTCTTCGTCGAGTTGGTAGCGCAAGGCCTTGGACAGGCGACGGCGGAAGTCGGCCAGCACCTCGGTCTTGAGCGACAGTCTGATCGTCTTCGAAGAGGTCTCCCGGTCGAGGTCGGCCGCTTGCAGGCTGGCCAGCAGTTGTTCGAGGACCTGCGCAAGTTCACCCGACTTCAACAAGGCCCGGCGATTGCCTTCACGCAGCGACTGCATCAACTTGTTCAACTCGTCACTCAACTGCAGCTTGTAGCGATCGAACACCAGCTTCAGGTCCTGCTCCCTGGCGGCCGCATCGGCTGCTCGTTCCAGGCGAGCTTCTCGCTTCTGGCGCGACTGCAACTGACGCAGATCGGTTTCGAAACGCTCCTGGATTATGTCGACCAGGCTGCTGGCGCGTTGCGCGAGGGCGATCCCGGACAAGGACTGCCGCAGCGGATGATTCGGACCGCGGGCGATGAAGTCAGGCAGAAAGCTGCCACCTTCGGCGAGAACACCAAGGGGAAAGACGGTCGGCCCGGCGACGGCGATCTGCCGCAACCAGACCGGCGCCGCCGTTGGCGCAGCGCCAACGACCACCGGCCAGATGCCGGCAACGGCTCCTGCCAGGATCTGGATCGCGTCGAGGTCATCCTGCGTCGGACGATAGTCGCCAGCCGCCGCGACCATCAGCACCGGCGCGCGATTGACCAGCGTCCCGAGGATCGCCGGGTAGCGCAGGACGGTGGCCGAGTCGCGCGTGACGATGAGGTGCAGGTTGCGCAGCGGTGGTGGCGCCGCCAGCGCCAGGCGGATCGGCTCCGCCAGATCGGGGCTGGCGCTACCCAGATCTGCAAAAGCCGCCGCCGTCGCTCCGCGGATTCGAAATCCGATCTTCCCTGGGATTCCGTTTCCAGGCTGTAGCCGCGCTCCTGCAGGTGAACCTCGAGCATCTCCAGCGGCTCGGACAACTTGATCGTCACGCTGTGGTGCTGGGGGCCAACCAGCCAGGTCAGTGCCGTCGCCCGCGCCGCCGGATCAAGGCCCAGGAGAACGACGGAAACCGAGCTGTCTGGCGGTCCGAGCAGGGCGTCCGCCTGATCGACGAGCGGCGTCTCCGCCTGCCCGCGCTCGAGCTGTTCTGCAATGGCGCGCAACTGTTGCGCGCCCTCCCTTGGGGTATACGAAAACCCCGCAATGCCTGCCATCGAGCTTGAACTCCGAAAATGCCCACTGGGTCAGAACGAACAAGCTGCGAAGCTTACCGCAAGGATCACGCCAAGGTCACGAAATCATTGAATTTCCAGCAGTTCTCATTTCAAACCCACGCAAGGGGGCTGTTGGCGTAGGTTGGCGCACGAGGATTGGCAGACTTGGGCGATGAAGATTGAGGGAGACTCTGGCTGTTCTTAAAATAACGCTGTTAAA
>NZ_JAPUVQ010000025.1:0-7856 GCF_029255145.1 Accumulibacter sp.
CGATCTGGAAAGAAAACCAAAGAAGACCCAAACAGCGAAGAAAAACCAGCTTTACATCAAAGCCTCGAAGAACACCCAGTTTCACGCCAGCGGATGGCGACCAGTTTCAGGTTGGCCGCGACAGTGAAAAACCCCGCGAGCCTTTCGACTGGCGGGGTCAGGAGGGTGATATCAGGAGGCGTTAGATGGCGTCGTTATTGGACGGTCTTCACAAAGGGAAACCGTGGTCTGTCCCCGAAAACCCCGCCCACGGCGAGTGCGGGGTCTGGGGCAGAGCCCCAGGATCTACTCGCCTGGGCTGCTCTTGCCCGACTGTCGTCCATGATCGGGCGGCACTTGATCCGTGTCGCATATCCGCCGCGACCATCACCGTACGTGAACATCGGAACATCAAATCGGCTGACCGCACTCACGGATACCGGTGATTTGACCGGACTACCGATTTACACCGCCCGATCCGCCTCCTATACTTTTGCTGACCTGACAACAATAAGCAACAAAGACAAACAAATGTCAGCACTTTTGGAGGTGGGTCATCGTGAAATCAATTGGCTTCTCGGTAGCCTGAGCGCTTTCTATCGCCTGCCGTTCGATGCCGCGCTCGTGGCGCAGGAACTTCCGCCAACGTCCACCATCGCCACCCTGAACGAAGCCGTGTCTTCGCTTGGCCTGAAAGCCGTACCCTGTATCAGAGGAGGTCTTGCGTCGATGGGATCTGAAACCTCGGAGCGATAGTGAGCTGGAGAAGTAGCATGGAGAACGGAACGGCAGGACCTCGGATTCTGAGGGGACGGGCAATGGGCAACACGAAAAGTATCCGAAGTGTAAACGGAAATGTCTCTGACCCCTTTGAGGTTGCTTTGCACCAGGCCGGGATGATCGCCGCGCCGTTTGATCACGGCAGCAACCACCTCTTCCTTGCGAATGTGTGCCTTGGCAATATGCTCGATTTGCGCCCCTTGGGCCGCCGCCAGCGCTTGCGCGCCGGAGCGGATGCGCTCCCGCAGAGGCTCGGCAAAGCGAGGATAGTCAAAGATGCGGATGTGCCTGGCGTTGAGAAAACTCGTCATCCCCGCCGCGTAGCACGCCCCCGGCAAGGTTCCCGTAATCACTATCCGGTCGTAGCAGGACGGTGTCCCGGCCAGCCGATCACGATATCGATCTGTCAACATCGTCGTCATGATCGCCTCCGATTACTCGTTTTCGCTACGACGACACGTTTCACCTGTTTGGTTCCGGCTTCGCCGGCTTAGGTTTCTTATCCTTAATTGGGGAGTTCGTATGTTTCTTTTCGCAAGTTTCCGTGTCTCGCGCGCAATCAAGAGCATGGATTACGCGTTTCTGGAAGAGGCTCTTCCGATACTTGCAGACCAAAGCCTCTTGGCCAAGCTTGCCCTTGAAGTCGAAAAGGAAGCACTCTGTTTAGCGGCCGTAGAGAGGCTAACCCATACGACCATCCTGGCCAAGGTCGCCGCCGAAGCTAAAAATGTATCTGTTCGCAGCTGCGCCGTGGGAAAGCTCAACGATCAGGCGCTCCTCAACAAACTCGCCCTCGAAGCGAAAGATGAGTCGATTCGACGGAGCGCCGTGGAGAAGCTCACGGATCAGGCCCGCCTCGCCGAAATCGCCACAGAGGACGAATCCAGCGATGTCGGAATGGCTGCCACGAAGAAGCTTACCGACCAGACCCTCATCGCCAAAATCGCTACCGAGGGCAGAAGCAGCGATGCCCGAAAGGTCGCCACAGAGAAGCTTACCGACCAGACCCTCCTCGCCAAACTCGCGACCGAGGACAAACACAGCGATGTCCGAAGGGCCGCCGCGAAGAAGCTTACAGACCAGACCCTCCTCGCCAAAATCGCGACCGAGGACACAGACAACATTGTTCTCCGAATCTACGCCATACAGAAGCTTGCAGACCAGACCCTCCTCGCCAAACTCGCCACCGAGGGCGAAGACATCTATGTCCGAAGGGTCGCCGCGAAGAAGCTTACAGACCAGACCCCCCTCGCCAAACTCGCCGTCGAAGCGAAAGATGAGTCGATTCGACGGAGCGCCGTGGGGAAGCTCACGGATCAGGCCCTCCTCGCCAATATCGCCATAGAGGACGAATCCATCGATGTCGGAATGGCCGCCACGAAGAAGCTTACCGACCAGACCCTACTCGCCAATATCGCCACCAAGGGCAGAACCAGCGATGTCCGAAAGGCCGCCACAGAGAAGCTTACCTACCAGACCCTACTCGCCAATATCGCCATAGAGGACGAATCCAGCGATGTCCGAAGGGCCGCCACGAAGAAGCTTACCGACCAGACTCTACTCGCCAATATCGCCACCAAGGGCAGAACCCGCGATGTCCGAAAGGCCGCCACAGAGAAGCTTACCGAGGACGAAGACAGCGATGTCCGAAGGGCCGCCGCGGAGAAGCTTTACGATACGCTTGGCTGGTCTACCGCGCTTACCACCGATACCGATAGGCTTACCGACCAGACCCTCATCGCCAAAATCGCGACCGAGGACACATACGACTACTTTCTTCTCCAAATGTACGCCATACAGAAGCTTGCAGACCAGACCCTCGTCGCCAAACTCGCCACCGAGGGCGAAGACAGCGATGTCCGACGTTGGGCCACAAGGGTGCTTACCGACCAGACCCTGCTCGCGAGGATTGCCACCAGGGACGAAGACCGCAGTGTCCGCCAGGCGGCCGTAGAGAAGCTTACCGACCAGGATGTCCTCGCCAAGATTGTCCTCGAGGACACAGACGACGATGTCCACGAGGTGGCTGCACAGAAATTGTTCGACGAAAGCAAAAAGTCTCAGAAACTGGCCAAGTGCCGTCAAGGTCATCACGCGGCCCAGCGGATATCGTGCCCAGTGCGCGTAGGCGACCGCGCGATAGAGGACGTCCTCGGCTTCATCGAAACGCTTCTCGTCCATCAGTTGATGCGCCCTGTCATATTCCTCGGTGGCCCGATCGGTGCAGTAATTGCGCAGCGGCTCGGGTGGCAGAAACTCGGGCGGCAAAGACAACGCGCGATCTACCGGCGGCGCATGCGGTTCGCGCGCCATCGCGGCCAACTTCGCCTGCACTGCCTCCCAACCGTCGTCGCCTTGCCGAAGCAGACGATGAGGAAAGTCGTCGAGCGATCCCGCTATCGACACGGGCTCCAGGCGTTTGGCGCCGGTGAGCAATGCCGCATCCTTCAACGCGGCGAATGGGTCCTCCTGCTCGATGACCACCAGCGTCGACGTCTGCTTGCCCGCCGCACGGATCAGTTCCAATTCCTTCAGCACGCCCGCAGTGAAGCCGAGGAAGTGCATGACGATCATGCCCGCGTTGCGGACCAGTAAAGCTGCCAGCGATTCCCAATCCTCGTCTGCCAGGACGAATGCCGGCAGCGGCCCGCTCTGTCCCGCTGGGTTCTGGATACCCACCACGGGCAGAGATGGTTCCACCGCCGCCTGGAGGCGCCGCTGCATGTGGTTGTCGAACTGCCCGGCGAGGGTCACCACCTGCGGCAGTCCGTACGGGTCGTTGCGCGCGCCATAGACGCGTGGACCGAGGCCAAAATTGCGCAGATAAAGACAGAACGGTGTCTGCCTGAGCACGGCTTCCCCCACGATCTCGGCCGCGCGTTGATGCGGTTTTTCCTTGAAGAACAGGCGTAGCGAATCGAGCGCCAGTAGCCGGGACTCTGAAAGCTGCGCTCCCGTCCTGCCGGCGCGCGGCGGATAGTCCGGGTAAGACATGTTCATCAGTTCCAGCAGCGTGCCGTCCACCACGGGTGGCAGATAGCCCATGAACGGGGGAGGATTGCCGCCGTTCATATCAAGTGCTACCGAGACGGGAAGTCGCCAGCGTGGGCTGCACGCCCGAAGCCAATTCCGGGCATGTCCGCTGTTTCATGTTGCAGACGCCTGCCGAGATCTTGTGGAGGCATTCGGGCGAAACCGACTGTGCTGAGAGGGGTGGCCGGCCACCGTATGGCTGAGCCCGGCAGGCCGTCCAGGCAGAGGTAGCGCCGAATGGTGTCGGCACCAGTGGGTAGTTGCTGTTCTTTTCTCATCAATTGAAAAGCATAGGACATTTGGCGCGGCCTCAAAAGGTCTTGCTGGGCCACGACAGGAACCGTCAATCACGCCCCCCTTGTGCTGGCCGTACCGCCCTGACGAAGCTGACCTGTCCCTCAGGCAATCGCCTCAGAGCCGCTTCTGCAAATTGCTCACCCACAGCCAGAGGGCGTACGAGATCGAGACGATCAACAAGGGTGGCAGCAGCGAGGGCATCGGCAACGGCATGATCATCCAGACGGCAAGCCCCACCAGAACGCCCCACAGCACGCGCACCCCGAGGCTGTGTCGGATCGGGCTCTGGGCCACGAAGGAATACTTCCGGATTTCCCGCACGAGCTGGCCGTCGCTGTAGGCCGCCATCACCAAGGGGATGCCTGGCACCAGCCATCCCATCAACACTTGCAGGCGGTAGGCGACCAGGCCGATCCACAACCAGGTCGCGACGATCCGGCCCTGCGCCCAAGCGCTGAGGTCGGAACTCCCAAAGGGTCCCTGCCCTGTCGATTGAGCGTCGATGATGAAGCTGCGAAAATCCGACGCCAGCGATTTTTCCATATCGTCCAGGGTACGGCCGTAGACATCGCTTTCACCCTTGCCAGCAATCGCGTAGACCTCCGCCCGTTCGGCGATCCAGGCATTGCGGATCGCCGTCGGCGGAATGAACGCCCAGGTAGCCGCCATGAGCAGAAACAGCGCGACGGCAACGAAGGTACTCCAGGCGTTGTCGGTGCGCGCAGGCCTCATGGCTGCGTCAGCAGGATGGGAAACCGCCCCTTGAGCGTCCGGCCGCCCGAAAGGCGGGCGATGAAATGCAGCGGCGGCAGCTCACCCAGCATCGCCGCCGGAAAGAATTCCGCCTCCGCCTCCATGATCTGTTCCTGATAAGACGCGGTGTATTCGTCCTGCACGTGGCTATCGACGTTGTGCCCGTAGCGCAGGGCCATCGACCGCACCTTGATCTGCGGCATGCCTTCGGCCAGGTATTTTTGCGTTTCGGAATCCAGAACGCGCAGGGCGATCTTGTTGTTGGTGTTGGCGAGCACCTGACGGGCCTTGTTTTCGTCGCCGAGTCGGCTGGCAAAGTCGGCAAAGGTCTGGGTGGCGATGGTCACCCGAAAATCCGCGCCGCCGCCCTTGTTCATGAGTTGAATGGCCGGCTGGTTGAGAACCTCGGCAGCTTCGTCGATGAAGAGATTGACCGGCGTCAGCGAATCAATCCCGTAGTTGTAGCGGTCGCCCGCCACGGCGGCGAGGTCGGCCAGGAGGATGGAGCCGATGGCGCTGCCCACCGTCGAGTCGGCCAGCGAATCCAAACCGATATAGACCACCTTGTTGCCGTGAATGATCTTCGACATGTCGGTCACCAGCCGCTCGTGGCCGGGCTCGAAGTCCGGTGAGAGGAGCGCCTGCAGGGGGTCGCTGGTGAGCATCGAGAGAATCGGGATCAGGGACGCCACCATCTTCTGGAAGTGCTCGCGATTGTGCTCGTAGGTCGAGATCAAGCCATCGAGATCCACGGACTGCGCTTCATGGATGGCGATCTCCCGGTAGAAGTCGATGTAGGCTTCCAGCAGCCGATCCTTGTAGCGCCGGATATGGGACGAGGCAAGGCTTTCCCAGTCCTTCACCTGGCGGGTGAAGTGAGCTTTCAACGCCCGCTGCAGAAGGCTTTCGGGGCCACCTTCAACGTACCGTCGTAGTTGCACCAGATTCGGCCGATGGCCGGTGGCAATCATGCCGTTGGTGATGTCGTTGAGCACTTTCCAGCCGAAGGCGGTGAACGGGTCGGCACCGGTTTCCGAGGGGATCAACGCCGCCACGCGACTGGCCAGTTCGGTCTTGCGGTTCCAGTTGCGCAAGGGATCGATGCACGCCGACCGGTCGGGATGCGCCGGATGAAAATACACGAAGCGCTCCCCTGCCCCGCTGGCGTCACACGCGGCGCGGGCATTCCTGGCCAGCGCGTGATCACCCTTCGGATCGATGATGATCACCGTCTCACCCCGGAAGATCGCCTGGGCGATGAGCAGATCGAACAGGCGGGTCTTGCCGACACGGGTCGTGCCGACGATCAGGGTGTGCCCGACCAGGTGGGCGAGTTCCGAATAGAGATCGTTTTCTGGAGCGAGGCCATGGACCCAGTAGGCGCCCTCGGTCTGTTGGGCGGCTTTGCCGAGCGTCCTGACGACGCCGAGTGAAATCAGGGTGTGCAGCTTGCTCGCCTCGATGTCGGTCCAGGGAAACCCTGTTCCCAGCCAGAGCGCCTGCCGTTGAGCGGCCTGGAGGGCCTTCTTTTCGAGTTCCCCGAGATCAATGAACGCCTTGCCGAACGAGCGCAGACGCGAGGCATCGAGCAGCCGCTGGTAGGCCTGGTAACCGCGGCAAGCCGCGGCCAGAGCACATCCGACGGCGAGCAGCGCCGAGAACTGGGAGAACAACGGAACCGCCCAGGAGAAAGCGATGATCATGGCCGACGCGAGCGCCCAGACCAGAGCCATTTTGGCTTCAAAATTGGGGCGCCACGGAACCTCGATGTCGTAGGGAGAAGAGGCGGCCATCACACGCTGCTCGACGATGGCGCCGACAGATGGCCGGCGCGCTTTCGTCTGTCGCGCGTTTGGGCGTATGCCGTGACCCGCTTCGCAGGATCGAACGTCTGGTCGGGCTCGGTCGTCGGCGCGGCGAAGGCGATGGACTGATCCAGGTCGGGCCAGCGATCGGCGTCGCACTCATCCCTGAGAAGCAGCGGCTCATGGAACTGGCCGCCCGATCCTGTGCGCATCATTGCACTCGGGTCGATGACCGGCGTTTTCATCGGAGGCTGACGGCGCTTGATGCTAACCGGCGTCAGCGCCCTGCCGCCGCACCCGCGTCGTTGTCCTGGAAAAGCAGGTGCATGACGGCAACGCCGGCCCAGATCGCTACCGGCCATTCGGCAGCTGGAATCCAGATCGTGAGCACCAGCAGCCCCTCGATTCCGATCGACAGCAGGGCGAGAGCGCTGGCAAACCGACGATTGAAGATCCCGCCATGCCTGGACACGGCGAGAATGAATCCCAGCCAGACCAGGGCGCTGACGATGGCTACGTCCAGCGACCTGCCCCTGACGAGCTGTTCCGTCAGGCCGCCGAGAAGTGTCGCGCCCATAGCCAACCAGACGAAGCCTGCCGAATCCGGCATGCATTTCCAGTCACCACGAAGACTCAAGAGGCGCCAGCAAGGCGACGCCAGGGATGTGATCAGGCCGGCTTGTTCGTTGCGCATGTTCTCCTCCTCCGTAATGAGCGCCCTGCAACGTCCCGCTCCACCGCGAGCGGCGCCGATCGAGACGCTATCCAGAACGATTCTACGGATGGCTGAAAAAATGCAAGGCCCTGAAAAGCGTCCTTTCTGGCCGCTTTTCGGAAAAAGTTATCCACAGAAATCGCCCCTCAGAGAAGTTATCCACGTGAAACCTGTCTCAAACGCCATTCGCCGCAAACCCAGGCTACAAGGGGCTTCCAGAGGAGGGGAAAAGTTATCCACGTGAAACCTGTCTCAGTTAACGTGAAACCTGTCTCATAACGACGTGAAACCTGTCTCACGACCTCGGCTACAGGCCTTGCGTGGCAAGGGTTTGAGGGGGGTCTACAAGTAGTAAACAAGTAAATTCAAGTAATTTCAGATTTCCTGATCCCGGCCGGGAATGTAGGTAGAATTCCGGAATTGCGAGTAGCACTTTATTTCGAAGGCCATAATTTTCGTATGGCATAGACCAAGCGTCGCTAGGAGTGCAAGGA
>NZ_JAPUVQ010000026.1:0-94316 GCF_029255145.1 Accumulibacter sp.
CATATAAAATTTTACATCCGTATCAAGGGGATACATACTTTGCCTTGTGCTCGCCTGACGCGCAACCGGTTTCTGGGTCCGCCGATCAATTTATGTCAATGGCGCGTTACGTTGAGAGCATTGGGAGCCAATGCCCTTGCATCCAGCATCGTCCTCGTCTGCCGCCAACGATCAACCGACGCCCCCAGTATTTCGCGCCGCGAGTTTCTACGCGAGTTGAAAGACGAACTCACCGAAGCAGTCGAGGTGATGATCGGCGGCGCCGAAGGCCTCTCGCCCGTTGCTCCTGTCGATCTGGCTCAGGCCGTCATCGGCCCCGGGATGGCGATTTTCTCCAAGCATTCTGCGGTACTCGAAGCCGACGGCAGTCCGATGACCGTCCATTCGGCGCTGATGGCTATCAACAGAATGCTCATCGAAGGCGGCGACGACTTCGAGGGCGATACACAGTTCTGCCTGAGCTGGTTCGATCAGTTGGGTTGGGCCGCTGGCGAGTTCGGTCAGGCCGATGTGTTGGCCCGCGCCAAGGGTACCAGCGTCGATAGCGTGCGCGACGCTGGCGTGGTGGAAGCGGGTAGCGGCAAGGTGCGACTGCTGAAGCCCGCCGAATACCCCGCCGACTGGGACCCGAAGGAAGACAACCGAACACCGGTATGGGAAGCCTTGCACCAGATGATTCGCGCCTTGCAGTCACAGAGCGAGTCGGCAGCGGGAGCGTTGCTGGCGCACATGCCGGAGCGGGCGGAGCCCATTCGCAACCTGGCCTATCGCCTCTATACCCTATGCGAACGTAAAGGCTGGACCGATGAAGCGCGTGGCTACAACGAACTCATCACTTCCTGGCTGGGCATCGAAGCTGCTTCGCATGAATCTGGTCACATCGGTTCGCAGGCGAAGCTGGATATTTGAGGAGCAAAGCCATGCTCAATCAACTGCACATCAAGCATTTCACCGTTTTTCAGGATGCCCGTTTCGAGTTCTCACCCGGACTGAATGTCATCATCGGGGATAACGGCACCGGCAAGACCCATCTGTTGAAACTGGGCTACCTCTTTTGCCGCGCATGGCCGGATTTGATGGGCAGCCAAGCCAGTCTTGGCAAGAAGCGGGTCGAGTCATACCTGGAGGAACGGCTGGAGCGTATTTTCCGCATCCGCAACCTCGCCAGTCTGGTCAGCCAGGGCCACTGGAACGGTGCTTCGATCATCGCCGATGTCGGGGGCCATATCCCAACGCTTCAAATACGGATGTCGACCGAGCAGCCCTTTGCCTCGCCTGGACTGGCAGAGGAAATGCCATGGGAAATCCGCTTGAAGCGTCCGAAGGATCAAGCCGCCAGTATTGAGGTGGTGCAGGCACCGGGTCAGCCACAAGGGAAATCGCTTGAACTGGTTCAACTTCCCGAGAATGCTGCCAGGAATGCCTTTGTTCCACGACCAATTTTTCTGCCCAGCAAGGAAATCGTGTCAATGTTCAACGGGCTGGTTGGCCTGTTCGACAAATATCGCGACTTTCCACTCGATGAGACCTATCGCGACCTGGCCGTCGCCTTGTCGTCACTCGAACCCAGTGAACCGTCGCCGCTGCTTGCGGGCGTGGTGCAGCAAATTCAGCAACTGCTTGGTGGCGACTTGAAGCTGGAAGACAACGATCTGGTGTTTGTACAAGCCAGCGGTTCGCGGCTGGAATCGCAATTGCTCGCCGAGGGGCATCGCAAGCTGGCGCTGCTGATCTACCTGATTCGTTACGGCCTGATCGAACGGGGTAGTTCGCTGTTCTGGGACGAGCCCGACAGCAACCTCCACCCGGCAGCCATCCGATTGCTGGCCGAGGCCATCTGCACACTGGTGCGACAAGGCGTACAGATCATCCTGGCGACGCACAGCCTGTTCCTGCTGCGCGAGTTCGAAATCCTGCTGCGCACGCCAGACAGCCCCCCACTGCCGACGAAGTATTTTGCCCTTGGACTCGGCAAGCACGGCGTGACCGTCAGCATGGGCGACGACAGTGCGGCAGTCGGCCCCTTGCTGCTGCTGGATGAAGACCTGGCGCAGTCCGACCGATATTTCGAGACGCTGGAATGACCAGTGCTGCGCCCCTTGCCGTGGAGGTCGACGGCCAGCGCTTCACCTTTGCAGGCGGATGGCGCGTGCTCAAGTACGACGATTCCCGCTTTCATCGCAATCAGTTCCAGTCCTTTGCGGGCGGATCAAAAGCCGTCGATGCGGTCGCCCTTTCACCCGCAGGCGAGTGCTGGTTGATCGAGGTAAAGGATTACCGGAGAAATCGGCGCAGCAAGGCCGGCTCCGTGTTTTCGGAGGTCGCGGGCAAGGTTCGGGCGACGCTGGCTGGCCTGGCGACGGCACGTCTTCGGGCCAACGACCCTGATGAGCGCGATTTCTGCCAACACGCGATGTGCGCGAATGTGCTGCGTATCGCACTGCATTTGGACCAGCCGGACCATCCCTCACGCTTGTTCAAGCAGGTTATCGACCCACGAACGGCGGTGGCGCAGTTGCGCCACGAACTGCACGCAGTCGATCCCCATGCGCTTTGCTATGGGAGCGGTATCGCGATCGCCCGCTTGCCCTGGCGGGTCGAACCCGCGCCCACGAGAGAACAACAATGAGCCTGAAGCCATGGCGTGAAGTCGCCATTCCTCACGAGGATGTGTTGCGCGGCACTTTCCAACAAGCCGAGTTCGCTGCGGACATCACCCGTGTGCATCAGGGCACGGCGACGGCTGAGTATCAGAACCCCGCGCTCTTTTTCGAGCGCACTTTCATCACCGAAGGCATGCGGCTCTTGCTCGATTCAGTGGTCAAGCGGCTGACGGGACGCGGCGGCGATCCCGTTATCCAGTTGCAGACCGCATTCGGCGGCGGCAAGACGCACACCCTGCTGGCCGTCTATCATTTGGCCAAGGGTGAACAGCCGGCAAGCCAGTTGCAGGGTATTCCACCGATTCTCGACATGGCCGCTATCACCGAATTGCCGCAGGCGCGTATCGTAGTGATCGATGGCATTCGCCTGTCGCCCAGCCAGCCAAAGCAACGCGGCGGCGTGCTGGTGCATACCCTGTGGGGGGAACTCGCGTGGCAGATCGGCGGAGAAGCCGCTTACACTCGCGTCAGGGATTCTGATCTGTCGGGCACCTCGCCCGGCAAGGAAGTGCTGACCCAACTGATCGCCGATCATGCCCCGTGCGTGATCCTGGTCGATGAACTGGTGGCTTACGTCCGTCAGTTCGAGGAGGGCAAGTCTTTTACCGGCGGCACCTACGACTCGAATCTCTCGTTCGTCCAGGCACTGACCGAGGCGATGAAAGCGGTACCCACTGCTGTGTTGCTGGCCTCGTTACCGGAATCCGACAAGGAAGCCGGCAGCCAGAAAGGGATCAACGCCCTGGCGGCACTCTCTCATTATTTCGGCCGTGTGCAGGCCCTGTGGAAGCCGGTGGCAGCCGAGGAAGCCTTCGAGATCGTTCGCCGTCGTCTGTTCACCGCCATCAACGACCGGCTGGCCGCAGAGGCGGTGTGCCGGGCCTACGCCGATCTCTACATCGCCCATGGTGGTGAGTTCCCGGCCGAGACGCAGGACAGCCATTACTTCACGCGCTTGCAGCAGGCGTATCCGCTGCATCCCGAAGTGTTCGACCGGCTCTATGAAGACTGGTCGTCGCTCGACAACTTCCAGCGCACGCGTGGCGTGTTGAAGCTGATGGCCAAGGTGATCCACCGGCTGTGGAAGGACAACAACAACGACCTCCTGATCCAGCCAGCCAGTCTGCCGCTGTACGACGCAGACGTGCGCAATGAGTCGATCTACTACCTGGCGCAGGGATGGGACCCGGTCGTTGAAAAAGACATCGACGGCGAGCGGGCGGCGACCACCGACCTCGATACGACGCGACCGATCTTCGGTGCCATTCATGCCTGCCGGCGATTGGCGCGCTCGATCTTCCTGGGCAGTGCGCCCGATGCCGGCAATGTCGGCGGGGCCAAGCATCATCGCGGGCTGGAACAGGAGCGTCTGCTGCTGGCGTGTGCGCAGCCGGGGCAGGTGCTTGGCCACTACAAGGATGCGCTGCGCGCCATCGTCGACAAGCTGCAATACCTCAACAGCGCGAACTGCCGCTACTGGTTCGATACCCGCCCCAACCTGCGGCGCGAAATGGAGGACAGAAAACGCCGGTTCAACGACAAGGAGGATGTTTTTCCGTTCGTTCGCGACAAGCTGCGCTTCGCATCCGGCGTTTTCGGCGGCGTCCACGTGTTCACCAACAGTGGCGACATTCCCGACGACTGGTCCTTGCGCCTGGTGTTATTGGCCCCCGATGCACCCTTCAGCCGCTCGGGGCAGACCGCGGCGGCCGCCCTCATGCGAGCCACCGAGATTCTGAAAAACCGTGGCGATCAGCCGCGCCAGAAACAGAACCGGCTGGTCTTCATGGCCGCTGATGTCGATACCGTCAGCCGCCTCAAAGACCAGGTGCGCTCGGTGCTGGCCTGGCAATCCATCGTTTCTGACGTGAAGGAAGGCCGGCTCAACCTCGATATGCTGCAAGGAAAGCAGGCCAGCAAGAGCCTTGAAGAAGCCAAGGGCGCGCTTGATCGGATGGTTCGGGAAAGCTACAAATGGCTGCTCGTGCCGATGCAGGTGGCCAAGCCGGGTAAAGGAATTTCCGACATCTCGTGGGAACACTTCCAGATCAATCCGGCCACGATCAACCGGATGCAGGAGATCGAACAGGTCTTGAAGGACAACGAACTCTTGATCGGCGACTGGGCACCGATTCATCTCTCGAAACTGCTTAAAACGTGGTTCTGGAAAGACGACACGCCGGCCGTTGGCGCACTGGACATCTGGTACAAGACCTGTGCCTATCTCTACCTGCCACGCCTGCTGGATTCGAATGTCTTGCGGCTGACGCTGGCTGCCGGGGCAGTTTCGCGTGATTTCTTCGGCCTGGCGTATGGCCGCGAGGGCGAGCGTTATCTAGGTTTCCAGTACGGAACACCGACGACGCCTATCCTCGACGACTCACTCCTGCTGGTCGAGCCCAAGGCAGCGGAAGCGTTCGCCAAGGTGCTGCAGGCCGAGGAAGCGGCGCGGAACGCGGCGATTGCGATTCAGGTCGGCGGTCATGCTGTACTGACGACCGGCACAAACACTCCGTCGCGCGGCATGGAAACGCCGGTTGGTCCCGGCTATACGCCAGAGCCGCCGAAAGCGGCGAAGCGGCGCTTGTTTTTTGGCACGGTCGAACTGAACCCGCTGCAGCCCAAGCCGCAATTCGGTGATGTCGTCGATGAGATCGTCATGCTGCTCAACCGATCTGATGTTCGCTTGAAGATTTCGGTCGAGATTCAGGCGGAGTGTGAAAATGGTTTCGACGAGGGCATCCAGAGAGCAGTGCGCGAAAACTGCAATCAGTTGAAGTTCAAGAATGGTGGGTTTGAGGACTGACACTATTGCCGCCCTTCCACGTCGTTCCGAAAGATCTACCGCGGGTAGTCATTTGCGGCGGCACTATGCCAATTTGCAAAATTGTCCAGACCGAGGCGGGGCATAGTTCCGGAAGCACGCGGCGGCCAGCAATCTGGCGTGCCCAGAGGTCTTGCGACCCGGCAATCAGGGTTCCGCATTCGCTGGATTCGGGCGACGACGCTCAAGCCGGGTTGAACGGAGCGTGTGCCACTTGTGATTTCAGCACGAAAGACTGTACATCCATACATAAAAAACTGTACAAATATACAGATATCAGGTAGTCTTGCCCTCGTCGCAGTGGATTTCGTTCAATTGATCTCGACGGAGGAGTTACTTGCCATGAATCGCATTCAGAAGTGGTTTGAGCAGATCGCAGGGGTTGGCCTGGTGGAACGTCATCGCTGGGCGCTGGCCCAGGAGGTCTTTGGTGCGCCGCGGGTGGATGCTGCGGCCTTGCAGAAACCTGCCTGCTGGCGGAGAAAATCCCGCAGCCGCGCCGTGCAGCGCTGGCTTGGCTGAAAGTCACCCGCGGCCGGGCGGGGCGCGGCGGGGGCCATGCGCGCCGACACTGGTCCGGTCGGGAGCATCGCTCTGGCGGCGCTGTCTTCCCGTATTTGACGGCCGGATCGGTGCCAGCCACCACGAATCGGTACCAACCGCCATCAATCGCCGGTGCGAGGCTGACGACCGCTGGCTCTCGCGCTTACGGCCGCCAGAACCTTCCTTCGGCAGCCCTGGTGTCCTGCTTCACCAGTCCGGGAAGGAGCTCCGGCGGCAGTTGCAGGCGTTCGAGCAGCGTTTCGCGGCTGATGTTCAACAGGGTCTGGATGGCCGCGAAGTCGTCGGGGATGGCTTCGTCGGTCCAGCCGTCGATCGAGTGACGCGCCAGGTTGACCGCCAGCCTGACGTTCTGGACGCGCGGCAGATGCGCGCTGCTGCTGTCCATCAGCGTGGTCAGCAAGTCGGGCAGGTGCCACTCCCGGCAAAGCGCCAGTTGCAGCTCGGCCAGCGGAAAACCGAGGACTTCCCGCTGCACGCCGCCGCTGCGCAGCGCCCGGTCTGACTGCAGCCGGGAACGGATGTCGATCGCCAGTTCGGGCGCGAAGCACCACAGCAGGATCTCGGCGAGGTCGCTGAGCAGCGCCGCCAGCGCCACTTCCTCGACGTTCATGTCGTGCCGGGCGAAGGCCCAGTCGTGTGCGTAGCGCGACGCGCGCTGGGTGCGCAGGATGACCTGCAGCACGCCGAGCAGCGCTTGCGGCTTGCGGCCGAGCGTCGCCTCGATGGTCTGCGGGTTCTCGAACTTGCGGAAGAATGGCTCGACGCCAAGCATCATCACCGCGCTGGCGATGTTGGTGATGTCGCTGCGCAGGCGCTTGCTGCCGAAGGACTGGATATAGGCCAGGACGCGGATCGCCAGCAGCGGATCCTGCAGCACGATGTCGGTGATGTCGCGGCCGGTGACCCGGTCGATGTTCTGGCGCGCTTCGTCGAGGCGACGGGCCGTCTGGCGCAGGACCGGCATTTCGGCGCTGCCGAACAGCTTCAGCCAGGCTGCGAGGTCTGCTGGCGCTGGCGGGCGTGGCGGTTGCGTATCGAGCATTGAGTTCGCCTTGGACAGGGCTGTCAGACCGGCGCACCGGGCAAGCGAGTCCTTGCCGGGGCGCACCCGGATTACAGCCCGATGGTAATCGCAGCGTGGCGACCCTGCAAGCGCGCCCGCGCGCGGCTCAGAAGCGCTCGTCTTCGCGCAGGTAGCGCCACTGTCCCGGCGGCAGCTTGCCGAGCGAGACGCTGCCGATGCGAACGCGCTTGATATCGGTGACCTGCAAGCCGACCAGTTCACACATCCGCGCGATCTGGCCCTTCCGGCCGTCGTGCAGGACAAAGCGCATCTGCTGCTCGCTCAGCCATGACACCTGCGCGCGCGGCAGCTTGACGTTGTCGAGCGACAGCCCGTGCCGGAGCAGTTCCAGACCGTCGGCTGCCAGTTCGCCCTCGACGCGTACGTGATACTCCTTCTCCAGGCGCGAATCGCCGCCGGTCAGGCGGCGTGCGACGCTGCCCTCCTGCGTCAGGGCGAGCATTCCGCCCTCGTCGTCGTCGAGCTTTCCGGCGGTGGTCAGCCCGCGCAGGTGCGAGGCCTGGAAGGTGAAGGAAGTGTGGTCCTCGCTCCAGCGATTGTCGGCACGGATCAAGGTGGCGATTGCCTGGCGGCCGTCCTCGCCGGCACCATCTTCCGCTTTGCGCGGCCGGTTGAGGATGATCGTGACGGTTTCCGCCGGCTGCCTGTTGGCGCTCTCCTTGATCCTGATCGTCGCCTTCGGGTTGACGCGCGCGCCAAGCCGGTTGACCACTACGCCGTCCACGCTGACCCAGCCGTTTTCTATCCATTCGTCGGCTTCGCGTCGCGAGCACTGCGCCATTTGGCTGACCAGTTTCGCCAGCCGCGGCGATTCCTTCGGCAAGCCTCGCGGTGCGCTGGTCGTCGCGTCCGGCGCCTGCGCCACCGGCGAAACAGTCCTCGCTGCGGCCGGCGTTGCCGTTCGCCGATCCCGGCGTGCGGGCGACGGATCTGGCCGGGGGCTCGCGGCGGGGCGGCCTGGCGCGCTGGCTGGCGCCGTCGCCGAGTCGCTTTCCGGGCGCTGCGCCGCAGGAGGCGCGGCGCGGACGCCGGTGCTGCGAGCGATGCCGCGCGGCGGGTAGCTCTTCCTGGCCGGCTTGTCGGGGCGCTCGGTGGCCGTGCGCCCGCCAGCTAAACGGTCCCTGCCGCCTTCGGCCACCGGGTCGGCGACGGTCAGCGGTGGCTGCCGCTCGGCTGTCCCGTGCTGCCGCTGTCGCGGCGGCGTCTCGGCTGCCGCTGTCTGGCTGGTGGCCGGGAAGTCGCGCCGGGTCGGCCTGGTCTGACTGGCGGCCGGATCGCCAGGCTCGCTGGCGAAGCGCTGCGGCTTGCCGGCTGGCCGGCCGGCGGCGCTGCCGGGCGCAGCTGCTGCGGGCGACTTGCCGTCGCCACGCCAGCTGGCAGCCTGCTTCGACAGCTGCGACTGGCCACGGATCGGCTTGCGTGCCGGCGACCTGGGGTCGTCGACCGCCCCGCCGCGGGCAGGCTTTTTCGGGAGTTTGAGGGTCGGGGGTGGCATGGCCAGGCTTTCGGTTCGATCGGGCGGCTAGTGTACGTGGTGTGCGCGGTGTACGCCATGCAAGTCATCGGCGCGCCATCCGCGGCAGCGTCTTTGCCCGCCATCGCCGGCAATTCGGCGCAGGGCGCTAGCGCGGGGGCGGGGGCGGTGGCGCGCCACGAGGCGGCGGCGGCGGCAGCGGGCCGGCATCGGGGGCTCTGGTGGCGTAGCCCTCCGGCGGTGCGAAGTTGCCGATCACCGGTACCTTCTGGCCCCGTGCGTACATGCACTGAACGTAGCTCTGGTCGTAGCGTTGCTGCAGGGTGTAGCTCGAGGCGTTGCTGCTGGCGACGCCGCTGGCGCTGCCAACGAGCAGGCCGACGCCGGCGCCAACCGCGGCGCCGCTCGATCCATCGACCGCGGCACCGACTGCCGCACCAAGCAGCGTGCCGACGGCGGCGCTGGCGACGCCGGCATCGACCCCGGCCTGCGCCGGTGTCGTGCCACCCAGCGCCTGGCTGGCGTAGGTCCGGCACAGCGTGTCGTCGGCGCGGAACCTGGCGAACGACTGCCCCGTTCCGGGCAGCGCCATTACGCTCGGCCCTTCGGGCGGATAGCTGGCGCAGGCTGCGAGGACAAGGACCAACAGCGGTGTCGCGGGGCGTAGGCTGGGCATGGCGAGGCTCACAAAAGATGTTTCGCCGCGTACCCGGCGGTACGCGGTCGAAGATCAATATAACGCAGTGGCGGTCGCTGGGCTGACGCAGGTCGGTGAGACGTGCCAATGGTCGCCTCATCGCGCTACCGGGCGACGACCGTCTGGTCCGACGACTGGCGCTCGCGAGCACCGTTTTCGACCGGCGCCAGCCGGCTCGCGTGTCGTCGGTGGCGGTTTCTGGTAGGCTCGCGGCGTACCTCCGATCACTGCCCGAGGCTCCGGCAAACGGCCGCAACGGCTACCCACTGTGAACTGACCGCCACCATGCCTGACGATCCGCCAAGTGCCATCGGCAATCTCGCCGACCTCGAGGAGGGACAGATCGCCCTGTCGCGCTATCTCGTGCAGCGCGATGGCGGCCTGTATCTGGCACTTTCGCGACTGGAGGCGACTGCCGACCTGCTGGATTTCGTCAACCGCGTGATCGCCATGGGACTCTACTTCCGGGAACTGGATTACGCGCGTCTGGTGTCGCTGCTCTACGACGATCCCGCGAGTCGCGACGATCCAACTCGGACGGCGGCCGACGAAGTGTTCCTGGCGGTCGACATCGCGAAGTTCCGGCCGGAGCGCCGGTCGCTCTACAAGGAGTTCCGGGTCGACCGTGGCGAGGCGGTTTATCTGTTCGAACCGGTCTATCTGGAGGCAACGGCCGCGCACGGGCCTGATGGGCAGGGCAGTGATCAGCCGCTGGTAGCCGGTCGATCGGCGGCACCTGAAACGCGTACGGTCCTCGATTTCGACGAATTCATCGCCAATGCGTGGGCCAAGGGCGTGCGCTTCGGGATCGACGTGGCGATGGTCAGGGAAGGCTTCGAGCTCGACAAGCCCGAGCGGCGGGTAGTGGCCCGCAGCAGGCCCTTCGTCCGCGGCAAGGATGCCGAAATCATCGAGCAGGCGCCCGGTCTGCACCGCAACAACGCGCCGCGCCGACTGCTCGGCGACCGGGTGGATCTGCGCCAGTTCGAGACCCGCTATCCGCAAGTCGCCGCCGGCCTTCGGCTGGTGAAGAAAATGCCGCGCACGCTGGGGGTCGACGGGCGTGATGTCAGCGGCGCCGAGCTGCCTGCCCCCTTGCCCAGGGATTTCGACCTGGCGCGCCTGGCGGGTCCCGGCACCCGTGTCAGCCACGAAAAGGACGGCGAGTACCTGCTGGCGTCGGTTTCCGGCTTTCTCAACATCGATCGGCGCACCAACCAGTTTTCGGTGGCCGACAAGATCGTCAGTCACGAGGGGGTCAGCGCGCGTACGACCGGCGATCTGCTGCTGACTGGCGAGGCGTACGAACAGCACGGCGAAATCCAGGAGAAGCGCGTCGTCACCTGTCGCAGCATTACCGCCTTTGCCGACGTCTTCGGCAATATCGTGTCCACCGGCGGCGTCGTCTGGCTGAAACACAATCTGGTCGGCGGCAGCGCCAGCAACGACGACGGCGACGTCGTCGTCGAGGGCCTTGCTTCCGGAGCGACGCTGATCGCGCCGCATGGCTGCGTCAAGCTGAAACGCGCTGACAACTGCGTCATTGTCGCTCGGGAGGTGGTCGTCGAACGCGCGACCCAGTGCACCATCCTCGCCGATCAGCTGCACGCCGACCTCTCCGAGGGCTGCGCCGTGGCTGGCAAGACCATCCACGTGCGAATGGCCCGCGCTCGCCGGGAAGTCGATAACGTGTTCCTGGTGCAGGTGCCCGACCTGTCCGGCGACGAAGCACGGATCGCCGCGCTGCAGCAGCACTGCGCGGCGCAGGAGAAGGTTCTTGGCAGTCATCGCGCCAGGATCGACGCCTTGCGCGGCGAGAAGGACGTGGTCAGTTATCTGGCGTTGGCCGGCAAGTTGCGAGGCCGCGAAGCGAGCCTGAGCAGCGAGCAGCAGGCCGGCTGGCGGCGCCTCTCGGCGCTGGTCGCACCGATCTTGCGGACCCTCTCCCAACTCGGCGAAGAGGTCAGGGAACTGGAGGCCGAGGCCAGTGCCTCGGGCGTCGAGCTTGACGAAGCGCTGGCTGCCCGGGAGCAGGTCTGTCGCGCGATTGCCTGCACGATCGATCGCGTCGACGGCGAGACGCGAATTCATGCGCTGCTGGTCCGCCGCACCGATACGCCCTTGACCGACCTCCCGGGCAAGGAGCTGAAGCTCAGATTGCGCAACCCCGACGCGGCGAGCAAGAAGCTCTTTGCCGGCTCGGCGGGCAGCTTTTCCTGGACTTATCAGACGCCGCCGCGCCGGCCGGCCTGACCGCGCGGCGGCTCAGCCCTCGGCAAGCCGTTTGGCGATGTGTTCGAGCGCTTCCTCGATCTGGTCGATCAGGATCAGGCACAGGTCGCCCGCCTGCAAAGTCGCCAGCGCGGTGTCGATGGCCAGGAACTCGCCATGGATTTCCTGCACCTCGGTGGTCCGCGTGGCGTTCAGCAGACCCTGCTGCAGCAGCGCCAGTACTTCGCCATCGGCCCGCCCGCGCTGGCACTGATCCTGATAGAGCAGCACCCGGTCGAAAGCGCCGCCAAGGATTTCGGTCTGGCCGCGGATGTCTTCATCGCGCCGGTCGCCGGCGCCGCTGATCACCACCGAGCGCTGACTGCCCGGCGCCGACGGCATGTTCTCAATGGCATCGACCAGAGCCTGGATGGCGTCCGGGTTGTGGCCATAGTCGGCGACCAGGGTGGCGCCGCGATAGCTGAAAACGTTGAAGCGCCCGGGTGCGGTCTGGGCGTCGTTGACGAAGCTGGCCAGTCCGTCGCGTATCGTCGCCCACGGCACCTCGAGTGCCCAGGCGGCCCCGATGGCGGCCATCGCGTTTTCGACCTGGAATCCGATCGCGCCGTTCTGGGTGACCGGGATCTCGCTCAGCGCGATGCGGTGCTCGACGCCGGCGCCCGAAGCGACGATCGCGTCGCGGTCGCGGTAGACGACGCGCTTGCGCTGTGCGCGATGCAGGGCCATCAGCGGATGGTTGCGGTCGCTGGCAAAAAAGGTGACCTTGCCCGGGCACGAGCCAGCCATCCGGGCGACCATCGGGTCGGCGGCATTGAGCACCGCGACGCCGGTCTCGGGGGTGACGTTCTGGACGATGACGCGCTTGACCACCGACAGGTCTTCAACGGTGCTGATGTATGAAAGCCCGAGGTGGTCGCCGAGCCCGATATTGGTGACCACGGCGACGTTGCAGCGGTCGAAGCCGAGGCCCTCTCGGAGCACGCCGCCGCGCGCCGTCTCGAGCACCGCGGCGTCGACGTCGGGGTGGAGCAGGACGTTCTTGGCGCTCTTCGGGCCGCTGCAGTCACCGGTATCGATCCGCCGGCCCTGGATATAGACGCCGTCGGTGGTCGTCATGCCAACGCGCAGGCCCTGTCGACCGAGGATGTTGGCGATCAGCCGGACGGTGGTCGTCTTGCCGTTGGTGCCCGCCACGGCGACCACCGGAATGCGCGCTTCGTCGCCATCGGCAAAGATGTTGGCGATGATTGCCTCGCCCACCGGCCGCCCCTTGCCGAACGACGGTTGCAGGTGCATCCGCAGGCCGGGCGCGGCGTTGAGTTCGACGATCCCGCCGCCTTGTTCTTCGAGCGGGCGCAGGACGCTGTCGCAGACGATGTCGACGCCGGCAATGTCGAGCCCGATGGTCTGTGCGGCAGCGATCGCCTGCGCAGCGAAGTCGGGATGAACGTCATCGGTGACGTCGGTCGCCGTGCCGCCGGTCGACAGGTTGGCGTTGTTGCGCAGGACCACCCGCGACCCTCGCGCCGGGACCGACTCCGGGGTCAGCCCGGCGGCGGCCAGGCGCGCCATGGCCACCTCGTCGAGGCGAATCCTGGTCAATGAAGTGGCGTGACCTTCGCCGCGTCGCGGGTCGCTGTTGACCCGCTCGACCAGTTCGAGAATGTCGTGCATGCCGTCGCCGACGACCAGCGGCGGGTCGCGCCGGGCGGCGGCGATCAGCTTGTCGCCGACCACCAGCAGGCGGTAGTCGTGGCCGGGAATGTAGCGCTCGACCAGCACCTCGTCGCTGACCTGGAAGGCCACCGCGTAAGCCGCTTCGATCTGTTCGCGGGTGACCAGGTTGACCGCCACCCCCTTGCCCTGGTTGCCGTCCTGCGGCTTGACGACGACCGGCGCATCGATTTCGCAGGCCGCCGCCCAGGCGTCTTCGGCGCTCAGCACCGGCCGCCCGATCGGGACCGGGACGCCAGCCGCGTGCAGCAGGATCTTGCTCAGTTCCTTGTCCTGGGCGATCGATTCGGCGACCGCGCTGGTGCGATCGGTTTCGGCCGCCTGAATGCGCCGCTGGCGGCTGCCCCAGCCGAACTGCACCATGCTCCCCTCGGTCAGCCGGCGGTAGGGAATGTTGCGGGCCATTGCGGCGTAAACGATCGCCCCGGTGCTGGGCCCCAGGCGTACGTCTTCGTCGAGT
This sequence comes from Accumulibacter sp., assembly GCF_029255145.1. Taxonomy (GTDB): domain Bacteria; phylum Pseudomonadota; class Gammaproteobacteria; order Burkholderiales; family Rhodocyclaceae; genus Accumulibacter. The sequence goes on from NZ_JAPUVQ010000026.1 coordinate 13,733, forward strand.
TCGCGCAAGCGGTCAAGCGCTTCGCCGAGGTCGAAGGGCGTGTCGTCGATGGCGGCGATGCACAGCTGCTCGGCGAGTTCGAAGGCCAGCCGGCCGACGACCTCTTCGCTGTATTCGGCGACCACCTGGTAAGTGCCCGTCTCCACTGTCTTCGCGGTGCGGCTGAAAGTGACCGGACAACCCGCTTGCGCCTGCAGGCCCAGCGCCGCGAACTCCAGCGCCTGCGCCATCGAAACCGCTTCCTCGTGACCGGCCGGCCGCAACATCGCCAGTTCGGGGAAACGTTCGCGCAGACGCGTCTCGAAGTCCGGGATGTTGTCGATGTCGAGTTCATCCTCCGTACAGCAGACTATGGCTTCGATCGCCGTGTGCCGGCTCCAGAGGTTGGGGCCACGCAGGGCGCGGATACGCGATACTTCCATGAACAGTTTCCCTTTCTGTTTGAGTCGGGACGCCGGGCGTCAGCTTCGGCTGGCTCGGCCGCTGCGCTGGCAGGCTCCGGTGGTCGATCAGGCGATGGTGAAGGTTTCCAGCCCGGTGCGGATGATCTCGGGTGCGATACCGAGCGCCCATGCCGCGGCACTGGCGGCGAGGACGTTCTCGACCTCGAAGTCGATATCGCCACCGCCGGTCAGCGGGATCGCTTCCAGGCTGACGATCGCCTTCTCGTCCTGGCCGCTGGCGAGGATCACCTGGCCGCCGCGTGCGAAAACCGCCCGTTTGCCCTCTGCCCGGTGCGCGACGAGGGTCGGCTGCTCGGGGTCCAGGGCGAAGAAGATGACCTCGCCGTCGCACAGGGCGGCGATCTCGACCAGCATCGGGTGAGCGGCGTTGAGCACCGCCGCGCCGCGCGGCAGAACCAGGTCGACCTGGGTACGCAGGACGGTGAACACCTGTTCGGCGGTGTCGACGTGAAAGCGGCCGAAGTGCGTCGCCGCGTCGACGTTGGTGATCACCCCGATCAGGCAGCGATCGTAAGCGAGACCTTCGCCGAGGATGGTGTCGCTGCCGTTTTCGAGGACCGCGGCGTCGACCGCCCGGTTCATCAGGATCCGGTTGGCGGCCCCCCAGTTGGCGCTGTCGCCCTTGCCGATCCGGCGGCGGTCGAGGAACAGCCCGTCGCTGCACGCCAGGCCGGTATGCTGGCCGGTGAGCGTCAGCAGGCGGGCGATCAGGCTGGCGACGGTGGTCTTGCCGAAGCTGCCGCTGACGCCGATCACCGGGATCCGTCCGTCGTCGCCATCGGGGAACAACTGGTCGACGATGGCGCGGCCGACCGGACGTGGCTCGCCGGTTTCGGGCTTGAGATGCATCAGCAGGCCGGGGCCGGCGTTGACCTCGACGATCGCGCCTCGCTGGCCGTCGAGTGGCTGGGTGATGTCTTCGCAGACCAGATCGACGCCGGCGATATCGAGTCCGACGATGCGTGCGGCGAGCGACGCGGTGGCCGCGGTGTCGGGGTGGACGATGTCGGTGACATCGTCGGTATGGTTGCCGCTACGAACGATCAGCACCTCGCGACCGGCCGGCGGGATCGACTCGCCGCTGAAGCCCTGACGCGTTACTTCGAGCCGCGCCACCGGGTTGTCGCTCAAGGCGATGATGTCCAGTGGGAATTCCTCTTCGAGGCCGCGGCGTGGGTCGGAGTTGATCTGGCTGTCGATCAGCTGGTCGATGGTCGACTCGCCGTCGCCGATCACCTTGGCGACCTCGCCACGCGCGGCGGCGGCGAGCTTGCCGCCAATCACCAGCAGGCGGTGCTCGGAACCGCGGATGTAACGTTCGACGATTACCCCGCTGCCTTCCTCGACGGCGGCGGCATACGCCGACTCGACTTCCGCAGGGCTGACCAGGTTGGTGAAGACGCCGCGCGCGTGGTTGCCGTCAGAGGGTTTGACGACCACCGGATAGCCGATGTCGTCGGCGGCTTCGCAGGCGTCCTCGGCACTGTCGACCAGGCGCCCCTCGGGAACCGGTACGCCGCAGGCGGTCAGCAGGCTCTTGGTCAGGTCCTTGTCGCGCGAGATGCCCTCGGCGATGGCGCTGGTGCGGTCGGTTTCGGCGGTCCAGATGCGCCGGCTGCGCGAGCCGTAGCCGAGTTGCACGAGATTGCCGGTAGCCAGCAGGCGGATCGCCGGGATGCGGCGGTCCTTGGCGGTCGCGGCGTCGACGATGCAGCCGGTGCTCGGACCGAGCAGCTTGCGCTCGGCCATGTCGGTCAGGTGGGCGACCGTGGTGGCGACGTCGAATGGCGTGTCCTGGATCGCCGCCAGCAGCAGTTCACGCCCCGCGTAGAGGCACGACCGCGTGACATCCTCGTGCCAGGCGCGGACCACCACCTTGTAGACCCCGCGCGCCGAAACCTCCCTGGCCTTGCCGAAACCGCCCGGCATGCCGGCCAGGTTTTGCAGCTCCAGGGTGACGTGTTCGAGGATGTGCGCCGGCCAGGTGCCTTCCTGCAGGCGGCGCAGGAAGCCACCGCGTTCGCCGTAGCTGCAGCGATGCTCGATCAGCGACGGCAGCAGGGCGGTGAGGCGTTCGTAGAAACCGGGGATGGTGTTCGACGGGAAGTCTTCGAGTTCGCCGATATCGACCAGCGCCTCGATCACCGGACGGTAGGTCCAGATATTCGGGCCGCGCAGGTAGCGGATTTCGAGAAACTTGATGTCTTTGCTTTTCATGGGCTCATTCCAGGCACGGACGGGTGGGCGCGCTCTGGCGCGGGAACGGCGGCAGGCGCTCGAAAAACAGCTGCGCCCGCGATTATCGCCGGTATAACGCGGCGGGCGCCAATCGGCTGACCGCCGGGCGCCAGCCTGGCGCTGGCCAGGGTCACAGGAAGCGATCCAGAATCCGCCGGCTGTGCTGGTCGAGCGCGTAGCGGTCGCGGATCAGGAAGTGGATGCCGTGGCTGTCGGCGATCAGCAGCGCCGGCGGGTGCAGGCGGCGAATATCCTCCTCGCCCTTGAGCACCAGAGTGCTGGCTCCGCGATCGGTTTCGACCTGCCAGGTGCTCGGCGTGGCAAAACTCGAGACGCTGACGATGCGGCTGATCTCGGGCATGAACTCGCGCCGGGCGAGCTCGTCTTCGACCAGACTGCGCATGGCGTCGGGCAGGTCGCTCAGCCGCTCTATCCACGCCAGTTCATGGCCGTGCGGGTCGACCAGGCCGATGCCGTCGTCGGCAGCGGTGATCGGAAAGGCGCGCACCGGCACCACCCCGAGGTGCGTCTGACCGTCGGCGGCGGTCAGTTCGAGGCGGCCGAAGGCGTTGCGTTGCAAGCGATAGTCGGGCGCGGCGTTCATTGGCGTTCTCCGTCGTCCTGAGCCCGTTCCAGCTCCATTCGGCGCAGTTCGTCTTCGGTGTCGACGTTGCGTGCCTGCGCCTGGTAGAGGCGGTAGTAGTGGCCCTCGCAGGCCATCAACTGGTCGTGGCTGCCGACCTCGACGACGCTGCCGCGGTCGAGAACGACCAGCCGGTCGGCGTCGCGCAGGGTGGACAGGCGGTGCGCGATGGCGATCGTCGTCCGGCCACGGACCAGATTGTCCAGCGCTTTCTGGATTTCCTTCTCGGTGGTCGTGTCGACCGACGAGGTGGCCTCGTCGAGGATCAGGATCCGCGGGTCGATCAGCAGCGCCCGCGCGATCGAGATCCGCTGCCGCTCGCCGCCCGACAGCGCCTGGCCGCGTTCGCCGACCAGCGAGTCGTAACCGTGCTGGAGGCGGAGGATGAATTCGTGGGCGTGCGCGGCACGCGCGGCGGCGATGATCTCGGCGCGCGTGGCCTCGGGTCTGCCGTAGGCGATGTTTTCGGCGATGGTGCCGAAGAACAGGAAGGGCTCCTGCAGCACCAGGCCGATGTGCCGGCGATACTCGGCCACCGGCAGCGAACGGATGTCCACCCCGTCGATCAGGATGGCGCCTTCGCTGACGTCGTAGAAGCGGCAGATCAGGTTGACCAGGGTGCTCTTGCCGGAACCGCTGTGGCCGACCAGTCCGACCATTTCGCCCGGTTCGATGGCGATGCTGATGTCGCGGGTGACGCTGCGGGTGCCGTAGCGGAAGCCGACATTGCGCAGCTCGATGCGCCCCGAGACCCTTGGCAGATGTACCGGATTGGTCGGTTCGGGAACGCTGGAAACGTGGTCGAGGATGTCGAAAATGCGCTTGGCCCCGGCCGCTGCCTTCTGCGTCACCGAGACGAAGCGGCTCATCGAGTCGAGGCGCAGGTAGAATCGGCTGATGTAGGCCAGGAAGGCGGTGAGCACGCCGACGGTGATCTGATCCTTGGCGATCTGCCAGATGCCGAAGCCCCAGACGATCAGCAGCCCCAGTTCGGTGAGCAGGGTGACGGTCGGCGAAAACAGCGACCAGACCTTGTTGACCCGGTCATTGACCTCCAGGTTGTGGGCGTTGGCCGTCCGGAAACGCCCCGCTTCGCGCGCCTCCTGGGCAAAGGCCTTGACCACGCGAATGCCGGGAATGGTGTCGGCGAGGACGTTGGTCACTTCCGCCCAGACCCGGTCGACGCGCTCGAAACCGGTGCGCAGCTTCTCGCGCACGACGTGGATCAGCCAGGCGATGATCGGCAGCGGCACCAGCGTGACCAGTGCCAGCCGGAGGTCGATCGACATCAGGATCACGGTGGTCATCGCGATCATCAGCACGTCGGTGGCGAAGTCGAGCAGGTGCAGCGAAATGAAGATGTTGATGCGGTCGGTTTCCGAGCCGATGCGGGCCATCAGGTCACCGGTTCGTTTGCCGCCGAAGTACTCCTGCGAGAGCTTCAGCAAGTGCTCGTAGGTGGCGGTGCGCAGGTCGGCGCCGATCCGCTCCGAGACCAGCGCCAGGATGTAGGTGCGCGCCCAGCCGAGCACCCAGGCGAGCAGCGCGGCGCCGAGCAGGCCGGACAGATAGAGCGCGACCAGACCGGGGTCGATCGCCTGGCCGTTCTGGTAGGGGATCAGCACGTTGTCCATCAGCGGCATCGTCAGGTACGGGGGCACCAGGGTCGCCGCGGTGCTCAGCAGCGAGAGCACGAAGCCCGCGAGCAGCCGCCCCCGGTAGGGCGTCGCGAAGCGTCCCAGGCGCAACAGCGTCCAGGTGGAAGGCGGTTGATGGATTTCCTTGCTGCATACCGGACAGTCTTCCTGCCCCGCCAGCAGTGGTCCTTCGCACTTCGGGCACAGCGCCACGACCGACGGCGGCGGCAGGGTGCCGGTGAGGCGGAAGTCGAGTTGCCGGCTGAAGTGGTCGATCAGACGGCCAGCCGCGACGTCGGCGCCCAGCGTGTACCGCCAATGGCCGAGTCGTGACTCGGCATCCACCAGTTCCAGCGTTCCAACGCCGGCATGATCGTGGCGGAGCAGCGCCAGCCCCGGGCGGTACGTCCAGCTCTGCCACTGCTGCTCGACAGCCGCCAGCGCCAGCAGGCGTTCGCTGCTGACGACGACGACCCCGCTGGCAAAGTGCAGGGTCTCGTCGAGGTTGATCTCCAGCCAGGCCAGAACCTTCTCGCCGTCAGCCAGTCGCGGCTGCAGGCGCGCGGACCACTCGGCCGGCAACGGTATCGGCGACGATCCGGAGTAGTCTGCGCCGTCCGCGGCCGATGAGGGAATCGCTTGAGTCATTGCTTGATCGTTTCTCGGACGAGGCCGCGGAGGAGTGCAAAGGAGGCGGCAAGTATACTCGTCTTCAGCTGTCGGGCGTTGGCTGGCGCGACTGGAAATCGGTCGTCAGAGGTGCAGGCGGTCGCCTTCGCTGCGGCGGGCGATCTGCAACCTGGCGATGGTCGGCAGCAGATTGAGGCCGGTGTCCTTGCGGCACTGGTGGGCCCGGGCGATCAGTTCGTCGAAGCCGAGGTCGACCCGATCGCCGGCCGCAGCGAGGGCGACGGTATTGCCGCTGTCGCAGGACGGGAAGACCAGCGCGCGGCCATCGAAAGCGGCATCGATGCGCTCGGCGCTGGCCTGGAAACCCCGTTCGCGTCCGAGCAGATTGACCGCCAGCAGCCCGCTGTCGCTCAGCCGCGAACGGCAGGCCTGGTAGAACGGCAGGGTATCGAGGACGCCGGCGCGGGCGTTCTTGTCAAAGCCGTCCACCAGGATACAGTCGTAGCGGCTGCTGCCGGCGAGCATGTGCTCGGCGCCGTCATCGATCAGCACGCGCAGGCGGCGGGGGTCATCCGGCAGATTGAAATGCAGTCGCGCGACGATCTCGACCTGGGGGTCGATCTCGACGACGGTGATCTTCGTCGCCGGCAGCTGATGGTAGAGGAACTTGGCCTGCGACCCGGCGCCGAGGCCGATCAGCAGGGCCTCGCGTGGCCATGGCGATTCGCGGAGCAGCAACCCGGCCATCATCTCGCGTGTGTAGGACAGTTCGAGAGCGTTCGGGCTCCGGATCCGCATGGCCCCCTGCACCCAGGACGAGGCGAAATGGAGGTAGCGGACGCCGGCTGCCTCGCTGATTTCGATCAAGTCACGGGCCATCGGATCGGCCAGCGGTTTGTTGGCATGCTGCCATGGGGGACGAGGGAATGTCGCGGAGCGGGCAGTGGGCCGTCTAGGCCGCGGCCTTCACGGCTGACAGCGGTCTTGCCCGCACTGAGCTTGCCGGTGTCCGAACCGCCGGTTCAAGTGGTGATCAGGAATTTGCGATCTCGTTGTCGGCAGATCGTCAATTGACCCGCGCCGTTGAGACTCGCTATACTACCAGAGTTTTTCTGGCGGGGGCGCTGTCGCGCCAGCGATCGGCGCACTGGGCCAATTCGCGCCTGGATCGGTGTCCGGGCCACGCTCCCGACGCGCCGCGGCTGGCGGTGTGCCTAACGTGTGCTGGCCGTTGCTCGGGTCGACTAAGAGGTCATATGGATTATCTTTTTTCTGTGGTTCTGACGGTGCACATCCTGGCAGCGGTCAGCGTGATCGGCCTGGTCCTGGTCCAGCACGGCAAGGGTGCCGACATGGGCGCGGCCTTTGGCAGCGGCGCTTCGGGCAGTCTTTTCGGCGCAACGGGGGCGGCAAATTTCCTCAGCCGGGCCACCGCGGTCCTGGCGACGATCTTTTTTGTCACCAGTCTGTCGCTCGCCTACCTGGCTTCGACCGCACCAAAAACGACTGGCAGTGTGATGCGGGATGCGGTAAAATCCGGCCCTGTTCCAGCGCCGCCCTCGGGTGGTGTCGACCAGGGCAAGCACCCCGTGGATCCCGATTCAAAAGCAAAGGATATTCCCAGGTAATAGCGTTGAAAGCAGCGGCGGGGAAGGCTGGATTCCTCGATTGCCTCGCCTGCTGTCTGTAGTGCTGCCGACGTGGTGAAATTGGTATACACGCTATCTTGAGGGGGTAGTGACTTCGGTCGTATGAGTTCGAGTCTCATCGTCGGCACCAGGTGATGCCATCGGCAAGCGATGGCTGTGTTCTGAATCGAAGCGTTTGTGGGGCGCATCATGCTGGAAAGCTACTTCCCGGTACTGGTCTTCATCCTGATTGGCGTGGCCTTCGGTGTCATGCCGGTGGTGATGGGCATGATCGTCGCGCCACATCGTCCCGACAGCGCGAAGCTCTCGCCCTACGAGTGCGGCTTCGAGGCCTTCGAAGACGCGCGCATGAAGTTCGATGTGCGCTACTACCTGATCGCCATCCTGTTCATCCTGTTTGATCTCGAGGTCGCCTTCCTGCTGCCGTGGGCGACGATCTTCGGCGAGATCGTCGCCACCGATTCGGTGAAGTGGTTCGGTTTCATCGAGATGCTGGTTTTCATCGCCATTCTGGTCGTCGGCTATGTTTACGCCTGGGCCAGGGGCGCTCTGGATTGGGAGTGAGCGATGGGTATTGAAGGCATCCTCCAGGAAGGCTTCGTCACCACCACGGCCGACAAGCTGATCAACTACGTTCGTACCGGATCGATGTGGCCGATGAGTTTCGGCCTCGCCTGCTGCGCCATCGAGATGATCCATGCCGGCTGCTCGCGTTACGACCTGGACCGTTTCGGGATCGTCTTTCGTCCGAGTCCACGGCAGTCGGATGTGATGGTCGTCGCCGGGACGCTGACCAACAAGATGGCGCCTGCGATGCGCAAGGTCTATGACCAGATGGCCGAACCGCGCTGGGTGGTCTCGATGGGCTCCTGTGCCAACGGTGGCGGCTATTACCATTACTCGTACTCGGTGGTTCGCGGCTGCGATCGGATCGTTCCGGTCGACATCTATGTGCCGGGCTGTCCGCCGACTGCCGAGGCGCTGATCTACGGCCTGATACAGTTGCAGAACAAGATCCGCCGGACCAGCACCATCGCCCGCTGAACCAAACCAACCCGAGAGTGAGTCATGTCCGCCAAGCTGGAAGCGCTTAGCCAGAATCTGCAAGAGTGTCTCGGTGATCGAGTGAAGTCGTTGAAGGTGGCGCTGGGTGAAGTGACCATCGAAGTCGATGCCGCGGATTACCTGGGGGTGATGCAGACCCTGCGCGACGCGCCGGAACTGGCCTTTGAAGAGTTGATCGACCTCTGCGGCGTTGACTACTCGACCTATGGCAACGTCCCACGCGAGGGCCCGCGCTACGCCGCGGTAAGCCATCTGCTGTCGATTACCAGGAACTGGCGCTTGCGCGTCCGGTGCTTTGCGCCGGATGACGACTTCCCTTCGTTGCCCTCGGTGACCTCGGTGTGGAACAGTGTCAACTGGTTCGAGCGCGAGGCTTTCGATCTGATCGGTATCGTCTTCCCCGGCCACAATGATCTGCGCAGGATTCTCACCGACTATGGCTTTATCGGCCATCCGTTCCGCAAGGATTTCCCCGTTTCCGGTTATGTCGAGATGCGCTACGACCCGGAGCAGCAGCGGGTGATCTATCAACCGGTGACCATCGAGCCGCGCGAGATTACGCCGCGGATCGTTCGCGAAGCGACCTACGGGAAGGTCAACAATGCCTGAACTTCGTAACTTCACCCTGAACTTCGGGCCGCAGCACCCGGCCGCGCATGGTGTGCTGCGGATGGTGCTGGAACTTGACGGCGAAGTGGTGATGCGTGCCGATCCGCATATCGGCCTGCTCCACCGGGCGACCGAGAAGCTTGCCGAAAGCAAGACCTGGATTCAGTCGGTGCCGTACATGGACCGCCTCGACTATATGTCGATGATGTGCAACGAACATGCCTACTGCATGGCGATCGAGCGCTTGCTGGAGATCGAGGTGCCGGTCCGCGCCCAGTACATCCGGGTGATGTTCGACGAAATCACGCGCATCCTGAATCACCTGTTGTGGGTCGGCTGCCACGGCCTCGACGTCGGCGCGATGACCATGGTGCTCTACGCCTTTCGAGAGCGCGAGGATCTGGTCGATGCCTACGAAGCCGTGTCCGGCGCGCGTATGCACGCTGCATACTACCGGCCGGGCGGCGTGTACCGCGATCTCCCCGACCGCATTTCGCAGTATCAGGAGTCGAAGTGGAAGAGTGCGGCGCAGATCAAGCCGTTCAACGAGGCGCGCAGCGGCTCGCTGCTCGATTTTCTCGACGATTTCGCCGCCCGTTTTCCGAAGTTGCTCGACGAGTACGAAACACTGCTCACCGACAACCGGATCTGGAAGCAGCGGCTGGTCGACGTCGGTATCGTTACCCCCGAACGCGCGCTGCAGCGCGGCTTCACCGGGCCGATGCTGCGCGGGTCGGGAATCGCCTGGGATCTGCGCAAGAAGCAGCCCTACGAGGTCTATGACCGGGTCGACTTCGACATTCCGATTGGCAAGACCGGCGACTCGTACGACCGCTATCTGGTCCGCATGGAAGAGATGCGGCAGTCGAATCGCATCGTCAAGCAATGCGTCGACTGGCTACGGCAAAACCCGGGTCCGGTGATGTCGGACAACCACAAGGTTGCGCCGCCGGATCGCGAGGCCATGAAGTCCAACATGGAAGAGCTGATTCACCACTTCAAGCTGTGCACCGAAGGCATGCATGTGCCCGAGGGTGAGGTTTATTCAGCGGTCGAACACCCGAAAGGCGAGTTCGGCATCTACGTGATTTCCGACGGCGCCAACAAGCCTTACCGTTTGAAGATACGTGCGCCGGGTTACGTGCACCTGTCGGCGATGGATGAGATGGTCCGTGGCCACATGCTGGCCGACGTGGTGACCATCATTGGATCGCAGGACGTTGTTTTTGGCGAGATTGACCGTTGATGCTGACTTCAGAATCCCTCAAGCGAATTGACCGCGAAATCGCCAAGTACCCGGCCGACCAGAAGCAGTCGGCGGTGATGGCCGCTCTCGCCATTGCCCAGGAAGAGCAGGGCTGGCTGTCCAGCGAAGCGATCGAACTGGTGGCCAACTATCTGGGCATGGCGCCGGTCGCCGCCTACGAGGTGGCCAGCTTCTACAACATGTACGACCTGAAGCCGCTGGGCAAGTACAAGGTTTCGGTGTGTACCAACCTGCCGTGCATGCTCAGCGGCGGCGTCGACGCCGGCGAGTATCTCAAGAAGAAGCTCGGGATCGATTACAACGAAACGACCCCCGACGGCCTGATCACGCTCAAGGAAGGCGAGTGCATGGGCGCTTGCGGCGATGCGCCGGTGATGATCGTCAATAATCGCCGGATGTGCAGCTGGATGGACCCCGGGCAAATCGACCAACTGCTGGCGGAGCTGAAGTAATGGCGATTCTCGGTGCGATCAACCCGATGCTCAGCCTCGGTCTGGACGGCGACAATGCCTGGCGCCTGGCCGATTACGTCAAGCGCGGCGGCTACTCGGCGCTGCGCCGCATTCTCGAAGAGAAACAGCCACAGGAATACGTCATCAACGAGGTCAAGAAGTCGGTCTTGCGTGGTCGCGGCGGCGCCGGCTTTCCGACCGGCCTCAAGTGGAGTTTCATGCCGCGCTCGTTTCCCGGCGACAAGTACGTGGTGTGCAATTCGGACGAGGGCGAACCGGGAACCTTCAAGGACCGCGACATCCTGCGCTACAACCCGCATTCGGTGATCGAGGGGATGGTCATCGCCGGCTACGCGATGGGCGCCGCGCGCGGCTACAACTACATCCACGGCGAAGTGTGGGAGATCTACGAGCGTTTCGAAGAGGCGCTGGACGAAGCGCGGGCGGCCGGTTTTCTCGGCAGCGACCTGCTGGGCTCGGGTTTCAACTTCGAGCTCTTCGCCCATCATGGCTACGGGGCCTACATCTGCGGCGAAGAAACCGCGCTGCTCGAGTCGATCGAAGGCAAGAAGGGCCAGCCCCGCTTCAAGCCACCGTTTCCGGCTTCCTTCGGCCTTTACGGCAAGCCGACGACGATCAACAACACCGAGACCTTCGCCTCGGTCCCGTACATCATCAATCTGGGTGGCGAAACCTATCTCGAAGCCGGCAAGGCGAACAATGGCGGCACCAAGCTGTTTTCGGTTTCCGGCCATGTCAACCGCCCCGGAAACTACGAAATCCCGCTTGGCACGCCATTCTCCACGCTGCTCGAAATGGCTGGCGGGATGCGCGCCGGCCGCCAGTTGAAGGCGTGTATCCCGGGTGGCTCATCGTCGCCGGTGGTGCCGGCGGCGGCGATGATGGACTGCACGATGGATTACGATTCGATCGGCAAGGCCGGCTCCATGCTGGGTTCCGGCGCGGTCATCGTGATGGACGAGACGACCTGCATGGTGAAGGCGCTCGAGCGTCTTTCCTTCTTTTACTATGAGGAATCGTGCGGCCAGTGCACCCCCTGCCGTGAGGGAACGAGCTGGCTCTACAAGGTGGTGCACCGCATCGAGAACGGGCAAGGCCGCGCCGACGACCTCGATTTGCTGGCCAGCGTCACCACCAACATCATGGGCCGCACCATCTGCGCGCTCGGCGACGCCGCCTCGATGCCGGTACAGAGCTTCATCAAGCATTTTCGCGACGAGTTCGCGTACCACATCGAACACCAGAAGTGCCTCGTGCCCGTTGATGTCCAGCGCGCCGGCAGTGGCTTCTTTACGGCAAGGGTTTAGGGTACGAGACGATGGAAATCGAAATCGACGGCAAGGTGGTGCAGGTGCCCGACGGCAGCACCATCATGGACGCTGCGCAACAGCTTGGTGCCTATATCCCGCATTTCTGCTACCACAAGAAACTCTCGATCGCGGCCAACTGCCGGATGTGCCTGGTGCAGGTCGAGAAGGCGCCCAAGCCGCTGCCTGCCTGCGCGACGCCGGTGACCAACGGGATGAAGGTGTTCACCCATTCCGAGCTGGCGGTCAAGGCCCAGAAGGGCGTCATGGAGTTCCTGCTGATCAACCACCCGCTCGATTGCCCGATCTGCGACCAGGGCGGCGAGTGTCAGCTGCAGGATCTGGCGGTCGGTTACGGCGGCAGCGCTTCGCGCTATCAGGAAGGGAAGCGCGTCGTCTTCCACAAGGACGTCGGGCCGCTGATCTCGATGCAGGAAATGGCGCGCTGCATCCACTGTACGCGCTGTGTCCGCTTCGGCCAGGAAATTGCCGGGGTCATGGAACTCGGCATGGCCAACCGCAATATGCACGCCGAAATCATGACCTTCGTCGGCCGGTCGATCGATTCCGAACTGTCGGGCAACATGATCGATCTGTGCCCGGTCGGCGCGCTGACCTCCAGGCCGTTCCGCTACTCGGCGCGCAGCTGGGAGTTGTCGCGGCGCAAGTCGGTCAGCCCGCACGACAGCATCGGCGCCAACCTGACCGTGCAGATCAAGAACAACGTCGTCATGCGCGTCCTGCCGCGTGAGAACGAAGACGTCAACGAGTGCTGGATTTCGGACAAGGAGCGTTTTTCCTACGAGGCGCTGAACTCGCCGGCGCGTTTGACCCGGCCCATGATCCGCGTTGATGGCGCGCTGCGAGAAGTCGAGTGGAATGTCGCGCTCGATTATGTGGCGCATGCGCTCAAGGACATCGGCAAGGCTGGCGGCGGTGAGTCGCTGGCCGCGCTGGCGTCGCCGCACGCGACCCTGGAAGAACTCTATCTGCTGCAAAAGCTGACCCGCGGCCTCGGTTCGGGCAGCGTCGACTTCCGTCCGCGGCGCCGCGATTTTTCGGCTGACGGCAAGCTGGGCGGCACGCCGTGGCTGGGCCTTCGCCTCGCCGAGATCAAGGATCTGGACGCGGCACTGGTGGTTGGCAGCTTCCTGCGCAAGGACCACCCGCTGTTCGCGCAACGTCTGCGCCAGCTGGCCAAGAACTGGGGCAAGGTCAGCCTGCTGTCGCTTGGCAGTGACGACCCGCTGATCAAGTTGCACGCACAGCTGGCGGTCGCTCCTGCTGAACTGCCGCTGGCCCTGGCGGCCATCGTCAAGGCCGCTGCGCAACTGAAGAGCGAGCCGGTTCCGGCTGGCCTTGAGGCTGTCGAACCTTGCGCGAGCAGCCAGGCGATCGCCCAGAGCCTGGTCGGCGGCACCAGGAGCGCGATCTTCCTTGGCAACGCCGCCGAACAGCATCCTCAAGCCGCACGACTGCACGCGCTGGCCGCAGAACTTGCGAAACTGACCGGGGCAAGCTGCGGCTTCATCGGCGAAGCGGCCAACAGTGTTGGCGGCCACGTCGCCAAGGCCCTGCCCAGCGCGCTCAACGCCTACGAAATGTTCGCCCAGCCGCGCCAGGGCTACATCCTGCTCGGCGTCGAACCCGAGCTCGATTGCCACAACCCGCAACAGGCTCTGGCGGCCCTCAAGGCGGCTGCGCTGGTGGTCATGCTGACGCCGTTCAGTGATGGCGCGGCAGCTGATTACGCCGACGCGCTGCTGCCAATCACGCCGTTTACCGAGACCTCGGGTTCCTTTGTCAACAGCGAAGGCCGGGTGCAGAGCTTCAACGGTGTCGTTCGCCCGATCGGCGACGCGCGTCCCGGCTGGAAAGTGCTGCGCGTGCTCGGCAGTCTGCTGGCGCTGCCGGGCTTCGACTATCAATCGAGCGAGCAGGTACGCGATGAGATCGTCCCGGCCGGGGAAGAGTTTGTCCCCGGGCTGGTCAACAGCATCAGCGGTGTCCCCTGTGCGCTGGCCACAGCGCAGCCTGCAGGCTTGCAACGAGTGGCCGACGTGCCGATCTATTCAGCCGACCCGCTTGCCCGTCGTTCGCCGGCGCTCCAGAAGACGCACGACGCTGCTCCGCCTGCGGCGCGGATGCGCGCCAGCACACTGGCGACGCTTGGCGTCAGCGATGGCGTGCCGGTTCGCGTTCGGCAGGGGAACGGCGAGACGGTGCTGACCGCTAGGGCCGACGAGACGGTACCGCCGGGGTGCGTTCGGGTGGCCGCCGCTCATCAATCGACTGCCGCGCTGGGTGACATGTTCGGTTCGATCAACGTGGAGCGTGCATGATGGTCGATGCGCTGCAGGGGATGTTGCAAGGTCTTTTCGGGTCGGTCTTTCCGCTGGTGTGGGCGTTGATCAAGATCATGCTGATCATCGCCCCGCTACTGCTCGCCGTCGCTTACCTGACGTTCTGGGAGCGCAAGGTGATCGGCTGGATGCAGGTTCGCATCGGGCCCAATCGGGTCGGTCCCTGGGGGCTGATTCAGCCGATCGCCGACGGCCTGAAGCTGTTCCTGAAGGAAGTGGTGGTCCCGACCGGTGCCGACAAGAGCGTCTTCCTGATCGCGCCGATGTTCGCCTTCGCGCCGGCGCTGGCCGCCTGGGCGGTGGTCCCGTTCAACGACACGCTGGTGCTGGCGAACGTCAACGCCAGTCTGCTGTACATCATGTCGATCGGGTCGATCGGTGTGTACGGGATCATCCTCGCCGGCTGGGCGTCGAACTCGAAATACGCCTTCCTGGGGGGCATGCGCTCGGCGGCGCAGATGATCTCCTATGAAATCTCGATGGGGCTGGCGCTGGTGGTGGTGCTGATGGTTTCCAACAGCCTCAATCTGGGCGATATCGTCGGCGGCCAGAGTCGTGGGTTTTTTGCCGACAAGGGGCTCGCGTTCCTGTCGTGGAACTGGCTGCCGCTGCTGCCGATGTTCGTCGTCTACCTGGTGTCGATCGTCGCCGAGACCAACCGCGCGCCGTTCGACATGGCCGAAGGCGAGTCCGAGATTGTCGGCTTCCACTGCGAATACTCGGGGATGGCGTTCGCGGTCTTTTTCCTGGCCGAATACGCCAACATGATCCTGGTGTCGACGCTGACCTCGCTGCTGTTCCTGGGCGGCTGGTTGTCGCCGGTGGGTTTCCTCCCCGATGGCCTGCTGTGGCTGTTCATGAAGATTGCCGCGGTACTGTTCTTCTTCCTCTGGATTCGCGCCACCTTCCCGCGCTATCGCTACGACCAGATCATGCGCCTCGGCTGGAAGGTATTCATCCCGCTGTGTCTGATCTGGCTGGTCGTCGTCGGCTGCTGGATGATGTCGCCGTTGAGCATCTGGAAGTGAGAGGCTAGTCATGGGTTCGATGAAGGAAATTTTCAACAGCCTCCTGCTCAGGGAGTTGTTCAAGGGGATGTCGGTAACCGGGCGCTACATGTTCGCCCGCAAGATCACCGTCCAGTACCCGGAAGAAAAAACGCCGCAAAGTTTTCGATTTCGCGGCCTGCACGCGCTTCGGCGCTACCCGAACGGCGAGGAGCGATGCATCGCCTGCAAGTTGTGCGAGGCGGTTTGTCCGGCGATGGCGATTACCATCGAATCCGACCCGCGCGAGGACGGTTCGCGCCGCACCACGCGCTACGACATCGATCTCACCAAATGCATCTTTTGCGGTTTCTGTGAAGAGGCGTGTCCGGTCGATGCCATCGTCGAGACGCGGATTTTCGAGTACCACGGGGAAGAGCGTGGCGATCTCTACTACACCAAGCCGATGCTGCTGGCCAATGGTGACCGCTACGAAGAGCAGATCGCGGCAGACCGCGAACTCGACTCGAAATACCGCTGACAGGCCGACGCGATGGAATTCAAGACCTTCGTTTTCTACTTCTTTTCGGCGATCCTGGTGTTCGCCGGGCTGCGCGTGATCACCTCGCGAAACCCGGTGCACGCGGCGCTGTTCCTGGTCCTTGCCTTCTTTTCGGCGAGCGGGGTGTGGATGCTGCTGCAGGCCGAGTTTCTGGCGATCGCGCTGATCCTGATCTACGTCGGCGCGGTCATGGTGCTGTTCCTGTTCGTGGTGATGCTCCTCGACATCAATCTCGATCGCTTGCGGGAAGGTTTCTGGAGCTACCTGCCGCTGGGTTCGATCATTGCCTTGCTGATGGTCGCCGAAATGGGACTTTATCTTGCCGGCAATTACCTGGGCTGGCTAGAGAGCGCCGTGCCGCAGGCGACGGCGGACGCCAGCAATGTGCAGGCCGTCGGTCGTCTGATCTTTACCGAGTACGTCTATCCATTCGAGCTGGCATCGGTCGTCCTGCTGGTCGGCATTGTCGCCGCGGTGGCGCTCACCCAGCGCGGGAAGCGCAAGAACAAGTCGGTCAGCCCGTCGCAGCAGGTCTTCGTCAAGGCCAGGGACCGCGTCGCCGTTCTGCAGATGCCAGCCGAGAGGCGTGACTGATCGGCTGGCAGCGCACTCCGCAACACCAGACTTAGAATAAGAGGGGCGGCGAAAAGCTTGCCACCCCATGCAGAAGGAATCAGGGAGGCATCTTGCTTACACTGTCCCACTTTTTGATCCTGGGCGCGATCCTGTTTGCGATCAGCGTCGTCGGTATCTTTCTCAACCGCAAGAATCTGATCGTCATCCTGATGTCGATCGAGTTGATGCTGCTGGCGGTGAACATGAACTTCATCGCCTTTTCCCATTACATGCAGGATCTTGCCGGGCAGGTTTTCGTCTTCTTCATCCTGACTGTCGCTGCCGCCGAAGCGGCTATCGGACTGGCGATTCTGGTGGTGCTGTTCCGCAACCTGAAGACCATCCATGTGGATGATCTGGACAGCCTGAAGGGTTGAACATGGAAATGCAAAAGCTCTACCTGCTGGTTCCGCTGGCGCCGCTGTTCGGGGCCATCATTGCAGGCCTGTTCTGCCGCGTGATCCCCCGCTGGCTGGCGCACACCGTGACCATTGCCGGGGTGGCGATCGCCTTCGTCGCTTCCTACGTGATCTTCAAGGACGTGCAGGCGGGAAACACCTACAACGGCTCGGTTTATCGCTGGCTGACTTCCGGCGATTACCATTTCGAGGTCGGTTTCCTGATTGACCAGCTGACGGTCACGATGATGCTGGTGGTCACCTTCGTATCGCTGATGGTGCATATCTACACCATCGGCTACATGCAGGACGACCCGGGCTACAACCGTTTCTTCAGCTACATCTCGCTGTTCACCTTTTCGATGCTGATGCTCGTGATGAGCAACAACTTCATGCAACTGTTCTTTGGCTGGGAGGCTGTCGGCCTGGTTTCGTACCTGCTGATCGGCTTTTGGTATACCCGGCCGACGGCGATCTTCGCCAACCTGAAGGCTTTTCTGGTCAACCGGGTTGGCGATTTCGGTTTCATCCTCGGCATTGGCCTGGTGCTCAGCCACTTTGGCACGCTGGACTACGCCGCCGTCTTCGCCAAGGCGCCAATGCTCGCCGCCGAGACCACCATCCCGCTGTTCGGTGAAGGCAGCGCGGTTGCCCTGATGACCGCGATCTGCATCCTGCTGTTCATCGGTGCGATGGGCAAGTCGGCGCAGGTTCCCCTGCACGTCTGGCTGCCCGACTCGATGGAAGGTCCGACGCCGATTTCGGCGCTGATCCATGCGGCGACGATGGTCACCGCCGGCATCTTCATGGTCGCGCGCATGTCGCCGCTGTTCGAGTTGTCCGATACCGCGCTCTCGTTCGTTATCGTCATCGGCGCGATCACGGCGCTGTTCATGGGCTTCCTCGGCGTCATCCAGAACGACATCAAGCGCATCGTGGCCTATTCGACGCTGTCGCAGCTGGGCTACATGACCGTCGCCCTCGGCGCTTCGGCGTATTCGGTGGCGATCTTCCACCTGATGACGCACGCCTTTTTCAAGGCCCTGCTGTTCCTCGCGGCGGGATCGGTGATCATCGGCATGCACCACGACCAGGACATCCGCAACATGGGCGGTCTGCGCAAGTACATGCCGATAACCTGGTTTACGTCGCTGATCGGATCGCTGGCGCTGATCGGCACACCTCTGTTTTCCGGCTTCTACTCCAAGGACTCGATCATCGAGGCGGTCGCGCTTTCGCATATTCCGGGTTCCGGCTTTGCCTATTTTGCCGTCCTCGCCAGCGTCTTCGTCACCGCCTTCTACTCGTTCCGCCTGTATTTCCTGGTCTTCCACGGCGAAGAGCGTTTCGGCAAGGCGGCGGTGCACGAGCCAGCCCACGTCCAGGCCGCGGCGCACGCCGCCGACGATCATTCGGCGCACGGCGACGATGCCCATCACGCGGACGACGCGCACGCCGAGCACCATGGCCTTGCGCCCGGCCAGAAGCCGCACGAGACGCCCTGGGTGGTCACCCTGCCGTTGATCATGCTGGCCATTCCGTCGGTATTCATCGGTTACCTGACGATCGAGCCGATGCTCTTTGGCGACTTTTTCAAAGGCGCAATCTTCGTCGATTCCGAGGCGCATCCGGTGATGGAAGAGCTTGCCCACCACTTCCACGGCGCGCTGGCGATGGCCACCCACGCCGTCACCACCTCGGTGTTCTGGCTGGCCTTCCTCGGTGTCGCGTCATCGTGGTTCCTGTACATGAAACGCCCGGACATCGCGGCAGCGATCAAGTCCCGCTGCGCACCGCTGTATACGCTGCTCGACAACAAGTACTACTTCGACAAGTTCAACGAAGTGATCTTCGCCGGTGGCGCACGCTTGCTTGGCAGGGGTCTGTGGAAGGGTGGCGACACCGGCCTGATCGACGGCATCATCGTCGGCGGCGCGGTCCGCCTGGTGAGCTGGTTCGCGGCCCTGGCGCGCCTGTTCCAGACCGGCCACATTTACCACTACGCTTTTACGATGATTATCGGCGTGTTTGTGTTGATGACCCTGTGGGTCACGCGCGCCTGAGCTAGAGAAAGACTGGGAACGATATGTCAGGCACGCCGCTTCTCTCTCTTGCCATCTGGGTACCGATCCTCGCCGGCTTTGTTGTCCTGGCGACCGGCTCCGATCGCAACGCACCACTCGCCCGGATGCTCGCCCTGATTGGCGCCGTCGCGGGCCTGCTGGTGACCATCCCGCTTTATACGGGCTTCGATCTGCACACCCCGGCGATGCAGTTCGTCGAACTCCGCAGCTGGATTCCACGTTTCAACGTCAATTACCACCTCGGCGTCGATGGCATCTCGATGCCTTTCGTGCTGCTCAACAGCTTCATCACGATCACCGTCGTCCTCGCCGGCTGGCAGGTCATCGATAGCCGGGTGGCGCAGTACAACGCCGGTTTCCTGATCATGTCCGGCTTGCTGAACGGGATTTTCTCGGCCTTGGACGGGGTCCTGTTCTACGTCTTCTTCGAGTCCTCGCTGATTCCGCTGTACCTGATCATCGGCATCTGGGGCGGCGCCAACCGCGTTTATGCGGCGTTCAAGTTCTTCCTGTTTACACTGATGGGGTCGCTGCTGTTCCTGATCGCGCTGCTCTACATGTTCATCGAGTCGGGTGGCAGCTTTTCGATTCTCGACTGGCACCAGATGCCGCTCGGCATGACCGCGCAGACCTGGCTGTTCCTGGCCTTCCTGGTCGCTTTCGCGGTCAAGGTGCCGATGTGGCCGGTGCATACGTGGTTGCCGGACGCGCACGTCGAGGCACCGACCGGAGGATCGATCGTCCTGGCGGCGATCGCCCTGAAGCTCGGGGCCTACGGCTTTCTGCGGTTTTCGCTGCCAATCGCCCCGGATGCTTCGCACGAGCTGTCGGGCCTGCTGATCGCCCTGTCGTTGATCGCCATCATCTATATCGGCTTCGTCGCGCTGGTGCAGGCCGACATGAAGAAGCTGGTGGCTTACTCGTCGATTGCCCACATGGGCTTCGTCACGCTCGGTTTTTTCATGTTCAGTGCCCTCGGTATCGAAGGCGCGCTGGTCCAGATGATCTCGCATGGCTTCGTTTCCGGGGCAATGTTCTTCTCGATCGGCGTGATGTACGACCGCGCCCACTCGCGGCAGATCGCCGATTACGGTGGGGTGGTGAACACCATGCCCAAGTTCGCCGCGTTCTTCATGCTCTTCGCCATGGCCAATGCCGGCTTGCCGGCCACCTCTGGCTTCGTCGGCGAATTCATGGTCATCCTGGCCGCCGTAGACCACAACTTCTGGGTCGCCGTCGCCGCGGCCTCGACGATGATCGTTGGCGCGGCCTATACCCTGTGGATGTACAAACGAGTGATCTTTGGCGCGGTTGCCAACAAACACGTGGCCGAGCTCACCGACATCAACCGGCGCGAATTCCTGATTTTCGTGCTGTTTGCCGTTGGCGCGCTGGGCATGGGTCTCTATCCGCAGCCCTTTACTGAAGTCATGCACAGCTCGGTCAACGAGCTCCTGCGTCACGTCGCTCTGAGCAAGATCCAATAATTGGTAGCCGCTATGACTCTTGCCGAAATGCAGTTTCAGACCCCTGACCTCCGCCTCGCCAGTGCGGAGATCTTCATGTTGGCGATGGCCTGCATGATCCTGATCTTCGATCTCTTCGTGAAGGACAGGCAGCGAACGGTCATCTTCGTCGCCACGCAGCTGACGCTGGTCGGCGCCGCGGTGGTTACCTTCGCCACCAGTTCCGGCGAGATCAGCTACACCTTCAGCAACATGTACGTCGCCGACCTGATGGGCGACCTGCTGAAACTGCTGCTCTACCTGACGGTGATCGTCGTCCTGTTCTATTCGCGCGGCTATATTCTCGAGCGCGAGCAGATGGCCAGGGGCGAGTATTACGTTCTGGTGCTGTTTGCCACCCTCGGCATGATGGTGATGATTTCGGCGAACCACTTCCTGACCGTCTACGTGGGTCTTGAACTGCTGTCGCTGTCGCTCTACGCGCTGGTGGCGATGAACCGTGATTCGGTGCCGGCGACCGAAGCGGCAATGAAGTACTTCGTGCTCGGGGCGCTGGCTTCCGGTCTCCTGCTGTACGGCATGTCGATGATCTACGGGGCGACCGGTACGCTGGAGATCACGGCGGTTGCCGAACGCCTGTACATGGGGCAGGCGAACAAGACGATTCTGATTTTCGGCCTGGTCTTCCTGGTCTCGGGTATCGCCTTCAAGCTCGGCGTGGTCCCCTTCCACATGTGGATTCCAGACGTCTACCACGGTGCTCCGACGGCAGTCACCCTGCTCATTGCCACCGCACCAAAGCTGGCGGCCTTCGCGATCGTCATCCGGATGCTGGTCAATGGCCTGATCGTCCTCGCCCACGACTGGCAGACGATGCTGATCCTGCTTTCGGTGCTGTCGATGGCGATCGGCAACATCGCCGCCATCGCCCAGAGCAACCTCAAGCGGATGCTGGCGTATTCGGCGATCTCGCACATGGGCTTCATGCTGCTCGGCCTGGTCACCGGGATCGTCGATGGCGACGCGCGCTTTGCGCTCAACGCCTACAGCTCGTCGATGTTCTATGTCATCACCTACGTGCTGACCAGTGCCGGCACCTTCGGCATGATTCTGTTGCTGGCGCGCGGTGGTCTGGAGTCGGACGAACTCGACGATTTCAAGGGACTCAACAAGCGCAGCCCGTGGTTCGCCGCGGTGATGATGATGATGATGTTCTCGATGGCCGGGGTGCCGTTCTTCGTCGGCTTCTTTGCCAAGTTCTCGGTCCTGCAGGCGGTTGTCGCCGCTGGCTACCTGTGGCTGGCGGTCACCGCCGTGCTGTTTTCGCTGATCGGTTGTTTCTACTACTTGCGGGTGGTCAAGCTGATGTACTTCGATCAGCCGACCAACACCGCGCTGATCGAGGCACCGATGGACATGAAGCTGCTGATGTCCGCCAACGGCCTGGCCGTCGCCCTGCTCGGGATATTTCCTCAGGCGCTGATGTCGCTGTGTGCTTTCACGCTGCTGCGCTCGCTCTGACCGGCCGTTGACCGAAACGCCCCGCCAGACGGGGCGTTTTCAGTGGGAGCTAGCGAATGGAAGACGATTATCCACACCTGCGTGAGAAGCAGATCGAGAGCACGCAGGTGTTTCGCGGCAAGCTGCTCGACGTGCGCCTTGACCGGGTGCGCCTACCGGACGGCGGCGACTGCCAGCGCGAATACGTCAAGCATCAGGGCGCAGTGGTGGTCATCGCGCAGCTCGACGACGGCCACCTGCTGTTCGTCCGCCAGCATCGCTATCCGCTGCGTCGCACCATTCTCGAGTTGCCTGCCGGCAAGATCGACCCGGGCGAGAAGATCCTGGATACCGGCACCCGTGAGCTGCTCGAAGAGACCGGCCACCTGGCCAGCGAGTGGCGCTACCTCGGCGTGATGCACCCGTGCGTCGGCTATTCCGACGAGCGGATCGAGATCTTTCTTGCCCGCGGGTTGCGCCGCGAAGCGGCTCCCAATCTGGACCGTGGCGAATTTCTCGACGTTCTCAGCCTCTCGCTGGCGGACGCGCTGACGGCAGTGAGAAGCGGCGAGATCACCGACGCGAAGACGATCACCGGACTGTTCTGGGCCGAGAAAGCGTTGCTCGGTGGCTGGTGACTGCGCCGCCGTTCATGATGGCTTGCAGTAGCGCGGCTCGGTTGTCCATTTCCGGACCTGGGTGGACAGCATGGCCTGGTAGGCGGCGATCGCCGCCAACTGGGCATTATCGTACCTGGCGATGGCCCGCCTCATCTCCGGGTGGGTATTGCCACGCTTGCCATCACGGATGGCTATCATCTGACGCAGCAGGTACGGGTAGTGCTGGCCTGCGATCACCGGGTAAGACTTCTCCTTGACGCCGTCGCCGTTGGGCTGGTGGCATTGGGCACATTCCTTGTCGTAAAGTACCTTGCCATAGGCGACCAGCTTGGGGCCATCGGGGGCTTCATACTTCGCGGAGTCGCGTGGAACGCAGAGCGTGCCGATATACGCGGCGACGTCTGCCAGAGACTGCGCATCAGGGAGCCTGGTGGCGAACGGATACATCGCCGGGTTGTCTCGCAAGCCAGATCGAATGTCGGCCAACTGCTTGATGATCACGGTCGCGTGCTGTCCCGCCAACTGCGGAATGCTGCCGTCCGGCGTGCCGCCGCCGGTCGGCAGGTGGCAGGACTCGCAGTAGGCCCGGTAGTCCTCCTCGCCGGCCTTGACATCACCCTTCAGCCTCAGGGCCTGGATCGTCTCGGCGTTCTGCACGTTCCACTGCAGGTCCGGCGTCTCTGCAGCCGTGCTTTTCTTGCTGGCAGTTTCAGCCAGGGCAACATTAGCGGCCAGAGACAGCGTGACGGCAACGATCAGCGACATGTACATGGTCCTCTCCTTTCAGGTGTTGCAGGGAACCGCTCCAAGAAAAGGGCTTGCGAACCGCTTTCGCCGTCGATGAGCTTGGCGACGTGGCCTTCCGGACCGTCGGTCGCGAAGCCTTGATCCTGCTCCTCTCGGCCAGCATCGCATGTCTGCTGTCAGTATAGTAATCGAAACAACAGCCGAGCGCGCCAGCGAGAGCTCGGTGTACGTCGTTCCATCTCGCCGGTCGCGGCCGCCACTTCGACCGGAACATGGTCGACGAGGCCTGAAGTGCGGCGGCGCCGGAATGACTCATCGGTCCGCCGGCGGTGGGGAGTCGCCCGGTGCACCAGCAAGCGCCTTGACGGCTGCCCGCAACTCGGCCACTTCACACTCCAGCCGGGTGACTCTCTCTTCGAGTTGGCGGTGCTCGCCGTCTTTTCCCGGCAGCGGCGCGTCTTTTTCGGCCGCAGCCGCGGGGGCCCCGCAAAGAATGTGCGCCCAGCGATGTTCGCGCGCTCCGGCCTGCCTGGGCAGACGGGTCACCAGAGCGCCGCTGGCGCGCGCGGCCAGTTCTTCCAGAAACGCTTCAACCGACGAGGAATCGTCAAAGCGGTACAGGCGTTCACTGTTGGCGCGCAACTCACTGACGGTTTGCGGTCCACGCAACATCAGGACGGCGAGTAGCGCCACAGCCGCCGCTGGCACGCCATAGACCCGGGCGAAATTCTGCGCGTAACGCAGCACGCGGCCGGAAGCGCCGTAGGTTTCGATGACCAGGACGCGGCCGCGCAGGTCCTCGAGTGCGGCCTGCACCTCGCTTTCGCCAACGCTGATCACCGGCTCGCGCGCCGATTTCTGGTTGCAGCCGGCGCACAGTCCGTGCAGCGTCAGCGGATAGGCGTCGGGAGTGGTTTTTTCCTTCTCGATCAGCACACCGAGGATGCGCGCTTCGAGAAGGCTCAAGGTCTGCAAGGTATCGGAAATCTGGGCCATTAAGTCAGTAGCTCCGTCTGTGGGGGGGTGCGGGGGCTGCGGTTCAGTCGTCGGAGCCGCGGTGCTAGCCAGGCGGCGTCTGGCTTCAGCGACATTGCCGGTTTGGCCATTCGCCGCGACCGGCCACTTTCCGTCGCCCGCTCAGGCCAGCAATTGGCCGTGTTCGCGCGAGTCGTGGAAGGCGACCCGCGGCCACTTCTCGCTGGTCACTTCAAGGTTGTAGCGCGTGCTCGCCAGGTACACCGGGTTGCCGTCAACGTCTTTGGCCATGCGGTGCATTTGCTCGCGCTCGAAACCGCGCCGGGTGGTGTCATCTGGAAACGTCAGCCAGCGCGCGGTGTAGATGTCCGCCGACTCGAAGATCGCATCGACCTTGTACTCGGTTTGCAGGCGCTGCGCGACAACCTCGAATTGCAGCGTGCCGACCGCGCCGAGCAGCAGCGCGCCGCTGCCCAGATTCTCGAAGACCTGGATCGCGCCCTCTTCGCCAAGCTCCTGCAGGCCCTTCTGCAGCTGCTTGCTCTTCAGCGGGTCGCGCAGCCGAGCCACCCGAAACAGCTCCGGCGAGAAGTAGGGAATGCCCTTGAAGGCCAGCGTTTCACCTTCGCTCAGGCAGTCGCCGATGTGCAGGTTGCCGTGGTTGTGGATGCCGATGATGTCGCCGGCCACCGCGTCCTCCATCAGCAGGCGCTCGTTGGCCATGAAGGTCAGCACATTGGCCAGCTTGATCTCGCGATCGAGACGCACGTGCCTGACTTTCATTCCCGGGCTGTAGCGGCCCGAGCAGACGCGAAAGAACGCGATCCGGTCGCGGTGCTTGGGGTCCATGTTGGCCTGGATCTTGAACACGAAACCGGTGAATGCCTTTTCGCCGGGCTGAATCAGGCGCGTGCCGCCGTCGCGTTCCTGCGGCTGCGGTGCCCAGTCGAGCAGCGCCTGCAGGATTTCCTGAACGCCGAAGTTGTTGATTGCCGAGCCGAAGAATACCGGCGACTGGTGGCCGGCGAGAAAACCGACCAGGTCGAACGGGCTGCTGGCGCTCTGGATCAGGTCGACGTCCTCGCGCAGCTTGCCCACCTCGCCGGGAAACTGCGCATCGAGCAGCGGGTTGCCGAGACCTTCCAGGCGCTCGGACTCGCTGCGCCGCTCCTGGCCGGCGGCGAAGTGCAGCAGGCGATCGTCGAGCAGGTGATAGACGCCGCGAAAGGTCTTGCCCATGCCGATCGGCCAGGTGATCGGTGCGCACTCGATGCCCAGCACCGACTCGATTTCCTCGAGCAGTTCGAAGGGCTCGCGGACCTCGCGGTCGAGCTTGTTGACGAAGGTGATGATCGGCGTGTTGCGCATCCGGCAGACGTTGAGCAGCTTGATGGTTTGAGCCTCGACGCCCTTGGCCGCGTCGATCACCATCACCGCCGCATCGACAGCGGTCAGGACGCGGTAGGTGTCTTCCGAGAAATCCTCGTGGCCTGGCGTGTCGAGCAGGTTGACGGTGTGCCCCTGATACTCGAACTGCATCACCGAGCTGGTCACCGAGATGCCGCGCTGCTTCTCCACCTCCATCCAGTCCGAGGTCGCGTGGCGAGCACTCTTGCGTCCTTTGACCGTGCCTGCGAGCTGGATCGCGCCGCCGAACAGAAGCAGCTTCTCGGTCAGCGTCGTCTTGCCGGCATCGGGGTGGGAAATGATCGCAAAGGTGCGCCGCCTGGCGACGTCGCGCAGGATCCCCGGAGGAAACTGACCGTCGTCCGGGCTGTCGTTCGGGGAATCGCTGGGGGTGGTGCTCATCAGAAAGCTTTCGACGGCAAGAAAACAGAAAGCCGCCGGTCGGGAAAGAGAAGGCTGACCCACTGGCGGCGTGCAGGCTGCACTATAGCAAGACTGGCCCCGAGCGGGAACCGCGCCGCCTGGGGCGCGGTGCCGGGATGAATTGCGCAGCCGCGCGCTGGCTTCGGGCGGTCGATCTGATCCCTGCAGCGTCATTGACGCCGGGCTGCATCGCCCCGCCGTCACCGTGATCTTCGCCCGGCACTACCGGCCGGCAATCGCGGTCGAAAACCGGGGCCCGATTGCGCAAACTGCCGTCCGGGGCCATGATGACGTTGCCGGGCACCGTGCTGGTCGCCGCACGGGCCGACGCATGGATCTCCCTGCGGTGCGGGGATCGCTGGCCGGCTCGTTCGGCAGTTGCAGGCTGGTCGATCCGGTGAGCAAGTGGCGCCGGTCCGGCAGGCGGTGATCGCCGACGGCCAAGGGCCAGTAAACCGTCCGGATCAATTCTGACCACGAGGAGGATCACGATGGAAAACACTGTTCACACGCTGAGCGAGCTATTCCGCCAACTCGGCTTGCCGGATGATTCGGCGAGCATCGAGGATTTTATTGCCCGTCACCGGCCGCTGCCGCACGGACTTCCCCTGGCCGAAGCACCATTCTGGACGCCGAGCCAGGCGCAGTTCCTCAGCGAGGAGATCAGTGCCGACGCCGACTGGGCTGAACTGGTGGACACCCTGTCTTCACTCCTCGCCTGATCGCTGGATGTCGAGCGCGGCGCGCTCGGCCGATGATCAGGCGCTAACCCTGACAACTTCTCCACGTACCGTCACTGGCAGCTGCTTCTGCCATGGCTTCATCCATGCCCGGCGCGCAGCGCCGCGATACGTTCCGCCAGCGGCGGGTGGGTCATGAACAGGCGCTTGATGCCGTCGCCACCGCCACCGCTGATGCCGAAGGCTGCCAGCTTTTCCGGCAGGGGTGCGGGATGCAGCGAGTTCAGCCGCTCCAGCGCGGCGATCATGTGCTGGCGCCCGGCGAGGTTGGCGCCGCCCCGGTCGGCGCGAAATTCGCGCTGCCGCGAGAACCACATGACGATGATCGAAGCGAGAACGCCGAGCACCAGTTCGGCGACGATCATGGTGACGAAGAAGGCCGGCCCCTGGCCGCGCTCGGTCTTGAACACGACGCGATCAACCAGGTGGCCGATGACGCGTGACAGGAACATGACGAAGGTGTTCACCACGCCCTGGATCAGCGCCAGCGTCACCATGTCGCCGTTGGCGACGTGGGCGATTTCGTGACCGATGACGGCTTCGGCTTCGCGCTTCGACATCCGCTGCAAGAGGCCGCTGGAAACCGCGACCAGGGAACTGTTCCTGCTCATGCCGGTGGCGAAGGCGTTGACCTCGGGGGTGTCGAAAATGCCCACCTCGGGCATCTTGATGCCGGCTTGGGCCGCGTACGTGTGCACCGTTTCCAGCAGCCAGGATTCGGTCGAGTTCGCTGGCGTTTCGATCACCTGCACGCCCATCGCCTTCTTCGCCGACCACTTCGAGATGGCCAGCGAGATGAAGGAACCGCCGAAACCCATGACGGCGGCGAAGATCAGCAGCGACGTGAGGTTCAGCCCGCTGGCGTTGAGATAGGGCTCGACGCCCAGGAGGCGCATGCTGACCGACAACACCAGCACGATGGCCATGTTGGTGGCGACGAAGAGGAAGATGCGTTTCACGGGTTCTCCTTGGCGGTGGGGTCTGGCGACGGGGTTTGGCGAGAGGTGGACGAGGCTGTTGCGCTGACCGCAAGCATGGCTTTCAAGGCGCTGATTTCGTCGCGCAGACTGCGCATTTCGCTGTGCAGGTCGGCTTCGATGTGCTCGCGGGCCGCGACCACGGCCAGTTTCGTGTCGTGCTGCTCGGCGTCGGTGTAGCTTTGCATGGCGTTGACGATGATCGCGATGAACAGGTTGAGCATGGTGAAAGTCGCCACCAGGATGAAGGGGACGAAGAAAGCCCATGCGTAGGGGAAGTTCTCCATCACCGGGCGGGCGATGCCCATCGACCAGCTCTCCAGGGTCATGATCTGGAACAGTGTATAGAGCGAGCGGCCGAGGTCGCCGAACCATTCCGGGTGGGTCGCGGCGAACAGCTTGGTGGCAATCACCGCGAACACGTAGTAGACGATCAGCAGCACCAGAGCGATCGAGCCGAGGCCCGGAATCGCCGCCAGCAAGGCCCCGACGACGCGTCGCATCGACGGCACCATGGTCAGGAGGCGCAGCACGCGCAGCACCCGCAAGGCCCGCAGTACGGCCAGCGGCCCGGTGGCCGGGACCAGCGCGATGGCGACCACGGCGAAATCGAAGACGCTCCACGGGTCGCGCCAGAAGGCCGCGCGCTGGGCGTAAAGGCGCAGGACGATTTCGACCACGAACACCGCCAGGATGGCACGGTCAAGCAGGACGATCAGCCCGCCGGTCACCGCCAGCGCGCTGGCCGATGTTTCCAGGCCCAGCAAGGCGGCATTGAGCAGGATCAGACCGATGATGAAGTTCTGCACGCGCGGCTGCTCGAGCCAGGCGCGAACCCGCTGGCGTGTGTCGCCTGCCGGATGGTCATTCATCTTCGTGCGCATGGTCGTTTCAGCGATACGCCAGCAAGGCCAGCGCCAGCAGCGCAACCGTTGCCCAACCCAGGCGGTCGATGTACCGGTGAAGTGCTGCCTCCATGCGCGCGCCGCCCCAGGCCATCAGCCCGGCGACGAGGAAGAAACGCGCACCGCGCCCGATCAGCGAAGCGACGACGAAAGGCAACAGGGCCATCGACAGGGCGCCGGCGGCGATGGTGAAGACCTTGTAGGGAATCGGCGAGAAGCCGGCGATGAACACCGCCCAGAAGCCCCAGAGCCCGAACCACTCGACCGCCGTCCGATAGGCCAGCCAATAGCGGCTCTCGTGCAACCACGGCAGTACGGCGTCGATGGCGAAGTAGCCGATGCCATAACCGAAGAGCCCGCCCGCCACCGAGGCCAGTGTCGTCAGGAGCGCGAGGCGCCACGCCAGCCGCGGTTGCGCGAGGCACATCGGCGCCAGCATCACGTCCGGCGGGATCGGGAAGAACGAGGATTCGGCAAAGCTCATGCCGCCCAGGTACCAGGGCGCGTGCGGATGCCGGGACCAGACCATGGTCCGGCGATAGAGTGATGAAAACAGTCTCATTGCCGGACATCGTGCGGTTCAAGAGCACGGCAGGGTCCAAGGATTGTCGCGACCACCACCCCGTTCTGCACCGCGCGCCGGCTGCCCATCAGCGAGTTCCGGGAAAAACGCTGTCGCACCGGCACGACCACGGGCACATCGCTGCGGCCGGAAATGGCGTCGGCCACGCCAGGAACCGCGGATGCCACCGCGATGTCCTCCAGTTCCTCGGGGACTTGGGAAGGACGCTCGTCCCAGGCGGGCTCTTCCGGCGCCTTCGGTCCGAATCGCCTCGTCAGGTACTGGAACAACATGATGGCCAGAAACACCAGGACATAGAGCAGTTCCTCAGGGATGCCTTTCATGGAGATTCTTCCTGGTTTCGCTTGGTGGCAAGCGGCGCGTTATCGGCGCTGGCGATCTCTTCGCGCATGCTGGTAGCGGCCTGCAGGTTCTTCATGCGGTAGTAGTCCATGATGCCCAGATTGCCCTGGCGGAAAGCCTCGGCCATGGCGCGCGGCACTTCGGCCTCGGATTCCACGACGCGCGCCCGCATCTCCTGCTCCAGCGCGACGGCCATGGCGCGACGCTCCTCGGCCTTGGCCTGGGCGATCTGCTTGTCGGCATTGGCCTGGTCGATCTGCAACTTGGCGCCGATGTTCTCGCCCACCATCACGTCGGCGACGTCGATTGACAGAATTTCGTAGGCCGTACCCGCGTCCAGGCCCTTGGAGAGAACATGCGTGGAAATGTGATCCGGGCTCTCCAGCACGCTCTTGTGGCTCGCGGAAGAACCGATCGTGCTGACCATGCCCTCGCCGACGCGCGCGATGATCGTCTCCTCGCCGGCGCCACCCACCAGCTGGTTGATGTTGGTGCGCACGGTGACCAGGCAAACGGCAATCAGCTGGATGCCGTCCTTGGCCACGGCGGCTATTTTCGGGGTCTGGATCACCTTGGGCAGCACCGACATCTGTACCGCTTCGAGCACATTGCGTCCGGCCAGATCGATGGCTGCCGCTTGCTTGAAGGGCAGGGGAATGTTGGCCATGTCCGCCGAAATCATGGCTTGACCACGCGGACGACATTGCCGCCGGCAAGGAAGTGGGCTTCCAGATCGTTGATGGAAATTTCCAGGCCGGCCTGCACCGCGCTGATTCTTGCCGTCACCACCGTCGCCGGCGGAACGCGGCGCAGGCGCATGGCGATCAGCGTGAATAGTCCCAAGTAGGCCCGGGAAGCCCACGCGGAAATCCACAGCGGAATGGGCACCAGATAGAGAACCAGCGCCGCCACCGCCACCATGAGAATGCCCAGTTCTCCGGTCATGTTGTTCAGGATATCGATCATTTTCTATCTTGTTGTTGCCGATGTGCGGTATTCGCCGCACGACGATCGCCGCGGAAGCCGCGGCTACTCATTGCTGTTCATGAAACCCGGCAGGCTGCTGAAAAGGTTGAAGCTGGAGACGAACGGCAACTCGCCTGGTCCCAGGCTCGGGGCCATAGGCCGCAAGCCTGGCACCGCCATCCCGGCCGGGACGGCTCCCGGATGAAGGATTCCGATTCCTGCTTTAGTCATCCTCTTCCAGAACGGGAATCGGGAGCAGGGCCACGTAGTCGTCCACCGAACCGCCAGCCAGGCAACACTCAATGATCGTGCGACCGAGGGGGTTGAGGTCGGCTTCCAGGAACTGCGTCAACTCCTTGTGGAAAAAATCGGTCAGTTGCCGGGCGCCCAGGTCATAGGCGGAGTTTCCGACCTCTGCCTGTTTTTCGACTTGCAGCAGGATCCCGGGAATCGTCTGTCCCTCGACCACCACGCTCTTCATCGCGAAGCCGAGCAAGGGGCAGCGCGATGGAGCGACCTGCACTCGCGAGAAACGCGCGCCACCGCGCCGAGCGAGATACTCGCGGGCGATCCATTGCGGCATGAAGCCCGTCTCCCACGCGCCCACATGCTGATTGGGACACAAGATGTATTTCATCCGCGGCGTGGCGACGATCTGATCGAGCAGCAGATTTGCCTGGTCGACCATGCGTCCGGTAGCGAACGGCCAGTAGGAACCAACGCCCTCCGAAGTCATGCCTTCGGTAGCCACGATGCTCGGATTGGCATGGCCGCGCGGCGCCACCAGCCGCCACAGCCAGGCCAGCGCCGGCGGCAGCAGATGGAACAGGCCGATGATGCCATAGGTCGGGTTCTCGATGGTGTTGGGTGGACAGCGCACGCCGAAGCTGCGGATGTCCACATTCACGGCGCCCTGATAGACGCCCGGCACTGCCTTGCGCGGCACGACCACGCGCGGGTTCGGGCACGGCTTGCCGGGCTCGTCCTCGATGTGCTCCCAAATCAGTGCGGTGGCGCCAGGGCGGGCATCGATGTTGAGAAACAACAGCGGCTCGGTTGGATGGATGGTCATCTTCTCGAGGTTGGGGTCGGTCCCGTAGTGGGTGATGTGATTGACGCGCACAAACCAGCCCTGCTCGGCATCGATCAAAGCCAGGCGCCCATCGTGCTTGCCGAGCGACGGATGGCACAAGGCCATGTCGTCGGTCACCGCGCGTAGCTCGCAGTTGTGCGGCAGCACGAGGGTGCGGCGTTCACCCGACAGCACATTTGTGAGGGTGGGGGGCAGTTGGCACAGAACCGAAGGCGGTGTTTTCTGGGGTAGCCGGGCTGGAAGGCTTGCGGGACAAGGGTTTGCGGGGTGGGGGGCGAAAAATCGGCGGCATTTTACGTTTGGCACAAAATATCCGGATTTCCGGCTCGATTGCCCGGCGAATGGATAATTGCCCACAGAAAACGATGTGGCTTTGGATGGTGCGGCGTTTGAGGTTGTGACGCAGGTTGCTGCACCTGGTGCGCGTTAAACCGAGGTGCGATTTATCCGCGCGAGCGCAACCAGGACGAAGCTTTTTACGTGCGGGAAGAGTGTTTAACGGGCTTGGGAGCGATCCCAAGCCCGTCTTGCGTTCACGAGCCGCCCCCGGACTTGAGGAAAGCGTAGGCGCTCGCCATCGCCTTGATGCGGGCCTCCAGCTCTGGATACTCGGCGGAGATCGGCAACCAGGCGGCGCACATTTCCAGCGCCAAATCGACAGTCTCAGGCGGCACCTGCCCCTTGCGAAACTTGTATTCCATCACTCTAAGTACCGCTTCTAAAAGCTCTTTTTGAGAATCGAATGGAGCTTCGTCGGGCGCTGGGCCTTCCTGGCGCGATAACGTGCCAGGCTCTTCAGCCTGAGCGAGGCCGGGGGCCGTCGGCGCCTGCCGAGCGGTAGCCCGCATCGGCCCGTCGGGCCGTTCGACGCCCTCCTGCGCCTTGATCAGCGCCAGAACTTCGGGCGGCGGAATGTACGCGCGCACCACTCCTGCAGGACCCCTCCCACGCCTCTCGACAAACTCCCAACCCTTGACCCGTGGATACCAATTCTGTCTCGTCGTTGGAAATCCAGGCAGGCGCATGTCTGCCAACTCGGACACCGAATAACTGTTACGCTGAGTAACGGTTTCTGTCATGGCGTTACTGTCCAATAGTTCACATACATTCAAACAGTTAGCGATTTACATCCGCTACCACCAGAAAATTTAACTGTTACGCTTGACGCCGTGACTGTTACAGCATTACACTTTGCCGTGTCAATAACCAACAGAACTTTTGACATGGCCAAAAAACCAGCCCCCAAGAAGGACTGGACCCGCGAGTACATCAAGTACCGCCTCCGGTCCGAGTACGGCTCCATGGTGGCCTTTGCCATCCAAAAGGGCCTGAATCCTGACGTGATCAAGCGAGCGCTGCACGTCCCCTATCCCAAAGTCGAGCGGGTGATTGCCAGCGCTCTAGGCGCGACCCCGGTAGAGATCTGGCCGAGCCGTTACGACCCCGAACTGCTGCGCAGCAACTGGCGTCTCTGGCGCCGGTTAGTGAATGTGCAGTCTAGCACCGCCGCCAAGCCCGCGTTGGTCGAAACGGACCAGACAAACTGACATGAACCACTGTCACGAACCGGACCTATTCAGCGATGCGCCAGACCAGCCTGGCGGGCTGGGTTGTGCGATCGAAATCGCGGCAACGATCGCCCAGGAGATCGAATCGGCCCGGTTGAAACGTGGCCTGAGCCGCGAGTCGATCGTGCAGCAGATGAGCTTCCACCTGGGCGAGCGTCTGAGCGAGGCGACCCTCAACAGCTACACCAGCCAGGCCCAAGAGGGCAGGGAAATCAGCCTGCGGCGCGCCATGGCCTTCGATGCGGCGATCGGCAGTGACGTTCTGCTGGCTCTCTACGCCCGCAAGCGAGGCGGCCGACAGGTAGTCACGACAGAAGACGGAGCGCTGCTCGAATGGGCTCGCCTGCATCAGGAAGAGAAAGCTTTGGCGACCCGCAAGCGGGCGCTGGAGGCGATGTTAACCAGCACCTGGAGCAAGAAATGAACAAGGCAGAACGGGTGATCTGGCCTTCTGGCCGGGGCAGATGGGGGTGCTGGATGAGCACGAAACGGACGATTGGAGGTAACGGAATGAAGATCAAAACGCTGTGGACAGCCCTGGTGCTGTCCATCATCGGCCCAGCTCTCAACGAGCGGGATCGCCGCCAGGCCGAAGCCGAGCGGCTGCGTGTCGCGGCGCTGGAGAAGCGCTGGCGGGAGGCTATTGCTCCTCTTCGGGCCGCGGGTCGGGCGGAGGAACGCAATGAGTTTGAGGAGTTGTCCGCTCGCTGGAAACAACGGAGAGCCGCTCGCGCAGCGGAATCGGCCGCAGCTCCCCGCGTGCAATAGCCTGCTGAACGAAGGGCGCCAGGTGAAACCAGCTCAAGAGGTCGTCGCGCACTTTGCGCAGCCAGGGAATGGCGGGGTTCCCCTCGTCAAGCCACTCTCGCTCAACGGCGAGTGTCTCGATGTCGTAGGCCAGGTTCTTGGCCTTCTCCGGATCGTCAAACAGCTTCCGGATGACCAGTTCAAGGACATCCACGCTGGCCTCGTATCGCTTCTGAAAGCGCGAGCAGGAAGCCGCCAGCTCGGTGAGTTCTTCGGCAAGTTCTTCGGGCGTCGTTTCGGTTTCGTCTTCCATGAGGGGTCTCCGGCGAGTTTGATGGATTTGCAGATTGCGAGCCTGCCCGGCCATTTTAACGGCGCTCGATGGCCCCTCACCCTTTGTAGGTATCCCGCATGAAAACTCATTACTCGGCCAGAGAGTTGGCTGCTATGAATCTCGCGGGATACCCGATAGCCAAGAAGAACTGGCTAGCTCTGGCCGCGCGTGAGGAATGGGAAAGCCGCCCGCGCGCTGGGCGTGGTGGCGGCTTCGAATACGCCCCCCCTGCCCCCATCCTCAAGCTCATCCGGCTCAAAGAGAAGAACGAGGCGGCACTAGCCAACCCGTCGCCCGAGCAGCAGGTGCTTGCTGCCATCGTCAGCAACCTGGCCGACTTGCAGACGAAGCAAGAGGCCGTCGAAGCCGAGCGCCGGCAGAAGGGCGAAGCGATCCTGCGCGACCTCGCCGGCGGCATCTCGCCACACGCAGCCCTCTCGCTGAACGCGCATTGCGCGATCGCCGAAGGCTGGCAGGTGTGGTTCGCCAAAGCCCAACAGCCGATCAATAAATCGGCGAGCTGGGCACTCTACGC
Source organism: Accumulibacter sp. (assembly GCF_029255145.1). Lineage (GTDB taxonomy): Bacteria > Pseudomonadota > Gammaproteobacteria > Burkholderiales > Rhodocyclaceae > Accumulibacter. The sequence goes on from NZ_JAPUVQ010000026.1 coordinate 48,651, forward strand.
GCACGCCTACAACCTCGGCGAAATCCCGGTCTCGAAAGCCGTTCGCGAGGCGTTTCCCGATGTCTCCGGGCGCTCGGTTCAGCGCTGGGTCGGCGTCTACCAGAAGGGCAATCTCGCCGCCCTGGCCGACCGTCGCAACGGCACGGCGCTTGCCGGCAAGACCGTGTTTTCCGCGACCCCGTTGCTGGCGGCGGCGGCGAAAAAACTGATGCTCGACCGCCCCGGCATCCGCACCGGGCAGCTGCACGAGCTGTTGAAGACCGCCTCGACCGACCGCGACAGCGGCGAGCAGCTCTTCAACCCACCGAGCTACGACCAGGTGCGCCGCTACCAGCAAACCTGGATCGACAACAACCGCGAGCTGTACCTGCAGGCGACCAACCCGGACGCGTGGAAGAACCAGAGCCTGCTGGCCTATGGCAGTTGCAGCGAGGATGTGCACGGCCTGAACGACCGCTGGGAGATGGACGCCACGCCGGCGGACTGGCTGCTGCTCGATACCGACGGCAAGAAGAAGCGGCACACGGTGAGCGTGATCATCGACATCTGGAGCCGGCGCATGCTGGTGGTGGTGGCGCGCACGCCACGGACGGAGACGCACTGCTTCGCGCTGCGTCTCGCGCTGCTGTTGTGGGGCGTGCCCAAGGAAATCCTGACCGACAACGGGCAGGACTACCAGTCGGAGCACTTCAAGCACGTCCTGCAGGCGCTTGGGATCACGCATGTAACGACGCAACCCTTCTCGCCGGAAGAAAAACCCCACGTCGAGCGGGCGATCGGCACGCTGAATCACTCGATCCTGGAGCTTCTACCCCACTTTTCCGGGCACTCGGTCGCCGACAGAAAAGCCATCGAGGCGCGGCGATCGTTCGCAGACCGGCTGGCCAGGAAGGGAGAACTGGTGGACTTCGGCGAGTTGGGCATCGAGGCCATGACCGCCGAAGTGATGCAGGAGCGGATCAACACCTGGCTGGCCGGCATTTACGAGCAGCGCGAGCACGCCGGCATCGCGATGAGTCCCTTCGAAAAGGCCGCCTCGTGGACCGGCGAAGTGCGGCGGATCACGAGTGAACGCAGCCTCGACCTACTGCTGGCCAAGCCGGCCAATGGCGGGCAGCGGACGGTGCAGAAGAAGGGGATTCGGCTCGACGGCACGTGGTTCCAGGCCGCCGATCTGGCGCTGATCGACGTCGGCAGCGTGGTGGACGTGTATGAAACGCCGGATCTGGGGCGGATCGTCGTCTATTTCCGCAAGAACTTCGTCTGCATCGCCGAGGCGCCAGAGCGCACTGGCGCCGACCGGCAGCAGATCGCGGTGGCGGCCTCAAAGATACAGCGCGAACGGCTGGCCGAGCAGAAAAAGCGCCTGAAAGCCGAAACCAAGGGGCTGGCGCCGACGGCCGAGGTACTCGACCGCCTCCTCGCCGACAAGGCCGCGGCGGCCGGCAAGCTGGTGCTGGGCGATTTCGGCAAGGCCAGCGGCAAGAGCAGCACCCACAGCAGCCACGGCCTCGCCGAAGCCGGCAAGGCGAGCGACGCGCTGGCCGGTCCCAAGCCCTCCAGCCGCGCCGCCGAACTGTCGGCGCAGGCCGCCAGGGCGATGGCCGAAGCACCGACCAACGTCGCCGCATTGCCGGCCGCGCACGCACACGCCACGCCGCTGGCCGGGCTGACCAACCGCGAGAAATACGAGCTGTGGCTGCAGTACGACGCGCTGGTCAAGGCGCACGGCGGCGACGTGGAGGTGCTGGAGGAAGCCTGGCAGCGGCGCTTTTACGTCGGCTTCCAGACGATCCCGGAATTCCGCGCCGAACAGAACATGGCCAAGGCCAGAAAGGAAACGGGCACCCGCTAGAGACGGGCGCCCGCGTGTAACCGGGTGGCAAGCCACCCTCAACTGGAGATCGCATCATGACACAAAGTGCAGCACCGAGCCAAAACAGCAGCACCCCCAGCGGCGGCCAGATCGCGCCGCTGGCCAACATCGGGGTGATAGAGCAGGCCATCTACCGGCTCTCCGGCCGCGGCCCCAACGACCCCGGCATGATCGTCGTCAGCGGCCCTTCGGGCTACGGCAAGACCGTTGCCGCCGCCTGGGCGCGCATCCGGCACCGCGCCTACTACCTGCAGCTAGACGACTACGTCACCAAAAAGAGCCTGCTGGTCAATCTGTGCAAGGTGCTCAGCATCCAACCCAAGGGCGCCACCTGGGAGCTGATCGAAACCATTGCCGCACAGCTCGAGCAGGCGCGCCGGCCGCTGATCATCGACGAATTCGACTTCATCGTCGACAAGGCGATGGTGATGTCGGTCTTCAGCCTCTACGAGAAAAGCCACGCCAGCATCATCCTGGTCGGCGAAGAAGCCATGCCTGCCAAGCTCGCCAAGTGGGAGAAATTCGACGGCCGCGTGCTCGACACCCTCTACGCCGAAGCCGTTGGCCTCGACGACGCGCGCATCCTCGCCCGCCACAAGTACCCCGATTTCCCCCTTGCCGACGACCTGCTGGAGCACCTGGTCAAGATCGCCGGCGGCAGCGTGCGTCGGGTGAATAACAACATCAACCATATCCACGGCACCGGCATGTCCGAAGGCTGGGACGGCTGCGACCTCGCTCGCTGGGGCGATCGCCCGCTGCAGCAGGCCGGCGTCAAGCGGAGGGTCCGCTGATGAGCCGGCAACCCGCAGTGAACGAGCTTGCCGGCGGCAAAAGCCAGCGGCAGCGGGTGTGGGAGGCGATCCGGCGCTTTGAAGCCGAAGAGCCGAACCAATTCACCATCGAGCAGCTCTCGCGCTCGTCGAAGGTCGAGGAAGCGCCGGTGCGCGACTACCTCAAGGGACTCGAAGCCGCCGGCTACGTCGCCCATGTCGGCGTGAAGATGGATCGCAACCGCGTTAAACACGTCTACGCGCTCGCCCAGGATAACGGCGTCGAAGCGCCCCGCGTGCGCCGCGACGGCTCCGAGGTCACCCAGGGCCGCGGCACCGAGGCGATGTGGTCGGCGATGGCCACGCTCGACAGCTTCACCCACCACTTCCTCGCCGAACTCGCCGGCGTCAAACCCACCACCGCCGCCGCCTACTGCGGCGCGCTCGGCAAGGCCGGATACCTGGAGGCGATCAAGCCCGGCAAGGGCCTCGGCAAAGGCGGCGTGGCGACTCTCTGGCGGCTCGCCCACGCCCACCGCCAGAAGCCGCGCGCGCCGATGATCACCCGCCTCAAGGCCGTCTACGACCCCAACATCCACCAACTGGTGTGGGGCGAAGGCGCCGACGCCGCGGCCGACCTGGTCGAGATCGGCGGGGTGGTCGAATGAACGCGCCAATTTCCCAGGCCTACATGGCCGAGCGCTGGTTCGCCATCCTGACCGCCGCCGTCGCCGCCGATCCGCGCGGCCGCCAGGGCGTTGCCGACCGCCTCGGCGAGGGCTGCGGCCGTGCCTCGCTGTCACTGGTGCTCAACGGCAAGTACCCGGCGGGCACCGGCAACATCGCGCGGCGCGTCCTCGAAGTCTTCGACCGCTACCACTGCCCCTACCTCGGTACCGACGTGCAGGCGTCCTTCTGCATCGAGGTCAACGCCGCGCCGGTGCCCACCTGGGACCCCGCGGCGCTCGACCTGCGGCGCCGCTGCCAGACCTGCGAACACCGGCCGGGCCGGGAAGCGGAGGTGGCCGCATGAAGACCGGCTATTCAAACCTTCTCGGGGAGTACCTCGAGGCCGAGCGCATCGACTACTCCGATTGCAAGAGCTTCCAGGTGGTTTGCCCTGTTTGCCGCGAGCCAGTGTTCAAGGTGGCGCGTAAGCCTGACGCCGAGGCGCTGCACTACCTCGCCCACTATGCCGCGCAAAAGTCGTTCGCGACCGACTGCGAACTACGCGTTGGCGGCCTCGCCAAGGGCGACATGGAGCGACACAACCACGCTTCGCGGGGGCAGCGCCTTGCTTATTTTCTGAGGGTGTTGCGCCAGTTGCTAGTGGATGTGTACGAGAGCGAAGGGATCGATGTTCTGAGGCGACACAAGATGATGAATCGGTCCCCGGCGCTGACGGCTTGGCGGTTGGAAACGTTCGTCGAACTCCTTTCTCATCGCGACGAATATCTGGCGCTTTTCGATTCGATAGCCGCCGTTTACATCGATCGATTTAATCCTGAGCACATAAAAACGGATTTCTCCATACAGGTTCAAGTGCGAATCGCCAAAGACATGATGGCCAGCTTGCTCAGCTCGACTGGCCGGGAGAATTTTTTCTTCTTATGGAACCACGCCTACATCCATCAAATGGGTGTCATCGCGGCGAAGTGTCAAAGAGGACTCCCCCTGGATCATTCGATGGATGGCCACCTCTACGCCCTCTGCTGGCGCTTGCAGAGATGCGGAATGTCGGCAGGACAGAAGATCTTGCGACTAATGGCGCGCGTGGAGATGAGTCCGGAAGAAGGGTTACCGGAGGCATGTTCGATGCTGGATGCGTTGAGAGGAGAGATATCCACCGTCATGATCGGCACCCTGACCTTGCTCCCCTATTTAAAAGTCCTGACGGAGGCAAAGCTATGAGCAACGAACAAATCAACCCCGGCCACTACGGCCACCCCGGCCAGCGCAAGCCGGTCATCATCTTCGCGAGGACGAGGGCCAGCGCCGCCCCCAGGCCGGTGGTCGCCCTGCTGGCCGACTTCGCCTGCCGACTCGACACCTTGAAGAACGAATTCTCCGACCCGATCGACAAGGCCGCCCTGCGCGAGGCCGTGCAGCTGATGCACGACGTGGCGCTGTCGCACGACGATGCTGGCTCCTACGGCGTCTATGCCATCGAGCCGCTCGCCGCCGATGGCCTGAGCAGCCCGGCGCACGAAGAGGGGGAGTGGTGAGCGCCCGGCACAGCGCGCAAGACGCGCCCAGCGCCGCCGAGAGCCACGCCCGCCGCTCGTTGCTCGCGCGCATCCACTGCCTCCGCCGCGACGCCGGCTGGAGCGAAGACGAGTACCGCGACATCCTGCAGGGCCGCACCGGCAAGCGCAGCGCCGCCGATCTGGACTTCGCCGCGCTGGGCAAGGTCATCGATCAGCTCGCGCCGCTGGTCGCCAGCCAGGTCAAGGCCAGGGCGGCCAATGACTGGGCCTTCATCGACAAAGCCAGCGCCGAGAAGCGGCCGCTGCTGCGCAAGGTGTTCGCCGTCTGCCGGGCACTCGGCGCCGGCCGCCGCTACGCCGAAGGCATCGCCAAACGACAGTCGGGTGGCGTCGCCAGGCGGCTCGAAATGATGAGCTACGAGGAGTTGCACAAGCTCGTCGCGGCACTGGTCAACACCCAGCGCAGCAAGGCCGCGGCCGCCGCCAAGACCGCCGCCGTGACGCCGCCGGGAGCACAGCCATGACCGGCATCGTCATCGGTTTCCCCCTTCCGGCGCCCGTCGCGACAGCCGCCGCCCAGGCGAGTTCGCCAGCGCCGGCCGAGCCGGCCGCGCCGGTCGCAACGCCGCCAGCGGGCGTCTGGCGGCTGCGCCCCAACGGCCTGCAGATGGACTTCAAGACGCTGCTCGGCAAGCTCGAACGCACCATGGCCTGGCTCGACCGGCACCGCATCGAGGTCGTCGCCTTCTCGTGCAGCACCCTGCAGGGTGCCAAGGTCGGCGCCCGCGACAGCGGCCGCCTGCGGCAACTGCTGGCCGACGGAATGCACAGCAAGGGGCACCGGCAGTTCTCCGGCGTGCGCTTCGAACAATGGGAAGCGCGCGACCCCGTCACCGGCGTGCTGATCGTCTGGGAAGAAGAGCGGCAGGAGGGCAGGCCATGAAACGCGCCCTGTTCTACGCCCTCTACGTCCTGCTGATCGCGCTCTTCCTGGCCGCTTACTTCTTCGTCTCGCCGATCGTTCTCGGCTGGCGGCTGACGCGGCAACTGCTGCGCCTCGGCGTTACCTTCTGGGGGCGCTTCTGGCACGCCGTGGCCATGTGGCGCTACCTCAACTATCCCTGGCCGCTCGCCTGGGCCAAGGCCCGCCGGAGCGTCTGGCGATGACCGCCAAGCGCCTCTGGACGCCGGAAGAAGACCGGCAAATGCTCGCCTGGCACCGCTCTGGCGTGAGCCAGCGCGACATGGCGATCCTCCTGCGCAGCCACAAGGCCGGCATCAGCCGCCGCCTGTGCTTCCTGCTCGACGCGGAAGAGGGCCGCGTCGAGCCGAACCCGCCCACCACCACCGCCAAGCGCACGCTGCCGGCGCCGGCCGGCCCGCGTTCGCCGGGCGGTCGCAAATGCATGCGCTGCGGCCGGATCTTCCACTCGTCGCATGCCGGCAACCGGCTGTGCTACTCGTGCAAGCAGCACGGCCACAGCGCCCACCCCTTCGACCCGCGATGAGCGCACAGCCATGAGCACGCTCTTCAAGATGTTGGTCTGGTGGGCGCTCTGGATCAGCGGCTGCCGCCTCTTCGTCGACACGCTGATGCTCACCGGCCCCTGGCTGATGGCCGGCGGGGCCATCACCTTCCTGGTCTGCGACGCCATCGCCGGCGACCTCTTCGACTGATCCAACCCTCCACCCATTCACCCATCCACCCATCCACCCATCCACCCATCCACCCATCCACCCGCCCAGCCCGAAAGGAAAGCCCCATGAGTTCTGACACCGTCCTACCCAGCAGCCCCTACATGCGCGACGCCGCCGGCCGCCTCTGCCCGATCGAGACCATCAAGCCGATCGACATCGAGCGCGACAAGCTGGTCGGCGAAATCGTCGCCAAGGCCAGGGTGCTGCAAAAGCAGATCGCCGACTTCAAACAGGCCGTCTACGGCGACATCGCCGCCTTCGTGCAACTCAGCGCCGAGGAGTACAAGGTCCACATCGGCGGCCACAAGGGCAACATCACGCTCCTCAGCTTCAACGGCCGCTACAAGGTCCTGCGCGCCGTCGCCGAATTCCTGCGCTTCGACGAGCGCCTGCAGGCCGCCAAGGCGCTGATCGACGAGTGCATCACGGATTGGTCGCAAGGCAGCCGCCCCGAGATCAAGGTGCTGATCAACGACGCCTTCGCGGTCGACAAGGAAGGCAACATCAACACCGGCCGGGTCCTCGCCCTGCGTCGCCTGGAGATCGCCGACGAACGCTGGCTGCGCGCCATGCAGGCGATCTCCGAGGGCGTCCTGGTCACCGGCAGCAAGCACTACCTCCGGGTCTACGAACGCGACGCCGACGGCAAGTACCAGCCGCTCGCGCTGGACGTCTCGGCATGAACACCAAACGCCTCGCCGCCGCGATACGGCAAAACGCATCCGATCTGCGGGATCTGCGCGAAGCCTCCACCCTGCTGCGCGTACTGGCCCACGTGGTGGACGGGATGCCGTTGGCCAAAGCCTTCGGTTCGCCGGGGGACTGGGGGTACCACACCCCGATTGGCCAGGCGATCGCCGCCGCCCCCGAGCCGCCCAGCAGCGACGCCAGCGTCACCGGCGCCGACGAATGCACCCTTTATCTCAACCTGTGAAGGAGCCGCACCATGAAACAAAGTGAACTGATCATCGCCGTCGCCAATATCTCCGGCATCGGCCGCATGGTCGTCAAGGAAGTCCTCCAAACCACCGCCGATGTCGTCGCCGACACCCTCGGCCAGCCCGGCGAAGAAGATGTCGCCGTGCCCGGCTTCGGCAAGTTCAGCCCCCGCCGGCGCCTGCCGCGGCTCGGCCGCAACCCCGCCACCGGCGAAGAGATCAGCCTGCCTGGCGGGCGCGTCGCCAAGTTCTCCCCCGCCAAGCGCTTTCGCGACGAAGTCGCCGGCAAGCGCTGAACAGCCAGGCCGGCCATGGCGGGCCGCAGCGCGCCATGGCCGGCCACCCACCACCCGGAGTCTCCCATGCCCACCCACCGCCCGCCGCCGCAAAAGCTCCCGCTGACCCCGCGCCAGCTGCGCCTGATCTACCCGCTGACCAAGCAAACGCCCGCCCGGGCGCTGGCCAACGTCACGCTCGCCTACCTGATCTGGCCCGGCTGCATCTGCGAAGTCGCCCTCGAAGCGTATCTCGACACCCTCAAAGCCGTCCTCAACCCCGTCGGCCGGCCGACCATCGGCCGCCGCGGCCAACGCTGAGCCTCGCCATCATGACCACCTCGCCCGCCCGCCGCCGCACCGACCAGCCCACCGACCCGGCTCGCCCAACGCCGCCCAACCGGCTGACCATCGGCGAGGCCGGGCTGTGGATCATCCGCTGGTTCGAATGCTTCCACCCGGAGCCCTACCTGCACCGCAAGGGCTACCACGCCATCGGCTACGGCCACCGCATCCGCGACTGGGGCATCGTGCTCGTCAATCCGCCGATCGACAGAGCCTTCGCCGAGACTCTGCTACGGCGTGAAGACCTGCCGATGCTGCAGCTCTACCTTAACGCCACGACCCCCGTCGTCCTCGCCCAGCACGAATTTGACGCCCTCTGCAGCCTCGTCTTCGACGTCGGCATCAAGGCCTACGAGCGCTCGCCGCTGCGCGCCGAGATCAACCGCGGCCGGCGCGACGCCGCGGCCGCCGAGTTCGACCGCTTCGACGTGCTCGTCCTCGGCCAGCCACCGAGCCACGCCACCCGCCTGCGCCGCGACGCCGAGCGCACCCTGTTCAGCGGCGCGGCGCAGCCATGACCGAACCGCCGCCCGACGCCGACGCCAGCGCCACCGACAACCTGCCGGCCTCGGTGCGCGAGCTGATCGCCCTGATCGGCCTGGCGCCGACGCTCGCCCTGGTCAATGTCTGGGGCGGCCAGATCCTGCACGTGCCCACCGGCGACAACCCCAACAGCAAGGCGCGCCGGCGGCTGGTGGCGGTAATCGGCGACAGCGCCACCGAAGCGCTGATCTGGAACTACCCCGGCGCAAAGCTGACCATCGCCCGCTGCGTTGCCGCCATGCGCGACGAGCGCGATCGCCGGATCATCGCCGCCTACGGCGCCGGCACCCCGGTCGCCCAGCTCGTCGCCGACCACCAGCTCACCGATCGCCGGATCCGCACCATCATCAAGCGCAGCCCCGGCGACTCGGTCGCTGGCCTGGCGCCGGGGCAGGCGCGGCAGCTGGCGCTGTTCGAGGCGTGAGCCGGAGCCATGGCCACCCTGTTGACAATCCAGCAATGCCGGGCTTACAGTTCCGCGGTCGCTGCACATCAGCGATGCGGGAATGCAAGCCCGGAGATATGGCGGACAGCCGCCCACAGCGGTTTTTTTACGTCCGTCGCATGGCGTCCAAGTTTTGGGCGGCCGTGTGGGGAGGTCTTCGGGCCTGCCGGTTCCATATCCCGGTCTTGCAAACCCAACACGGTCGCCCTCCCGAATGCAAGCGGGAAGGCGGTTCACATCCGCACGATATGGAGCTCACCATGCCTCATCCCACCCCCGCGCCCGCGGCGCCCATCCGCGAACCCCTCACCCTGCAAGCCGCCCGGATCAGTTCGATCGCGGTCGCCGCCAACCTCGCGCTGTCCGGCAGCGCGCTGGCCGACCGTCGCGCCGCCGAAACGATCGCCCTCGACCTGATGGACGTCGTCGCCATCCTCGTCGCCCGCCTCGTAGCCGATGCCGAAATCCTCGAATCGCAATCGCAAGGAGCTTGACATGAAGACCCTGCACCCTGATTTATTCCCTGAAAGCAGGCTGTTTAGCCGCGATGGGGACCGGGTGTTCACCACCAGCCTGAAGGTGGCCGAGCATTTCCACAAGCAGCACTGCCATGTGCTGCGTGCTATTCGCGACATCCGTCCGCAAGTGCCTGAAGAATTTATGCTCCTCAATTTTGAGGAGTCCTCCTATACCGATGAACAGGGAAAGTTTCGGCGGATGCTGGAAATGACCCGCGACGGCTTCACACTGCTGGCCATGGGCTTCACGGGGTTGACGGCGATGCCCTTCAATCTGGCCTACATCGAACGCTTCAACGCGATGGAGGCGCAATGGCACCATCGCCGGACGATCGGCATTGCCATTCCGCCGGTGCTGACGCTCGCCGGCTATCTCGAAACCCGCGACAGCCTGAGCGATCTACGCGCCGAACTCAGCGTGCTCGACAAGCGGTTGGCCGAGGCAGAGATCCATTGCCAGCCGGCGGACATCGAAGCGATGACCAAACCCCGCCTGCAAGGTCATCATGACCGTTCAGAGGGCGAAGTTCACTCGCCCGCGACCATCAGAGCCCTGACTGCGGTCAAATAGCCCCGTTCTCCTCCTTCCAGCCCTTCCACGGCCCGCGCTGCATCGCGGGCCGGCTACGGCGCCGCGAAGCGGTGCTTCGCGAAACCCCGCCTTCGCCCCCGGCGGGGTTTTTTTATGGGCGAGCTGAAGCGCTTCAGACCAGCCCGACCTCCCGCGCGCGCATAGACTCGGCAAACGCTGTGATAACCCAAAAGCGCCCAAAAGCGCCCAAAAGCGCCCGCAGCGACCCATCAACCGCCACCGGAGGCCCGACCACCATGCCCCTCATCCGCACCATCCGCACCACTCTCCAGGCCCTGCTGCTTGCTGCCATGCTCGCCTTCGGCGGCCTGGCGCAGGCTGCCGCGCTCACCGACTACGCCGAGAACAAGTCCCTCGATGCCTTGATCCGCGGCCAGTCGCTCGGCGCCCCGGCCACCTGGTACCTCGCCCTCTACACCGACACCTGCAGCGATGCCGGGTCCGGTACCGAGGTGTCGACCTCCGGCACCGGCTACGGCCGCCAGGCGGTCACCGCCTCGCTGGCCAACTGGGCCGGCAGCCAGTCGGCCGGCAGCACCAGCGCTTCGAGCGGTACCGGCGGCACCACCAGCAACAATGGCACCATCGCCTGGTCCACCTCGACCGCTTCCTGGGGCAACGTCCAGTCGGCCGGCTGGACCGACGCCTCGACCGCCGGCAACCGCTGGATCTGCATCAACCTGACGGCGGCGCTGAACGTCACCGGCGCCGGCTTCACGGTCAGCTTCCCGGCCGCCGCGTTGACCTTCCAGATCGACAACTGATGAGCCTGCGCGACGAGATCCAGGCGCGCGTGTCGCCTGAGCTGATTGCCGGGCGCGACAGCCAGGCGATTACCGACGCCCTGAACGTCGGCCGTATTCGCCTCGCATCGCGCCTGATTACCGAGCGCGATGTTCTGGCGGGTTACGCCGACGGGCCGATAGCGGCCGACGCCGTGCTGCAAAAGATCGAGGCGTTCGCGCAGTCCGCCAGTTCGCTGGCCAGCGTCGTGCGGCGCGCCACCAGCTGGTTGGCTCCCGGCCAGGGGATCGACATCGGCCACCCGTCTACGCAGCTACTGCTGGACCAGATGGCCACGGGCGGGGTGCTGGGCGTCGACGAAGCGGAGAAGCTCAAAGCGCTGGCCGTCGAGCCTGACCCGGTGTCCGAGCTGGACGTGCGCCGCGCGATCTGGAACGACGACGGCACCTATGCACTTTAATTGATGAGGACTACAGCCATGAAATTTCTCTTTGCCCTGCTGGTTTGGGCTCTTGCCACGTGCGCGCACGCCGTCGACCTGACCCCTGCGCAGACCGCCGCTCTCAAGTCGGCCATCATTGCCGATGCCAATCTCGCGCCTCAGAAGGCGACCCGAGACACGCAGGCGATCGCCGATTACCTGAACACGGCCAGCGCCTTTGTCGTCTGGAAAACGACCGTCAGCGTCGACGAGGTCATGCGCTCGGGCATGGACTGGACACAGGTGGACAACCTGTCGGCCGGCAAGGCGCGGATTTGGGACTGGATGAGCCGGCTGGGATCGTTCGACTGCTCGAAGCCAACCATCCGGGCCGGGATCGACGCCACCTGGGTCGGAACATCTGCCGCCCTGGCGGTCAGGGCGTTGGTTTACACGCAGTGCAAACGCCCCTCGACCTGGTTCGAGAAGGTTTTCGCGACCGGCACCGGGACCGACGCAACCCCTGGGTTGCTGGTGATCGAGGCGCCGATCGATGAACTGACCATCCGCCGCCTGGCCTGGTCGGACGCCGGAGACTGGCTGCTGTGACTACGGCGACCAAGACTGCCCGTAGTATCGTCGCCTCCACCAGCAACTCCGCTGGTGGAACGACGCGGGGACGGTTGGAGTTGCTGACGGCCTTTGGCGGCATCTTGACCCTCAAGATGACCAACGGCGCCACCGGCCCGACGCTGCAGTGCAGTGCCAATGTGCTGATAGCGCATAACGCCACTCAGCCGGCAGCGGCGGCTGCTGGATCGGACTGGAAAACCCTTCTTTCCGTCGGTAACGGCACGGCCTCGAACACCGTCGGCGAATACAGTCTCAATGTGTCGTCCGCCGTAATGCAACTGGAAGTCGAATTCACCGGCAACACCGGGCAGGCGGTGACGGTCGAGGCCCACTTCAGCGAACTGAGCAGCGTTTCCTGATGTTCCTGCCGTCCGACAACCGCTTGCTGCCGCAGGACATTGCGGACCTTGATCCGCGCTATGGCGTCCGGGCGTGCATCAATATCGGCTCGGGCTACCTGGATCTGATCAAGAAATCGACCTTTGTGGTCCACCCGAGCTTCTCCAGAGCTGCGGACAAGCTGGGCCTCAGAAGCTCGCAAAACTCCGGCTCGTACGCAGTCAGCATTCCGTCCGGGGTGGTCAATGGCGAAGCTGTCTCCTTTCTGGTCGTAGCCCAGGCGGCAGCTGGGCAGTGCCGGCACGGCATTTCGAGCGCGGTCGATGGCTACGGGACGCCGCGGATCTACTGTACAAACGGCGTATTGGAGGCCAGAGCCACGGTTGCCGGTAATACGAATATCGCCATTACCGGACCGACCATTGCGTACGATAGCGACTACGTCGGCATCGTTCGCTGGCGTCCGGGAGTGGGTCTGGCCGCGTCGTTCAACGGCGCGGCGGTACAAACCAGTGCCAATTCGGCCACGACCCTTTATGTGTCCCCGGATCTGCTGTGGTATGGCGCTTCGACTGCTACCAGAGCCTATCTGGTAGCGGCTCTCGGCGATGTTTCGGATGCCGATATGCGCTATCTGTCGGCCAATCCGGCCGCGATCTTCAGATCACAGCCGCCTGTGATCTGGTTCGGTGGCGGATCATCCGACCTCGCCGGCGCCGCCTCCGGCGGCGCCATCGCCTCCGGCTCGGGCGCGCTGTGGGCCGACATCGCGCTGGCGGGCGTCGGCGTCGCGGTTGCCGGCGGTGCCGCCAACGCGGCCGCCGCCGTATCCCTGTCGGCGACCGGCTTCTCGGTCGCCGGCGGCGCGGCGAACGGCACCGCGACGGTGCAGATCAGCGCCAGCGGCCTGGCGGAAGCGGCCGGTTCGGCCGGGCTGTCGGCCAGCGTGCTGCTGGCCGGCGCCGGCGCCGCGCAAGCTTCCGGCAACGCCACCCTGGCGGCAGCGCTGACGGCGCTGGCCGACGGCGCCGCGCAGGCCAGCGGCTCAGGCGCGCTGGTGGTCAACGTCCAGCTGGCCGGCGCCGGCGCTGCGGTTGCCGGTGGTTCGGGCACCCTCTCGGGCGGTCCGGTCGGCGCCATCAGCGGATCCGGCAACGCCGACGCCTCGGGTTCCGGCGCGCTCACCGTGTCGGTGGCGGTCAGCGCCGCCGGTTTCGTTCAGGCGATGGGCGCTGGCGCGCTGTGGGTCAGCGTCCAGCTCGCGGCGTCTGGCGGGGCGATCGCCGGCGGTACGGCGAATCTGACCCTCGCTGGCGTCGCGGTGTTGGCCAGCGACGCGCGGTACATCGCCCGCCGGCCGCGCCGCGCTTACCTCTCGGCCAGGGCGCGGCGCTCGTATGAGGCCCGCTACTGATGCGCACCGCGTTTCCCGCCAAGGACCAGGCCGAGGTGCTGGTGGTGACTTTCGACTTCGCCTCGGAGGTCGATCCCGGCGAAACCATCGCCGCCGCGCCGCCGGTCTCGTCGTCGCTGCTCAGCGGCAGCGACCCCAACCCGGGCGACGTCCTCGCCGGCTCGCCGACGGTATCCGGCGCCGCGGTCCTGCACGCGGTGCACGGCGGCGTCGATGGCGCGGCCTACCTGCTGCGCTGCCAGGCGACGCTGTCGCCGACTGGCCGGGTGCTGGTGCTGACGGCGACGCTGCCGGTGCGCACCGCATGAGCGACGCATGAGCGACATTTTCGACCGCGCCACCGAACGCGAACAGGAGCTGCGCGACGACGCCCTGGCGGCTCGCGAGCGCCGCGCCAGGGCCGGCCGGGCCGCCGTTTCGGCCGCGTCCTGCGCCGTCTGCGAGCAGCCGATACCCGAATCCCGCCGCCAGGCGCTGCCTGGCGTCCAGACCTGCGTCGAGTGCCAGGCGGACCTCGAACACGCCCTCCAAAGCAAAGGATACTGATGGACCAACAGACAATCATGCTCGGCCTCGGACTGGCCAACTTCGGGCTGACCTGGGGGCTGGCGGCATACATGTACATCGTCAACCAGAACAAGGTTACCAACGACCGCCTGAGCGCCATGGAAGACGACCTGGTCCGGAAGTACGAGCAGCACGCCGAGCGCCTGGCCGGCCTCGAGGTCACCCTGCGCGCGCAGCCGACCCACCGCGACGTGGGGATGCTCTACGAGTCGATCAACAAGCTGGCCAGCACCGTCAATCAGCTGGTCGGCGAGACCAAGATGCAGAGCGACGTCATCCGCATGATGATGAACACCATGGTCAGCAACGGCTTGGGAGCCGCACACGAAGGGGCACACCGATGACCGCGCTCGACAAGAAACGCGCCAGCAGCCTGCTGGCGAGCCTGCTGTTTCACGACGGCACCTGCAACCCGCGCGACCTGCGGGACGACCTGGAGCGGGTGCACGGCATCGTAGCCACGCTCGCCCGTGTCTGCACCGACCTCATCTGGCTGGACGACGTCGGCCTGATCCAGTACCGCTACCAGATCGCCATGCTCACCGAAGAGGGCCGCGACGTGGTCGCCGGTCGCCGGCAGATGCCATGAGCCCACGGCGGAAGGCAGTGCCCTGATGGCCCATAGCCCCGAACTGCGCATGCAGCTGCGCGCCGCCTACATCGGCGGCCTGCCGCTCGAGCAGGCCGCCGAGAAGGTCGGCGTGCCGGCCGGCACGGCGCGCAACTGGTACCGCGCCGCGCGCGATGCCGCCGACGACTGGGACAAGTTCCGCGCCGCCTCGCTGATCGTCGCCGGCGGCGGCATCGAGCAAGCCCTGGGCCGGATCATCGCCGCCGGCCTGATGCGCTGCGAAGCGCTGCTCGAAAAAACCGCCGATGCCGCAGACCCCTTCGAGGGCGTCAAGGCGATGGCCACGCTCGGCGACACCATCGCCAAGCTGCGCGCTGCGGCCAAGAGCTTCATGCCCGAGATCAGCGCGGCCGCGGTCGCTGCCGACACGCTCAAGGCGCTGGCCCACTGGACCGGCGACACGGCGCCAGCACGCGGGATCGTGCTGGCCGACCTGCTCGAACCGTTTGCGGCCGCGCGCCAGCTGCCGATCGCGGCGCAGCTGGAAGAATTGCGCGCCCGCGCCCGAGCGGCCGGCGCCGTCGATACCACCCGCTCGGGCGGCCTCTCCGACGACTCCGCGGAGCAGATTCGCATGCGGCTCCTCGGCGTTAAATGATCCCGCCCATTCACGACCCGGCCGCGTTGCGCGAAGCCCGCACGCCGATGGCGCTGCTGCCCTACCAGCAGCGCTGGGTGAAGGATGCCGCGTCGGTCAAGGTGATCGAGAAAAGCCGCCGGATCGGCCTGTCGTGGGGAGAAGCCGCCGATACCGCGCTGCTCGCCGCCCGCCAGTCCGGCATGAACGCCTTCTACATCGGCTACATGAAGGAGATGGCGCAGGAGTTCATTCGCGACTGCGCCGAATTCGCCAAGGCCTACACGCTGGCCGCCGACGAAATCTCCGAGGCCGAGGAAGTCTGGCAGGAAGGCGAAGAGAAGAAGTCGATCTTCATCTATACCCTGCGCTTTCAGTCCGGCTGGCGGA
Source organism: Accumulibacter sp. (assembly GCF_029255145.1). Lineage (GTDB taxonomy): Bacteria > Pseudomonadota > Gammaproteobacteria > Burkholderiales > Rhodocyclaceae > Accumulibacter. The sequence continues at coordinate 64,577 of NZ_JAPUVQ010000026.1, forward strand.
TCGAGGCGCTGTCCTCGGCGCCGCGCAACCTGCGCGGCAAGCAGGGACGGGTGATCCTCGACGAGTACGCCTTCCACAACGACCAGCAAGAGCTGCTCAAGGCCGCGCTGGCGCTGCTGATCTGGGGCGGCCAAGTGCATGTGATTTCGACGCACAACGGCGTGGACAACCCGTTCAACGCGCTCTGCCAGGACATCCGCGCCGGCAAGAAGCCGTATGCGCTGCACCGGGTGACCTTCCAGGATGCCGTCGACGCCGGCCTCTACGAGCGCGTCTGCCTGCGCACCGGCCAGCCGCCGAGTGCCGCGGGCCAGGCCGCCTGGGTGCGGGGGATCTACGACCAGTATGGCGGCGACGCCGAGGAGGAGCTGGACTGCGTGCCGAGCAACAGCGGCGGCGCCTGGCTGTCGCGGGCGCTGATCGAAGCGCGCATGGTCGACGCCCCAGTGCTGCGCTGGAAGCCGCCGGCCAAGGACTACGCGCTGTGGCCCGAGCACCTGCGCAGCGCCGAGATGCGCGACTGGCTCGACACCCACGCGCGGCCGCTCCTGGCCACGCTCGACCCCTCGCTGCGCAGCGGCTTCGGCATGGACTTCGGGCGCAGCGGCGACCTCTCGGTGCTGCTGCCCTACCAGATCATCCAGGCGCTGCGGCGTCGCTTTCCGTTCGCGCTGGAGTTGTCGAACTGCCCGTTCGACCAGCAACGCGAGGCGCTCTACACCATCGGCGACGGCCTGCCGCGGCTGTCGGCCGGCAAGCTCGACGCGCGCGGCAATGGCCAGTATCTGGCCGAGAAGGCGGTGCAGAAGTGGGGCGCCGCGCGCATCGAGGCGGTGATGCTCTCGCTGGCCTGGTATCGCGACCACACCGCGCCCTTCAAGGCGGGGCTCGAAGATGCCACCATCGAGCTGGTGCGCGACGCCGACCACCTTGACGACCTGCGCGCCTTCCAGGTCGTCAAGGGCATCCCGCTGTTGCCCGATAGCCGCAGCAAAGGCCAGGACGGCAGCCAGCGCCACGGCGACGCCGGCGTCGCCTACCTGCTGGCCTACGCCGCCAGCCGCAGCGACGCCACCGCCGTGACCAGCGGCTTCGAGTCGGTGCCCAAGCGCGGCCGCCGGGACGACGACCGCGACACCCGGAACCCCTCGAGGAGAATGTTCTGATGCCCAAACTCGTCGACCAATACGGCCGGCCCATCGACCAGGGCGCCCTGCGCGAGCCGCAGACGGCACGCGTGGCCACGCTGCAGAACCAATACCTGGACGGCCAGCTCGACGGCCTCGGCCCCCGGCGGGTGGCGAGCCTGCTGCGCGCCGCCGACGACGGCGACCTCTGGGCACAGCACCGGCTGTTCGCCGACATGGAAGAGCGCGACGCGCACCTCTATGCCGAGCTCGGCAAGCGCCGGCGCGCGCCGCTGTGCCTCGACTGGACGATCGAGGCGCCGCGCCAGCCGAGCGCGGCCGAGAAGGCCCACGCCGAATGGCTCACCGAAGTGCTGACCGACGCCGCCGACCCCTTCGAGGAGCTGCTGGTGGCCCTGATGGATGGCGTTGGCCACGGCTTCGCGCCGGTCGAGCTCGAATGGCTCAAGAACGGCCGCGAGCTGCTGCCCGCGTTTCATCCCCGGCCGCAGGAATGGTTTCGCCTGGATACCGCGCGCCGCGCGCTGCGCCTGCGCGACGACTCGGCCGACGGGGCGCCGCTGCAGCCGTTCGGCTGGGTGCTGCACACCTACGGCAAGGCCAAGACCGGCTACCTCGGCCGCATGGGCCTGCATCGCGTACTGGTCTGGCCGTTTTTGTACAAGACGTTCGCCATTGGCGACTTCGCCGAATTCCTCGAAACCTTCGGCCTGCCGATGATCACCGGCAAGTATTTCTCCGGCGCCACCGATGACGAGAAGGCCAGCCTGCTGCGCGCGGTCACCGCCCTCGGCCACGACGCGCGCGCGATCATGCCGGCCGAGATGGAACTGGAGATCCAGAGCGTCACCGCCAGCGGCGCCACCTCGCCGCACCTGGCGATGGTCGATTGGGCCGAGCGCAGCCAGTCGAAGGCGATCCTCGGTCAGACCATGAGCGCCGAGGCCAAGGCCACCGGCATCGGCAGCGGCAATGCCGATCTGCATGACGAGGTGCGGCACGACATCCTCAAGGCCGACGCGCGCCAGATCGAGGGCACCATCACCCGCGACCTGCTCTATCCGTTGATCGCCCTCAACCGCGGCGGCATCGACAGCCTGGCTCGCTGCCCGCGCCTGGTGTTCGACACCGGCGAAGCCGAGGACCTCGCCGCCTACGCCGAGAGCCTGCCCAAGCTGGTGGGCGTCGGCATGAAGAAGATCCCGGTCGCCTGGGTGCACGAAAAGCTGCGCATCCCCGAGGCCGCCGAAGGCGAAGAGACGCTCGCCAGCGCCGCGCCGGCGGCCGCCGACCCGCAGACCGCCGGCGCCGGCCAACCGCCGCGGCCGCCGGCCAGGCCGGGCCAGGCGCTGCGCGCCGACGACGCCGCGCCCGATCCCGGCAAGAAGAGCCCTGCCGCGCTCGCCGCACTCGCCGCGGCGGCCCGCGCCGCCGCCGAGCGCGACGCCCTGGAAGAGCTCGCCGAGCGGATGGGCGACGACTGGCAGCCGACCGTCGACGGCCTGCTCACCCCGATCGATGATCTGGCCCACCAGGTCAGCACCCTCGAAGAATTCCGCGACCGCCTGCCCGAGGCGATCGCCCAGATGGACGCCCAGGCCGTCGCCGAGCTGCTCGCCCGTGGCCTGTTCAGCGCCTACGTCGCCGGGCGGGCGGTGCCGGGGGGCCAATGACCGAGAGAATCTCGCCGTCGACCGGATTCGCGCCGCTGTACTGTGGCATGTACCCGGAACTGGCCACCCTGGTACGGGAGCATGGCTACGCTCTAGCGGTACATGGGAGCCTGCAACGCGATTTCGACCTGATTTGCATTCCGTGGGTCGCCGAGCCGAGTGAACCGGACGTGGTGGTGACGGCGATTACCGAGACGTTTTCAGTACAGCGAGTGGGTGACCCCGATACCACACATCATGGCCGGAAGAGATGGACATTGGCGATCAGCTTCGGCGAGTGTTTCATGGATCTGTCGTTCATGCCGAAGTTGATGCCCAGCGCATGATTGACCTCGCCCTCAAGCTCCTGCCCCCCGCGGAGGCCGTCAACTACTTCCGCCAGAAGGGCTACCGGATCGGCTTCTCGTATCTCGACGTCTGGCAGCAGCAGCACCAGGCCGCCTTTACCGTGGCCAAGGCCATGAGCCTCGACCTGCTGGTCGACATCCGCGCCGAAGTCGACGCCGCCCTGGCCAACGGCACCACCCTGCAGACCTTCATCGACACTCTGCGCCCCAACCTGGTCCGGCGCGGCTGGTGGGGCAAGCAGGAAATCATCGACCCCCAGACCGGCGAGAAGGTGCTCGCCCAGCTCGGCAGCCCGCGCCGCCTGAAAGTGATCTACGACACCAACCTGCGCACGGCGCACGCCGAAGGGCAGTGGCAGCGCATCCAGTCGGCCAAGGCGACGCTGCCGTACCTGCTCTACGACCATGTCCCCAGCGCCCACGAGCGCCCCGAGCACGTCGCCTGGGATGGCCTGGTGCTGCCCGTCGATGACCCCTGGTGGCAGCGCCACCTGCCGGTCAAGGCCTGGGGCTGCAAGTGCCGCGTCATCCAGCTCGGCGAGCGGCAGCTCAAACGCCTGGGCAAGGCTGTCGACACCGCGCCCGCGGAGACCTGGAACGACTACACGAATGCGCGCAGCGGCGAGACGCAGCGCGTTCCGGCCGGCGTGGACCCGGCGTTCCACTACCCGCCGGGCGGGCGGCTGGGCAGCCTCGGCAAACACCTGGCCGAGCGCGTCGAACGCGCCCCCGCTGGCCTGGGCGCCGCCGCCTTCGCCAGCGCGGCGGAGAGCCTGCCGGCGCTGATGCAGGACTACACCGCCTGGGTCAACGCCGTCGAAGGCGGTGGCGCCAAGGGCCTGGGCGGCCGGCGCGTGATCGGCGCCGTGTCGCCGCCGACGCTCGCCGCGCTCGGCCGCGCCGGCATGCCGCTGGAAAGCGCCGGGGTGTCGGTCGAGCAGCGCGAGATCAGCCACCTCTTCGCCGCGGAGCGCAAGGCCGAAAAGGCGGTACCGCGCGAGTGGGTCTATGGGCTGCCGGAACGCCTGGCGCAGCCGGACGCCGTGATCCACGACGCCACGCCGGGCCGGGAAGCGCTGCTGTATGTCTGGCGGATCGGTGACGAGCGCTATGTGCGGGTGGCCGTTCGGCCGAACTTCCGGCTGAAGGGCGAGGCGTACACCAATGCGGTGCGCAGTGCGCAAGTGGTCGAGCGGGCCAACCTCACCGGCCAGGCGTTTACGCTGCTGGAAGGATCGCTGTAACCGGCGGGCGGGACGCCCTCCTGGTCGAACCAGGCACCCCCGCATGACCGTCAGGCCCGAAGCCCTACGATATCTGACGACGCTTTTCCAGACCCTCGCGCCGGTCGCAGCACAGTCAGTATAGAACACCACCCCGGCGAAAAAAACCCCGGCACGGGGCCGGGGCTCAGAATCGCGATTTAAGGCGCCGGACGTGTCCGGGCAGCCTCAGGTATTCCCCACGAAAAACACCCGCGTTAAACGGGTTACAACTTTTGAACTAGAGGCATTCGCGGTTTGCCGGTGGATCCCGCTGTGCTTCAATCCCCGCCGGCCGCTCCATTTTGCTCAGGCGGTGCTCGATCCGCCGCAGCGCCTGGCGGATCGAGCGAAATTTAACGCGGGCTCATTGACGCGGGAACGGGTTGTGATAACGTGTGGTCCAGAGCAAGGCCGCCTTTGACGCGGCTTTTTGCACGCCCACCGTGGTCAAACGAAGCCGTCGCTGGCGTAATGGAGGGCCTCACCCATGAAGCACCGATTGGATCCAAGCGTCGCGCTGAAGGAGACGACCACCGCCCTGTCAGGCAGAACGGAGCGCCTATTGACGCCGGACCAACGCCGTGCAGACATCAAGGCGTTTGGTCGGGAAATCCGCGACTCGAAACAAAGCGCCGCCGACTTTCTGCGCCGGGCCGGGCTCATCGATGAGTCGGGACAGCTCACCGATCCGTACCGCCGGTAATGCCGGGCCTGACCCCGGAAAGCGAACACCGCCAAGATTGCCGTTCGGCGCCGGAGATCCTATACTTTGGCCATGGATGACAAAACCGCTGCCGTTCTTGGCGAATTGATCCAGTCGCAATCTTCCTTGTTGCGGCTGGTGTTGATGGTCGGCTTCAGCGTGTCAAATGAACCGCTGCACCAGGCCATGAAGCCGATGGCCGAACAGGTGACGGCGCATCTCGAAAACGCCGTGAAGCTTTTGAACGATGCCTCCTGATCCGGTCAGTTTAGATTCCCGCCTCTCTGAGGTAGAGCGCCAGGTGCGCGACGGGCGGCTGCATGCCCGCCGGGGCGGCGGCGATCCTCCGTCTGGCCTTGAGCCGCGCGTGGCCCGCATGGAGGCCTCTGTCGCCCACATCGAGCGCGACATTTCCGATATTCGCACCGACCTCAAGGATCTACGCAAGGCCGACGAGATGAACTTTCGCCTGCTATTTGGCGCCATGATCGCCCTTGCCATCGGCCTGGCCGGCCTCATCGCCAAGGGCTTCCACTGGCTCTAGCGCGTAGCGCGTAGGTTGGGCTGGCCGCAAGAAACCGTAGCGGGGAAAACCGGGGCAGACCCCGGGAACGTTTGCCCTTCGGGTCAGCGCCATTCGCGCAGCTGCTCGCGCACGGCGATCGCTTCGCGGAGCGCGTGCAGCAGGCGGGCGCGCTGGCACCACGGACAGGGGTATTTGTGGCCGCCACCGTGCGGCCGGCAGGAGGCGGCGAAGCGCCCCGGCTTGCCGCGTTTCTCGTAGCTCTTGCGATGCTCGCGGCCGCTCCGGATAGCCTTGTCCAAACTCATTCCTGCCTCCGATCATGGATGGGTGATCCGGATTGTCGCGCGCGCGTGGGTTGCGAAGGTCGTGAAGCGCTTCAGACCAGTGTAGCGCGGGTCGGGGCCGGACAATGCGCTTCATGTCGCGTTTCCTTCCCCTCTCGAATACTGCCTCCCGCATCACGCTGGGCCAGAGCGGCGCCCTGTCCGCAGGGTTGGCCGCTCTGGCCCGCAGCGGCCCACTCCCGGCCGTCGCTGCCCTGCGCAGCGAGCTCGCCAGCGGCCCGGTCCCTGCCGATGTCCGCCTGATTCCGGCCGGCGCGTTCCACGCGTGGGACGGTCGGCCCACCGACGTGCCGGCCTGGCTGATGACGGACGCGGATGGCCTGCGCCTGGTCGCCGAAATGGCCGCGCAGCAGCGCGACGGCTACATCGACTACGAGCACGCCACCCTGCACGCCAAGCGCAGCGGCCAGCAGGCGCCCGCCGCCGGCTGGTACGCGGTACTCGAATGGCGCCCCGGCGACGGCCTGTGGGCAGTCGGCATCGACTGGACCGACACCGCCCGCCGGCAGATCGCCGCGCGCGAGTACCGCTACATTTCGCCGCTGATTTCCTACGACCCGGAGTCCGGCCGCGTGCTGCGCCTGCTCGGCGCCAGCCTGACCAACGACCCGGCCATCGACGGCCTGACCGACCTTGCCGCACTGGCGGCGCGGTACCTGCTCGCCCCCCAACCACCCACCCCGGAGAACCCGCCCGTGAATGAAACCCTCAAGAAGCTCCTGGTCGCGCTCGGCGTCGACGAAACCAGCGACGAAACGGCTGCGCTGGCCGCGGCGCTGACCGCCATCCAGACGATCAAGGCCAGCGTCGTGGCGCTGACCGCCCAGGCCCTCGCCCCGGACCCGGCGAAGTTCGTCCCCGTCGGCACCCTGGCCGCCTTGCAGGGCGAGTACGGCAAGCTCCAGGGCCAGCTGGCGGCGGCGAACGCCAAGCTTCAAGCCGGCGCGCTCGAGCAGGTGATCGAGGCCAGCAAGGCCGCCGGCAAACTGACCCCCGCTCTGGAAACCTGGGCGCGCGATCTGGGCACCCGCGATCTGGCCGCGCTCTCGAATTACCTGGCCGCGATGCCGGTGGTGATCGTGCCGGGAACGACGCAGACCGGCGGCAGCAACGCCGGTGCGGCGGGCATGGCGGCCCTGAGTGCCGACGAAGCCAAGGTCTGCCAGCTGCTGGGCGTCAAGACCGAGGATTACCTGACGACCAGGAAAGTCGCCTGACCGCTTCCCTGACCGCTTCCCTGACTGCTTCCCTGACTTTTTCCTGACCTTCAACCCCTGAACTGAACGGAACTGACCCATGACCGCACTTGCTGCCGATCGCAACACCCCCGCCATGGACGGTGAGCTGCTCGCCGTTCTTGTCGCGACCAACACCGTGATCTACGCCGGATCGCTGGTCGCCGCCAACGCCTCCGGCTACGCCGCGCCGGGGTCGGTGGCGACCACCCTGCAGTACCTCGGGCGCGCCGAGCAGTCGGTGAACAACAACCCCGGCGCCAACGGCGCCAAGAGCGTGCTGGTCAGCCGCAGGAAGGCGTTCAAGTGGGCGAACCACGGCGCTGACCTGGTCGTGCAGGCGGATCTCGGCAAGACCTGCTACATCGTCGACGACCAGACCGTGGCCAAGACCAGTGGCGGTTCCACTCGATCGATCGCCGGCAAGGTCATTCAGATCGACGCCGACGGCGTGTGGGTCGAGTAAGCCAAGCCTAGTCCCCCGCAATCCCAGTCCCGCAATCCCAGTCCTTATCCTCACTCAAGGAGCCACACCATGCTAGTCAACCGGGCCAACGTCGAAAGCATCTTTACCGGCCTCAAGACCATTTTCAACCAGGGCCTCACGGCCCAGACCGGGCAGTGGCAAGCCTGCGCCATGGAAGTGCCATCGACCGGCGCCGGCGAGGATTACGCCTGGCTCTCGCGCTTCCCGAAATTCCGCAAGTGGGCGGGCGACAAGGCGGTCAAGAACCTGGAGAGCGGCAAGTTCTACGTCGCCAACGAGGACTGGGAGACGACCATCAGTGTCCGCCGCAACGACATCGAGGACGACCGCCTCGGCATCTACAACACGCAGGCCAGGAGCGCCGGGATGAGCGGCGGCGAGCTGCACGACATCATCGTCGACAGCCTGAAGAACGCGGCGTTCACCGCCCTCTGCTTCGACGGGCAGTACTACTACGACACCGACCACCTGGTGCAGGGGGCCAGCGTCAGCAACAAGCTCACGGTCGCCCTGTCGGTGGCGACGCAGGCCGCCGCCCTGGCCAGCTACGGCGCCGCCCGGGCCGCGGTCATGTCCTTCAAGGATGAGGAGGGGATGCCGTTGCGGCTCATCCCGGACACCCTGGAAGTGCCGCCGGCGCTCGAATCGGTGGCCCGGATTCTGTGCGAGCAGGACAAGCTCACCGACAACTCGCCGAATCCCTACAAGGGCACCGCCAAGGTGCTCGTCAACCCCGGCCTGACCTCCGCCACCGCCTGGTTCCTGCACGTGACGACCCAGCCGGTCAAGCCGTTCATCGTCCAGATGCGCAAGGCGCCGGTGTTCGTCCAGCAGATCAGCGCCGAGAACGACGATGTCTTCCTGCGCGGGGAATACAAGTTCGGCGCCGAAGCGCGGGCCACCGGCACCTACGGTTTCTGGCGGCTTTCGGTCGGCAGTACCGGCTAAACCGCAAGCGCCCGATCCCAAGCCAGGGCGCCGCGCGCCCTGGCTTTGAGCTACCTACCGACAACGAACATCAGGAGCAGCACACATGTCCAGAACACCCGCCCCCGAACCGCCGGCTGCCGGCGCAGACCAGGCAAAGGTGATCGTCGTTCGCGCCCTGGCCGAGGGTTTCCGCCGCGCTGGCCGGAGCTGGACCCGCGCGCCCACCCGCCTCGCCGCCGACGCCCTGAGCAGCGACCAGATCGAAGCCCTGCGCGCCGAGCCGATGCTCGACGTGCGGATTGTCGAGGAGTAATCACCTTGTACCTCACCCCCGCCGACCTGGTCGCCCGCTTCGGCGCCGAGGAGCTGGCCCAGGTCGCCGATCGCGCCACGCCGCGCGCGGTGACCCCGGCGCTACTCGAACTGGCGATCGCCGGCGATCCGCTGACCGGCTGGGCGGCCAGCGAGGTGGCCGCGGTGACGGCCGCCCTGGCGCTGATGTCGGGCGCCATCGACGACGCGCAATCGGCCGTCGACGCCTACCTCTCGGGCCGCTACAGCACGCCGCTGGGCACCGTTCCCCCGGTGCTCAAGCGCCTGACCGCCGACGTCGCCCGCTACTACCTGCACGGCGATCGCGCCAGCGACCCGGTGCTCAAGGCCTACGACGCCGCGATGGGCCTGTGCCGTGACATTTCCACCGGCAAAGTGACCTTCGGCGCCGACGTCATCACCTCGCCCAAGGCCGGCGGCGGCAGCGTCGAGGTGGTCAGCCCGCCGCGCCTCTGGAGCCGCGAACAGCGGGGCCTCTGATGGGGTTCACGATCCACGTCGACGATGCGGCCGTGCTGGCCGCCTTGCGTCGCCTGGTGGGCGTCTTCGACGATCGGTCGGCGATCGCGAAAGAGGTTGCCGAGCTGGGCGAAAGCGCCACCCGCTTGCGCTTTCGCACCGAGACCGCGCCCGACGGCACGCGCTGGAAGCCGAGCCTGCGGGCGCAGGTCTCCGGCGGCCGCACGCTGACCGAGGCCGGCCACCTCTCGGGGTCGATCTCGTCGCAATCGGGGGCGGACTTCGCCGAGTGGGGCGTGAACCGCATCTATGCCGCCATCCATCAATTCGGCGGCACGATCCGCGCCAGGAACGCCGGCGCCCTGCGCTTCCGCCTGGCCAATGGCGGCTTCGCCATGGTCAGGGCGGTGAAGATGCCGGCGCGGCCGTACCTCGGCATCAGCCCGGACGATGCGTCCGATATCGTGGCCATGATCCAGCGCCGGCTGCAGGGGGCCTTGAATGCTCCGTGAACTCGAACAGGGACTGGTCGCCCTGCTCAAAACCTCCGCCCTGGCCGAGCGGCTGCGGCAGATCGACACGCTGCCGGATCTCGATGGCGACAGCCTGGTCGGCCGGTTCGGCGCCGATGCGCCGGCGGTGTATGTGGCGCTGGGTGCGGGCGTCGTCGCCGCGCGCGGCATGACCGAGCCGACGCTCGGCATCGCCTGCCTGGCCCGCAACAGCCGCAGCGCGCAAGCCGCCCGGCACGGCGACGGGCAGGTGATCGGCCTGATCGACCTGGTTGAAGCGGTGATGACGATCGTGGACGGCGCCGTGGTCGGCGAGCAGGAGTACGCCGTGCTGCGCTGGGACATGGTCAGCAGCGAGCCGATGACTCGCAAGGGCTTGTACGCCGCGGTGGTCACCGTGCGCACCGCCGCGCCGCTGCCGATCGAATACCTCGGCGAGAGGCGCTGATGCTCGGCCTCGAACCACTGCTGCGCGAGCGCCTGGCGGAAATCCCCGGACTGCTCGGCGTGCATGGCGCGGCGGACGTGGGCGACATCGGCCTGCGCGTCGAGCTGCCGGCGGTGTATGTGGTGTGGGATGGCTACACCGTCAGCGAAACCAGCAACAACGGCCGCGCCGCGCGTACCGCCACCCGCTGGCAGGTGGTGCTGGCGGTGCGCAACCCGCTGACCCCCGGCGACGGCGCACCGGTGCGATCGGACGCCGCGCCGCTGCTCGATGCCGTGCTCGCCAAGCTGCTCGGCTGGGCGCCCGGCTATCCCTACGCCCCGCTGGTGCTGGCCAATCCCGGCGCCATCACCCCCGGCTACCGCGGCGGCATTCTCAAGTTCCCGATCGCCGTCACTTCCGAAGTCGTCGTGCGCGGCGCTTGACGCCGAACCTATCCCCTCAACCCACCAGGAGAAACCACCATGACTGTTGCTCAAGTATTCGTCGGCGCCGGAGACCTCTACGTCAACCGCATCGATCCCACCACCGGCCAGGCGCTCGGCCTCGCCGGCCCGTTCGAGTGCGAGAAGTTCGCGATCAAGACCAACTCGGAGATCAAGGAGAAGACCTCGAAAGGGCTCACCACCTACGGCCAGGTGATCGGCTCGGTGGCGCTGCAGAAACCCGCCGAACTCGAAATCACGATGTCGCAGACCGGCAAGGACGGTATGACGATGGCCCTGCTCGGCACCGCCAGCGCGCTGTCGCAGGGCTCGGGATCGATCACCGACGAGGTGATCGTCGCCAAGCGTGACTATTGGGTCCAGCTCAGCAAGCAGGCTTTCGCCGTCGCCGGCTTCGCCGTCAAGCACACCTCGGGAACCCCGACCTATGTGCTGGGCACTGACTATCTGGTGAACTATCAGCTCGGGATGGTCAAGGTGTTGTCCACCGGCGCCATCCTGGAGGGCGCTTCGATCAAGGTTTCGGGCACCTATGCGGCGATCACCGGCACGCAGATCGCCGGCGCGACGCAGACCCAGGTGCGCGGCGCCTTCCTGCTCGACGGCAAGAACTACGCCGACGACAACCGGGTGATCGTGCGCGTGCTGCAGGCGGTGCTGTCGGCCGGCGACGTGTTCGACTTCCTCTCCGACAACTTCGGTACCGTGCCGCTGAAGGGCAAGATGGAAACGCCGGTTGGCCAAAGCGCGCCGTTTACCGTCGATCTGCGCGGCGTTTCCTGATCCCGTAGCGCCCCCGGAGAGCGGCGATGTCCGACGAGCTTAGAGCCCGCGTCGAGATCGATGCGTCGGTCTCCGGCAGGGAGCAGGTCTCCGGCCTCACCACGGCGGTCGACACGCTGGGCAGGGAGGCCCGGTAGGCCGGCACCGACGCCCAGGCGGCCGGCGCCGGCATCGACGGCATCGGCCCGGCGGCGCAGCGCGCGGCGGCACAGGCGGTGCCCGCCCAGACCCGGATCCGCGACAGCGTCCGCTCGATCTCCGAGGAGCTGCGGCTGCTCGCCAGCGCCTATCTGGCGATCCAGGGCGGCAATGCCCTGGTCGACGCCGCGGCCAGCATGGGCCAGGTGGCCGATGCCGCCAAGGGCATGCAGGCGCGCATGGCGCTGGTGGTGGGGGAAGGCCCGAAGCTGCAGGCGGCGATGAAGGGCGTGCAGGACATCGCGTTGTCTACCGGCAGTGCGCTCGACGACACGGCCAAGCTGTTCACCAAGATCGCCGACGCCGGCAAGGCGATGCAGATCGGCACCGAGGAAGCGCTGGCGCTGACCGAGACGGTGTCGAAGACGATCGCACTTTCCGGCGAGGGCGCGGATGCTTCGAGGGCCGCGATTCAGCAACTGATCCAGGGCCTGCAGTCGGGCGTGCTGCGCGGCGACGAGTTCAACTCGGTGATGGAGCAGGCGCCACGGCTCTCGAAAGCGATGGCCGACGGCCTGGGCGTGACCACCGGCGAGCTGCGCAAGCTGGCCGAAGCGGGAACGCTGTCGGCTGAAACGGTGATCCGGGCGCTGCAAGGGCAAGCGCGGACGATCGACACGGAATTCAGCAAGCTGCCGCAAACGATCGGCCGGGCGCTGACCGATTTGTCGACGCAGTGGGCGCTGTTCGTCAGCCAGACCGACGAAGCCAGCGGCGCCAGTGCCAAAGCGGCGGCGGTGATCGAGACCCTGGGCCAGAATCTCGACCTGATCGCCGCGGCGCTGATCAACTCCGGCCAGGCCTGGCTGGGCTGGAAAGCCTACGGCATCGCCGCCGAGTTCCTCGGGCTGCGCACGGCGGTCGCCGCCACGGCCGCCGCGACTGGGGTGGCGACGGCAGCGACGATCGCCAACACCGCCGCCACCGCGGCCAACACCACGGCGCAGGTGGCCAACAACGCGGCCCGGGTGGGCAGCGCGGCGGGCGTGCTCGATCTGGCGGGAGCCGCCGGCAAGCTGGGTACGGCGCTGTCGCTGCTCAAGGGCTTTTCCCTCGCCTTCCTGCTGACCAACCTCAAGGACATCGGCGAATGGCTGGGAAAAACCGCCTTCGGCTTCACCGAACTGGCCAAGCGCAACCAGGAGCAAGAACGCGATGCCCGCGCCAATGAAGCCGCCAGCAAGGCGATGGCCGCACAGACGGCGGAACTGGCTGCCAAGCAGCAGCGGGCCGCCGATGCGGCCTTCGGTCTATCGAAGCGCTCGAAAGAGCTGGTGGCGGACTTCGAGGAGCAGATCAAGAAGGGGGACCAGGCGGCGGAAGCGATCGGCAAGCTCGCCAAAGCCTTTGACCTGTCGAGCCCGAAGGGCCTCAACGAAGCCGGCGCCGCGCTCGATGACCTGGCGCGCAAGGGCCAGCTTTCGGCCGACCAGGTGCGCCAGGCGTGGCAGCGGGCGCTCTCCGGCAAGGACTTGCGGATCTTCGAAGCGGAGGCCAATGCGGCGTTTGACGGCACCGAGCAGGGTGCGCGGCGCCTGGCCGCGGCGCTCGATGCCGTGCTCATCGAGGCCGTGCGCCGCACCGGCAAAGACCTCTCGGAACTCACGTCAGGTATCAGCATCGGCGCGCAGACCGCCATCAACGACTTCGACACGCTGCTGGCGCGTCTCGACGACGTGCGGGCCAAGGGCCTGGACGTGGGCGAGACGCTCGCCGCCAGTCTCGACCAGGCGGCGAAAGCGGCCACCACCGAAGCCGCGCTACTGGAGCTCGGCAAGCGCTGGGAAGCCCTCGGCAAGAATGGCCTGCTGGCTGGCGAGCGCCTGCGCAAAGGCCTGGACGGCGCCAAGGAGAAGCTCGACGACCTGGCGCCGGGGATCAACTCGGTGACCGAGGCCTTCAAGACGCTGGGCATGCGGGCTCCCGAAGAACTCAAGCGCACCGCGGAAACCGCCAAACAGGCGTTCGAAACGATCCGCACGGCGGGCACGGCGACGCCGGCGCAGATTACCGCCGCGTTTCGGCGCTACGCCGAAACGGTGATCGAAGCGAATGGCGGGGTCGCCACCGACACCCTGCGCATTCAGGCCGCGATGCGCGGGCTGACGATCGAGGTGGACGCCGCCGGCAAGGCGATCGTTAGAGCGATGGCTGGTGGCGCCGATGAAACCGAGCGCTTCGGCGCCGCGGCAGGGCGGGCGACCGACCAGGTGCTGCGGCTGCAGGATGCCGCCGAGCGCCGGCCAACCAACCTCAGCGGCACCTTCGGCGGCAACGTCGATAAGCGTGGCGGCATCACCGGTAACATCGATCTGCGCGACAACTCGGGGGAGCTGACCGTCGATCAGCTGCGGGCGGCCAACGCGACGGAAGCCGAGATCCAGGATTATTACTCGCGGCGCCGGCTGTCGCAGCAGGACCAGGCCGCTGGCCTGGTGAGTCGCCCGGTCAGTACGCAGGCCATCGACCACGAACAAATCGCCCGCCAGCAGGGATTGACGGGGCAGGCCGTCAAAGCCTTTGTCGCGGCCTTCTCCGATCTGCTGCCGGAGGAAATGGCGGCCCTGCAAAGCAAGCTGCGCACCGTCGCCGTGACTTCGACCGAGGGCTATCTCACCGAGTATTCGGGGGCCTTCGAGCGGGCCAAGCAGCGAGCGACGGAAGAGGCCCGGAGATCCGCCACGCGCGATGCCCAAGCACCGGCACCGGCGCCGGCGAGCGTTCACCGGGTGGAAATCGTCGTCGGCGGCAAGACTGTCCCGGTCGATACCGCCAGCCCCGACGCCGCGCAATCGCTGATCGGCGTGCTCAAGGAATTGAAGTCGCGTGCGGCATGATCGGCCCCTCGGACCCTCTCGGCTGGGCCAGGCAGCCGCGCAGCACGGCGGCGATCAGGGCGGTGTTCGAACTCTCCACCAAGGATCGGAGCTTGCGCGCGATCTGGGCGGCGCTGGTCGCGGCCGGGGTGGCGACGGCCGACGGCAAGCCGCTGGCGATCTGGGACGGCGGGCAATGGGTCACGGTGTGAGCCCATGACCCAGCACCTGCTGGATAGCGTCAGCCTGCCGGCCGACATGCTGTGGACGGACGAATTCAACTGGCCGACGGTGATCCGGTCGACCGAATACGCGCTCACCGGGGCGCTGATCGTCGATGCCGGCCAGCGCCTGGCCGGGCGGCCGATCACCCTCGCCGGCAGTGTCGACGGCGGCTGGATCACGCGCGCCACGGTCGATGCGCTGCGGGTGCTGGCCTGTGCGCTGCCCGGCCAGGTGGTGCTGACCCTCGCCGATGGGCGCAGCTTCACGGTGGTGTTCGCTGCCGAAGACGCGCTGACGGCGGAGCCGGTGGTGGCCTTCTCCGACCCTGGCGTCGATACCTGGTATGTCGCGACTGTTAAATTGATCGAGGTGTAACGCATGGCCATCCTGGAAGGCGACATCAAGCTGCTGAAATCCGCCGTGCTCGACGATGTGCCCGAGGGCGGCGGCATGGCCACCGGCATCGCGGTGGTCGACGGGGTGTCGAACAACCTGTTCCCCGACATTTCGGAGCTCGACCGGACCTACGGCCGGATTGCGCTGCGCAAGGTGTTTCCGGCGGTGCTCACCGATACCGTCGATGGCTACTATGGATCACACGTGATCATCGCGCAGGCGCCGGCCGATCCGCGCGTCTCGGCAGCGCTGTTCACCACCCGCTCGTGGTCCGATGCCCGCACGGCGGCACAGAACAAGCTCGAAAGCTATCTGGCGCTGGGCGCCGAAACCCGGCTGACGCTGTACGGCAATCACCTGGTGGGGCAGAAGAGCGTGCAGGTGCATTGCGCGCATGCCACGTCTTCGCCTGGAGTCGGTGAGGTGCTCGGCCTGGTGCAGCGCGATACGCCGGCCAACTACCAATATGTGCGCATCACGCGAATCATTTCGCGGGCCGATAATCAGGTGTTTACCGACCAGTACGGCGATTACCTGCGCGACGTGCTGGTGATCGAGATCTCCGACGCGCTGCGCCTGGCGTTCACCGGCGCGCCGGTGACGCGCTACACCAGCGACTATTACAACCCGCCGACGCGGGTGCATGCGACCTTCGCCGCCGACGCCACCAGCTATTACGGGGTGTCGCCGCTGGCGCAGGCGGCCAGCCTCGGCGACCTGACGCTGAAGGCCGAGACGGTCTATACCCAGATCGTCCCCTCGGCGCTCTCCGAGGCGCCGATCATCGACGCGCGCTGTACCGGCGATCGCGAGCTGGTGGTGCCGATTGCCGGCGCGCCGGCGCTGTCTTTTGCCAGCACGGTGACGACGACGCCGGGCCAGGTGGCGGTGCGCTACTTCGGCCGGGCGATCGCGCGCGGCTCGCTACAGCTTTCGATCGGCGGCGTGACGCTGGTCGACGATGGTTCCGGCGCGATCGTCGCGCAGTCCGGTTTCACCGGCAGCGTCGATTACGCCAGCGGCGCGGTGAGTGTGGCGCGCTCGACCGGGACCAGCGGCAGCGCGACCTACACCGCCGCCCAGGCGGTGGCGATCGCGGTTGGCGGGCACACCGAGAGTACGCCGATTTCGCTCGGCAACCGCGGCTACAACTATGTGATCAACCTCTCGCCGGCGCCGGCGCCGGGTTCGGTGAGCGTCGATTACATGGCGCTCGGCAAGTGGTACCGCTTGCTCGACAACGGCACCGGCAACCTGGCCGGCGACGATGGCGTCGGTACCGGGATGGTCGATTACGGCACCGGGTCGATGGTGGTGACGCTCGGCGCGCTGCCCGACGTGGCGACCGAGATCCTGTACAGCTGGGGGACGCCGGCGCACTACGCGGCGCAGGTGGGCGGCAGCGTCTTCGCTGCGCCGGCGGTCAAGATCAGCGTCCCGGGCGGTGCGCTGCAGCCGAGCAACCTGACCATCACCTACCTCGCCAACGCGATCACCAGGACGGTGACCGACAACGGTGCCGGCGGCCTCGCCGGCGACGGCACGGGCTGGGTGGACTACGCCAACGGCAAGGTGGTGCTGCTGCCGAGCGTGCTGCCGGACAGCAATTCGACGATCCAGACGCAGTTCAAGCAGGGCACGGCGGTTACCGAGAACCACGCCGCCGGCGGCGCTTCGAGCAACTTCAGCCTGGGCAATGCGGTGCTGCCGAAGAGCCTGACGCTGTCGTTCTCGGATAGTGTCGGCGGGCAGTACACGGTGCGCGACGATGGCGCCGGGGCGCTGGTGCTGATCGCCGCGAACCTGACGCTGACCGGTTCGGGCAGCCAGGGCACGGCCGGCAACCAGGCCAGCGTGGCGCTGTCGATCGCCTCGACGGCGGGCATCGGCGGTTCGATCAACTATGCCACCGGGGCGGTGGCGCTGGGCGGCCAGGTGACCCTGCAGGCGGTGTCGCAGTCCCGGACGATGACCGGCTCGACGTATCAGGATGCGGTGCAGACGCGCGCCTGGTCGTCAGCGGCAGCGACGGCGGTGGCGACCGGCAACATCGTCGCCCGCTACCGGCAGGCCAGCAATTCGGCGGGCGGGTTGCAGTCGCAGTCGCAAACCATCGACCCGCTGCAGATCGACCTGCTGCCGAGCATCAGCAATACCCTGGTGCCGGGGTCGCTGCGCTTCACGCTCAACGGCAGCGTGTACGTCGATCGCGCGGGGTCTCTGGTGCGTGACCCGTCGGCGAGTACCAACAGCGGCACCGTGGCGGGGTCGATCAACTACGCCAGCGGCGTGGTCAGCCTGAGCGATTACACCGGCGGCGGCGCGCCGGCGCTGAGCGTCGCCTGCCTGACGCGCAAGGGGCTGTGGGAGGACTGGCGCTATCGCTTCCGGGTCTCGGGCGCGCCGGTGCAGCCGGCGAGCTTTGCGGTGCGCGCCAATCGCGCCAGCGACAGCGTGCAGATCAGCGCCAGCAGCGCGCTCGATGGCTCGATCGGCAGCAGCGAGATCAGCGGCACGATCGATGCGCAGTTCGGCATCGTGACCCTGCATTTCGGGGCGCTGGTGGCGGATGCCGGGCTGTCGCCGAGCGAGAAGCTCGAGTGGTGGTATTCGGCCGCCAGGGTCTCGGGCGGGATGATCTTCCGGCCCCAGCTGGTGATGCCGGATACCGCGCTGTTCAACGCGGTGGCGGTGTCGAACCTGCCGCTGTCGGCCGAGGTGCTCGGGCTGGATCCGGTGCGGCTGCCGGTGGACGGCCGCGTGCCGGTGCTGCGCAAGGGTGATGTGCTGGTGATCCATCACACCGCGACGACCTCGCCGGCGACGGTGAGCAACGCGCAGACGATCGACCTCGGGCGGGTGCGCATCGCGCGGCTGCGGGTGATCGGCGCCGATGACCAGACCATCGCCAGCGGCTACACCACCGACCTGGACGCCGGCACGATCACCTTCACCGATGTTTCGGGGTACGCGCAGCCGGTGCGCATCGAGCACCGCATCGAGGACATGGCGCTGTGCTCCGATGCGCAGATCAACGGCGACCTGGTGATCACCAGGCCCTTGACGCACGACTTTCCGCTCGGCTCGCTGGTCAGCTCGGCGCTGATCATGGGCGATCTGCACGCGCGGGTGTCGCACTGGTTCGACCAGGCGACGTGGACCGGCGTGTGGTCGGATACGCTGATCGGCAGCGGCGCCAGCCCGAGCTACAACACCACGCAATACCCGGTCGTGGTGACCAACCGCGGCGCGATCCAGGAGCGCTGGCAGGTCATCTTCACCAACACCACGACGGTCAATGTGATCGGCGAGACGATCGGCCAGATCGTCACCGGGCACGCGATCGCCAACCCGCTGGCGCCGATCAACCCGGCCACCGGCGTGCCGTATTTCAGCATCGACCCGGCCGGCTGGGGCGCGGGCTGGGCAGCGGGCAACCTGGTGCGGCTGAATACCGTCGCCGGCAACTTTCCGGTGTGGGTCGCGCGCACCGTCCTGCAGGGGCCGCCGGCGGCGGCCGACGACCAGTTCACGATCGGCATCCGCGGCGATGTCGACACCCCATGATGACGATAGGAGCGAGCGATGCCGGCTGATACGACGGTCAAATACTTCCACAGCGGGCTGACCGGCGCGCCGGTCCTTTCGGGGACCGCCGGCGCCTTGATCAACGTCCTCGACGCCTGCCTGGTCAATGGCTTCGCGGTCTCGGCGGTGGCCAGCCTGGTGGTGGCCGGCGGGGTGGCGACGGCGACGGTCAGTGCCGGGCACAGCGCCGAGGTCGGGAGCGTGGTCCTGGTCTCCGGCGCGACGCCGAGCGGTCTGAACGGCGAGAAGAAGGTGCTGACCGTCGGTGGCGGCAATACCACGCTGACCTTCGACGCGACGGGGATCGCCGACCAGACGGCAACCGGATCGATCTCGCTCAAGCTGGCCGGCGCGGGCTGGGTCAAGGCTTTCAGCGGCACCAATCTGGCGGCGTACAAGAGCGGCAACGTGGCGGCGACGGCCTGCCTGTTGCGGGTCGACGATACCGGCGGCAAGACCGCGCGCTGCGTCGGCTATGAAACCATGACCGCGATCAGTACCGGCGCCGGGCCGTTCCCGACATCGGTTCAGCGCAGCGGCGGCACCTGGTGGACCAAGAGCACGGTGGCCGATGGCAGCGCGCGGCCGTGGGTGCTGGTCGCCGACGATCGGACCGTCTATCTGCTGACGACCTATCACCCGACCTACCCGGCGGGCGGCGCGATAATGGCCTTTGGCGATCTCGCGCCAGTGAAGAGCGGCGACGCGTGGTCGTGCGTGCTGTCCGGATACGCGTCGGACAAGAGCGCCGCGGCGCCGGGCGACAACAACGATTACGCGACCATGGCGCTGGTGACCGGCGAGCTGTATCTGGCGCGCCCCTATACCGCTGTCGGAGGGTCGGCGGTGGCCTACAAGGCGTTCCCGCTGCTGGTGCCGAGTGCCAGCACGACCATCACCAGTGGGCAGGGACCGATGCCGTATCCGAACGGCCCCGATTCGGGCCTGTATTTAACGCCGCTGAATATCTTCGAGACCGTATTCAACGCCTTGCGCGGGGTATCGCCCGGGATCTGGTGCACTCCGCAGTTGCTGCCGCTGGGGCTGTTTTCGAGTGGCGCGAAGATCGCCGCGGCCGACAATCTGCTGGCGCGCGATCTGCGCGTGGTGCCGGTCGGCGCCGGGACAGCAGGCACCTTTGCCTTCTTCGACACCACCGGCCCCTGGCGGTAATCCATGCCAGGCAATCTCTACTGGAAGGATCTCAGTGTCGGCCTGCACCTCGCCGGAGCCAACGGCGCCACCTCGTTCCCGGATGTGAAAGGGCATACCTTCACGCGCACCGGTAACGTCGTGATCTCGACGGCACAAAGTCGCTTTGCTGGCGAGGGGTCGGCTTATTTTCCGGGGGGAACGAACGACCTTCTGAAGTGTGCCGCGCATGCCGATTTTGGCAATGCGACCAATTCGCTGTCGATCGCCTGGTCGATGTATCCGCTGGCGCTGCCTGCAGCCGGCACCGCGTGCCGGCTGATCATGATCGGCGCCAATGGGTCGCTCGGGACGTTCACGTTGCATTTCGATTCGCTTGGCTACATGGGGGGTTATCTCGCCGCCAGCGGCTACAACTCGTTTTTCGGGGGGCCCGGCGCGGTGGTTCTGAACCAGTGGCAGGATTTCGAGCTCTCGGTGTTCAATCGATCGGCGTTCCTGCTCAAGGACCGCGGGCTGATCGCCAGCCTGTCCAATCTCGACATGCCGAGCGGCAATTTTCCGAAACGGATTCAGATCGGCGGCGACGACTCCGGGTTTGCCAGCGTCGATGCACGGTATAACGGCTACTTGAGCGAGGTGCAGATCCAGGTCTATGCCGGCCGCTTGCCATCACCGGCAGCGCCAACCGGGCCATTTGCGGACTCGCTCGGGTTGGGATTGGCGCGCTCGGCGGCGCCCACCCCATTCGCATTGCTTCGGCAAACGCCACCGGCGCACAGGATTCTGCGCCAGGGCACGCCGCGGCTGATGCTCGATACCGACAACGGCGGCCACGGCCGCGTCATCGGGACGACGAAAAACGTCGGTACGCCCAACTACCCGGTGGCGCGGCGGGTGCGCCTGCTGCGCAAGCGCGACGGCGCGGTGGTGCGCGAGGTCTGGAGCGACGCCGCCGGTAATTACCAGTTCACCCAGGTACGGCACGATCTGGACTACGTGGTGATGGCGCATGACCACACCGGGCTGTACAACGCGGTGGTGGCCGATACCGTGACGCCGGAGCTGATGCCATGAGCCTGGTATTTTCGACAGCGGCGCGCGGCGCGCGGGCGGAGGCCATCGTCGGGCAATTCGACCAGGCCTCGACGGCTGGCCGGCTGGAACTGTACACGACCACCCAGCCGGCTGCCGGCGCGTCGGCCGGTGGTTCGCCGATCGCCACGATCACCCTGCAGAAGCCCTGCGGGACGGTCACGGCAGGGGTGATCGCCTTTGCCGTCAGCGTGCCGGTGCAGATCCTGTCGACCGGCGATGTGCTGTGGGCGCGCGGCGTCGATGGCGACGGCAACTGGGTCTGCGACGGCAATGTGGCGGTAACCGGTACGCCCGGTGCGGCCTTCACGCTCGACGACGTGACGCTCTATGCGGGCGCTTTTGTCTTCCTGTTCAACGCGACACTCTCTGAGCCCTGAGCGGGTCGGCGATGGTCGATCTGCTGTTCTCGGATGGGCCGGCCTCTCCGGATCTGGTGTTCGGCGGCACCGGCACGCCGCCGGTCATCATCAAACTCGGCAGCTCGGCGACGCTGGCTGCGGCGACGTCGGCGGGAGCGCTCAGGGCCGATGCGCGGCCGCTCGCCAGCGGCGCCAGCGTGCCCGGGATCAGCTCACCGATCGCCGTTTCCAGGGTGCCCGCACTGGCGATGGCGGCGACCACCGGGGCGCCGCTGGCGGATCTGGCGATCGGCTACGACAACGCCGTCAATCGCGCCCCTTTCCGCTGGGCGGAGAGCGGCTGGCAGGATGCGCAAAGGCTGTCCCACTTCCGGCGGGCAGCGCACCGGGCCACGCCCGCCAGCGAAACGGCGGCAGTGGTGGGGATCGAAACCGCCGCCCGGCGCAGTGCCCAGGTGGGCACGGTATGGCAACCGATGACCCGTGGTACGCGGCCGCTGTCCCACTTGCCGTGGAGGGGCGGGTCGCCCATCGAACAGCGTCTGGCGGATGGCTGGCAGCAGCTCTACACCTGGTTGCGGCCGTCGCTGCGGCTGGTGTTCAGCGACGGCACCCCGCTACCTTTCGCGGTGAGCGAGCGGTGGCGAGAGCTATTCCGCCGGCCGCGTCCAGTACTGTCGGTACCGTGGGCAATCGGCGTGCGGCGCAGCACGCGCGTGGTCTCGATAGCCGGCCTGGCGGTACCGCGGGCACTGGCTCTGATCATCCCGTGGCAGGAGGCCGGCCGGCCTGGGCATGGCGTCTCCCCGGTGCCCGGCGATCCACCGGGACCGGAACTGTACGTCGCGTCTACGGCGCTGCTCTTCGACGACGCCATGCCTGTCTCTCTGCATCTGGTGTTCGGGCGCCCACACCATCCGGCTCTGCCCGTGGCCGATGTCGTCATCCCCGTTCTGAGGACCTATCTCGTGATCAATGACGTAACGCTGATTCGGACCGCGAATTCTCTGGCCATGGCGCCGCTGTCACTGTCCGTGATGATCGACGCCGACTCCTGGGTCTGGGGATGGGAGGCCAGCCTGCCAGGCGCCAGTCTTGACGATGTGCTGCCGTCGGCGCCGGGCGAACCCGTCGAGTTCGAGGCAACGATCAACGGCGTTAATTGGTTGCTCCTGGCGGAAAAGGTGACGCGCGACCGGCGCTTCCCACAATCGCGGATCACCGTCTCCGGCCGCGGCATCGCCGCCGAACTCGGTAACCCGTACGCCGCCTCGGTCAGCCGTAACAACCTGGTCGATCTGACCGCGCAACAAGTGATGGCCGCGGCGCTCACGGTCAACGGCGCTGGCATCGGCTGGTCGCTCGACTGGCAGATGACCGACTGGCTGGTGCCCGCCGGCGCCTGGTCGCACACCGGCAGCCACATCGAAGCCGTGACGCGCATCGCCGAAGCCGCCGGCGGCTACGTCCAGGCCAGCCGCAACAGCAAGACCCTGCGCATCCTGCCGCGCTATCCGGTGGCGCCATGGGACTGGGGCGGGGTGGTAGCAGACTTCTCGCTGCCCGCGGCCGCGACCACCCGCGAGTCCATCGAGTGGCTGGAAAAACCGGCCTACAACGGGGTCTACATCAGCGGCGAGGGGATCGGGATTCTGGGCCGCGTGACCCGTGCCGGGACCGCCGGTGACCTGCTCGCGCCGATGATCGTGGACGCTCTGACCACCCATGCCGACATCGCTCGGCAGCGCGGCCTGGCGGTGCTGGCCGACACCGGCCCGCAGCAGCTTTTGACGCTGGAGACCCCGATCTTCGCCGGGGTCGGCATCTATCCCGTGGGGAGCTTCGTAGCCTTCTCCGACGGCGCCGAATCACGTCTCGGCATCGTGCGCAGCGTGGCGATCAAGGCGGCGCTGCCGACAGTTCGCCAGACCCTGGAGATTGAGTGTTATGAGTAACGCGCTGCGAGAGTTTTTATCCCTCGTGCCGGATGCGCCCCTGTTGGTCGGGGAGGTCACGGCGATCGCCAACGAGCTGCGTACCGTGACCCTGCCTGACGGCGCGACGATCACCGCCAGGGGCGTGGGCAGTGTCGGGCAGCAGGTGTTCGTGAGGGCCGGAAAGATTGAAGGCGTAGCCCCTGCGCTGCCCGTGGTGGAGATCACCCTTTAGCGTGGGTGATCTCCACCACGGGCGGAGTTTACGAACTACGAAACCCGCCAGGAAGATGGCGCAACGTGAGGGCGACTGGCATGGGTGTTGAAGAGGCGTTAAAAGTCGGAATTTATGACGTAGTTGTGTGCCAAGTAGCGCGCGGTTTTACGCCAAGTAGCGCGCGGTTTTACAACATTGGTACCGAGCAGCAGTGCCCCGTCCTTCTGGCGATGGACCTGCTCGAGTATTTCGCTCTTGCCGCCACCGCTGGCGCCTTCGTGCATGATGCACAGCTTGTTCGCATAAGGCGTGATGACCTGCACCGTCGCGCAGTGCGCGGTCAGCCAATGCTCGCGCTCGCCGAGGGCGAGCAGGACGCCATAGATGCCTTTCTTGGCACTCGGGCCGGGATAAAGGTTGTAACTGAATAATTCGTGCCGGCCCGGACGGCGGTTGTGCACCACCATCTGCTTGCCCTTGAAATGCGTATGGCGAAACGGTGGCGCGACGAAGATCACCGCCTTCGGGTCGAAGTCCGGCGACAAGGCCTTTTCGTCGAGGATGCCCTGCAGCAAGGCCAGCCCAAGCGCGAAGAAACCGGCGTTGGCCGGAGCCACCACCAGGGCATCCATACCCATCCCGGGAACCCCGGCGATAAAGGGAAACACGGCCAGTTCCTGGGTCTGGAGCCAGGCGAAGGTTTCGGCACGCAAAGGTTCGAACGATGCGCCGTACTGATCCTCGAAACGGGGTTTGTCGGTGGGCAGGTCGTCGGCGATGACCATGCAATCGGGATCTCGGCGGCGCATGTAGGGCTCGACGTAGTTGGCCGCGATGCCGTTCTTGACCCGGCACACATTGGCCTCCAACACCCGGCCTCGGCCCGGCACTTCGTAGGCCACCTCGTGCACGCCATTCACGGCGTCGCGCGTGGCCAGTTCGTACAACTGCTGCCAGGTACTGGCCACGGTATATTTCGGGCATGCTTCCAGAATTTGCTGCACCGACAAGGGGATCTGGAAGCTCAGGTTGACTTTGCTCATGATAATTTGCCTTCGGAAAAAAAGTCCAAGAAACTCAAGGGTCTGATGGGGCGTTGTGCGGTATTCGCCGCACACCGATGGCCGCGGAAGCCGCGGCTACGCGTTGCATCTCTGTCCGTGAACGCCAGCAAGTGCCGCAGGCTGGTGAACAGGTTGAAGATGGAAACGAACAGGGTCACGGTGGTCGTCACATGGTTGGTTCCGCCGCCGTCCCGGCCATGGCCATCATCACCGTCTGGCCGCCGTTGGGCGGGCCGGGATGGTGGCTGACGATGGCTTCGGCGCCGCACTGCGGCAGGGCAACGGCCTGGGTTCCGGGAAGGTTTGCTTCAGCCTTCCGGGGCTGAAAGAAGCGGGGGATGGCGTCAGCTGAGGACGGCGTGGTCAGGGCACCACCATTCCCGGATGCGGACTCAGGTGCATGCGCTTGTCGCTCACCGAGCCCAACAGCAGGCTCTCTGTCACGCCCGGCCCGCGGCTGCCGGTGACGGTGCCGCTCCAGTCGATCCGTTCGGTCAGCGCAATGATTTGCCCGGCGGCTTCGCCCAGCGCGACATGCGGCCGCCAGGGGCTGGCTGTTTGCGTCGAGCAGGGCGCCCGGCCGCGCGGTGGCGAGCCAGGCCCGCTGCGCGAGTTGCGCTTCCGCCGCTTCCAGGACAAGCCACGGCTGAAGGTTCACAAGATGTAGCACGCGGGCCTTCATCGTGCCGGCCTGACCGGCGGCATGCGCGACGGCGCGCAAGGCGTTGTCCGAACCGTCGACGGCGACCAGCCAGGGATTCGTTGCCGGCGCCGGAACCGGCGGCGCACTACCGAACATCAGGCCGACGAGATGGCCATCGGCATCGCGCCGGCAACTTGCGGGGACGGGAAGATCGACGGGATGGCTCATGCCGTTTCTCCTCTGGCGACCGCTTTGGGTTTCGACAGGACCAGGCTGGCCACCACCGACACCAGAATGGTGCCGGCAACAATCGCCAGCGACCACTGGATCGGCAGATGGAACCACGGCGCGGCCAGCATCTTGCCACCAATGAAGAGCAGCACGAGGGCCAGCCCATACTTGAGCAAGTGGAAGCGATCCGCCATGTCGGCGAGCAGGAAATACAGTGCGCGCAGGCCCATGATGGCGAAGATGTTCGAGGTGAACACGATGAATGGATCGGAGGTGACGGCGAAGATCGCCGGGATGCTGTCTACCGCGAACACCATGTCGCTGGCCTCGATCAAGACCAGCACGAGAAACATCGGCGTCACCCACAGGACGCCGTTCTGGCGGACGAAGAAGGATTCGCCGTGGAAGGTCGGCGTGATGCGCAGGTGGCCGCGCAGCCAGCGCAGCAGCGGATTTTTCCCCAGGTCGGGCTCGTGCCCGGCGAAGATCAGCATCTTGATGCCGGTGATCACCAGGAAGGCGCCGAAGACATACAACACCCAGGCAAACTCCGATACCAGCCAGACCCCGGCCAGGATCATCCCGGCGCGCATGACAATGGCGCCGAGCACGCCATAGAGCAGCACGCGGCGCTGCAGTTCCGGCGGTACCGCGAAGTAGCCAAAGATCATGACGAAGACGAACATGTTGTCTACCGACAACGACTGCTCGATCAGGTAGCCGGCGAGGAATTCGAGCGTCTTGCGCTGGGCCACCGCGGCGCCCTGCGTGCCGTTCAGATACCACCACAGCAGGCCGGCAAAGACCAGTGCCAGGCAGACCCAGGCGATCACCCAGGCCAGCGCCTCCTTGACCGCCACCCGGTGTGCCTTGCGGCCACCGAAGACGAACAGGTCGAGCGCCAGCATGCCCAGCACGAAGGCAATGAAGCCGGCCCACATCGGGCCCGTGGCGAAGCTGTCGATGTTGGCGGTCATGCAGCACGCTCCGTGCCGCCGAGCAGCGGCGCCATGATCTGGCCGGCGTCCAGTGTCGCGTCCCTCTGCCGGACTTGCGGCTGGTATTGCGCCGGCAGCTGCCTGGCGGCGCCGAGCGGGTGCTGGAAGGCATCGCGCAGCATGGCCGTGTTCATCGTCCGCCCGCCGGCGCAATAGCGCTTGGCGACCATACCCGGCGCGCGGCCAAGGCTATCACGATGCCTGTCGGTGGCAGGTCGGCAGGCCGTTTCATGGCGTTTCGTCGGTGAACGGTTGTTGCCGCGTGGCAGAAATCATCGGGAAATCGCGCCGCCGCGCCAGATGGCGATCGAGCGTGTGGCCGACGCGTTCGGTCGCGCGGTCGATGGCGACGTAAAGGTCGGTCTGGATATCCTCGACGATCAGGGCGGGAGCGCCCTTGAGGCGGACTTCGATGGCGCAGCATTTGTCCTCGCCGCCGCGCGGGCCATTGACATCGAAAAGACGCACGACGATGCGCGTGACGACGTCCCGACCATGATTCATGGCGTAGGCGACACGCATGGCCACATGCTGGCGCAACCCGTCGGTCAGCAGGATGTCTTGCGTTTGGATCTTCAGGTTCATGGCACTCCTCTGGCTGGATTGACAGACGACAGCCGCAGTATGGGCGCCGGAATAGTTCGATACAAACAGATATAAAGATGCATTATGATCGGAAAACACGAACATCGGAGGTGGCGTGATCAACTACAAGCATTTGCACTACTTCGTCACTGTCGCCCGCTCGGGCGGCGTCACTCGCGCGGCGGAGCGCCTGCATCTGACGCCCCAGACGCTGTCCGGGCAAATCTCCCTGTTGGAAGAACGGCTGGGCGTGACGCTGTTCCGGCGCGTCGGGCGCCGGCTGGATCTGACCGAAACGGGCAAGCTGGCGCTCTCCTACGCCGAGGAAATCTTCCAGACCGGGGCCGAGCTGGAAGACTTGCTGAAGAATGGCGCCGAGGAACGGTTCATCACCTTCCGCGTTGGCATCGCCGACGTCGTGCCGAAATTCATCGCTCATCGCCTGCTTGCGCCGGTGCTGGGACTTCCCGCGGCGATGCGCCTGATTTGTCAGGAGGACCGCCTGGAACGTCTGCTGGCGGATCTGGCGATCCACCGTCTCGACATGGTGCTGGCCGACCGCCCCATGCCGCCGGGCACGGAGATCAAGGGCTACAGCCATCCGCTCGGGGAATCGGGGGTCGCTTTCATGGCTGCGCCCGCGTTGGCTGCGCGACTAACGGGCGGCTTCCCGGAGTGCCTGGATGGCGCGCCCCTGCTGCTGCCCGGGCGCGATAGCGCCCTTCACGGCGCCCTGCCGCGCTGGCTGGAACGGCAGGGGAAGCGTGTGCGCATCGTCGGCGAATTCGACGACAGCGCCTTGATGAAGGCTTTCGGCGAAGCCGGCGCCGGGGCCTTCCCGACGCCGGCGGCCAGCGTCCCGGACGTGACGGCGCACTACAAGGTTGTCAAACTGGGGGAAACGGAGGAGATCCGCGAGCGATTTTTCCTCATTTCAGCCGAGCGGCGGCTGACCCATCCCGCTGCGCGGGCGGTCAGCGAGAATGCGCGGGCCGGAGTGTTCACCACACGGCCCCAGGCCGGTTGAGCAGGGACTGCGCCGCACAGCCGCTGTGCATGACGACGACCGTTGCTCCCTTGGGCGAACCGACCGCACCGCCACGCCTGATGCCCGCCGGTGCGCCGCCGCTCCGGGAGACGCGAGTTGCCATCATGGGTGGGGACGAGCCCCGAACTCAACCGGCGCGGGAGTGCGAATTCGACCAGCGCATTGACTGGTAGGGGGTGCAGGTGTCGCTGCGCAAAGGTCCAGATTGAAGCAAGACGAGTCGTCATCGCCGGTCGTGACAGACACGGGCAAAGCGGGATTCGGATCGCTTTTGATCGGTTCCCGCGACCCAGTCCGAGATTGACACCGCTTCACGCGAGCTCATACACTCCCGACGGTGCCGTTGGATTTCCTATCCTTTATCCTTGATCGCCGCATGATGGGCGGTCGGAGTTCCCTGGCATCACCGGTTGCCAGGCCTCGGCGTACGCGTTCGCGCGCCGGGCTCTGGCGTGCCGGAGGAGTGCCGATCGCTTGGGCGTTCGCCCTGCTGTCGTCCGGATGCATGATCGGTCCCGACTTCAAGCGCCCGTCGGCACAGGTCGCCGATGACTGGATGGAGGCCGGCAGCACGACGATGGATTCCGGCCGCGCGCAGTATCGCGACTGGTGGTCGTCGCTCAAGGACCCGGTGCTGTCGAAGCTGATCGACCTCGCCTATGAGCAGAACCTGACCCTCCTGGCCGCCGGCGTCCGCGTCCTTGAGGCGCGCGCACAGCTTGGGGTCGCCATCGGCGAGTTCTACCCGCAGCAGCAACAGCTGGGCGCCACGGCGAGCTACAGCCGGATCCCGGTCTCGGGACCCTACGTTCCCGTCAGCAACACTTTCTGGCAGCTCGCGTTCGGCGCGCAGGTCGGATGGGAGCTCGACGTATGGGGAAAGGTACGGCGCGGAATCGAGTCGGCCAGCGGCGCCTTTCTCGCGTCGGTCGCCGCCTACGACGATGTGCTCGTCACCCTGATCGGCGATGTAGCCAGCACCTATGTCAAGATCCGCACCATCGACGTCCAGCTGGACATCGCCCGCGAGAACGTCCTGCGCCAGCGGCAGGCCCTCGCGATCGCGCGCGCCCGATTCGAGGGAGGCGTGGTTACCAGGCGCGACGTTTACCAGGCGGAGAACGTCCTCGGCGCGACCGAAGCGACGATTCCCCAGCTCAGTATCGAGCGGCGGAAAGCGACAAACGCGCTCAGCGTGCTGCTCGGCATGCCGCCAGCGCCCCTCGACGACTGGCTGGCGGGAAAGTCGGGGATCCCGGTCGCGCCCGCGAGCCTGGCCGTGGGCATTCCCGCGGATCTCTTGCGGCGCCGACCCGACGTTCGCCAGGCGGAGCTCAAGGCAGCGGCGCAGTCCGCTCAGATCGGCCTCGCCAAGGGGGCGCTCTTCCCCTCCTTCTCTCTGGCCGGGAACATCGGTACCCTGAGTTGTCGGCGCCGGGGTGAAACCGGCGTCCACAAGCCGACATAAATCTGGTGCGAGCAATGCGGTAACTGCAGCCTGCAACTTCGGTTTGAGGGCGCAAAGAGAGGGCCGCCCGGCCCGTGGGCA
>NZ_JAPUVQ010000027.1:0-80330 GCF_029255145.1 Accumulibacter sp.
AATACCGCTTCAACCGCCGCTTCGACCTCAAGATCATCCTGCGACGCCTCATCCGTGCCGCCGCCACCACCGGCAAGCGCCCCGAGGTCTGGCTCCGGTTGGCTGAAGCACAGCGCTAATCAGGATTGGTGATGCCTTTCCCCGGTCAGGTAGAGTAGAGTCAAGGTTTCGCTGCGCGGGGCTGTCGCCCGCCTTGACCCGGCTCCGTGCCGGCAATTTCCGTGCCCTGTATTTTTGGCTGCGCCAGATTTCCGCAGTTGTTGCCCGCTATTGCCACCTGACAGATGGTCGACAACTTCCTCACCGGCGACGCTGCGGACGGCGGACCGAGCCAGATCCGAACGTCCTCGTCGGGCTGGTGTACAGGTCGCGCAGGGACCGCTATATTCTCCCACGCTGCCACGGTGCAGCGCGGCTCGCTCGAATCGGGGTGCGCACAGCACTACTGGCCAACACCCAGTGAGCGGCGGATCGAGCGGACCGCAGCGGGCCTGGGAAAATGCGCAGGGCCGACTCAATCCCGCTCGCAGGACCGGTGGCCTTGCTTCCCCACCCATGCTGTCAGCGGCGCCCCGAAAACCATCACCACTCTGGAGCGGACATGCAAGTCACTACCACGCACCACATCGAAGGCAAGAAGATCACCCGCTACTACGGCGTCGTCGCCGGCGAAGCGATCCTCGGCGCCAACCTTTTCAAGGATCTCTTCGCCGGCATCCGTGATCTGGTCGGCGGCAGGTCGGCGACCTACGAGAAAGAACTGCAGCGAGCGCGCGACATTGCGCTCCAGGAACTCCTGCAGCGCGCCCAGGAGTTGGGCGCCAACGCCGTCGTCGGGGTGGACCTCGACTACCAGGTTCTGGGCCAGAGCAACGGCATGCTGATGGTCTCGGCCAGCGGCACCGCCGTGCTGGTCGAGTAGCGGCGCCAGTTCCCGCCGGAGCATTGGCCCGGACAAGGCTGGCCGAGACGCCACCTACTTGCCGACCCCGGAAGTTGGGTCGACCTCCTTGCCGATCTGTTCAAACTCCGGGCGAATCTGGCTGGCGCCGCGGTAACGTGGCTGGATGTGCGCTTCCGGTGTCGGCGGCACATCGCGCGGCAGCACCGGCGCCACCAAAGCGGGTGGAGCGGGCGCAAAGCGCTGGCCATAGTTGCGCTCGTAGCGATCGAGAAAACGTCTCATCTGCTCGTAGTCCTGGCAGTTCAGCGGCGAGAGGCAGCGCCCGAACGCGTCGTAGGCGAACGGTGGCGGGAATGCCGCACCGTAGGGCGAAAACCAGGGTCCGATGACCACGTCGCCGCGGATCGCGAAGTTTCCCGCCAAGGCCTGGCCAGCCATCAAGGCAACTGCCGCGGCGAGGAACAGTGGCGTGCGCATGACGGCGAGTGTAGCACTTCCGGAAAGCGCGACAGTCAGGACCCCGGCAGCAGAGTGGCGGCTCGCCGGCGATCAGCCCCTGGTGCGGCACTGACAAATTCATCCGGCGTTCGCGAAAAAACGCACAGACTTCCTCCGACACAGACCACAGTATCAACTCTCGGCCTTCACCGCCCGTCAGCCACCTGTCCATGGCGCCCCAAGCGGTGACCACCCCCCGGAGCCTCACGCCCTGCCATGAAATGCCCTGGCTGTCGGTCGGAAGACACCCGCCGTTCGCGGCGGCGCGGCCTGCGGGAAGGGATGGCCCTGCGCCTGAAGAAGCAGGCGCCATTCCGCTGCCTGGCGTGCGGAATGCGCTTCGTCGCCCGGATCGAGGACAGCGACGCCCCTGCTTCGCCGCATTACGTATCCATTGCCGCCCTCCTTGGCCTGCGCGGTTGGGCAAGACGGGTTTTTACCGACCACCTGATCCTGGGTAGCCTGGGGACCGCCCTGCTGGTGACGCTAATTGGCCTGTTTTTCGCCGTCGCTCTTGGCTGGATACAACCGCGCTTCCTGCTTCCGGAAGCCAACCCGGAGCGCTTGCACTGGCCGATGGGCACCAGCAGCAAGTCACCACGGTGACACCTCGCAGAGCGACGGGGTCACGGTGGCGGGCGCTGCGTGCTCGAACCCGGCGCCGGTCGACCGCGCCGACGGCGGATCGAGTTGTCGCCCGGCGAAGCGAGTAGCGCGCGCCTGCGGGCTACCCTTGCCGCAAGAACAGCGAATACTGCAGCGTAGCAATTGTTGACTGGCGCGCCGTCGATCGGTGCTAGAATTCCGGCCTGATCGAAATGCAAGCCGGTCAACCATTCTGCTTTTGGCTCGTTGTAGTCATTCCATTGTCGATAAGGAACTCCAATATGAAACAATCCCTGCTCGTTGCTGCGCTGCTCGCCCTTGCTCTTACCGCCTGTGGCAAGAAGGAAGAAGCTAAACCGGTTGCTGCGCCCGCTCCGGCCGCAGCTCCGGCCGCAGCTCCTGCCGAAGCGGCCAAGCCAGCCGAAACCGCTCCTGCCGCCGCTCCGGCCGATGCTGCCAAGCCGGCCAACGCCGCTGCTCCTGCTGCCGCTCCGGCCGATGCCGCCAAGCCGATGGACGCGGCTGCCATCGACAAGGCCAAGGACGTCGCTGGCGCTGCCGCCCAGGGCGCTGCCGACGCTGCCAAGGACGCAATGAAGAAGTAATCTCTCGAGCACCAGAAAAAAACCGGCGCAAGCCGGTTTTGTTTTCGAAGCCGCTCAGCGCAGTTGCCGCCAGCCGAAACCACCCTCCTGGTCGGCGACGCCAATCCACTCGTCGCGACAACCCAGCGCTGAGGCGAGCGCCCTGGCCGCCAGGTCCGGCCGGTTGTTCTCGTGACTGAGGTGTGCCGCAACCAGATGTTGCAGGCGGGCGGTATCGACCTGACGCAGCAGCATCGCCGCCTGGCCATTTTCAAGGTGGCCGAAGCGCCCGCCGATCCGCTGTTTCAGCGCCGCCGGATAGCGCGACGCGGCGAGCAACGCGTGATCGTGATTGCACTCGAGCACCAGCGCGTCGCAGGCGCGCAGGACGTCAACGATATGCGGCGTGATCGACCCGGTATCGGTCAGCACACCAAGGCGGTGCTGACCGTCGGCAAACGCGTACTGCACCGGTTCACGCGCGTCGTGCGGAACCGGAAAGGGCGTCACTTCAAGCTTGCCAATCGCAAAGGGCGTGTGACCGTCGATCAACCGACAATCAGGCAGGGCAGCAACGCCACGCGAAGCAACGGCATGCGTGCCGTGGGTGAGATAGACCGGGAGGCGATGACGGCGGGCGAAAGCGAAGACACCCCCGACATGGTCCCCATGTTCATGGGTGACCAGTACCGCGGCCAGTTCATCGGGAGCAGCACCAAGTCTGGCCAGCCTGGCGGTCGCCATCCTGGTCGAAAAACCACAGTCCACCATGACCTTCGTCTCGCCGGCATCGACAATCAGGGCGTTGCCCTGACTGCCACTGCCGAGCGATGCGAAACGCATCACTTCAACTGATCGTAGAGCAGATTGAGAATCTTCTTCGAGGTCTCGGACCGGTCAACGCCGCCCTCTACCGTAAGCACCTGCACGGTCGACTGGGGACCGGAATCCTTGACAAAGATACGGTACTGGATCTTCTGTTTGTCAGTGGAACTTCCCTTGAAGGGATTCAGCCTGGCAAAGAAGCCGTCTTCCTGCTTCTCGTTGTCGACTTCCGGATCGACATAGCGGACGAAGTACAGGCCCCTGGAGCGATCGCGGTCGACGACGGTGAAGCCGACACGATCGAGCGCCAGGCCCACTCGACGCCACGCTCGATCGAAGGGCTCGTCAACTTCCAGCGTACCGGCACCGTCGGCGCCGCGCGACAGCTTCGCGCGCTCAAGGGGTTTTGCCTTGGCCTCCTGCAGCGCTGCGGTGGCACGCTTCTCATCGCTGCCCAGGCGAATCATCAGACGACGCAGCATCTCGGCTTCAAGCTCCGGATCCGCCGGACGCGGCTGCCACTTGGTCTGATCCTTGCCTTCGGAAATGAAGATCTCGTACATCCCGCGATGGCTGATGAAGATGTCGGTCGTCCCCGGCGTAGTCCCCGGTTCCAGGCGCGTCCGGAACTTGTCGCGCTCGGCAGTCGAGTAGACCGAGTCGATGACCTTGCCGAGGATGTTGCGTATGAAATCCTGCGGGATCTTGGCGCGGTTTTCCGCCCAGTCCGTTTCCATCACGCCGGCGTCCGGCAACTCCAGCTTGATCAGAAACCCGGTCTCCTGCCAGAAGTCCTTGACTGGCCCCCAGAACTTGTCTGGGGTGCCCTTGACGACCAGCCAGCGTTCGTTGCCCGCGCGCTCGATACGGGCGTTGTCAACCTCCGGCAGGACGTCGCTCTTCTGCTGTGCTCTGGCCTGTGGCGAGCGCTCGGCGGCGTACGCCGAGTATGTGGCGGTGCCCTTGCCGCCACCGGTCTCGGGAACCGCATAACGGTCATCGCGCGTCGGCGAGGTCAGGTCGGGAGGTATCTCGAGCGTCGGCACCCGGTTGGCGGACGCCGACTTGTAGTCGATCTTCTTGGATTCCAGCACCGACCCACTGCAGGCGCCAAGCAACACCGGCAGCACGATGACGGTAAGTCGGCAGCGCGAAACGACCGGACTCATAAGCCTGCCCATTCAGGCGACCAGGCCAGCCTGGCGCATCGCGGCACGGACCTGCGCGTGACAATCCGCCGACAGCGGCGTCAGTGGCAGGCGCAAACCGCTCTCGATCAGGCCCAGCTGCTGGCACGCCCACTTGACGGGAATCGGGTTCGCCTCGCAGAACAGCTGGCGGTGCAGCCCGAGCAGGCGAGCATGCAGCTCGCGCGCGACGACCGCGTCGCCATTGATTGCCGCCACGCACATTTCGTGCATCAACCGCGGCGCGACATTGGCGACCACCGAGATGTCGCCCTTGGCACCCATCAGGATCAACGCACAGGCACTCGCGTCATCGCCGCTGTAAACGGCAAAACCATCCGGGGCACGAGCGATCAGGTCGGTGCCGCGCTCGATGCTGCCGGTGGCATCCTTGATCCCGACAATGTTGGGAATTTCCGCCAGCCGCAGCGCGGTATCGTTGGCCATATCGGCGACCGTCCGGCCCGGCACGTTGTACAGGATGACGGGGATGTCGACCGCTTCGGCAATCGCCTTGAAATGGCGATAGAGGCCTTCCTGCGTCGGCTTGTTGTAATACGGGACCACCGACAGCGCCGCGTTGGCGCCGGCCTGTCTGGCGAAACGGGTCAGCGCGATCGCTTCGGCGGTCGAATTGGCGCCGGTTCCTGCGATTACCGGGATCCGGCCTGCCGCCTGATCGACCGTGACCCGGATCAGTTCGCAGTGTTCGTCGACGTTGACCGTCGGCGACTCGCCGGTGGTGCCGACGATCACGATGGCGTCGGTCCCTTCCCGCACGTGAAAATCGACCAGCCGGCGCAGACCGGGCAGGTCCAGGCTTCCGTCCTCGTGCATCGGGGTAACGATCGCGACGATCGATCCAGTAATCATGGTCATGGGTAGGCGCCCGTGAATTGGCCGAAAGGCTTCGGCCATGCAATGTCAAGCCTGGAATTTTAACCGAAGCCGGGTGCCTTGACCATGCCGGTGAGCGAAGAATGGTACGGGCTGAAGACGGTGAAACGAAGGGCCTCAGAAGTCGGCCAGCACGCGCAGATGAGCCACCACGCTGCGCGCCAGCGCCGACAGCGAGTAGCCACCTTCGAGCATCGACACGATCCGTTTCTGCGCGAACTCGTCGGCAAGCTCGGTCAGCTGACCGGTCACCCAGGCGTAGTCCTTCTCGAGCAGCCGCAAGCCGCCCATCTCGTCCTCGTAATGGGCGTCGAAGCCCGCCGAAACCAGAATCATTTCCGGCTGGAATTCACGCAGGCGCGGCATCCACAGTTCTCTGACCACGTTGCGGAACTCCTCACCGTCCGTATCCCTGGCCAGGGGCACGTTGAGCATGTTCGGCGCCGGGTTTTCAGTGCCGCTGTAGGGATAAAAAGGGTGCTGGAAGGTGCTAACCATCAGTACCCGCTGGTCGCCCTTGAAACAGTCCTCGGTGCCATTGCCGTGGTGCACGTCGAAATCGACCACTGCCACGCGCGACAGCTTGTGCGCGACCAGCGCATGCGCCGCCGCAACGGCAATGTTGTTGAAGAAGCAGAAGCCCATCGCCGCTGCGCGCTCGGCATGATGACCGGGCGGACGTACGGCACAGAAAGCGTTCTGCGCCTTGCCGGCCATCACCAGATCCACCGCCAGCACCCCGGCCCCGGCAGCGCGCAAGGCCGCCGTCCAGGTGTGCCGGTTCATCGCCGTATCCGGGTCGAGGTGAACGATTCCCAGCTCCGGCGAGGCGCGCTTCACACGTTCCAGATGGGCGGCAGAATGGACTCGCCGGAGCTGTTCGAAGGTGGCCAGCGGCGCATCGTGATAGGCAAAATACGAATCCAGCCCTTGCGCAATCATGTGATCGCTGATCGCGGTCAGGCGCTCCGGAGACTCCGGGTGATACGAACCCATGTCGTGCAGCTGGCAGTCACGGTGGGTAATGAACGCGGTGCTGGTCACTGGTGCCTTTCTGCCGCGACTGGAGGCCGCCAGGGGCGCCAGAATCCGCGGGAAATCGAGTTGTCCGTTAATGGTTTATTATCGTCCCAATTGCGCTCCTACGACAACCCATGCCGCCAGCCAACCGACCATCCCCGATTGGGGGAATCCTTGCCGCCGCCGACCAGGTCATTCTCGGCAAGAGCCGGCAGACGCGACTGGCCTTGTGCTGCCTGCTGGCCAAAGGCCACCTGCTGATCGAAGACCTGCCCGGCGTCGGCAAGACGACGCTCGCCCATACGCTGGCTCGGCTGCTCGGTTTCCAGTTCGCGCGCGTCCAGTTCACCAGCGACATGCTGCCGGCAGACGTTCTAGGAGTCTCGATTTTTGACCGCGAGCACAGCAACTTCAGGTTCCTGCCCGGACCGGTCTTCTCGCAGGTGCTGCTGGCTGACGAAATCAACCGTGCAACGCCAAAGACGCAGAGTGCCCTGCTTGAAGCGATGGAAGAGGGGCAGGTGACGACCGAGGGCGAGACCCGGCCACTGCCGCAACCATTCTTTGTGATTGCCACGCAGAATCCATCGACCCAGGTCGGCACATTCCCCTTGCCCGAGTCCCAACTCGATCGCTTCCTGATGCGCATCGAACTCGGATACCCGGACCACGACGCCGAACGATTGCTGCTGGAAAGCGGTGGCCGACGCGACCGGCTGCCAACTCTCGCCGCCCGTCTGGCACCGGAGGACTTCGCTGCCCTGCAACAACAGGCGGCAGCGGTGCACGCCTCGCCGGCACTGCTCGACTACCTGCAACTGCTGGTCGAGGCCACCCGCAATGATCCGCGCCTGGTGCACGGGCTCAGCCCGCGCGCCGCCCTGTCGTTGCTGGCGGCTGCGCGTACCTGGGCGTTTACCGACGGCCGCCAGATGGTGCTGCCGGAAGATGTGCAGGCGGTGCTGCCGGCTGTTGCCTGCCACCGGCTGCGTCTGGTCAGCGGCAGCCATGCGGGCGCAGCAGATATCGACACCCTGATTCGCGCCGTTCCGCTCGCCTGATGCCGGCCCCGACCTCCCTCCAGCGCTGGCTTTTTCGGCTGGCGCGTGACCAGCAGCTACCGATCGTCCTCGGCCAACGGCGGATCTTCATCGTGCCGACGGGTGCCGGCTTCGTTTTCGCGATTGTTCTCGTAGTGATGATGGTCGGGGCGATCAACTACAACCTCGGTCTCGGCCACGCGCTGATCTTTCTGCTCGCCGGACTCGGCATCGTCGCCATGGTCCATACCTTCAACAACCTGTTCGGCCTGCGGCTGACGCCGGGGCGCGCAGCATCCGTATTCGCCGGCGATCTGGCGCGCTTTCCGCTGCAACTCGAAAACGCCCGCCGGCAACCGCGTCGCGCGCTCGACTTCTCGTTCGCCGGGCAGCCGGTCGCGAGCATCGACCTGCCGGCCGAAGGACTCGCGACGGTCGCCATCCCCTACGGCACGCGCTGCCGTGGCCGCCTCGACCCGGGTCGGATCACGCTCTCCTCGCGCTTTCCGATCGGGCTGTTCCGCGCCTGGAGCTATCCCCACCCGGACTGGTCGTGCGTAGTCTATCCGAAGCCGCTGCGCACACCCCTGCCAAGGCCACCGGCGGCGCTCGACACCGACGATCTCCAGGGCGACAACGGACAGGAAGATTTTGCCGGTTTGCGGCCCCGCCAGAGCGGCGACCCGACCCGTCACATCGCGTGGAAAGCGGTAGCCCGCCGACCCGACGACCAGCCGCATCTGGTCAAGCAGTTCGCCGGCGGCGCGACCGCCGAACTGTCGCTCGACTGGTTGCTGACCCCGACCGACGGCGGCCCTGAAAACCGCCTGTCGATCCTCGCCGGCTGGGTCATCAGCGCCGACGAGCAGCAAGCCCGCTATGGGCTGAAGCTGCCGGGAAGACAGATCGCTCCCGGCCACGGCGATCGGCATCGGGAGCACTGCCTGCGGACTCTGGCGCTCTATGGCGACAGCGGTGAGCACAAGGTTCCAGGCCAGCTCTAGACCCGCGGTGCCGCTCGAACGCGGCGCCGTGCCATGGCTGCTGGCCGTCGCCCTGGTCACCGCCGGACCGCATGTCGAGCACCTGCCGTGGTGGCTCTCGCTGTTCGTCGCGGCCGCCCTGCTGTGGCGCGCCTGGCTGTGGCGACAGCATCGTCGGCTGCCGCCACGCTGGGCGCTGTCCTTGCTCGTGCTCGGCATGATCGGAGCGATCGGCTGGCAATTCCGAACGCTCTTCGGCAAGGACGCGGGGGTCGCGCTGCTGGTCGTCTTCATGGCCCTGAAGCCACTGGAAATGAACAGCCGGCGCGACGCGATGGTGGTCGTCATGCTGGGCTACTTTCTGCTGCTCACCCACTACCTGTACTCGCAGGGAATCGCCACCGGGCTATGGCTGCTGAGCGCCACGACCCTGCTCACCGCGGCCTTGATCAGGCTGCACGGTGGTCCGCAGCCGGTGGCTGCCGTGGCCCGGCATGCCGGCCTGCTGCTGGCGCAGGCGTTGCCCTTCATGCTGATCCTGTATCTCCTTTTCCCGCGCGTCTCGGGTCCACTCTGGGGGCTGCCCCAGGACGCCCATTCCGGGCTCAGCGGTCTGTCCGAGCAGATGGCCCCCGGGTCGATCAGCCGACTGATCCAGTCGGGCGCAATCGCCTTTCGCAGCCGCTTTGCCGGCGAGCTGCCAGAGAAAGCCGATCTCTACTGGCGCGGCCCGGTGTTCGACGATTACGATGGGCTGACCTGGCGCGCGCGCGCGCTGCCCGGCAAGCCGCCGCCAGCGCCGAAGGTCGAAGGGATAGGCCAGGCGCACGCCTATACCAGCATCCTGGAGGCGCACAACCGGCGCTGGCTGCTGGCGCTCGACGTAGCGACCAGCCTGCCGCCCGACAGCAGCCTGGCACCGACCCTCGAAGCCCTGGCGCGCGAGCCGGTGCGCGCCCGTGCGCAATTTTCGTTTGTCTCGTCGGTGGACTACCGCGCCAACGTCAGCGAAGCGCCAGCGATCCTGCAGCAGGCGCTGACGCTGCCGCCACGAAGCAACCCGCGCAGCCGTGCGCTGGCCGCAGAATGGGCCGCGCGACCGCCGGGAAAGATCGCCGAGGCGGCGCTGGCGATGTTTCGCAAGCAGAACTTCCATTACACGCTGCAGGCACCGCTGCTGGGCACCAACGCGATGGACGAATTCCTGTTCGAAACGCGCCGCGGCTTCTGCGAGCACTACGCCTCGGCGTTCGTGTTTCTGATGCGCGCGGCCGGCGTTCCGGCGCGGGTGGTCGCTGGCTACCAGGGCGGCGAGATCAATCCGGTCGATGGCTATCTGACCGTCCGCCAGTCGGACGCACACGCCTGGGCCGAAATCTGGCTGGCCGGACAGGGCTGGGTGCGCTTCGATCCGACCGCGGCGGTCGCGCCATCGCGGATCGACCAGGGGATTGTCGCCGCCCTGCCGGTCGGCGAGACCTTGCCGATCGTCATTCGCCTCGACAGCGACTGGCTGCGCGAGCTGCGCAACCGCTGGGAAGCGACCAACAACGCCTGGAACCAGTGGGTGCTCGGTTACAATCCGCAACGCCAACGCGAAGTCCTGTCGCGCTTCGGCTGGCGGGAACCCGACTGGCGCGGGATGACCGCATCGCTGGCCGCGCTGTGCGGTGTGGCGCTGCTGATCGTGACGCTATGGACCCTGCCCCGGCGCCGTACGGTTGAGCCGATACTTGCTGCCTGGCAGAAGTATTGCGCGCAACTCGAACGACGGGGAATAGCCCGCGCCGAATGGGAAGGTCCACGCGATTTCGCCGACCGCGTGGCGCGCGAAAGACCCGATCTTGCCGCACTCACCAGCCAGGCCGCCGGCTATTATGCCGACCTGCGCTATGGCCCGCACAGCCGGAACGCAGCGGACACGCTGCGCCAGCTGCAGCAATGCCGCCATCGACTGCCACCCCGAAGGAGAAAACAAGCTTGAAAAGACTACCCACCGCGCTGCTGCTCGGACTGCTCGGCAGCCTGTCGCCGCTGAGCGGCCACGCCGGCCAGGCGGCAGCAGGGTTCAGCGGCGAGCCGGCAGTCAAGGCCTTCATCGTCAGCATGCACGAACAGTACGGCTTTGACATCGCGCACCTGACGCGTCAGTTTGCCGCCATCCAGCCGAACGCGACCGTCTTGCGCGCCATCCGCCCGCCGGCTGAGCCCGCGAAACAGCGCTCGTGGCAACGTTACCGCCAGCGCTTCGTGAATCCGCGCCGCGTCGAAGGTGGCCAACGCTTCTGGAACGAACATGGCGCGATCCTGCAACGCGCCGAAGCGATCTACGGCGTACCGCCCGAGATCATCGTCGCGATCATTGGCGTGGAAACCGAGTACGGCCAGAACATGGGCAGCTTCGGCGTTCTCGAAGCCCTCGCCTCGCTGGCTTTCCACTACCCGCCGCGGGCCGATTTCTTCCGCGGCGAACTGGAACAGTTTCTGCTCATGGCCCGCGAGAACGGCGTCAGCCCGCTCGAGATCAAAGGCTCCTACGCGGGCGCGATCGGCATCCCGCAGTTCATGCCAAGCAGCCAGCGCCGCTACGCGGTAGACTTCGATGGCGACGACCGCATTGATCTGCGCCGCAGTACCACCGACGCCATCGGTAGCGTCGGCCGCTTCCTGCAGCAGCACGGTTGGCAGAAAGGCGCGCCGGTGGCGGTCCCGGCGCGGCTCAATGGCGACCCCTCGGCGCTGCTCGCCGAGGGCATCAAGCCCGCGCTGACGGTGCGACAGCTGGAAGCACGCGGGGTAGTCGCCGCCGCCGACGACGACGCTGACCGGCCGGCGGCCCTGATCGACCTGGTCACCCCGGATGAAGCGACCGAATACTGGCTGGGCTTCGACAACTTCTACGTGATCACCCGCTACAACCGCTCGAGCTTCTACGCCATGTCCGTTTTTCAGCTGGCGGAAGCGCTGCGCGAAGTGCGCGACAACCGGCTGTCGGCCCGGCCCTAAAGCAGATTGTCGCGGCTCACACCGCCACGCCTGATGATCCGGCGAAGCTGATCGAGCGCCTCGATCTGTATCTGGCGGACACGTTCGCGGGTCAGATTCAGATCAAACGCGATTTCCTCGAGCGTGCTGGCGGAAGTGCCGCCAAGTCCGTAACGGCGTTGCAGCACCTGCTGCTGTTTATCGGCCAGTTGTCCCACCCAGTTGTGCAGCAGCTCGCCGACCTCGCTGGACTGCAACAGATCATCGGGGTCGACCAGGCTTTCGTCGGCGATCACCTCGCCAATGGTCCGGCTCGGATCGACCTGCAGAGGCGCGTCGAGCGAAGCGATGCGTTCGTTGAGGGCCATCACCCGGCGCACGTCTTCGACGGGCCGATCGATCAGATGAGCGATCTGGTCGAAACAGATTTCCCGCCCGTTGGCAGCCTCGAGATGGCGGATGGCGCGCAGGACGATGTTGATTTCCTTGACCACATGCACCGGCAGGCGAATGGTCCGTGACTGGTTCATGATCGCCCTGCCGATGCTCTGCCGGATCCACCAGGTGGCGTAGGTCGAGAAGCGAAAGCCACGCTCGGGATCGAACTTTTCTATCGCGTGGATCAGCCCGAGGTTCCCCTCTTCGATCAGGTCGAGCAGCGGCATGCCGCGATTGAGATAGTGCTTGGCGATATTGACCACCAGCCGCAGGTTGTGCTCGATCATCTTCTGCCGTGCCAGAAACTCGCCCGCCCTGGCCCGCCGTGCCCACTCCGACTCCTCGCTCGGCGAGAACAGCGGTTTGGCACCGATCTCGTTCAGGTAGTGCTGGGTCACGTCGTTGAGCAGTTCTGCCTCGGGAGACTGGCACGAAGGGTCTTCCGGATCTGCTTCGGCGAGCGGTTCGTCGAGCGAAAACCCGGGCTCGCGCAGAAAGTCTTCGATGCGATCAGGATCAGAGTCGTAATCGCCGGACATGCTGGTCAGCGCGGCGGCAGGTACTTGAGCGGATCGACCGGCTTGCCCTGACGGCGAACCTCGAAGTGCAGCTTGACCTGGTCGGCGTCGGTATTGCCCATTTCGGCGATCTTCTGGCCCTTGGTCACGTTCTGGCCTTCCTTGACCAGGACGCTCTGGTTGTGCGCGTAGGCGGTCAGGAAGGTGTTGTTGTGCTTGACGATCACCAGCTTGCCGTAGCCGCGCAGGCCGGTGCCGCTATAGACGACCTTGCCGCCGCTGGCAGCGAGCACTGGCTCGCCGGCCTTGCCCGAGATGTCGATACCCTTGGCGCCACCCTCACTGAAAGTCCCGACCACCCGGCCGCTGGCCGGCCACATCCAGGTCACCTCCGAATTTTCCGCGGTGGAATCCGCCGGCGCTTCCTCGGGCTTGGCCGTGGCAGGCGCCACGGCAACCGGCGCAACGGCCTTTTGCTGCACCTGCGCTTGCGCCCTGGCCAGGGTCTGTTCCGAGTACGCCTCCTTGCCGCCCTTGGGCTCGCGCTTCAGGCTATCACCAACGCTGCCCAGCGCGCGCTGCTCGACCCCCGAGGTCGTGTCGATCGGCCGCACCACCGCCGTACCCGCGCCAGACGCCGGCACTGGCGCCGCTCCCGACGCCGCTCCGGGCGCCCGGATCCGCAGCGCCTGGCCGACCAGGATTCGATTCGGATTGTCGATGGTATTCAACACCACCAGATCCCGGAAGTCGACGCCGTGGTCGGCAGCGATCGAATGCAGGGTGTCGCCTTTCTTGACGATGTAGACGTCCTTGCTCGCGACCACCGGGCTCTGGGCAGAGCCACGATCGGAGACAGGCGACTGCGTCTTGCTGGCACAGGCCGTGAGAACGAGTACTGCCAGAACAGCCACTACCGGCCCGTGCCTGGCGAGAAAGCCTTGATCTTTCATTCGACTCCCGTGAGTAGCGGAACGAAACGAACAGCATCGAGACGGGTTTCGACACAGTCCTCGCCCCGTTTTTCGATCAGCGCCAGGTACTGGGTCGCCACCCCCAAGGGCAGAATCATTCTGCCACCAGGTGCCAGCTGCTGCAGCAACACCGGCGGAACGCGAGCGGCGGCCGCGGCCACGATGATCGTATCAAAAGGCGCCGCTTCCGGCAGTCCAAGGCGGCCATCGGCGTGTTTCAGGCGCACCTTGAGCTGCTTGATCGCGCGCAAGTTGAGCTTGGCCTTGGCCAGCAACGGCGCGATACGTTCGACCGCGTAGACTTCGTCGGTGAGTTGCGCCAGAACAGCGGCCTGGTAGCCGCAACCGGCGCCGACCTCAAGGGTCTTGCCAAGTGGGCGGTCGTCGGCGCACAAGGCCTCGATCAT
This sequence comes from Accumulibacter sp., assembly GCF_029255145.1. Taxonomy (GTDB): domain Bacteria; phylum Pseudomonadota; class Gammaproteobacteria; order Burkholderiales; family Rhodocyclaceae; genus Accumulibacter. The sequence goes on from NZ_JAPUVQ010000027.1 coordinate 13,867, forward strand.
CCTGGCGACGACATAGGGCTGCGAGATCGTCTGCGAGAAACCCAGCGGCAAGGCCGTGTCTTCATAGGCCCGCGAGGCCAGAGCCTCTTCGACGAATACATGCCGGGGCACGGCGGCGATCGCCGCCAGAACGTCCTCGTCCGCTATCCCCTGTTCGCGCAAGCGCTCGATCATGCGCGAGCGCGTCCGCTGCGAAGTCATCCCGAATCCCGAGACCACGCGATTCATTGGTCCAGCCAGCCGCGCACCAGCGCCAGCTGGGCGTTGTGCGTCAAATCCACCTGCAGCGGCGTCACCGACACCTGATGGTTATGCACGGCGTGGAAATCGGTACCCTCGCCCGCGTCCTGCGCCTCGCCGGCGGCGCCGACCCAGAAGACGGTTTCCTGGCGCGGCGACAAGGTGCGAACGACCGGCTCCGCCTTGTGGCGCTTGCCGAGGCGGGTGACGACGGTGCCGCGCAGCTGCTCCCAGGGAACGTCCGGGACGTTGACGTTGAGCAGCACCGGTTCACGCAGCGACTGCTTTTCGAGGACTGCGACCAGTTCGCAGGCGACCCGCGCGGCGCTCTCGAAGTACTCGCCGGTCTTGCTGCACAGCGAAATGGCCATCGACGGGACGCCCAGCAGGAAGCCCTCGGTCGCCGCTGCGACGGTCCCCGAATAGATGGTGTCGTCACCCATGTTGGCGCCGATATTGATTCCCGAAACGACCATGTCCGGCAGGCCATCGAGCATCCCGGTGACGGCCAGATGAACACAGTCGGTCGGCGTCCCGTTGACGTGATAGAAGCCGTTGGCGGCGCGCTTGAGCGACAGCGGTCGGTCGAGCGTCAGAGAATTGCTCGCGCCGCTGCGATCACGTTCGGGAGCAACCACGGTGATCTCCGCGAGTTCCGCCAGCGCACGCGCCAGGTGCTCGATCCCGGGTGCGAAATAGCCATCATCGTTGCAGAGCAGGATCCGCATCTTCAATCCACGAACATCCACGAAACACCACGAGAGCCATGAAAACCACGCGCCCGGGCGAGCAGAAAAACCCGGCGATCGCCGGCGTTTCGACTATCGGCGGACTGGTGCAAGTGCCCGGACGAGCGCGCTTGCCGAGCATTCGACGACCGCTGATCTGCGCTGCGCCCCGGACCAGCGCCTGGTTGGAACTTACCGCCGGCCTCGCCAGGCGCGGCCGCCAACGCCCCGTTGCCGACGGCGGTGGCCGTCCACGCGGGTGGTGCCAAGCCGGGGCCAATTATAACCGCCCGCAAGGATCGCCGAAAGCCGAGTTGCAGCGGCCGCGAACCACGCCGCGCGGCCGGCGAAGCGCAGGGCCAGACTTTTGGCTTCGGTCGCTAAACTTCGCTGGCTCGATGCCGATAGAAAACCTACGCGGCAGGCTCGCAGAAAATGGCTCAAGTTTTCGCGCAGCAGGTCGTAAGCAAAATTGTCAGCGTAATAAAACGCCACGCGGGATGGACCGGCAGGCGCCTCGCCAGGCAGGTCACCGGAAACTGAAATCAATCTGATCGTGATAGGAGAAGGAAAATGCCCCAAATCATCAACACCAACGTCGCGTCGCTCAACTCCCAGCGCAGCCTCAACATGTCGCAGACTTCGCTGGCCTCGTCGCTGCAGCGCCTGTCCTCCGGCCTGCGCATCAACAGCGCCAAAGACGACGCCGCCGGTCTCGCCATTTCACAGCGGATGACCTCGCAGATCAACGGCCTCAACCAGGCTTCGCGCAACGCCAACGACGGCATCTCGCTGGCGCAGACCGCTGAAGGCGGCCTGCAGAGCATCACCGAGTCGCTGCAGCGGATGCGCGAACTGTCGGTGCAAGCCTCGAACGCAACCAACACCGCCACCGACCGCGCCGCTTTGCAGAACGAAGTCGACCAACTCGTCCAGCAGATCAACACCGTTGCCAGCCAGACCGCGTTCAACGGCGTCAAGGTCCTTGACGGAACCTTCAATGCACAGGCCTTCCAGGTCGGCGCGAACAGCGGCGAAACGATTTCGATCAATTCGATCGCCAGCGCCAAGGCCGACTCGCTGGGTGTCGGCACGACGTCCTCGTTCTCGGCCACCAACAGCGGCAGCGTGGCCAACGGCGTCCTCGCGGCCGGCGGCATCACCGTCAATGGCTACGGCATCGGCCCGAGCATCAAGGACGGCGTTTCCGCTGCCGGCAGCAACGACAGCGCGATCGCGAAAGCAGCCGCCTTCAATGCCGTCTCAGGCCAGACCGGCGTCACCGCCACGGCCAGCGCCACCACGCTCAGCGGCGCCGCGAACTCTGCCCAGGTGGCGATCGCCGGCAATGCGACCGATAACCTCTACGTCAACAACGTCAAGCTGGGCGCCATTGCCGCAGGCACCAACGCGGTCACCCAGGGCGCCAACATCGCGGCCGCTTTCAACGCCGTGTCCAACCAGAGCGGCGTCACCGCCACCTTCAGCAACACCACCGGGGCGGTCGCGCTGACCGCAGCCGACGGCCGCAATATCAGCCTGATCGGCAACGGCACCGGCGCCGTTCTGGCGAACACCGGCCTCACCGTAGGCGCAGGCGCTGGTGCCTCTGAATCGATCGCCGCTGCCGCCGCCCCGACCGTTTTCACGGCCCTGGCCGCCGGCGACCTGACGATCAATGGCTACGATGTCGGCGCCGTTTCCGCCGGAACCAACGCCCTGACGCAAGGCACCAACGTCGGCGCCGCGATTAACGCCCTGACCAGCAAGACCGGCGTCACCGCGACGGTGTCGGGCGCCGGCCTGATCACCCTGTCGGCAGGCGCCGGGCAGGCGATATCGATCAGCGGCAGCCTGACCAACCGCGCCGCCACGGTCACCGCAACCGGTTTCAGCGCCAACCAGATGGGAGCATCGGCAGCGTCCAGCAACGCGATCATTACGCGCGGCAATATCACCCTGAGTTCGACGGGTAGCGCGGGCATCACCCTGGGCGGTTCCGACATCGCACTGGCAGGACTGACCGCAGCCCATACCGCAGCCACCGCGAGTTTCGGAGCGGGCATTTCGAGCGTCAATCTGAGCACCGCCACTGGTGCGCAAAACGCCATTGCCACCATCGACTCGGCACTGGCCAACATCAACGCCAGTCGAGCGAATCTCGGTGCCGTGCAGAACCGATTCAGCAGCGTGGTCAGCAATCTGACAACGACCTCCGAAAACGTTTCGGCGTCGCGCAGCCGAATCGTCGATGCCGACTTCGCGGTCGAGACCGCCAACCTGACCCGTGCGCAAATCCTGCAGCAGGCCGGCACAGCGATGCTGGCGCAAGCCAATTCGCTGCCGCAGAACGTCCTCTCGCTGCTGCGCGGATAAGCGGTCGGGCTTGAATCGCGGTAAGATCAGGGGCGCGATCACGGCAACGTGGTCGCGCCTGGCTGTCTCTTCACGAAGGAGTGCAAGATGAACATCCCACCCACGGGCGCTTCACTGGCGCCGCCGCCTCAGCATCAGGGCAACCCGGCGGTGGTCAGCAGCGCAGCGCAAGGATTCAAGGTGCTGGGCGAGGCGCCAGCCAGGGCCACCGACCCCTCTCGATCACCGTCGCCGGTGCAAGCACCGGACCGCGAGAAGCTTGAAGTGGCCACCCAGAGCGTTCGCGACTTCGTCAAGGCAGTCAACAGCAACATCGAGTTCAGTGTCAACGAAGATACCGGGCAACTGGTGGTCAGGATCATCGACCGCGCCACCAAGGAAGTGATCCGCCAGATGCCATCAGAGGAAATGCTGGCGATTGCCAAGGCTCTGGACAGCATCAAGGGGCTTTTTGTCACGCAAACGGCCTGAGAAGAAGACAGAACGCGCGTCGCCCGTGCGCTTCGTGTTCTTGGCAAGCGGCGCAGGAGAATACCATGGCAATTTCCTCACCGGGCCTGGGCTCGAACCTCGACGTCAACAGCATCGTCAGCCAGTTGATGTCGCTGGAACAGCGTCCGCTGACCGTTCTGGCCCAGAAGGAAGCAGGCTTTCAGGCCAAGATCTCGGCGCTCGGCTCGCTGCAAGGCGTGATTTCAGCGCTGCAGAACACTTCGGCAAGCCTCGTGCCGGCAAGCGGGACGACCGCCACAGAAAAATTCTCGGTGCTCAGGGCAACGGTCACCGACCCGACGATCGCCTCGATCACCACCTCGTCGAGTGCGGTTGCCGGCACCTACACGCTGGAAGTGAACCAACTCGCCAAGCAGCACAGCATCGTTACTGCGACCGGCGCCGCCACGCCCTTTTCCGGCACCGGCAACACCCTGCCGCTGGGGGGCACGCTGACCCTGTCACTGGATGCGCTTGGTGGCAGCAGTGCGCACAGCACAACCGACATCACCATCGCTGACGGCGCCTCGCCCGAGGCGGTCCGTGACGCAATCAACGGCGCCGGCGCCGGCGTTTCGGCGGTGGTGATCAACGGCACCGCCGGCAAGCAGCTGGTACTTACCAGCAACACCGCTGGCAGCAACCAGTTCATCACGCTGTCCGGGATCGCCGGCCTGTCCTACGACCCCAATGCGGCACCGCAGCCACTGACCGACCCGTTCGTGCAGTCGCAGGCGGCGCAAGGTTCCAGCTTCAAGCTCAATGGCATTGCCGTCGAAGGCGTCACCAATAGCGTGACGACGGCCATCGACGGGATTACCCTGACCCTCTTGAAAGGCCCCGAAGCGCCGCTGACGGCGCTCAGCACGACCCTGACGATCAGCAAGGATAATTCGAGCCTGACCGCCGGAGTCAACGCCCTGGTCAAGGCATTCAACGATTTTCAGGGCACTGCCAGCAGCCTCGGCAGTTACGATGCGGCGAGCAAGAGGGCCGGCGCGCTCAACGGCGAGAGCACCCTGCGCAGCGCTCAGAACGCCTTCCGTACGGCTCTTGGCACGATCCCGTCGGAACTCTCGGGCGCCAGCCTGCAGACCCTGTCCGACATCGGCGTCAGCGTCCAGAAAGACGGCAGGCTGAGCGTCGACTCGGCCAAGCTGAGTACCGCCATAAGCGCCGACCTGAGTGCGGTCGCCAACGTGGTCGCCGCCTACGGCAGCGCTTTCAAGACCGCCGCCGACGGACTGGTTGGCGCCAGCGGCCTGATTGCCGCGCGCAGCCAGGGACTCAGTTCGTCAATCCAGGGTCTTGGCAAGCAGTCCGACGCCATATCGGCCCGGCTGACGCAGATCGAAGCGCGCTACCGCAGGCAATTTACGTCGCTTGACGTCCTGATCTCGGGAATGACCAAGACCAGCACTTTCCTCCAGCAGCAACTCGCCGCTCTGCCTACTTTCAGTTCGAGGTAAAAAATGTTCGGCCACGCACGCCATGCGATTTCCGCGTATCAGAAAGTGGGCGTCGACGCAGCCATCGAGGTCGCCGACCCGCACCGGCTGATCCTGCTGCTCTTCGCCGGCGCCCAGGCAGCGGTCGGCAATGCCCGCGCCGCCATGCAGCAACAGCAGATCGCCGCCAGGGGAGAAGCCATTTCGAAAGCCATCGACATCATCGGCAACGGCCTCAAGGTGAGCCTCGACCTCGAACAGGGCGGTGAAATCGCCGAGCGGCTCGACGCGCTCTACGACTATCTGGTGCTGCGCCTGCTTCGTGCCAACCTTGACAACGACCCGCGCGCGCTCGAAGAAGTCGCCGCCTTGCTCGAAGAGATCCACGGCGCCTGGCGGGCGATTTCGCCAAACGCGGTGCCGCAAGCGATGGCATGAGTTCTTCGCTACTGGACCTCGAAAAGCTGCTGGCGATCTCCGAAGCGATGCTCAGCGCCGCAGGCGTCGCGGACTGGGAAGCCCTGGCCAGCCACGAGGCCGAAAGACGTGCCGTGGCTGAGCAGTTGCCTGATCTGCTGAACAGTGGTCTGTCAGCCACCGCGCAAGAGCGCGCCCGGATTCTGATCGAAGCCTGCCTGCGTTGCGACGCGCGAATTCATCCGCTGGTGCTTGCCCGGCAGAACGAACTGCGCGTCGTCCTGCGCGAGGCGCGACCCGGCGCCTGAGCGAATGATCAGTCCCGAAGGTGCCAACCGCATCCAGCCGGCGGCCGATCTGGCTTTGCGGCCGGCTCTGCCGGCGCAGCAGATTACCGACAAGCTGGTCGGCATGGTCGCTGGCCAGCGACTGCTGGCCGAAATCCAGGCGATGTTGCCCAACGGCACCTACCGAGCGCTGATCAACCAACGCAGCGTCACGCTGGCGTTGCCGTTTGCCGCCAGAAGCGGTGACGCGATCGAACTCGAGGTTGCCGAAAGTGACGGCAAGCTGACCCTGGCAGTCGTTGCCCGCGGCACCGCTGAAGCGGGCAAGGCGAGCGGCGAAGCCGCCGCCACCACCTTGAGCCGCACCGGGCAACTGATCAGCAACCTGCTTGGCGGCGGGCGCGACGGCAAGAGCAAGCCAACGGCCCTGGCGCTCAACGGCAACCAGCCGCTTGCCGCCGGCGCACCGAACAACGCACAGGACCTCGTCCCTTTGCTCAGGCAGGCGATCGTCCAAAGCGGCATGTTTTACGAAGCGCATCAGGCGGAATGGGTCGAGGGCCGCTACACCAAGGCCCAGCTGCTGCAGGAACCGCAGGGGAAACTGGCGCCCGGGACAACGGCCGGCCAGCAAGCGTCCGCCGGCGGCGCGTCAGGCAACGTCGTCCGTGCCGCTGCTGATGGCGCACCGGCGCTGGGCGCAACTGGCGAGGCTGCCAACCGGACTGCCACCATCACGCCGGCGCCGGCGGCACAATCCGCTCCGCGGGCACAACTGGCGCAACCGATCGCCCAACAGCTCCAGGGACTCGTCCAGCAGCAACTGGAAGCCTTCGCCAGCCAGAATTTTTCCTGGCACGGACAAGCCTGGCCGGGTCAGCAGATCCATTGGGAAATCGACAACGAGCCCAACGGCCGCGCGCACGACGACGATCACGGTGGGACGGGGACGTGGCAGACGCGGCTGCGGCTGACGCTCCCCCGGCTGGGCGAAGTGGATGCCCGGGTGCACATCCAGGGGCAGCAGATGAAGCTGTCGATGATCGCCAGCGACGCCGCGACGCGCGATCTGTTGCGCAGCCAGACGGAGATGCTGCGCGGCCAACTGGAGCAGGCGGGACTGGCGCTTGCTGCGCTCGGCGTCGCTGCGCCGGACGAAACCGACGAGCATGCCCCGAGCTCCGGATGACGCGCGCCGGAACGCCGTCGCCCTCGCCTACAGCCAGACCGACGCCGCGCCGCGCGTTGTCGCCAAGGGACGAGGCCTGATGGCCGAGCAGATTATTGCGCGCGCGCACGAACACGGGGTCTATGTTCATGAATCGGCCGAGTTGGTCTCGCTGCTGATGCAGGTCGACCTGGACCAGCACATCCCGCCGCAGCTGTATCTGGCGATCGCCGAACTGCTGGCCTGGCTGTACCGGCTGGAGAGCAGCCAGGCGGAGCCTGCAGCGGGCATTCTCGTCGCCCCCGCCGGCCTCGATCGCGAGCGCTGAAGTCGGCGCCGTCGGTTACCGGCGCAGCAATTTTGCTTTAAACTGCGCCCTCCAGGCCGCTCCAGGCTGCCGCATGCGATTCCAGGAAAACCGATGGACGAAACGGACTTTCAACCAGGATCAGGACCAGAGCCGGACGACCTGCAATTCGAAATCGAACAGGCCGAGGACTACAGTCAATACCTGCTGCACTCGAAGGCCGAAATCGTCGCCGCACTGCGCTCGCTGATCCAGCGCCGTGCGCTGGTCAGCGCCTACATCGATCCGGGGAGGGGATTCCTGCTGACCTCGCTGCTCAACCTTGAAGCGGATACTGGAACGTTGCTTCTCGACTGGGGCCGCGACGACGAGATCAACCGCCAGGCCCTGTCGGCGACGCAGCTGATCCTGAGCGCCGAGGTCGACAAGGTGAAGGTGCAGTTCACCCTGAGCAATCTGCTGGAGACCCGGCTGGGCGGGCGTCCGGCCTTCCTTGCGGCGCTACCGGACAAAGTCCTGCGACTGCAGCGTCGCGAGTATTTTCGCCTGTCGACGCCGATCGCCAAACCGGTAAAGTTCGTCACCACGATTAAGCGCGTCGACGGTAGCACCCTGATCGCCGAAGCGTCCTTGCTGGATATCAGCGGTGGTGGCGTCGGCCTGATGGCAACTCCCAGCCTGGCCGCGCTGCTGCCCAGCGGCACCGTCCTGAGCGACTGCAAGATGACGCTTCCCGACGAAGGCCTGCTGGTCGGGAAACTGTGCGTGCGCAACAAGTTCGACGTCACCACCCGCGGTGGCGCGCGCTACGTCCGCGTCGGCTGCGAATTCCTGAACCTTCCCGGAGCGCGGATGAGCATGGTGCAACGCTACATCACGCGCATCGAGCGCGAACGCAAGGCCCGGCTGAGCGGAATGTCCTGACCGGGAAGCTGACAGCGGCAGCGCCGGGTCGGCCTCCACCCACCCGACCCTGCCGCTGCTTGGCCTAGAAACCGATCGCCAGCAAGGCGTAAGCCGCGATCAGCGTTCCCAGCATCGCGCCGCCGTAGCAGACCAGCTTGGCACCGGTGCCGGCATGAATCCCGATATCGTGCAGGCTGTGGAAGATGCGGTGCGCGGCGTGCCACAGGAAGAGCGCGATGACCGCGAAGATGAATCCCTTGCCGATCAGGTTCTGCGAAAACGCCAGCATGTTTGCGTAGCTCATGGTGTCGGCCGGCAGCAGCAGCCCCAGCGGCACCGCGATACCGGTAATCAACACCAGCATCGGCCCGAGCAGCGCCGAAAGCATGCCACCAGCGCCGAACAACGCCCAGAAGATCGGCGCGTTGGAACGTTTCAGTGTCCGTTTCATCGTGCCATCCCCCAGACTGCCGCAAGCAGAACCAGACTGGCCGCAGCCGCCACCGCCAGCCCGCCACCGGTGATCGCGCCATCCGCGAGTCGCTTGCCGCCAACGATTACCGGCGGCATTGTCCGCGGCATGATCTTGAACCAGGTGTACGTGTGATAGCTGATCGCCACCAGTGCCAGCAGGTGAAAACCGATGTACCACGGATTCTTCAGTCCGTCGAGCCAGACGTTCCACGCCGCTTCGCCCCGCGACAGGTGCAGCAGTCCATTCAGCAGGATGCCGGCGTAGGCGGCGACAAAGAGGGCGGTTCCCTCGTGGACCATGTACTCGATGAAGAACGGATTTCTCCGCCACCAACCGTCCATCGGACGAACATAGGGGCGACGCTTGTTCACTTGGCACCTCCCTTTGGAGCAAGGAAACGCAGAAAATAGTCCGCCGCGGCATTGGTCTTGTTCTGGTTGACGGCGTTGGCCGGGTCGACGTGTTTTGGACAAACCTCGGAGCAGTAGCCCACTGCCGTGCAGTGGAACACGCCCTCCTCGGAACTTACCAGTTCCATGCGCTCGGCCTTGCCGCCGTCGCGCGAATCGACATTGTAACGATGCAGCAGCGCCATCGCTCCCGGTCCGATGAACTCGGGGTTGAGCCCGAACTGCGGACACGCGGCGTAGCACAGCATGCAGTTGATGCACGAACTGAACTGTTCGTAGACCTTGAGTTGCTCGGGCGTCTGCAGGTACTCGCCCTGCGCCAGCGTGCGCTCTTCCTTGGGAATGATGTAAGGCTGGATGCTTTCGAGCTTGGCGATGAAGCCTTCCATGTTGATCACCAGATCGCGCTCGATCGGGAAATGCGCCAGCGCTTCGACGCGCACCCGCGCCGGGTAATAGTCGCGCAGGAAGGTCTCGCACGAGAGGTGCGGCTCGCCGTTGATCATCATCCCGCAACTACCGCAAATGGCCATCCGGCACGACCAGCGAAAGCTCAGTGAGCCGTCGAGGTAATCCTTGATGTACTGCACGCCCTGCAAGACTGACATGTCGTCGGTGAACGGCACCTGGAAAACCTGCTGGTACGGTACATGGTCCTTTTCCGGGTGGTAGCGCAGGACCTCGATTTCAATTGTTCGCTGATTCTCAGACATGGGAAGCCTTCCTTTCCTGCTCTGCCTTTTCGCCCGCCGCACCGTAAGCGCGCGTACCCGGCTGCGACTTAGTGATCTTGACCGGCCCGTAGTCGATACGCGGCGTGCCGCCGGCGACATAATGCGCCTGCGAGTGTTGCAGAAAGTTTTCATCGTCGCGCTTCTCGAATCCGTCGAGGCGCTGGTGGGCGCCGCGCGACTCGCGTCGATTGAGCGCCGAATAGGCCATGCTCTGCGCCACGTCAAGCTGGTACTCGAGCTCGATGGCCAGCAGCCACTCGGTATTCCAGACGCTTGACTTGTCCTCGACGTTGACGCTCTTGAAGCGCTGCTTGAGTTCGTCGAGTTTGTCGCAGGTCTGCTGCATCGTTTCGGCGAGGCGATAGATGCCGCAACCGTCCTCCATGGTCTGCGCCATTTCCTTGCGCAGCGTAGCGATGCGCTCGGCTCCTCCGGTTTTCTGCTTCAGGCCCAGGACCCGTTGCTCGACCGCTTGCGCCTGCTTGAGCAGGCTCGCCGAGTTCCCTGGAGCGACCGACTTGGCGAAACGGGCGGCTTCGACTCCGGCAACCTTGCCGAATACGCAGAGTTCCGACAATGAATTCGATCCGAGGCGGTTGGCGCCATGGATGCCGACACTGGAACATTCGCCGGCAGCGTAGAGACCAGGCAGCGGCGAAGCGCACAGCCCGTCGACCATGATCCCGCCCATGGTGTAGTGCACTGCCGGGCGAACGGGGATAGGTGCGCATGCGGGATCGACGCCGAGGAACTGCTCGGCGAGTTCGTAGATCTGCGGCAGGCGCTCGCGCAACTTTGCTTCACCGAGGTGACGAAGGTCGAGATGGACCACCGAACCGTGCGGTCCCTCGATGGTGCGCCCCTTTTGCTGCTCGTACCAGAAGGCCTGGCTGAGCCGGTCGCGTGGCCCGAGTTCCATCGCCTTGTTGCGCGGTGACGGCTCGGCCGGGCCCAGCCCGTAATCCTGCAGGTAGCGATAACCGTCCTTGTTCACCAGAAAGCCGCCTTCGCCGCGACACGCTTCGGTAAATAGCAGGCCGGTCCCGGGCATGCAGGTCGGGTGGTACTGGACGAACTCCATGTCGCGTAGCGGCACGCCGTGCCGGTACGCCAGCGCCATGCCATCGCCGGTCACCACGCCGCCGTTGGTGTTCTCGCGGAACACCCGGCCGGCGCCGCCGGTGGCGATGACCACCGACCGGCCCTCGACCAGCGTGAACTCGCCCGAACCGATCTCGATGGCGACGACGCCCTGCACGCGGCCATCCTCGACGAGCAGGTCGACGCAGAAATGTTCGTCGAAACGCTTGATCGACGGGTACTTGATCGACGTCTGGAACAGCGTATGCAGCATGTGAAACCCGGTCTTGTCGGCGGCGAACCAGGTGCGCTCGATCTTCATGCCGCCGAAAGCGCGGACGTTGACGTGTCCATCGGGAGTGCGACTCCACGGGCAGCCCCAGTGTTCGAGCTGGGTCAACTCTTCGTTGCAGTGAGCGACGAAATACTCGACCACGTCCTGCTCGCACAACCAGTCACCGCCGCCGACCGTATCGTTGAAATGGTATTCGAGGCTATCGGTGGGCAGCTTCACCCCCGCCGAACCGCCTTCGGCGGCGACGGTGTGGCTGCGCATCGGATAGACCTTCGACACCAGCGCGATCTGCAGCGCCGGATCGGACTCGGCGACGGCGATCGCCGCCCGCAGGCCAGCCCCCCCGCCACCGACAATCACCACATCTGCCTTGTAACTCTCCATGCTTGATCCTTTCTCGCGCCGGACATCGCCAGCGGCGATCAACATTCGAGGAGCGCTAGCGGCCCAAGAGATCCGCCAGCGCCTGCCGATAAGCTATCCGTCAGTTCGCCGATCCGCTGTTCGGCTCGACCAGCCTGAGGGTCAACATCTGATACATGCCACCGAAGAAGCGCTGCTTGCTGACCGTGACGAACGAGCCATCTTTCGGCAACCATGCGGCGACCTCCTCGCGGAACAGGTCGTGCGCAAAAGGCTCCAGGCGGTCCAGTACAGGCTTCCAGAAATAGCGTAAGGGATTGAAGCGATTGGGCGGCGCATAGTCAACGATGGTCAGCGTCCCGCCCGGACGGACGACCCGCAGCGCCTCCGCCAGAGTGCGTTCGCGCACCGCTTGCGGCTGTTCATGCAACAGGAAGAACAGCAAGGCCCGGTCGAAGCTTGCGTCTGCGAAACCCAGCGCCGCGGAATCCATGCAATGCAGCTTGATCGGCGCATCCGGCGGCAACTTGCTGGCCAGATTGTCAAGCTGTATCGGCAGAATGTCGGCGATCTCCAGCGAACCTCCCGGCGCCACGCAATCGACCAGTCTGGGCGTCAGATCGCCGTAGGCGCAGGCGATCTGCAGCGTACGACCCGGAAGATCATGACCGAAATCATGAAACACAGCATTGCACAAGCGCTTGTAGTTGCCCCAGAGAATCAGGTTTACCAACCACTGCCGCTCGAAGACATGGACCGCACGCGGATGGACGTAAGCCCACCAGTAATGCGCCTGCAGATAGTGCGGTACAGCGGGCGCTCTTTCCTTCACGGCGACGCAGGTGGCTGCCGGTCCATCCAGGTGGTTTTTCATTTTGTGAGGATGCCATTGGTTATCTTCAGCAGCACGCCCAGCCGCAGCGAAGCACGCGCATCGCACTTGCGCGCTCCAAAGCACCCGTCCCACGCCCTGCTCATTTCCTGCCCCGCCGCTCACTCATTCGAAAAACTCGGAAGCCCGAAGCAGTCAGGCGGTAACGTAACCGATCAACCGGGCAAACGCAACTCGGGCAGCACGGCCAGTGCATTCGCCGATGTCACGCGCGCCAGTAGACCGGCGTCGATGCCCCGCAGGCCAGCCAGCACCTCGTTGATTCGAGGCAGTTGCAGCGGCGTATTCCGACCGCCCGCCAACCACGCCGGCGGCATGTCGGGTGCGTCGGTTTCAAGAACGATCGCCTCAAGCGGCAACGAAGCGGCCAGGCGGCGGATCCGCGTCGATCCAGGATAGCTCAGAGCCCCCCCGAAACCGAGCTTGAAGCCCAGCTTGATGAACTCTTCCGCCTGCTGCCGACTGCCATTGAATGCGTGCGCGATACCACCCCTGACCTTGATCCGGCGCAGGTTCTTGAGCACCTGATCAACCGCACGACGGACGTGCAGAAGCACCGGCAGGCCGGTTTCCCGGGCGATTTTCAGTTGCTCGATGAAGAAATGCTCCTGCCGCTCTACCCCGGGATCAGTGACGAAGAAGTCCAGGCCGATCTCGCCGACGGCAACCGGCCGTTCGGGCCCGGCCATCGCGTCCGCGAGACACTCGCGCAAGCGCTTCAGGTCACTCTCGCTGGCGTGCCGGACGTATAACGGATGAATTCCGAAAGCAGCGGCACACGCCGAGTAGCGCGCGCAACAGGCGCTCACCTCGGCAAAGCTCGCGACGTCGACAGCCGGTACGACCATTGCTTGGATGCCGGCGGCGCCAGCTGCCGCCGCGAGGGCATCACGGTCGGTCGCGAAATCGGCGGCCGCGAAGTGGCAATGCGTGTCAATCAGGATCACGAAAGAAGCGCTCCATTGACCTCCCCGGACCGTGGAAGTTATCCGGGCGAACTCCCGCAGTGCCCGCCGGCGCCGGCCGTCGAAGCGCGCGAACCGGGCTGTTGGTGTCGCCGATCACCGTTCGCACGCGGCCAGGTGTCCGGGCTGGTCGGCGTTGCTTCAGAGAAACCTGAAGTTCGGCTCGGGCGGACAGCCGCTGACGATGTCGGCCAGCGCCGCGCCGGAGCCGCAGGCCATCGTCCAGCCAAGCGTACCGTGGCCGGTATTAAGGTACAGATTGGCAATTGCCGAGCGTCCGATCAAGGGCACGTTCGACGGCGTCGCCGGACGAAGACCGCACCAGAATTTGACTTCGCCGGCGGCGCGCAGATTCGGAAAGAGCTCGTCGGCCCGGCGCATCAAGGCCGCACAACGGACCGCGTTGAGCTCGGTGTTGTAGCCGTTGAACTCGGCTGTCCCGGCGATTCGCAGGCGTTGACCGAGACGCGAAAAGACGATCTTGTGGCCGTCGTCGGTCATACTGACGGTCGGCGCGACGCTGTCCTCGCCGAGCGGGACGGTCGCCGAGTAGCCCTTCGCCGGATAGACCGGCAAACGCAGGCCGAGCGGGCGCAACAACAACGGCGTGTAACTTCCGAGCGCGGCGACATAGGCGTCGGCCTGGTACAGTTCGCCAGCCGCCAGCACACCCTCGACACGGCCGGCCACGGCGGTCAGCTTGTCCACCGCGACGCCATAGCGGAAAACAACGCCACGCGCCGCGCAGCGGTCGGCAAGCTGCTGCGTGAAGCGATGCGCGTCACCGGATTCGTCGCTGGCCGTATAGTCACCACCCACCAGCAGCGGTGCCGCCGGAGCGAGCGCCGGTTCGATGGCCAGGCATTCCTCGACGCTGACCGTTTGCCGTTCGCAGCCGAAGTCACGCATCACGGCCGCCGCCTTGACCGCTGCCGCAAACTCGCGCCGGTCCGTGTAAATGTGCAGGATGCCACGTTCGAGATGATCGTAGACCAGCGACGTTTCAGCGCGCAGCTCGCGCAATTGGCGACGGCTATAGAGCGCCAGCGCGACGATGTGACGGATATTGTCGCGCGTTCTTCGCGCCGTGCACTCGCGCAAGAAGCACAGACTCCAGTCCAGCAGTGCAGCGTCCCAGCGCAAACGGAAGAGCAAGGGTGCGTCCTCGCGCCGCATCCAGGCCAGCGCGCGCAGTGGCGCATGCGGATTCGCCCACGGCTCGGCGTGCGAGACCGAAATCTGGCCACCGTTGGCGAAACTGGTTTCCAGTCCGGCCGCAGGCTGGCGATCGAGCACCGTCACCTGATGTCCAGCCCGGGCCAGATACCAGGCACTGGTGACGCCAACGACACCGGCGCCAAGGACGAGAATCTTCAACCGGTAAACCGCCGCTGCGCGGTTCCGACGCGGGCGGGCGAGAAGGATCGCGAATGCCCGTCCGCGGCGAGCGCTCGGTGACGAAACGGGCGATCAACCGCGGCCAGGAGGTTCAAGCGGGAAGTCCTTGATCACGAGCAATGCGGACTACCTCCGGTATGCGCCGCAGGCTGCGCATCAGCCGCGCCAGCGCCGTGCGATCGGCGACCTGGACGGTAAAATGCAGTGTCGTATACAAACCCGGACGCTTGTCGTCCATATTGACGTGCTCGATGTTCGTTCCGGAGCTCGAGATCTCGGTGGCGATCCTTCCCAAAGCGCCGAGGGTGTTCTGCACGACGATCTGCAGGCGAACGCTGAACAGCTTGCCGGGCTCCGGCTCCCACTCGACATCGATCCACTTGGCTGGCTTGGCGCTGCGCGCCTTGCGGATGGCCGGGCAGTCGTGGGTATGAATGACCAGGCCTTTCCCCTTCCAGATCGAGCCGATGATCGGATCACCGGGAATCGGCTGGCAGCAAGGAGCAAACTGAACGGCCATCCCTTCACTCCCCCGGACCAGCAGCGAGGATGCCGGCTTGTCGGCTGCCTGCGACGTATCCTCCAGGGTCAGCAGGCGGCGAGCAACGACACCGGCGAGGCGAAAACCGAGACCGATGTCGGTATAGACCTCCTTGATCAGCTTGTTGCCGGAATCACGAAGGACGCTCTTCCACCTCGCAACCGGCACCTCGGAGGCCGCCACACCGAGCGCCCGCAATTCCTGCCCGAGCATCTTCTCGCCAAGCGCCGTAGACTCGTCGTTCTGCGCGGTCTTGAGGTAGTGGCGAATCTTGCTGCGGGCGCGGCCGGTCTTGACGTGATTGAGCCAATCGGCGAGCGGATGGGCGTCGGCAGCGGTGACAACCTCGACGCGATCGCCGTTGGTCAGTTCGGTCACCAGCGGCACCATGTTGAAATTGACGCGTGCCATGACCGCTTGATTACCGATATCGCTGTGCACGGCGTACGCCAGGTCGACCGCCGTCGCACCGCGCGGCAAGGGGATGATCTTACCCTTGGGGGTGAACACGTAGATCTCGTGCGGAAAGAGATCGACCTTGACGTGCTCGAGAAACTCGGACGAATCGCCGGTCGCACTCTGCAGGTCCAGCAGCGAGTGGAACCACTTGGTCGTTTTCTGCTGCAGGTCTACCCCGAAAGACTCGGAATCCTTGTACAGCCAGTGCGAGGCGATCCCCTCCTGCGCGACATTGTCCATCGCCTCGGTGCGTATCTGCAACTCGAACGGCGTCCCGTGCGGACCAATCAGCGTGGTGTGCAACGACTGATAGCCGTTGGGCTTGGCGATCGCGATGTAATCCTTGAACTTCCCGGGTACCGGCTTGTAGAGAGCATGCAGCGCGCCCAGCGCGAGATAAGCGGTGGGCACGTCGTTGACCACCACCCGAAAACCGTAAACGTCCAGCACTTGCGAGAAGGAGAGGCGCTTGTCGAGCATCTTGCGGTAGATCGAATACAAACTTTTCTCGCGACCGAAAACCTGCGCCTCGATGTTGGCGCTGCGCAGCTTGCCCTTGATCCCTTCGAGAATCCGTGACAGCAGCTCGCGCCGGTTACCACGCGCGGCCTTCAGCGCGCGCCCCAGCACACGAGCGCGCATCGGATAGATCAGCTGAAACGAGAGATCCTGCAGTTCGCTGAACAGCTTGTTGAGACCGAGGCGGTTGGCAATCGGGGCGTAGATCTCTAGCGTCTCGCGGGCGATGCGGCGACGCTTTTCGGCGCGCACGGCAGCCATCGTCTGCAGATTGTGGTGGCGGTCGGCAAGCTTGATCAGCACCACCCGCAAGTCGCTGGCCATGGCCATCAGCATCTTGCGGAAGTTTTCCGCTTGCGCGTCTTCCTGCGACTGAAACTCGATCTTGTCGAGCTTCGACAGGCCGTCGACCAGATCGGCAACCGACTTGCCGAAACGCTCGACGATCTCGCCCTTGCAGACCGACGTATCCTCCATCACGTCGTGCAGGAGGGCGGCGACGACGCCCTCTACATCCATCTGCCACTCGGCGATCGCGCCGGCCACCGCCAACGGGTGCGTGATGTAGGGCTCGCCTGACAGGCGCAGCTGCCCGCGATGCGCTTCCTCGCTGAAAAGATAAGCCCGCCGGACGAGTTGGATTTCTTCCGGCGGCAGGTAGCTCAGACTGTCGATGAAAACCCGGTAGGCCGGATCGTCCTCGGGCGGGAGGAACTCGGAGGGGTGATCTGCCACCGCTGGCTCAGCCGGTGTGCTTGCTGCGGCAACCGGATCGGCGATTACACACGGGGCAAGCAAGTCGTGCAGCGGTCAGGCTTGACCGCGGTTGAGGACTTCCAGACCGACCATCCCCGCTGCCAGTTCGCGCAGGGCGATTACCGTCGGTTTGTCGCGGCCGGGGTCAATCAGCGGCGAAGCACCGGCGGTCAGCTGCCGCGCCCGGAAAGTTGCCGCCAGGGTCATCTGGAAACGATTCGGAATACGCTGCAGACAGTCGTCCACGGTTACTCTTGCCATGTAAATCTCCCACCAGAGTCAGAGCATTGTTGCGAACAGGCCGGAATGACGCTGACGCTGTACAGCGTAGCGGAGTCGCGACGCGTGAATCACCGTCATCAGGTCGCGCAAGGCCCGCTGCCGGTCGTCGTTGATAATAACATAGTCGAATTCAGCCACATGCCGCATCTCGTCGCGCGCGGCGGCGACGCGGCGAGCGATCGTTTCGGCATTGTCCGTTCCCCGCCCGCAAAGGCGGCGTTCAAGTTCATCGACCGAAGGCGGCAGGATGTAGACGCCGATTGCGGCCGGAAACAGGCGCCGCACCTGCTGCGCGCCCTGCCAGTCAATCTCGAGCAGCACCTCCTGGCCGGCCTGCACGGCCGCCTCCAGGCCACTGGTCGAGGTACCGTAGTAGTTGCCGTGCACTTGCGCCCACTCGATGAAATCGCCATTCCGCACCTTCTCGAGAAAGTCCTGCACGCCGACGAAGTGGTACGCGAAACCATCGCGTTCACCAACCCGCGGCGCGCGGGTGGTGTGGGAAATTGACAGCTGGATCCCCGGATCGTTCTGGAGCAAGGCCCGCACCAGCGTCGTCTTGCCAGCACCGGAAGGAGCTGCGACGATGTACAGTTGTCCGGTCATGGTGATCTCGGCCAGCGAATGCGGAAACGCGATTGTACGCGTGACACGCTCGGCGGCACATCACCGCAGCGCTTGGCCGGCATGGACTACTTGCCCCTTACCGTGGACAATCAGAGCCTTCACACGATCACCTGGCAAGGAGCCACTCAATGTCCCGATGGAAGTGCCTGCATCGCGCTGTCCTGTCGCTTGCCGTGCTGGCGACAAACCCAGCCGCCGCTGCCGAGATCCCGGTCAAGATCCTCGGCTTTGACGACATGTCGTGTCGCGCCTGGGCCGAATCGACCAACGATGCCGAACAACGTGCGCTCTACGTCGTGTGGGTGCGCGGCGTCCTCACCGGCCACAATTACGCCAACCGCAGCCAGCAGGTATCGACGATCTCCAGCGGCACTGTCGAACAGCACATCACGCGCTACTGCAAGTCCCAGCCGCGCGGTGACTTCAGCGATGCGGCTTTTCGCCTGAGCGACCAGTTTTCCGGCCGCAACGCAGCGATCACCAAGTAGGAAGAGCCGCTGCCGCGGCTCTCGGGGAAAGGATTCGCTGGGAGGCTTGGCAGTTCCTGGGCGGGCCAGACCCCGGCCGAGCATCCATGGCGCTACTGCTGCTGTTTGCCCTTGAGATTGCCGACCGTTCCGCCAACGATCCCGCCAATCGCGGCCCCGGTCCACCCGTTGCCCCCCGAGATGGCGGCAATACCCGCCCCCGCCGCGGCGCCAATCGCCGCACCGCTGACCGTCCCCTGCTCGCGCGGCGTCATGTTCGTGCAACCCATCAGGGCGACGGCCGCAGCGGTCGCTAGTGCTAATCCCGTTGTTTTCATCTCTCTCGCCTCCGCTATTTGTTCTTGCCAAGTCCTGGGACCACCATTTCGAACCAGATCGTCTCGACCACGGGTCGCCGCAAGCTCTCGGGATGTGCCGCGTACCACTTGTCCACGACTTCGAGCGCGGCGCTCAAGGTCTGGCCCTTCATTCCCTTGACCACGGTTGACGAAAAACCGTCCGCAGCCGCAGCAGGCATGCCGTCGGCCTCATACGCCATCTCGATCTGGATGGCATTGGCCAGGCCGACCAGATAGGCCTTCTTGACATCCGGAGCGGACGTCGTCCAGTGCGTCCCATCAACCAGCGGCACCTCCTCGGCACCAACAGCGCCGCCGGTAAACAGCAGGGCCACCGAGGCGGCCGACACTGCATACCTCAATTTCCGAAAACGCGATCCAGTAATCATCATGCTTCCCTCCAAGACAGGAAGCTAGACGCTATCACAGCAGGCTGGGCGTTTGAAGCGAAATCTGACTGCGGGGCGGTGATTGCGGCCCTCGACGAGCAGTGCGATCCGCTCTACCCGCCCCCGGGGGCCAACGGAAGAGGCGTCGGCGCCGGCACTTGAGCGGGAACCATCGCGGGATTCTGCGGCTCCAGACCGCCGGCAACCGGCGAACCGTCCAGGGTCGGTAGCGAACCCGGCGTCTCGCCCCCCTGGCCGGGCGCAGAAAGCGGACCTGCGGCTGAAGGTAGCGCGACGAAGAGCCAACCGGAATAGCTTGAGGCACCTTCGAAGGACGCATCCTCGGGGTCGAATTCGCTGACCTTGATCGGCTGCGCCTTCGACAGACTATGTACGCCCATGATGCCACCGCCGGGGGCGACGATCAGTCCCCACTCCTGGCGTCCGCTAATCGGGTCCGCGTAGAGTTGCCGAATATGCCTAAGCACACCGGGATGGCGGGGATCCCTGAGCAACTCGGCCAGCGTACCGGGGTAGCGGCGGTCACCCGCCGGACTGCTGTTCAGATAGCTGGAAATCGCCTGCCGATAACTGGCGCCGACCTCGAGCAGTCGCTGCTCGGCCTGACGCCGCTGGACGATGCTGCCCAGCGTCAGCAGACCACTGGTCGCCAGTGCCAGGATGGCCACCAGGATCAGCAGCGCGAGGTAGCTGAAGCCGGCCTCGCCGCTGCCGCCGCCGGTGCTGCGAAAGCGAGCGCGCGCCATCGCTACAGCTCGGCGAATGGTTTGCCGTCGCGGGTGGCGCCCGGCGCACCGCTCTTCAGGTCGTAGACCCCGCCCCGGGCGTCGGCGGTAGCGGGCGCGATCAGCGTCCAGGTGCTGGCACTGCCGGTGATCGGGTCGTAGGGCAGCGAGCGCAGATACTTTTCGCTGACCAGTTCATCAAGACTGTCGGGATAGCGCCCCTTGTCGCCGTAGAACTTGTCTATCGTTTCTCGAACCAGGTGCAGATTCTCGCGCAGGACCGCCTCCTTGGAGACTTCGATGCTATGGAAGTAGCGGGGTACCGCCAGGGTCAGCAGCAGCGCGATGATCGATAACACGACCAGCAACTCGATCAGCGTGAACCCCCCGTGCGCGCGCCGCCCCGGCTGGCGGCGCTGCCTGCCGGCCGTCACCATTGGCGGTAGGGGACGCCGTTCAGCCCGATGCCGGCGGATTGCGAGTAGACGTCGTACACATCGTCGCCTTCACGGGGATTGTCGGGTTCGCTGGCGTAGGACCGCTTGGCCCAGGTGTCGGCCGGCGCCACCCTGCTCTCCGGATGCATCGGATCACGGGGAATGCGGCGCAAGAAGTAGATCTTGCGGTGCTTGGGGTCGCGCAGATCGTCTTCACCTTCGAGCAGGATCTGCAGTGTCGCCGGGTAGCCACTGTCGGTCGTGGCCTTGCGGATGCGGCCTTCGTCACCGGCCTTCTTGTAACGATCGATCGCGCCGCGCAGCTCGCGCAAGGCGATTCGGAGATCCTGTTCCTTGCCACGCTGCACGGCGGTCTGGGCGACCGGAACAACGACCCCGGCGAGAACGGCGACCACGGCCAGCGTAATCAGCAACTCGATCAGCGAGAAGCCCTGCCAGCGGCAGCCGGCCGCCGGGCCGAGCAGCGGCGTGCGCAGGCGCGAGGAACACGCGGTCGATGCCATCTTCGATCACCGGACAACGGTCAACACGTGCGGCCCCGGCAGATTGGCGCTGATCGTCCCCCCACCCGCAGCGACCGGAGCGATGGTGATCAGCTCGATGCGCGAGTCACCTGGCGCCACGGCGCGGAAGTTGACCGTGGCCACGACGTCCGGAGCAGTGGCGCCGCCAGCACCTGATCGGGTCGCGGTCATCAGCACCTGACCGCCCGGATCGACGCGATAGGTGAAGCTGGTCTGCGCGCCACCCTGGCCAAGAAAGCCACCCTCGCTGACATCGACGACCTGCAGGACGCGCGGATCGAAACCGATCGCCAGGGGCAGGCTGACCACCGGCCGGTCCGCCTGCATCACCAGTTGCAACGCCAGGGTGTCGCCAGCCTTGAGTTGTGTCGGGCCCTGCCAGAGCAACTGCGCCGACCCACCGGGTTGAGCGGCAGCCTCCGGATCTGCCGCCGACGCCGACGCCGGCGGCGATCCGCCCTCGGCTGCCGCCGGTGTCGGCACCAGCGCCAGCGGATTGTTCAGCGTTTCGCTCCTGGCTGCCTCGGCGCCAGCCGGGTAGGCCACCGCGCCTGGCGGCGAGGCCGCCGCCGCGGCAGCCGCGCCGAACCCCGGGCCACCGCCGCTGCCAGCGAGCTGGCCACGGAAATTGCTTTCGGTTCCACCATCGAACTCCGAAAGATGAGCCTCGGGGCGCTGAATGTTGCGAATGATGCGTGGCGTGATCGAGAGCACGATCTCGGTCTTGATCCCCTCGTCGGAGTGACTCCCGAACAGGCGGCCGAGAATGGGGATCTCGCCCAGGAAAGGAAACTTGCTGGCCGTTCGCCGGTCCTCGTCGCTGATCAGTCCGGCCAGCAACTGGTTCTCGCCGTCCTTGAGGCGCAGGACGCTGGTTGCCGTGCGCGTGCCGATCTGATAGGCGACGGTGCCGGATTTGGTCTCGATGCGGTTGACGATGTTGCTCACTTCCAGTGTGATCTTCATCGCCACCTCGTTATCGAGATAGATCGTCGGTTCGACATCGAGCTTCAGGCCGACATCGATGTAGGTGATCGACTCGGTGGAAAAACCCACTGTAATAGTCGAGGTGATGTTCGGCACGCGCTCGCCAATCAGGATCTTGGCCTTCTCGCGATTGCGCGCGCGGATACGGGGATTGGCCAGCAGATTGACGTCGGTGTCGAGTTGATTGGCGCGGATGATCACCGGCCCGACGGTCACGCCAGTCGTCGCCGAGGTGATGTTGCCCAGTGCTTTCAGGGTCAGGGCGTCGACAGGAAGCGCTCGCAGGGCCATGTTGTCGGGCCAGTTGACCCCCAGCGCCTGCAGCCGCGAGCGCTTGACCTCGAGGATCTCCACTTCGAGCAGCACCTCGGGTTCAGGCACGTCCTGCAAGGCAACCAGCTTCTCAGCCAGCCTGATCGCCTCCGGAGTGTCGCGGAGCATCACCAGGTTGAGCTTCTCGTCGACCACCAGGTCCTTGCTCTTGAGCATCGTCTTGAGGGTGGTGGCAACGGTCTTGGCATCGGAATTCGCGAGGTAGAAGGTCTTGACGGTCAGCGCCTGATACTCCCGCTGCTTGACCGGTGTATTCGGGTAAATCAGGATCGAGTTGCCATCGAGGACGCGCTGCTCGAGCTGATTGGTCAGCAGCAGCAGGTTGATCGCCGCCTCGATGGTGCTGTTGCGGAGGAACAGCGTGGCTTTCTGGTCGGCGCGCACGTCCTTGTCGAAAATGAAGTTCAACCCCGATGTTCGCGAAATGACCTCAAAGACAGTCTTCACCGGGGTGTCCCTGAATTCGATGGTGATCGGCTTCCGGTACGCGGCAGCGAGCACCGAATCCTTGGCGATCCGGGTGCTGCTATCGTCGATCAGCCGCAGCAGGGCGAGGGCACGCTCGTGGCTGGGGTTGGCCGCCAGGATCCTGCGCAGACTGGCCCGCGCTGCTTCTGCGTCCTGGCGGTTCCAGGCGGCGGCCGCTTCGGCGTACAGGCTGCCGTGACGGCGTGCCGTTTCGACCAGTTGCAAACCCGCCAGCGCCCGTTCGTTGCCAGGCTGCAACACCAGCGCCCGCTGGAAGGCCACGTTGGCAGCGTCGTAACGCGCTTCGACGACAGCGCGTTCGCCCTTGGCGATACTGGCGCTGACGGCGCGTTCCCTGGCTTGGAGATAGGCGACGCGATACTCGGCCGACGCGGGTTCAAGGCGTATGGCTTCCTGGATTCTGGCCAGCCCGGCGTCGACCTGTTCGGCCGCCAGCAGCGCCTGCCCTTCCTGAAACGCGTTCTGCGCAGCGCAGCCGGCCAACAGCAGCGCAGCCGTCACGCCCAGGCAGCGACGCCGCCAGGCTGCCGGTCGCCGCGGGCCCGATTTTTCCTCGTTCACTATGGCGATTCTCCGATCGGGATGGTCTGTGACTGCTTGAGTGGCAGGTAAATCAAGGTCAGGGTCGGCGGGCTGACGGCCTTGACTTGGTAGGTGCCGGCGAGCGTCATCCCCGCGCGGACGATGAACACCTGCTCGCCGAATCCCAGATAGGCTTCCCACTGGCCGCCTTCCAGTTTCTTGCCAAGGTACACGAAGGGGACCGGTGGTGCCATCGGCGGCGGCGGATTGGCCGATTTTTCGGGCAGCGGCGGCGGCGGCGTCCAGCTCAGCGGCGGGAACAGGTCCCGACTCTCCTGTCCATCGGCGGCGGCCGGAATCAGTTGCTGGCGTGGAATCAAGGCCGCCACTTCAAGGTTCGCAGAGGCCAGGTCGGCCAGCGCCCGCGAGCCAGGCGGTGGGCGGCCGGCGCGGCGAGGGTTCGAGACCTCGCCACTCCAGCCGCCGGCTGTTCTCGCCGGCAGCGCGGCGACCTCCTCGCCGGTATTCCGGTCAGTCGGCGTCTTGTCGCCGAACAGCGCCAGCCAGGCTGCCAACACCAGAAAGGTGAAGAGGGTCAGACGACGTGCGCTCACCGCTCCACCTCGGCCGCAGCGACCCCGCCAACGCGCTCGGAAGACCTGGCCGGCCGGTGCCAGATGGTCAGGCGAAGCCTGGCCTCAAGCTGGTCAATGCCGATTTCCTCGCGTTTGAAGCCCAGTTCGTCGACCGCGACGAAAGGCTGCGTGGCGAGGATCTCTTCGATCCAGCGACGAACGTCGGCATAGCGCCCCCTCACCGGCACGGTCATCTGCAGGGTCTCGGCCGGCACCAGCGGATCCTGGCCGCGCTGGTACTCGGCACGGGTGGCAAGCAGTTGGTGGCTGACCGCCGAATCGAGCACCGCCTGGATACTTGGCAGCACCTGGCTCTCGTCGGCGAGGATCTGCCGGAAAGCCCGATAGTGGCGCTCGGATGTTGACCGCGGCGGCTCGGGCGGCGCCAAGGCGCCCACCGCGCGCGCCTGAAGCGCGTCGACCACCGCTTGCTGCTCGGTCTGCCGCTCCGCCAGTTCGCTTTGCAGGCCAGGGATCAGCAGCAAGGCCAGCGCCAGCAGCGAGCAGAAAGCCATGGCCAGCGTCAGCGACCACGGGCCGTGCCGATGGAGCCAGATCTCGGCGGTCAAGCGCAGGCGGTCGGCGATCAGCGCGATCCTGTTCATTGGCCATCCCGAGCGCGCGCCGGGATCACGGCAGGCGTCGCTGCCGGCGCCGCCGGTTCGGCCAGCAGCGCCTCAAAGGCGAAGCGCAGTGGCCGGTTGGGATCCTGTTCGTTGATCTCCTGCTTGGTGACCACCGCCCGAGCAAAGGGCGCAGCCGACCCGAGCGCCGCCAGGTAGTCGAGCATCCGCTGGTGATCCCTGGCTTCGGCGACGCCCTTGACCAGGCGCCGGCGGTTGTCCGGCTCGATCTGCAGCAACGCGATGTCGGCCGTGGCAACGCTCTCGAAACCGTCCAGCATCGCCGGCCAGGGGGTATTCAGCTGCCCGATGGCGCTGTTGATCGCCAGCAACTGGCGCTCCGAAAGGACCAGCGGCGGGGGTGGCGGTGGCGTCCGCGCAAACAGCTCCTGCCGCGTCCAGGCGATCGCCCGCGAGGCCTCCTCCAGTTCACGGCCGAGTTGCAGCGCGGTCCAGGCCAGCGCCACGCCAAGCAGCAGGAGCACCGTCGCGAGAGCGATCAGCGTCGCTCTGGCGCGCGGCGAAGTCGGCAGGCACCATGGCGGACGCTCGACGAAGTCGATGCGCAGCGGCTTCATCGGCTCCTCCCCGCCAGCGCCAGTTGACCGGCTGTCGAAGCTTCGCCGGCGTTGCTGGCCAGTGCTCTGCAGGCGATCGTGCGCGAGGCCATGCCGGCAAGGCTGGTGGCCACCGGCAACCACTCGGCAGCACCCGCCCACAGCAGCGCTTGCCGGCCGCGCTCGAGCTGCGCCGGAGCGCGCAGGATCTCCTGCTCGAGCAGCGTCTCTAGCGCGGCCAGGTCCGGCGCAGCGGGCAGCCGCAAGCTGCGCAGCCCGGCGATTCGGTCGTCGCCGGTAGCGAGCAGCGTCAGCGTCGATCCGAAGCCGACCAGCAGCCAGCCGTTTGCCGGAATCGAGGCCCCCAGGCCATTCCAGACACGGACGAAGGCCGGGCTCACCGAATCGAGGCGCCAGCCGTTGGTCAGCGCCAGCTGCTGCAGCGCCTGATAGAGCACGCGCGGCAGCCCGCTGACGATGAACGGAACCCGCGCATGCCAGTCGCCGACCAGGAGCCAGTCCTCGGCTGACGCCCCATAGAGCGTCGCGAAGCGGGCCGCCGCGGTCGCCCGCAATTCGCGCAGTCCGCGTGTCCCCCGCGGTGGCGTGACGACGAAGCTCCTGGCCAGACCGTCGTCGACGGTAACGATCAAGCGTCGATTCCGTGCTGCCGGGCCGGGTGTCTCCGATTGCCGGCCTGTCAGGCCTGGCAGGGCGGCGGCCAGGGCGGCGCTGGCGCTTGTCGGCAGCCGTTCCTCGGCCACCAGCACTTGGCCGGCGAGCACGGGCATTGCCGACGCCGGCTCGACCAGCAATACGGCGTGCGCGGCGGAACACCCGAGCAGCAGTCTCTCAAGCGGAAAGCGTGACACGTCGCAACTCGTCGAGAGTGGTCTCGCCGCCCGCCACCAGGCGCAACGCGGCGTCCGTCAGGCTGCGAGTGCCGTTCCGGTACGCCACTTCCTTCAGCTGCCGGATCGGGCGCTTGTCGATGATCAGTTCGCGCAACTCGTCGTTCAGATTCAGGATCTCGGCAACCGCCTTGCGTCCACGATAGCCGGTACCGCGACAGTCGCCGCAGCCGCTGCCGCGACGAAAGTCGAAGCGCGCCAGATCGTCGGCGGCCATCGCGAAACGTTCGAGTTCGGCGTCGCTGGGCGCGTACGGCTCGCTACAGCGCGCACAATTCACCCGCAACAGGCGTTGCGCCCAGATGCCGTTCAGCGCCGACGCGAAGGCGTAGGGGTCGATGCCCATGTGCGTGAAACGACCGAAGACGTCGAAGACGTTGTTGGCGTGCACCGTGGTCAGCACCAGGTGCCCGGTCAGCGCCGACTGGACGGCGATCTCGGCCGTCTCGCGGTCGCGGATTTCGCCGACCATGATCTTGTCCGGGTCGTGCCGCAGGATCGACCGCAGACCGCGCGCAAAAGTCAGGCCCTTCTTGTCATTGACCGGGATCTGCAGGACCCCGGGCAACTGGTACTCGACCGGGTCCTCGATGGTGATGATCTTGTCGCGTCCGTTGTTGATTTCGGAAATTGCGCCGTACAGCGTAGTGGTCTTGCCCGAGCCGGTCGGGCCGGTGACCAGCAGCATCCCGTAGGGTTCTTCGACCAGCCGCCGCAAGGCCTTCAGCGAGTGCTGGTCAAAGCCCAGCAGGTCCAGCGTCAGCGCCCCGTGCGCCTCGATCACCCCGCGTTTGTCGAGAATGCGCACCACCGCATCCTCGCCGTGAATGCTCGGCATGATCGACACCCGCAGGTCGATGTCGCGGCCCGCCACCTGCACCCGGAAGCTGCCATCCTGCGGCGTTCGGCGCTCGGCGATGTCGAGCTCGGCGAGGACCTTCAGCCGCGACACCACCTGTTCGGCGAGCGCCACGCCGCTGATCTGCGCGACCGTGTCGAGCACCCCGTCGAGACGGTACTTGATGGTGATCCCGGTCGGCGTGCTCTCGAGATGGACATCGCTGGCGGCGGCTCGGACCGCGTCATAGACGGTTGAATTGACCAGCTTGACGGCCGGGCTGGAGGCGCCGCTGACCGACGCGAAACTTAGTACCTCGGCGCTGCGGTAGCGCTCCGGCGCCGCGCCGGTATCGTGCACCAGCGACTGGACCGCATGCACCGACTCTTCATGCTTTGACAGATAGGCCTGGATGTCGGCCGGCAGCGCCAGACAGTAATCAACCGGCGCATCGACCAGGCTGCTCAGCCAGACCATGCCGTCGCTGTCAAAGGGATCCGAGATCACGCCGATAATCCGACTGCCGGCGCCGGCCAGCGGCGCGCGCAACAGCAGACAAGCGCGCAGCTGCGCCTTGACCATCGGCAGCAGGTCGAAGGCCTCGGCGCAGGCCAGCATCTCGGTGGTATCCATGACCGTCAGGCGAAAGCGCCGGGCCAGCTCATCGACCACCTGCCGCGGGTCGACGCCGGTCAGCGCCTCGATCTCGCTGACCACCGATCGCCCCGATGCCGCGGCCATCTCCCTGGCGCGATGCAGCAGGGCGTCGTCGAAACGGTAGCCGTCGTTATCGGCGGCAGCGTTCATTGCAGGGTACCCGCCAAATCAAAGATCGGCATGTACAGCAGGACCACGATCAAGCCGACCAACAGACCGATGGCGGTCATCAGCAGCGGCTCGAAGACCTTGGCAAAGCGCTCGATCCAGCGCGCGCTCTCGCTCTCGTAGAACAGCGCCGAACGGGTCAACATGGCGCCCATCTGCCCTGATCGCTCGCCAACGCGCAGCAGGCGCAGGGCCACCGGTGTCGCCAGGCCACTGCTGTCGAAGCCGTGCGACAGCGTGCCGCCGTCGGAAATGATCGCACGGGCAACGCCCAGCGCCTCGCGCGTTGTGGGCGAAACGGTATTGCCGACGATGTCGAGCGCCGCCAGTATCGGGATACCGCCTTCCAGCAGCATGCCGGTCGTCAAATACAACCTCGACAGCTCGATCACCCGAACGCGCTCGCCAATTCCCGGCAAGCGCGTCAGGAAGAGGATCCAGCGGCCGCTGCGGATGAAGCGCCGCAGCCAGTAGGCCAGGGCCAGCGCGAGCGCCAGCAGCGACCAGAAGACGGTCGCGGTGTGCTGGCCGACGAACTGACCCCAGTCGAGCATCAATTGCGACAGCACGGGCAGCGAACGGCCACTGCCCTGGTACACCCCGGCGAAGCGCGGCACGACATAGGCCATCAGGAACAGCGTCACGCCACTGCCAACGGCCAGCAGGATCGCCGGGTAGATGGCCGCGCTGAGCATCTTGTTGCGCAGCGTGTCCAGCCGCGTCTGATAGTCGATGTAGCGCGACAAGGCCCGCGGCAGGTCGCTGGTTCCCTCGGCGGCCCTGACGATGCCGACGTAAAGGGGTGGGAAAATCTCGCTTTGCCGGGCCAGCGCCGCCGAAAAGCGCAGGCCTTCGCGCAGATCCCTGGTCAGACGCTCAAGGATGACCCGCGCGGCGCCCGAGCTTTCCTTGTCGAGCAGCGCTTCGAAAGCCTCCACCAGACTCAGCCCGGCCTCCAGCAAAGCCAGCAGTTCAGTGCTGAAGAGGAGCAGTGAAAAGCCCTTGCTGCGGCGTCCCGGGGTGTGAGTGGAGTCGGCGCCGGCACCAATGGCCGCTTTGATCGACAACGGCTGCAGTCGCCGCTGGCGGAGCAGCTGGCCTGCTTCCCCGGCGTCGGCGGCGTCAACAGCGTGCGTTTCGATCAGGTTGTCGGCAGATAGGGCCCGCACCTCAAAACGCATCCTGGCTCCAGCGGATTCTCATGGAAAGGTCACGTCGGCGGCGTCGCCGGTCCCTCCCGGCTGGCCGTCCTTGCCGTAGGAGACGATCTCGAAATCGCCGTTGGCGCCCGGTGCGCGGTACAGGTAGGCACGACCCCAGGGATCGGACGGCACCGCCTTCTGCAGGTAGGGGCCGTTCCACTTGGCCGCGCTGGCCGGCTTGGTGAGCAAGGCATTGAGCCCCTCTTCGGTGGTCGGGTACTGGCCGACTTCCAGCCGATAGGTATCGAGTGCGCGCGCGAAGGCCTCGATCTGCGCCTTGGCCACCCCCTGTTCGGACCTGCCCAGCTGCGAGAAGTACTTCGGGCCAACGTAGGCTGCCAGCAAGCCGATGATCGTCACCACCACCAGCAGTTCCAGGAGCGTAAAGCCGGCGACGGAACGGGTCGCGCTGCGGCTCTTCCGGGTAGCCTGGCCGCCGGCAACGCCGCCCCGATTCTGGCCAACGGTTTGTACGGCGCTGCTGATCACGGCCTGTTCCCGCGCGCTGCTGCGGCAAGTACCGCAGGCACATAAAGCATGGTTTCACGATACGGTGGAATTCGACCGCCGTTCCTGGCCACCGCTCCCTGGCCGGCGTTGTACGCCGCCAGAGCGAGAGCGACATTGCCGTGGTGCCGGGTGAGCAGATCCTTGAGGTGGCGCACGCCAGCGTCGATGTTCTGGGCCGGGTCGTCAGGCTGAGTGACCCCGTAGCGTGCGGCGGTTGCCGGCATCAGTTGCATCGCGCCGGTGGCGCCCTTCGCCGAGACGGCGCTGGCGTTGAAGCCCGATTCGACGCCCACCACCGCGGTCACCAGTTCCGGCGTCACCTGATGGATGCGGGCGTAATGTTCGATCAGCGGCGTCAATTCCCGTTTGCCTTGTTGCTGGCTTTCGCTGGCATGATGCCTCGACAGGCTGCGACGGGCTGCAGGAACGCTCTCGCCGCGAATGAAAAGCCGGTAGCTGCCATCCAGGCGCTGGCTGGCATAACGCGGCATGCCGTCAGCGGCGTAGGAAACGAAGACGTTGCCCACCGTCGCTGCAGTCGCCAGCGATGGCGGCAAGCCGCCCGACAGCAAGGCCAGCGCCAGGGGAAAAACAGGTACGGTCGCCGCGGCCATCGCGATCGCGACCACACTCCCCGGCCGATCAGTAGTTGGCGTCACCCCTGCACCCCCAGAACCCTTAGCCGTGAATCGACGGCCAGATTATCGGCATGCAGAATAACACGTTAGCCAGCTGCGGCGGGTCGCTGCGAGCCCGCGCCAGCGCACCCCGGCGACCGCGGCCCGGCGAACGTCTGACCTCTGGATCCGCCTTGCAGTTGTCAGGGAAGACAGGAGCCGCACGCTGCTGCTGCTCGAGGGGCTTGCCAAAGGATCGGCTCAGGGAAGCTGGCGTGCGACCGGTCGCGATGGGTCACTGCACCATTCGCTCCAGGAACCGGCATAGAGGCGTGCGCCAAGCAGTCCGGCGACCTCCATCGCCAGCAGGTTGTGACAAGCGGTAACGCCTGATCCGCAGGACATCACCACCTGCTTGGCATCAGTCCCGGCGAGCAGCGCGAGAAACTCGCGGCGCAGTTCGGCGGCCGGGCGAAAACAGCCATCGGCGTCGAGATTGTCACGAAAGAAGCGATTGCGCGCGCCGGGGATATGCCCGCCCACCGGATCGATGGTTTCGTTCTCGCCCCGAAAGCGATCGGGACTGCGGGCGTCGATCAGACACAGCTGGCGCTCGCCGACGTCGGCGAGCAATTCCCCGGTGCTCACGACGCGATCGTCGGGCGACGCTTCAAAAACCACCTTCGCCGCAGTTGCCGGCAGTTCGGTGGAAAGTGGCCTGCCTTCCGCCAGCCAACGTTCAATACCGCCATCCAGAACAGCGACGCGGTCGTGCCCCAGCCAACGCAGCAGCCACCACAGTCGGCCGGCGATCATGCCGCCGGAATCGTCATAGGCGACCACCTGCGTGGCTCGCGAAACACCCGCCGCACCCAGCCGGACAGCGAGCACTTGCGGGTCGGGCAAGGGGTGACGGCCGTTGCTGCCGTTCATCGCTCCCGACAGGTCGCGGTCGAGATGCAGGAAGCGCGCCCCCGGCAGGTGGCCGTTGACGTACGCCCTGCCGCCGGCTTCCGGATCGGCGAGCTGATGACGGCAATCAAAGACGCGCCAGGCCGGATCTTCGAGATGATCGGCAAGGGTCGCACTGCTGACCAGCGTCGAGTAGCTCACCCCCCCTGCCCCTCGCTGCTGTCTTCGGCCAGCCACGCCCGCGCTTCAGGTTCGTCGTCGAAGACCCGCACGTCGGCGTGCACGAAGAGCTGCGACAGCCATGCGCTCCACGCCACCCACTGGCTTTCGGTAAGCACCGCGATGCGGCCAAAATCGTTGGCATGGGCACGCGAAAAGACGATATCTTCCCAGGCCACGTCAAGTGTGAAGTCGGCCATTTCGCGCAGATCAAAGAACAGGTCGACCGGCCCCTCGGGCTGGATCACGCCATTGACGGCATTCTCGAACTCCTGGTAGTCCGCGAGAGAGAATTCCGCATAGACCGTGACTTCGACGCGCTTCGGCTGGTTTTCGATGACTATCATGGCATCCTCCCTTTTTCGTTGGACAAGTGTAGCGTGTAGGAGCAGTCCCGCAAAGGAGGCTGTCGCCGCAAGTCCACCGGGGGCGGCTCCGTTCGTCCGCAGCTGGTCCGATGATGCCATTCGGCCCATTCGTCCGTCCGGCGACTCCCCGGAACCGCCGTAACCGGAAGTCGCAATACTTGATCGCGGAATTTGCGTTTGACCGGAGGGGCACTAATAGGCTATTTTCGGCGGTTTGATTCGAGCCCTTCCCATGCCACGAGCGAACCCCGAGAAACCTGTTGACCGTGCCCAGTCCGCCACGGCAGGAGCAGCCACTGGCCAACTCAAGTTCGAGGCAGCACTCGCACAACTCGAACAGATCGTCCAGGACATGGAGGGGGGCCGCCTGCCACTTGAAGAATCACTCGCCGCGTATCGCCGTGGCAGCGAACTCCTGCAGCACTGCCAGCAGCAGCTCAGTGACGCCGAAAGGCAAATCCAGATCCTGGAAAATGGTGCGCTGCGCGCTTTCGAAGCCAATGGCGACGAAGCCCGATGAGCGCTCCCACTGTCTCGGATGCGCCCGGTGATCCGTCCTTTCCGGTCTGGATGCGCAGCGTCCAGTCGCAAGTGGAAGCAGCCCTGTCCCGGTGCTTGCCGCCCGGGGAGGCGATTCCGGGCCGCCTTCACCAGGCCATGCGCTACGCCTGTCTCGACGGTGGCAAGCGCGTGCGGCCGCTACTCGCTTTTGCCGCCGGCGAACTGACCGCAGCCAGCCCGCAGCGGCTGCAGGTGGTCGCCTGCGCCGTCGAACTGATCCACAGCTATTCGCTCGTTCATGACGACTTGCCGTCGATGGATAACGACGTGCTGCGGCGCGGCCGGCCGACCTGCCATGTCGAATACGATGAGGCAACTGCCCTGCTGGTTGGCGACAGCCTGCAATCCCTGGCCTTCGAACTCTTGGCGCGCGACGATCTTGGCGACCACCGCAGGCAACTGGAAATGCTGCGCCTGCTGGCGCGCGCGAGCGGCTCGCTGGGCATGGCCGGCGGCCAGTCGATCGACCTCGAGGCGGTCGGCAGGAGGCTCAACCAACCCGAGCTTGAACTGATGCACGCACTCAAGACGGGCGCTTTGATCCGTGCCGCGGTGTTGCTCGGAGGCCTCTGTGGGACCGCGCTGAGCGCTCCCGAAAGCGCTGCGCTTGACCGCTTTGCCAAGCGCGCGGGCCTGTTGTTTCAGGTTGTTGATGACATTCTCGACTGCACCGCCAGCACCGCCACGCTGGGCAAGACCGCAGGCAAGGACGCCGCCGCGGAAAAGCCGACCTACGTCAGCCTGATGGGTCTCGAAAGGGCCCGTGAATTTGCCGCCGACCTCAAGAGCCAGGCACTTGAAGCGCTAGCCATTTTTGGCGAACGCAAGCGGCGCCTGGTCGAGCTGACCGATTTCATCACCCAGCGCAAGTTCTAGGTGCCGCTGCCGCTCACCGCTCGCGGTCGGTACACAGCGCTTCTGCAGGACCCAACAATAAAATGACCCCCTACCCTCTGCTCGATACCATCAGCTATCCGGCGCAACTGCGCAAACTTGACCGCCGACACCTGCCCCAGTTGGCCAGCGAATTGCGCACCTTTCTGGTTGAATCGGTCTCGCGGACCGGCGGCCACCTGTCGTCGAACCTCGGCACCGTCGAACTCACCGTCGCGCTGCACTACGTCTTCGAGACGCCGCATGACCGCCTGGTGTGGGATGTCGGCCATCAGACCTACGCCCATAAGGTGCTCACCGGGCGGCGCGCCGGGATGGCCAGGCTGCGGATGCACGGTGGCGTTTCCGGCTTTCCGAAACGCAGCGAGAGCGAGTACGACACCTTCGGCGTCGGCCACTCGTCCACCTCGATCTCGGCCGCGCTGGGCATGGCTCTGGCCGCCAAGATCAAGCACGAGACGCGCAAGGTGGTGGCGATCATCGGCGACGGCGCGATGTCTGCAGGCCAAGCCTTCGAAGCACTGAACAACGCCGGCGTCGCAGACGCCGACATGCTGGTCGTGCTCAACGACAATGACATGTCGATTTCACCGCCGGTGGGAGCACTCAACCGCTACCTGGCGCGTCTCTTTTCGGGCAGCACCTTCAACGCCGCGCGCAAGGCTGGCGAGAAGATCCTCGACTTCTCGCCATCGCTGCTCGAGTTCGCCAAACGCGCCGAGGAGCACGTCAAGGGCATGTTGACCCCCGGCACCCTGTTCGAGGAACTGGGTTTCAACTATATCGGCCCGATCGACGGGCACGATCTCGAGTCACTTGTGCCGACGCTACTGAACCTGAAGAATCTCAAAGGCCCCCAGTTCCTGCATGTGATCACCAAGAAGGGCCAGGGTTACAAGTTGGCCGAAGTCGATCCGATCCTCTACCACGGCGTCTCTCAATTCAAGCCCGAGGTCGGTATCGCTGGCGGCAAGAGCGGCGCCAAGCCGACCTATACGCAGATCTTTGGCGACTGGTTGTGCGACATGGCGGCTGCCGACCCACGCCTGGTCGGCATCACTCCGGCGATGCGCGAAGGCTCGGGCCTGCTGCGCTTCAGCGAACGCTACCCGGACCGCTATCACGATGTCGGGATCGCCGAGCAGCATGCGGTCACCTTTGCCGCCGGGCTGGCCTGTGAAGGCATGCGGCCGGTGCTGGCGATCTACTCGACCTTCCTGCAGCGCGGCTACGATCAGCTGGTGCACGACGTGGCTCTGCAAAACCTGCCCGTCGTCTTCGCACTCGACCGTGGCGGCCTGGTCGGCGCCGACGGTCCGACGCATCATGGTGCGTTCGACCTCTCGTTCCTGACCTGCATTCCGAACATGGTGGTGATGACCCCCGCCGACGAGGACGAGTGCCGCAAGATGCTGACCACCGCCTACCACCTGGACTGCCCGAGCGCCGTGCGCTACCCGCGCGGAACCGGTCCGGGAGCGGTAATTGAACCGACGCTGGTCGGGCTACCCCTGGGCAAGGGCCAAGTCCGCCGCCGCGGCAGCGAGGTCGCGCTGCTCGCCTTCGGCAGCATGCTTACACCGGCGCTGGCAGCGGCCGAAGCGGTCGACGCCACGGTCGCCAACATGCGCTTTGTCAAACCGATCGATCGCGAACTGATCGCCACCCTGGCGGCGGAACATTCGCTGCTGGTCAGCGTCGAAGAGAATGCCTTGATCGGTGGCGCCGGTTCCGAAGTCGAGCGGATTCTTGAAGAACTCGGCTGCACCGTGCAACTGTTGCGTATGGGACTTCCCGACCACTTCGTCGAACAGGGCGACCAGGCGCTCCTGCTGGCGGAAATCGGCCTGGACGGCGACGGTATCGTCAGCGCGATACGGGCCCGGCAAGGCAGGCTTGCAGATCCGGGCCAGCCACCGCACATGGCATGCGACGATCAGCAAGATTCTCAGGAGCCGCGATGAACGCACCCGAAACCCCGCAAGCCCCCACTGAAATGGTGGACGTTCAGGGCTCGGCCGATACCCGGCGGATCGCCATCAACAAGGTGGGCATCAAAGCCATTCGTCACCCGGTCAAGGTGCTCGACAAGTCCGGCGGCGTGCAGCACACCATCGCCATGTTCAACATGTACGTCAGCCTGCCGCACAACTTCAAGGGCACCCACATGTCGCGCTTTGTGGAAATTCTCAACAGCCACGAGCGAGAAATATCGGTCGAAAATTTCCCGGCCATGCTGCGCGACATGGTTGACCGGCTGGAAGCCGAGACCGGTCATATCGAAATGAGTTTTCCCTATTTCATCAACAAGGCGGCTCCGGTGTCCGGTGTGCAGAGCCTGATGGATTACGACGTCACGCTGATTGGCGAGATCGGCCACGGGCGGATCGAGTCGACCATCAAGGTCGCCGTTCCGGTGACCAGCCTCTGCCCGTGTTCAAAGGAAATTTCCGAACGCGGCGCACACAACCAGCGCTCGCACGTGACGGTCACCGTACGGATCAATGAGCACCTGTGGATCGAGGAACTGGTTCAATTCATCGAGTCACAAGCATCGTGCGAGCTCTACGGACTGCTCAAGCGCCCCGACGAGAAATTCGTCACCGAACGCGCCTACGACAACCCGAAATTTGTCGAAGACATGGTGCGCGACGTCGCGGCACGGCTCAACGCCGAGCAGCGCATCGATGCCTATGTAGTGGAGTCCGAGAACTTCGAATCAATTCACAACCATTCCGCATACGCCCTGATCGAGAACGACAAGCGACCTGGCGGCTGACCGGCGGGCGCTCGCCACAACAAGCACGGCGGAGCCTGTTCGACCCCGCCGCGTTGTCGTTTACCGCATCCGCGCTTGCTTCAGCGCTGCTTGCGCGTCAGCTGTTCAGCGCTGCTTGCGCGTCAGCTGTTCAGCGCTGCTTGCGCGTCAACTTTTCCTTGATCCGCGCCGACTTGCCGGAGCGCTCGCGCAGGTAGTACAACTTGGCCCGCCGAACGTCACCGCGCCGCTTGACTTCAATCGCCGCGACCAGCGGCGAATAGGTCTGGAAGGTACGCTCGACACCCTCGCCCGAGGAAACCTTGCGGACGATGAAACTGGAGTTGAGGCCACGATTACGCTTGGCAATCACCACACCTTCGTAAGCCTGCAAACGCTCCCGCGTACCTTCCCGCACCTTGACCTGGACTACGACCGTGTCGCCCGGTGAAAATACGGGAATCACTTTGCCCAGACGGGCAATCTCTTCTTGTTCAAGTTGGTCGATCAGATTCATCTTATAAACTCCATGCACGCAAACTACGCATTATTGTCCTGACCGCATTGCTCCTGAAACTGCACCAGGAGTTGCGTTTCCAATTTTGACAAGGAACGCCCCGCCAACAACTCGGGGCGCCGCTGCCATGTTCGACCCAGCGCTTGTTGCAGCCGCCAGCGTCGTATTTCCTCGTGGTGACCGGACAGCAGAACGCCCGGCACCCGCCGCCCGTCATATTCCTCGGGCCGCGTGTAATGTGGGCAATCCAGCAAACCCGTTACAAACGACTCCTGTTGTGCCGACTCGAGATCGTTCAGCACGCCCGGCAACTGCCTGACGACGGCATCGATCAGCGCCATCGCCGGGATCTCGCCACCGGAAAGGACGAAATCCCCGATTGAAATCTCCTCATCGACACAGGCCGTGATCAGCCGTTCGTCAATGCCCTCATAGCGCCCGCAGACCAGCACCAGCGCTTCCTCGGCCTGCGCCAGGCGCAGCACGCGCTGATGAGTCAGCAGCGAACCCTGTGGCGAGAGGCAGATGACCCGGCTGGCGGCAGCGCCAGCCGCGTGCTGCCTGGCCTTCGCCGCGATGATCGCCGCTTCGAGTGGACCCGGCAACATCACCATCCCCGGGCCACCCCCGTAAGGGCGGTCATCGACGCTGCGATGCCGATCCGACGTGAAATCACGCGGATTCCACAACTGCAGGCTCCACCGCCCCTCCAGCAGGGCCCTGCGGGTCACGCCCGCCTGCGCCACCGCAGCAAAGGTCTCGGGAAACAAGCTCACCACATCAACGACAAACGGCCGCTCGCCCGGCAGCGCACCGCCGGCGAAAGTCACCAGTCGCTTTCCCATTCCACGCGGACGCACTGTCGCTGGAGGTCAACGTTCAGCACCACCGCCGCAACGAAAGGCAGCAAACGTTCCGCGCGTCCACCATCGGCAACCCGCAGCACGGCGTTGGCCGGGGTGTCGATCAGACCGACAATCCGGCCCAGCGCCTGATCGTGGGTATTGATCACTTCGAGGCCGACCAGTTCGGCCCAGTAGTACTCGTCAATCGCCGTCGGTGGCAATTCGCTTTGCGGCACGCCAACCAGCACGCCTCCCATTGCCTCTGCGGCCGTACGGTCGGCAACGCACGCCAATTGAGCAACCAGCACCTCGTTGCGGACATCACACTTGATCAGCCTGGTTTGACGCCAAAGCTCGGGAGCATCACCCTCCCGGCCGAGCCACCACCCCGGCAACCGGGCCCAGCTCTGGGGATCATCGGCAAACGGGTAAACCCGAACCGCGCCCTGCAGCCCGTGCGGACCCGCAATCTTGCCAAGGACGATCATCGCGCTGCGCGGCGCATCACTTCCCGCCGCCGCGCCATTGGTCTCAGGCAGGGACAGGCCAGGCAACGCTCAGGCTGCCACCTTGGCAGCCGACTGCTTGAGCAGGCGAGCAACGGTCAGCGACAGTTGAGCACCTTGCTGCTGCCAGTAACTGAGACGATCGGTGGCGATTCGCAACCCTTGTTCACCACCTGACGCCAGCGGATTGTAAAAGCCGATGCGCTCGATGAAGCGACCATCGCGGCGAGCGCGGGAATCAGCGACCACCATGTTGTAGAAGGGGCGCTTCTTGGCGCCGCCACGGGCGAGACGAATGACAACCATGATAATTTCTTCCGAATTCAGAAAAAGGCGAGGATTATAGCAAGAAAGAGTGCCCTCAACACGAACCCGGGCCGACCATCGCCAACTTTCCGACTGTTGAATCGGCTCCCGGGGCAAGGCGCGTGTACCCCACGCGTTTCAGGCGCACGGGTATAATCGCCGGAGAACCGGTCGACGGCCAGCACATCGATGCTGCAAGCAGCGTTCCGACTGAGCCAGTGCTGCCCGTGCTGTGCAGCAAACCAGGTACCGACGAGGCAAGTCGCGTGACAACGCAATCCCCTTTGGCAGGTGGCCCGATGACCAAGAGCGCTGACCACGACCATGGCATGAATGGAGCAGAATCTGCCCAGTCCGGCATACGAACCATTGTACAGTGGCTGGAGTCGCCAATGGCGCACCTTCCCGCCGACGAGCTTCCTTCCTTGCGGGCGCAGGTCAAGGCGCTGCGTGAGGTTGGTGGAACAGCGAAGCAGCGCGCTTACGCTCTGGATGGCTTGTACACCCGCTGTTCGGCAGTCTTGGCGAAGCTTCTCCCGGAACTGACCGACCTGATGTTGCCGGTACCGCGCAAGACGCGACGACTCGTCCGGAGCGTGCTCGACCTCCTGCAGATGCTCGCCGATGACACCCTGGCGATGCTCGAAGGGCTCGATGGGATGAATACCTCGGACCCCAACCAGGCACCCGATCTCGCCCTTTGGCGAAGCCTCCATGCGCTCGCGCAACAGCTGATGATCAGTCACCTGATTGCCGCTCCGGCTCCGGCCGGCGCCTGGCAGCAGTTGCATCAGACCTATGCCACCGCGCAACGCCTGCAGCTTGCCACTGCAGTCCCTCGCGGCCAGGCGAGCAGTCTGCAAGAAATCTACTACGCGGCGATTCTGCTTGGCTGCGCCCAACCAGCATCCCTGACCGCGCGTGAAGTGCTGTTCCTGGCGGCATACTTCGAACGTTTTGCCGGCCACATCGAAGCCATTTCGGCGCTTGCCACCGTCGCCCCGGGGGCCTTCTGGATCGATCCCGCGCGCGATGTCGCCGCCTTGTCGTTCTCGCGCAGGCTGGCACCATCAGCCTCCCCTTTCGAGTGTTTTTCATGCGCCCGCCTGGGCGTGCTGCTCAAGACGCAAGTCGCCCAGCTTGACGCGGGCACGCCGCCGCAGGAGATCGGCCTGCCGGACTTCGCCGGCACGCCCGCCGGGGTCGGCGTCCTTCGCCGCTTGGCGGGACGCTGGAGCGAAGCGGGGAAGCGCCGTTATCAACGCCGCCGGCAGAGCTATCGGACGGTCCTCAGTACCGGCGGTATCGACGAACTCTGGCAACTCTGCAAGAACGGCAATGCGGCAAGCGTCGGGCTGTCGAGTTGGATGATTACCAACGAAAGCCCGGATGGTTATGCGGTAATGCATGTTTCTGGCAAGATTGGCGCACTCTCGGTGGGAAACGTTGCCGCGGTCCGTACCGGGGACGAACAGAACTGGCAGATTTGCGTGGTCCGCTGGGCGGTATCGGAGAACCCCGAGCACCTTGAACTGGGTCTGCAGATCCTGGCGCCGAGAGCGGTGCCCGCGCTCCTCGCCCGGCCGTCGGACAGCCAGGCCGAAGAACATCTGCGAGTCCTTATCCTTCCCGAGATTCCGCTGCTCCGATCCAGTCAATTGCTGGTCGTCGCGTCCGGCGCCTTGAGCAAGCAGAGCAAGAAGCTGCTGCTGATCATTGAGGAGCAGAACCTGTCGGTCCGCGAGGTCAAGAGCATCTGCGTTGACGAGCAGACCGGTAGCGTCGAGATCCTGTCGATCGAGCCTGATCAGAGCGATCTCTAGGACGACGAGTCACGGCTGCCGTAACACCTCCTGAAAAGGCGGGTAGGGTCGCCGCGACCAGAATCAGGGAGGCGACTGCCGTTAGCTGGCCGCCCTTTTCGGAGGACTCCAGGACGTACTCGATGATCATCCCGGCGCCGGACTCCGGCAGCAGGCTACGCGCCGGATGCACTCGAGCTGCGCGACGATCCTTGGAGAGCAAGGGATGTTGGCGACAATGCTCGTCAGCACAGCGACCAGCGGTACCAGCGCAAGCAGCGTGGTGAAGGCAAGTCTGGCACTGGTGTCTTGAAGTCCTCCTTGACGAAGCGACGCTCGATGCCGGCGATGAAAAGAAATCGGGGAAAGCTCCGGGAAAGCATGAGCGCGTGATGATCCCGAAAGTAGGCTGCGATACACTGCCGAGGCTGGCTCGTTACCCGACAGCTGCCGGTAGCAAGCCGGCTGCCGGGCCCCCGCCCGGCAGCCTCGGGCAGGCGGATGACAGCATTTGGACTGCCATAAGAGGTGCGCCAAGGCCGCCGAAGAGGCGACGGTTCAAGGCGCGCCACCGACGCTGGCGGTCGGTCAACGACGAATTTCAGGATATTGGCCCGATGCGGGAAGTTCTTGTTCTCTACTACAGCCATCGAGGATCGGTGCGGGCGCTCGCCCAGCAGATCGCGCGCGGCATCGAGTCGATCGACGGCGTTTCCGCTCGTCTGCGAACGGTCCCGAAGGTGTCCACCGTTTGTACGGTGAGCGCCCCGGAGATACCTGCTGCCGGGGCTCCCTATGTGGAAGCGGCCGACCTCGCGCAGTGCGCCGGACTGGCGCTCGGCAGCCCGACCCGCTTCGGCA
Organism: Accumulibacter sp.; assembly: GCF_029255145.1. Classification (GTDB taxonomy): domain Bacteria; phylum Pseudomonadota; class Gammaproteobacteria; order Burkholderiales; family Rhodocyclaceae; genus Accumulibacter. Next base: position 54,573 of record NZ_JAPUVQ010000027.1, read on the forward strand.
ACATGGCGGCGCCGATGAAGTACTTCTGGGACGGCACCGCTGCCGAATGGTCGGCTGGAACCTTGGCCGGCAAGCCAGCCTGCGTCTTCACCTCGACGGCCAGTGCCCATGGCGGGCAGGAAAGCACGCTGCTGTCGATGATGCTGCCGCTGTTCCATCACGGCATGCTGCTGGTAGGCCTGCCCTATGGTGAAACGGCGCTATCAAGCACGCGCAGTGGTGGCACACCCTACGGAGCCAGCCATGTGGCTGGTGCCGAAGGCAACCCGACACTCAGCGACGAGGAACGCCAACTCGCTTTCGCACAAGGAAGGCGCCTGGCGACCATCGTCATGCAGTTCAGCCGATGATCATCCGCGCACTGTATTTGACCGCATGCGGCAGCCTGATCGCGCTGATCTTCCTGTGCCTTGCCTGGGAACTGCGGCTGGCGCCGGTCCAGCCGGGTGGCTCATGGCTGGCGTTGAAGTGCCTGCCGCTGCTGACGCCGCTGTTCGGAATCCTCAATGGTCGCCGCTACACCTATCAGTGGGCGAGCATGCTGATCCTGCTCTATTTCACCGAAGGGATAGTGCGCGCCACCAGCGAACGGGGACTGGGGCAGTCGCTGGCGATCGCCGAAACGCTGCTGGCGATCGTTTTCTTCTGCGCCACGGTCGCCTACTCCAGACTCACTCGCCCGTCGGTACACGGCCAGCCGTCCATCGCCTCGGACAGTCGTCGGGAGTAGACTCAAACGTCGGCCTGAGGGTCGAGGCGGTCGGGCACCTGGAGTTTGTTCAAGGCATTGAGGTAGGCTTTCGCCGAGGCGATGACGATATCGGTGTCAGCACCATTGCCATTGACGATGCGGCCATCCTTCCCCAGACGCACGGTCACTTCACCTTGCGCATCGGTGCCCGTGGTGATGGCATTGACTGAATAGAGCAGCAACTCGGCGCCGCTGGCGGCAATCGACTCGATCGCCTTGAAGGTCGCGTCGACCGGGCCGCTGCCCACCCCCGATGTCTTCTGCTCGACGCCATCGACAATCAAGGTTACCGCCGCCGCAGGCGTCTCACCGGTCTCCGAACACACCCGCGAATAGGCCAATTTGTAGTACTCGCCGTCCTGCGTGAGGTCTTCGCCAGAAACCAGTGCCTGCAGGTCTTCGTCAAAGATCTCGTGCTTCTTGTCGGCCAGTTCCTTGAAGCGCGCAAACGCCGTGTTCAAGGCCTCTTCGCTGTCCAGCACGATGGCCAGCGCCGACAGGCGCGACTTGAAAGCATTGCGTCCCGAGTGCTTGCCGAGCACCAGCTTGTTCTGAGCCCAGCCGACGTCCTCGGCACGCATGATCTCGTAGGTTTCACGGTGTTTGAGCACCCCATCCTGATGGATTCCGGATTCGTGGGCGAAGGCGTTGGCACCAACCACTGCCTTGTTGGGTTGGACGGGGTAGCCCGTAATCTGCGAAACCAGCTTGGAAGCCGGAACAATTTGCGTCGTATCGATGCGCGTCTGGACCGGGAATAGATCGCTGCGGGTTCTTACCGCCATGACCACCTCTTCGAGCGAGGCGTTCCCTGCCCGTTCGCCAAGGCCGTTGATCGTGCATTCGACCTGGCGGGCGCCGGCCAGCACCGCTGACAGCGAATTGGCGACGGCCATCCCCAGGTCATTATGGCAGTGGGTTGACCAAACCACCCGGTCAGCCCCGGGTACCCGCTCGATCAGCGTCCGCATCAGTTCGCCCCACACCGACGGGACGCTGTAGCCAACCGTATCGGGAACGTTGATCGTCCGCGCGCCAGCCTTGATCACTTCCGCAAAGACAAGGCAAAGGAAATCGACGTCGGAACGTACCGCGTCCTCAGCCGAGAACTCGACATCATCGGTATACTCGCGCGCCCAGCGTACTGCCCGCACCGCCGATTCGACCACCTGATCAGGCGTCATCCGCAGCTTCTTCTCCATGTGAATCGGGCTGGTGGCGATGAAGGTATGAACCCGGCCACGCGCTGCCGGCCCGATGGCTTCGCCGGCACGACGAATATCATTCTCGTTGGACCGGGCAAGCGAACACACCGTAGACTCTCGGATGACGCTGGCTATCGATTTGATGGCGTCGAAATCGCCCGGAGAGGCGGCGGCAAAGCCGGCTTCGATGACGTCGACCCGCATCCGCTCAAGCTGACGGGCGACTCGCAGCTTTTCGTCCTTGGTCATCGAAGCGCCTGGACTCTGTTCGCCGTCGCGCAGGGTTGTATCGAAGATTACCAGATGATCTTTCATGTCCTGATTCCGGAGGTGGGGCGGTAGCTAGCCGGCAAAGCAACCCATGCTGGCCGGGCAAACGACCTAGACTGCACTGGTCTGGGGGGTTCATTCTAGCGCGCGAGGCGCAGCAACGACCGTTCACGGAACGGGGCCAAGCAGACGGAACATATCAACCGGCCGATCCTGACGACCATACGAGCCGCTTCGAATCGCCATGTCAATGAACTCTACAGGCCGCTTCGTCAAGCGCCCTACTCCACCGACGGCGACGGCGGTGGCGGTGGCGTCGTCTTGCGCCGGATTCGGCGAATCAACGCCAGCACGTAACCTGATAGCGCGTAGGCGACGAACAGGCCGAACAGGGCGAGCGGCGTGTCGTAGGCGAGCACGGCAAACGCCAGGGCAATGGCTACCACGAAAATAAAAGGGACGCTGCGTCGCAGGTTGACGTCCTTGAAACTGTAGAACTGGATATTGGTCACCATCGAAATCCCGGCAAAGATCACCAGCGCGCAGGCAAACCAGCGCACATGCCCGGCCGCGACGTCCTTGTCGATCATCACCCACAGGAAACCGGCCACCAGCGCCGCTGCCGCCGGGCTCGGCAGACCCTGGAAGTAACGCTTGTCGATGACTTCCAAGGTAGTATTGAAGCGAGCCAGGCGCAGCGCCGCCCCGGCGCAATAGATGAAGGCCGCTATCCAGCCGAGCCGCCCCATGTTCTTCAGTGCCCACGCGTAGGTCACCAGCGCTGGCGCGACACCAAAGGAGACCATGTCCGAAAGCGAATCGTACTCGGCGCCGAAGGCGCTTTGCGTGCGGGTCATCCTGGCCACGCGCCCATCGAGGCCATCGAGCACCATCGCCACGAAGATCGCCACAGCAGCCTGTTCGAAGCTGCCCGTCATCGCCTTGACGATGGCGAAGAAACCGCAGAACAGCGCTGCCGTGGTGAACAGGTTGGGCAGCAGGTAGATGCCGCGGCGCCGCAACTCCGGGTTGAAAAGGGTCTTGCGAGGCTTGATTTCGGGCATTGCGCTGTGGTCTGAAAGCGGCCGCTGCGGAGAGGAAGCTGCTGCCGCCTCCCGCAACAAGTCACGGAATCCTTCAGTTCCTGGTCTGATCAACCAGTCTGTTCTTCTTGATCCAGGGCATCATGTCACGCAGCTTGGCGCCGACGATCTCGACCTCGTGCTGGGCCATCAGGCGGCGACGCGCGGTCATCTGCGGATAGTTGGTCCGCCCTTCGAGGATGAACATCTTCGCGTAGTCGCCGCTCTGAATTCGCTTGAGAGCCGCGCGCATGGCTGCACGTGAGCTCTCGTTGATCACTTCGGGGCCGGTCACATACTCGCCATACTCGGCGTTGTTCGAAATCGAGTAGTTCATGTTGGCGATGCCGCCTTCGTACATCAGGTCGACGATCAACTTGAGCTCATGGAGACACTCGAAATACGCCATCTCCGGCGCGTACCCTCCTTCGACCAGCGTCTCGAAGCCCATCTTGACCAACTCGACGGCGCCACCGCAGAGCACTGCCTGCTCGCCAAAAAGGTCCGTCTCGGTCTCCTCGCGGAAGTTGGTCTCGATCACGCCGCCCTTGGTCCCGCCGTTGGCTGCGGCATAGGAAAGGGCGATGTCGCGAGCCTTGCCGGAGCGATCCTGATGGACGGCGATCAGCGACGGCACGCCGCCGCCCTTGAGGTACTCCGAGCGTACCGTATGGCCAGGGCCCTTCGGCGCCACCATGATCACATCCACGTCGTCACGCGCCACTACCTGGTTGTAGTGCACGTTGAAACCGTGCGCGAACGCCAGCGCCGCACCCTTCTTCAGGTTTGGTGCCACCTCCAGGTTGTACACCTGCGGGATGGTCTCGTCAGGCAGCAGCATCATTACCACATCGGCGCCCTTGACCGCACTGGCGACTTCATCGACCTTCAGGCCAGCGCTCTCGGCCTTGCTCCAAGAAACCCCGTCCTTGCGCAGACCGACGGTTACCTTGACTCCTGAATCACTCAGGTTCTGCGCGTGTGCATGGCCCTGCGAGCCGTAACCAACGATGGTGACCTGCTTTCCCTTGATCAGGGAAAGGTCGGCATCCTTGTCGTAGAAAACTTTCATGGCATTTCCTCTCTTGCTGGTCGGTCTAACTAGACTTTTAAAATGCGCTCGCCGCGACCAATGCCGCTCACGCCGGTTCGTACGGTTTCGAGAATCAGCCCAGCGTCGATCGCCTGAATAAAGGAATCGAGCTTCGCTCCGCTGGCGGTCAGCTCGATGACGTAGGTCGATTCGGTCACGTCGATGATATGGCCACGGAAGATATCGGCCAGACGCTTCAGTTCCTCGCGGTCCTTACCCGTTGCCCGCACCTTGAGCAGCATCAGCTCGCGCTCGATGTGCGCCGCCTCGGAAAGGTCGACGACCTTGATTACGTCAATCAGCTTGTTCAGTTGCTTGGTGATCTGCTCGATCACGGCGTCGGTCCCCGAGGTGACGATCGTCAGGCGTGACAGCGAGGTGTCCTCGGTGGGGGCCACGGTCAGCGTCTCGATGTTGTAGCCGCGCGCCGAGAACAGGCCGGCCACCCGCGACAGGGCTCCCGCTTCGTTCTCCAGCAGGATGGAGATAATGTGTCGCATGTTGTCGTTCCCTTACAGGTCTTCGGCCAGGATCATGTCCGCCAGGCCCTTGCCGGCCGCCACCATCGGAAAGACGTTTGCCTTCTGATCGGTGATGAAGTCGATAAATACCAGATCGTCCTTGTGATCGACGAGAGCCCTCTTCAACGCAGCCTCGACGTCCTCCGGCCGCTCTACGCGGATCCCGACGTGACCGTAGGCCTCCGCCAGCTTGACGAAGTCGGGCAGGGAGTCCATGTACGACTCCGAGTACCGACTGCCGTAAAACATCTCCTGCCACTGCCGGACCATTCCCAGGTAGCGGTTGTTGAGGTTGATGATCTTGATTGGCAAACGAAACTGCTTGGCCGTCGACAGTTCCTGAATGCACATCTGGATCGAACCTTCGCCGGTCACGCAGACCACCTGTGCCTCCGGATTCGCCAGCGCGGCGCCCATGGCGTAAGGCAGCCCGACGCCCATCGTCCCGAGACCGCCGGAATTAAGCCAGCGGCGCGGCTGATCGAACTTGTAGTATTGCGCGGCCCACATCTGGTGCTGACCGACATCGGACGTCACGATGGCCTTGCCACCGGTCAGTTCGTAGAGCTTCTCGATGACGTACTGGGGCATGATGACGTTCTTCTTCATGCGGTATTTCATGCATTGCGTGGCACGCCACTCTTCGATCTGCTTCCACCAGTCGGCGAGCACTCCCTGATCCGGGCCCGTGTTGCCGGCGTCGAGCAGTTTGAGCATCTCGTCGAGGACGTCCGGAACGTTACCAACGATCGGCACATCGACCTTGACCCGTTTGGAAATCGACGACGGGTCGATATCGATATGGATGATCTTGCGCGGGATGGTGGCGAAGTTCATCGGATTGCCGATCACCCGGTCGTCGAAGCGCGCACCGATGGCCAGCAGCACGTCGCAGTGCTGCATTGCCAGGTTGGCCTCGACCGTGCCATGCATGCCCGGCATGCCGAGGAACTGCCGGTCGGTCGCCGGGTAGGCGCCCAGGCCCATCAAGGTATTGGTGATCGGAAAACCGAGGCGGCGTGTGAGCCTCGTCAATTGCTCCGAGCCATTGGAGAGAATCACGCCTCCGCCGGTGTACAGCATCGGGCGCTTGGCCTCCAGCAGTAGGTGCACGGCCTTCTTGATCTGTCCCAGGTGCCCCTTGACAACCGGGTTGTACGAACGCAACTGGATCGTCTCGGGATACTCGAATCTGCACTTGGCCGCCGTAATGTCCTTGGGAATATCGACCACCACCGGACCCGGACGACCGCTGTTGGCGATATCGAAAGCCTTCTTGATGGTCACCGCCAGATCGCGCACGTCCTTGACCAGGAAATTGTGCTTGACACAGGGTCGCGTAATGCCCACGGTATCGCATTCCTGGAACGCATCCTGCCCGATGTATTCGGTCGGTACCTGACCCGAGATGATCACCAGCGGGATCGAATCCATATAGGCCGTCGCGATGCCGGTGACCGCATTGGTCGCCCCGGGACCAGAGGTGACCAGGGCCACGCCGACCTTGGTGGTCGACCGCGCCAGACCGTCAGCGGCATGAACTGCCGCCTGTTCATGACGAACCAGAACGTGCTTGACCTGATCCTGCTTGAACAAGGCATCATAGAGGTGAAGGACGGCGCCCCCCGGATAGCCGAATACATAGTCGACCTTTTCTTCCTGCAGGCACCTGATTACAATCTCCGCACCGGTCATCATTGTCATTCCCGTCGCCCCAGCAAGCAAATTGCTCGAAAAAAGTCTGCAACGTTAAGGCTTCGGCTTGGATTGGTCAAGGCATTCACCGAAACCGCCGCCTGCGACAGCAGCATCCCACCCGACAACAGCAAGGATCGACGCTCTGGCCAGCCAACGCGAACTGTCAGATTTTCTCACTGCAGTCGAACGCCGTGCTTTCAAGCAAGCGATGTTCGCAGTGCGCAATGAAGAGTCCGCGCTAGATATCGTCCAGGACACGATGATGAAGCTCGCCGAAAAGTACGGCGACCGCCCTGCCACCGAGTTGCCGATGCTTTTCCAGAGGATTCTGCAAAATACGATTCGCGACTACTATCGACGAAGCAAGGTACGGTCCTTGTGGACCACACTGCTATCCGCCCTTTCGCCGAGCGATGATGAGGATCACGACCCGCTGGAAACCATCAGTGGCGAATCGGGGTCCACGGTGCCCGACACCCCGCATGGCCAGTTCGAGCAGGCCCAGATCATGGGAATGATCGAGAAAGAGATAGAATTGCTGCCTGGCCGTCAACGGGAAGCCTTCCTGTTGCGTTACTGGGAGGATATGGACGTTGCCGAAACTGCGTCGGTCATGGGCTGCTCAGAAGGCAGCGTCAAGACACACTGCTCTCGCGCCAACCACGCTCTCGCGGCAGCACTGAAAGCAAAGGGAGTAACCCTATGAATGAACTGCATTTTGCCTACAAAGCGAGGCAACATCTGAATTGCGGTCTGCGCGAGCTGCCGCCCGCAACGCGCGCGCGTCTGGAAGCCGCCAGGCAGCGGGCTCTGGCTCGGCAAAAAGTCGCCGTCCACCAATCGGTGCTGGCCACGACGGGCAGTTTCATCAACGACCACTGGGAAAACCTACACCTCAAGCAGGTTTTCGTGGCCCTGGCCCTCGTTGCCGGCGTTGCGACCTACACCTACTGGCAGGCGGATCAGAATATCGTGGAACTGGAGGCCATCGATAGCGCCCTGCTGGCCGGCGACCTGCCGGTTGCGGCACTCACCGACCGGGGCTTTGATGCATGGCTGAAAAGCTCCGCATCGCAGTAATCCTCAGCAGTCTTGTTGCCGCTACGGGCTGGGCCGACGTGCTCAGCCCGGCGGCAATTGCGACGCCGGCGCAGCCGCAATGGAGCGAACTGACGGTGGAACAGAAAGTCGTCCTCGCCCCGCTCGGCTATGACTGGGATGCGATGGACTATCCCCGCCGGAAAAAATGGCTGGGAATAACGCGGCGTTTCTTCACCATGATGCCCGAAGAACAGCGTCGAATTCAGGGACAGATGCAGAATTGGGGACAGCTGACGCCCGAGCAAAGGCGTGTCGCACGCGAGAACTTCCTCGCCGCCAACAAACTGCCGGTCGATAAGAAGCAGGAACTGCGGCAGAAATGGGAGGAATACTCCAGCCTGCCCGAAGAAGAAAAGGAAAGGCTGAAACAGGAAGCGGCCAGAATGCCGGCGGCCAAAGCAGGGCCGGCCAGCGGCGCGCCGGGCACCCTGAAGCCAAGCCCGCCGCCTCTGCTGCCGCCGGGCGGCCATCCGCCAGCGCCGACAACCACGCCAGGAGCATTGCCGGCCAACGCCACCGAAGCCAAGGACTGAGCTGATGCTGGTGCCGGAACCCGTCAGGCGACCAAGTATCGTGCGCCGTCTGGCCAGCATGTTCTATGAGTCCTTGTTGTTGCTTGCCGTCCTTACGGCGCTGGTCTTTCTGCCGCATTTCCTGTTGGGCGCCCTCGCCCATCAGTTTGCCACCCGAGTCGTGGTGCAGGCCCACTTCTTTCTCGTATTGCTGGTCTATTTTCTCTGGTTCTGGAGCAATGGCGGTCAAACGCTGGCCATGAAAACGTGGCGGATCCGGCTGGTGACCGATGAAGGGCTGGCGGTTCGCCCGGCACAGGCTCTGCTCCGCTATCTGCTTTGCTGGCCCAGCATCGCCCTGGGCGGCGCGGGAATCTTGTGGGCACTGGTGGACCGCGACCATCTGTTCCTGCACGACCGGCTGGCCGGCACGCAACTGGTGATAAAATGAGCGCCGATCAGCGCCGCTCCACCCACCAGATCATGACCATCGCCGCCAACAGGAACAACGCCGATGGCGTTACCGCACTGAGCACCGGCGACCAGCTGTTGATCGCACCGAGATTCGAGAACAAACCGTTGAGCATGTGGAACAGCACGCCGGTCATCACCCCCGCGAAAATTTTCAGACCCACCCCATCGCCCCGGTAGTGCGTCCCGCCGAACGGCAGTGCCAACGCGACCATCACAAACGCCGCCAGCGGGTAGACCACCTTCTTCCAGAATGCTATGTCATAGCGATTGGTCGTCTGGCGATTTTCCGACAGGTGCCTGGTATAGGTGGACAGGTGGCGAAGCGACATTCGATCGGGTGAAACCATCAACACCGCGAGAATGTCCGGGTTCAGCGCCGATCGCCACAAGATCTCCGGCATCTTCTGCACTTCCGAACGTTCGGCGTGCAGGATGGTCTTCGCCACGCCGGTCAGCCGCCAACTGTCTGGGACAACGTACTCACCCGCTTCAGCTTCGGTAACCGAGTGCAACCTCGCACTCTGATCGAATTCGTAGATGCGGATTCCCCGTAAACGAGTATCCGGCAGGACCACCCGCACATTGATGAAACTGCGCTCATCCTTGACCCACAGGCCAGAACGTAGATCCTGCCCGACCATCCGGCCACGTTCCTTCAAGCGCAGTTGATTGGCGGCCCGCTCGGCCGGCGGCGCCACATACTCGCCGATCAGAAAAGTGGCCACCGCAAACGCGCCCGCCACCTGGAACAGGCCCAGCAACAAGGCGCCCGACGACAGCCCGGAGACCCTCAAGACGGTGATCTCCGAATGTCGCGCCAGGGTGGACAGCGCGTACAGCGTACCGATCAGGACGGCAATCGGCATCAGTTCATAGACGCGCCCCGGCACTCGCAGCAGAACGAAAGCAAAAGCGTGCTGTAGCCGGTAGCCTCCCTGTCCGACGTTGTTGATCTCACCGAGCATGTCGAAGAAAGCGAACAAGGCCAGAAACGCCAGCAAGACCAGCAGCACGGCGCCAAACACCTCGCGCGCGATGTAGCGACGATAGATCTTCATCGAGCCAAACGCTGGAAAGACGACACGGCGATACGATGGTAGAACATCAACGGCAGAAGACAGAGCATCATCGCGTGCGGCGCCAGCATGCCCAGAACAAACGAGACCTTGCCGCCCGCCACCCAGCTCTCGCTGATGGTCAGCAGATTGTTGTAGAGCACGTACACTAGAATGGCCAGCAGCATATTCGCCGAGCGCCCGGCACGCGGATTGACGAATGACAGGGGGATTGCCAGCAAGACCAGCACGATTGCTGAAAGCGGCATGCCGATGCGCCACAGCAATTCGGCCCGATAGGCCGGCAGGTCCACTTGCAGCAACTCCAGGACGGGCATGTTCTTGGGTGTCCGCTGGATGCCGCGTGCTTCCTTGGTTTCCAGGCGAACGGCATAGCGCGCATACTCCAGGATTCTGAAACCTGCCGTGCCGGAGTCCAGCTCGTAACGGCGGCCGTCCTGCAGGACGATGAAACGATCCCCGTTTGCCGCGATCTCCTGATGACCGGTGCCGGCCATGGTTACGCCCAGACGCCCCGCCTGGACTTCACTGACAAACACGTTGCGCACGTGGCTGGTATCATCGGCGATGCCTTCGACGAAAATCACCCGGTCGCCGGACGATGATTCCTGAAAGCTGCCTGGTGCCACCTGCCCGGCATCCTTTCGATTGCTCAGCTTGCCGCGAAACTCGGTGCTTTGCGACAAGGCCCACGGCGACAGGAAAATGGAAAGAGCCGCAATGGTCACCACCAGCGGCAAGGCGAAGGTCAGGACCGGTCGTACCCAGGCGGTGAGCGACAATCCCGACGAGAACCAGACCACCATCTCCGAATCACGATAGCTGCGCGAAAGGGTCAGCAGGATGGCCACAAACAAGGACAAGGACAATAGCGGCGGAAGGTAATTGAGCGACGCGAAACCCAGCAACGCTGCCACCGCGCCCGGGTCAACACTGCCTTGCGCTGCTTCACTCAGCAGTCGGATCAACTGCGTGGTCACCATGATCGCAAAAAGCGCAGTGAAAACACCGGCGGTCGAGTGGGCGAACTCGCGTCTGGCGGCGCGCTGAAAGATCATTCTTTGACTTTGGTGAAAAACTGCAGTGATAATCGGCGCCTTGGACGAAACACGCCTTTACTGAGGAGAGCGAGTGGAATTTAGCATAAAAAGTGGCAGCCCGGAGAAGCAGCGCAGCGCCTGCGTGGTGGTCGGCGTCTTCGAACCGCGCAAGCTGACACTGGCTGCCGAACTCATCGACAACGCTGCCCGCAGCCATCTTTCGGACATCATTCGCCGTGGCGACATGGAGGGAAAGGCTGGCTCCACACTCCTGGTGCACAACGTCCCGGGAACGCTCTGCGACCGCGTGTTGCTGGTCGGGCTCGGCAAGGAAAAGGAATTCGGCGACCGCGAGTATTGCGACGCCATTCGCAGCGCGGTACGGACGCTGAACGAAACCGGGTCGTTTGACGGCACCGTCTTCCTGACCGAAACCAACGTCAGGAAACGCAGTTCGGCGTGGCGCGTGCGCCAGGCGGCAATCGTCGCCGAGCAGACCGTCTATCGCTTCGATCAGTTCAAGAGCAAGAAGGACAAGGTTCGTCGCCCTCTACGCAAGCTCACCTTTGTCGTTGATCGGCGCAACGAACTGGCCGCCGCCGAAGAGGCTTTGAGCCAGGGGCAAGCCATCGCCGAAGGCATCGCGCTGGCGATGAACCTCGCCAACCTGCCCGGCAACGTATGCACCCCCAGCCATCTCGCGGAGGCTGCGCAGCAGATCGCCGCAGAGCACAAGATCGACTGCCAGATCCTGGAGCGTGACGAGATGGCTGCACTGGGCATGCACTCGCTGCTGTCCGTCGCCAAAGGCTCGCACCAGGCGCCGAAGCTCATTGTTCTGCAGTACAAGGGGGGCAAGAGCGACGAGAAGCCGGTGGTGCTCGTCGGCAAGGGCGTCACCTTCGATACCGGCGGTATTTCGCTGAAACCGGCGCCGGAAATGGACGAAATGAAGTATGACATGTGCGGTGCCGCCAGCGTCCTCGGCGCGATCAAGGCAACAGCGCTGATGAAGCTGCCGATCAACCTGACAGTGCTCGTGCCCAGCACTGAAAACATGCCCGGCGGCGGCGCCACCCGGCCGGGAGACATCGTCACCTCGATGTCTGGCCAGACCATCGAGATCCTCAACACCGACGCTGAAGGTCGCCTGATTCTCTGCGACGCGCTGACCTACGCCGGACGCTTCGATCCAGATACGGTGATCGACGTCGCCACTCTGACCGGCGCCTGCGTCATCGCCCTTGGCCATGTCGCCAGCGGCTTGTTCGCCAACAACGAGGCACTGGCCCGTGACCTCGAAAATGCCGGTGATGAAGCGCACGACCGGGCTTGGCAAATGCCCCTGTGGAACGACTACCAGGAACTTCTCAAGAGCCCGTTCGCCGACATGGCAAACATCGGTGGGCGATCGGGCGGCAGCATCACCGCCGCCTGCTTTCTCGCCCGTTTTACCAAGAAGTACGTGTGGGCTCACCTCGACATCGCCGGCACCGCCTGGAAGTCAGGCGCCGACAAGGGCGCGACCGGACGACCGGTACCCCTGCTGATGCACTACCTGCTGAAGCGCGCCGGGAAAATCGGGTGACCCAGATCTTCTTCTTCCATAACGCCACCGACCGGATCGCCGCAACGGTAGTACTGATAGTCAAGGCCGTCGCCCAGAAGAAGCGCCTGCTCGTCTACGCGCCGGATGCAGCGCTTGCCGCCGCACTCGACCGTCAGCTGTGGACCACCCCGCCGACCGGTTTTGTCCCGCACGTCGATGCCAACTCGCCGCTGGCCAGCGAGACGCCGGTGCTGATTGCCGGTGCGATCGAGTCGGTGTCGCACAACGAGCGGCTGTTCAATCTCTCCAGCGACGTGCCGCCGGGGTTTGCTCGCTTTACCAGCCTGATCGAAGTGGTCGGACAAGGCGAGGAAGACCGCGCCAACGGCCGCAAACGAGCCAGATTCTACAAGGATCGCGGCTATGACGTCAGGTATGTCGATTACTCGGGGAGAAACTGATGGCCGACGACAAGGACCTGCTCAGCCGGGCCGACTCACTGATCAAACCGGAAGGAGCCGCCAACAGCGAGCGCCGCGAGAGCACCCGCCAGATGCGCCGGCGGCGCAGTTTTCTGGCCTCGCCAACGCCTTCGGATGTTGAGCGTTTTGCATGGCGAAGCAGCGAAGACGATGGCCTGCCGCTACTGACCGAGGTAGTGGTTCCCGAGGAACCCGAGCCTGAAGAGAGCGTCGAGAGTATTGCCGCCGGCCTGAGACCCGCCCTTGCCGCCGATCTCGCAAGACTGATCGACTGTCATCTGGCCGCCGAGTTGCCGGCGCTGGTCGACGCCAGCTTGCGCGAGGCTTCGGATCAGTTGCGACACGGCATCGAGACGACGCTCGCCGCCGCCTTGCGCGACTTTGTCGGTCAGCGCGGGCAGCTGCCGCTGCCACTGGAAGATCCCGACAGCAGCGAAGCAACGGCCGCCGACGAGGAGTAAGCGGGAGTCGCTGGACGTATTGCCGGAAGGCGGCGCCGCCACCCGGAGCGGCCGTTCGATCCGGTATAATGCGCGCTCCTGCAATCCACCCGTTCGCCCTCATGGAACTCGCCAAGAGCTTTGAACCAGCAGACATAGAGCGTCGCTGGTACCCCGAATGGGAAGCCCGAGGCTACTTCGGCGCCGGTCTCTCTGCCGATAAACCTGAAGCCTTCTGCATCCTCCTGCCGCCGCCCAACGTCACCGGCACCCTGCATATGGGCCATGGCTTCAACCAGGCGATCATGGATGCGCTCACCCGCTACCATCGCATGCGCGGCGACAACACGCTGTGGCAGCCTGGTACCGATCACGCGGGTATCGCGACCCAGATCGTCGTCGAGCGCCAGCTCGACGCGCAGGGGATCTCGCGACACGATCTGGGCCGCGAGAAGTTTCTCGAAAAAGTCTGGCAGTGGAAGGAATTCTCGGGAAGCACGATCACCCAGCAGATGCGTCGCCTTGGCACCTCTCCCGACTGGAGCCGTGAGCGCTTCACGATGGACGCCGGCCTGTCGAGGACGGTCACCGAGACCTTCGTCCGACTGTACAGGGAAGGCCTGATCTACCGCGGCAAGCGCCTGGTCAACTGGGATCCGGTGCTGCAGACCGCAGTCTCCGATCTGGAAGTGGCGCAAGAGGAGGAGCAGGGCAAGCTGTGGCATATCCGCTATCCGCTGACCGACGGTAGCGGCACGCTGACGGTCGCCACGACGCGGCCGGAGACGATGCTTGGCGACACGGCGCTGATGATCCATCCGGAAGACCAACGTTATCGTCACCTGCTTGGGAAAACGGTCAGACTGCCCCTTTGCGACCGGGATCTCCCGATCATCGCCGACGCCTACGTGGACCCGGCGTTCGGTACCGGCTGTGTCAAGGTGACGCCCGCCCACGACTTCAACGACTACGCGGTCGGCCAACGCCACAAGCTGCAGATGATTCCGATCCTGACGCTCGACGCGAAGATCAACGCGAATGCGCCGGCCCGCTATCAAGGCCTGGATCGCTTCGCCGCACGCGAACAGATCGTCGCCGACCTCGAGCAACAAGGCTATCTCGACAGGGTCGAAGCGCACGCGCTGAAAGTGCCACGCGGCGACCGCACCGGGGTGGTCATCGAGCCGATGCTGACCGACCAGTGGTTCGTGGCGATGAGCAAGACCGGTGCCGACGGCAGCAGCATCGCCGGCAAGGCTCTGGACTGCGTGGCCTCCGGCGAAGTCAGGTTCTTCCCCGAGAACTGGGTCAACACCTATAACCAGTGGCTGAACAATATTCAGGACTGGTGCATCTCGCGGCAGTTGTGGTGGGGCCACCAGATTCCCGCCTGGCACGGCGATGACGGGCGGATTTTCGTCGCCCACGACGAGTTCGAAGCGCGAGCCGAGGCCACTGCGCAGGGCTACTGCGGCCCACTGACGCGCGACCCGGATGTGCTCGATACCTGGTACTCATCCGCGCTGTGGCCGTTCTCGACGCTCGACTGGACACCCCAATGGCCAGCCGAAACAAATCCGGCGCTCGAACTGTATCTGCCGTCTACGGTCCTGGTGACCGGTTTCGACATCATCTTCTTCTGGGTTGCCCGGATGGTGATGATGACCCGGCACATCACCGGCAGGATCCCCTTCAAGCACGTCTACGTGCACGGTCTGATCCGCGACGCGGAAGGCCAGAAGATGAGCAAGTCGAAGGGCAACGTCCTCGACCCGATCGACCTGATCGACGGGATCGACCTCGAAGCGCTGATCGCGAAGCGTACCAGCGGCCTGATGAACCCCAAGCAGGCCAAGCAGATCGAAGAGCGTACGCGCAGGGAATACCCCAAAGGAATACAGGCTTTCGGTACCGACGCTCTGCGTTTCACCTTCCTGTCGCTGGCCAGCCCCGGGCGCGACATCAAGTTCGACCTCGGCCGCTGCGAGGGCTACCGCAACTTCTGCAACAAGCTGTGGAACGCGACACGCTTCGTGCTGATGCATACCGCCGGTCAGGATCTCGGGCTGACGGCGTGCACGCCAGGGCAGTGCGAGACGGCGCTGCGCTTCTCGTTCGCCGACCGCTGGATCGTCAGCAAGCTGCAGCGCACTGAGGTCGAGGTCGCGCAACACTACGCCGACTACCGCTTCGACCTGCTGGCGCGCTCGATCTACGAGTTTGTCTGGGACGAGTTCTGCGACTGGTATGTCGAATTGTCGAAGGTTCAACTACAGACCGGCACGGAACCGGAAATCCGCGCGACACGCCGGACGCTGGCACGGGTTCTGGAGGTCGTCCTGCGCCTTGCCCACCCGCTGTTGCCATTCATTACCGAGGAACTATGGCAGGCTCTGGCACCGATAGCCGGTCGCAAGACGCACGACTCGATCATGCTCGCAGCCTATCCGCGGGCGCAGGTGGAGAAGATTGATCCGAACAGCGAGAGCAGAATCCAGCAACTCAAGGATCTGGCCTACGCCTGTCGCAACCTGCGCGGCGAAATGAATCTCTCACCGGCGCAGCGAGTGCCGCTGCTGGCCACTGGCAACAACGACTCACTCGCCGGGCTTGCCCCCTATCTCAAGCCGCTGTGCAAACTTTCGGAGATGCAGATCGTCGACGGTCTTCCCTCCGACGCCAGCGCACCGGTCGCCATCGTCGGTGAGACCAAGCTGATGCTGCAGATCGAGATTGACCTCGCTGTCGAAAGCGAGCGCCTGGAGAAGGAAATCGCCCGCCTGACCGGCGAGATTGGCAAAGCCCAGGCCAAACTGGCCAACGAGAGCTTCGTCGCGCGCGCGCCGGTAGCGGTAGTCGAGCAGGAGAGGAAGCGCCTCAACGCCTTCATCGCCACGCTCGACAAACTCGAACCGCAACGCCAACGTCTGCAGCGCAGCTAGGATTTCCCTTCGGTTGTTGCCATCGCAGAAGGCGTCGGATCCTGCTCGCCGGTCGCCCCACTCAACTACTCAACCACTCAACGCTCGACAAGCACCGGCAGCAGGCCGCGCAAGGCGTTGCCGACATAGACCGCGGCCCCCTGCAGCAAGTCCTCACGGCGCAGCACCTGTTCGACGGCGCGCCCGGAGTCGAGCAGCGTTCGCCGCAGGACGCCCGGCAGCAGACCGCAGGTCAACGGCGGCGTCAGCAACACCCCCTGACGTTCGACAAAGACGTTGCTGCGCGCCCCTTCGCAGACTTCGCCACGGCTGTTGAAAAAAATCGCGTCAAACACCGTTGGCCGCGCAGCCAGGGCGGCCAACGTGCGGTCATAGAGCGCCCGCGCGGTGGTCTTGTGGCGCCGCAGGTAGTCGTCGTCCGGGAGCACTTCGGTGGCCAGAACGACACGCCACGCTTGCTGCTGATCGCCGAGCAAAGGCGACACCACGAGCCGGCATCCGCCGTCGTGCGCTAGCGTCAGGCGAACGCGAAAGACGCCGTCCTGCCGAACGGCCGCCGCTGCAGCCAAGGCCGACGAAACATCGGCCAGCACACAACCGAAACCCAGGCAGCGTGCCGATGCTTGCAGACGCTCAAGATGCACGGACAGCAGTGGATACGCACCGCTTTCCAGGCGCAAGGTTTCGACCAGCTCGAATCCCGGATCGAAAGAGGTCAGGAAACTCGCCTTCAGCAGGCACTCGGCGTACTCACGCGCCGGATCGGCGTCGACCACGATACCGCTGCCCACGCCAAGCCTGGCCTGCTGCTGCGGGCCGACCTCGATGGTGCGAATGGCGACGTTGAAACGGCAGTCACCATCCGGTGCCAGCCAACCCAGCGCGCCAGTATACAGCCCACGCGACACCTCTTCGAGCTCGCTGATCCGTTGCATGGCTCGGATCTTCGGGGCGCCGGCAATCGAACCGCAGGGAAAGAGCGCAGCGAAGAGGTCGGCCAGACTTACCCCGGGCAAGTCCGCGGCGACCGCTGAAACCATCTGCCACAAGGTCGGGTACGCCTCGGCTTCACACAGCGCTTCGACGCAGACTTTGCCCGGCCGCGCCAGACGCCCGAGATCGTTGCGCAGCAGATCGACGATCATCACGTTTTCGGCCCGCTCCTTCGCCGATGAGAGCAAAGCGGCTCGGTTTGCCTGGTCTTCCAGCAGCGTTCGGCCGCGGGCGGCGGTACCCTTCATCGGACGCGCCAGCACCCGCGAACCCGAACGCTCGAAAAACAACTCCGGCGAGAAAGAAAGAATCGTTTCCTCGCTGGTGCACACGTAGCCACCATAGCGAACCGGTTGGCGTTCGCGCAGGCCGGCATAGAGTGCCAGTGGATGTCCGTAAAGCTGGAAAGTCAGCGGAAAGGTGAGGTTGATCTGGTAGCAGTCACCATCGCCGATCCAGTGAAGGATTTGCCCGACCCGCGCAGCGTACTGCGGGGCGTCGACGCCTGGCGACAGTTCGGCAATCCCGGCCAGCCGTTGATGTTCCGGCAAGTTGGCCAACTGCTCTGAGAGAAATGCATCGACTGCTGGTGCATCAAGGCGTCGGCTATCGGCGAAGGCCCAGGCCCGCAGCGGCGGCCGGCGGCACGGCACGGGCGGAAGCGCCCGCTCGAAACTGGCGCCAAGCTCATAATCTGCGGCGAGAACCACCCATTGACCATCGGCAAGGGCGCCATCGATCGCCCGGAAAGCGACTAGCGGGTCGCCGGCTCCTGCGAAGGCGTAGCACCGGCGCCGATCCGTCAGCAACAGGGCGCCGCCGCCGTCGCCGTCCAGCAGTGCAAATGGGGCGCCGGCCAACATCAGCGGCAAACGGGCATCGGGTGCCTGCGCGGCAGAGCCAACTCGACGGCGGTTCCGGTCACCGAAATGCTGTGCTATTTGCGCTTGAGGTAGAACTCCAGGACCTGATTCACCTCGGCACTGGACAACAGCTCATTGCCGGTCTGCTTGGCGAAAGCGTGGAAATCCTTCAGCGAGCCCGGGTCGGTAGCCAGCACGTGCAGCACTTCGCCAGCTGACATCTCGGACAGCGCCTTCTTCGTGCGCAGAATCGGCAGCGGGCAATTCAGGCCCTTGACGTCGAGTTCGCGGTCGAAATGCATGATGGTTGGGTCCACAACAAAACTGAGGGCGTATTTTAACCATTCTGCGCACGCTAGCCGCCGTTCTTCTTCTCTTTCGCCTCCTCCAACTGCAGCTTGCGCATTTCACGTAGACGCGCGTCCACCTGCGACTGTTCGAAGAAATTGCCGTCGCCGGATTGTTGCGCGAACTGCAGTTGTTCAACCGCGGGACCCAACTGCCCGAGCAGGAAATAGGACTCAGCCTGTGCGCGGTGCTGTTGCAGACGTTTGCCAAGCGCCGCGAAAGTCTTGGCTTGCAGACCGTACAGTTTGTAGTCCGAACTGTAGAGTTGCAATTCCGAGTCGAGAAAGCGCAAAGCCTCCTCGTATTGTCGCCCGGCGAGCAGCGCGTCGGCATAGCCATAGGCCAGAGCTTTCGACTGCGGAAAGCGCTGCAAGGAACTACGATAGATGTTCAGCGCGCCGGCACGATCACCCCCCGCAGCTCTGGTCTCAGCCGCCAACCCGGCGATCATTGGCGACGACACCTTGAGCGCCAACAGGGCGTCGACTTCCTTCTGAGCAGCGACCACGTCCTTGGCCTTCAGCAGAGCGTACGCCAGGCCGTAGCGGCTGCCCGCCTCCGAAACAAATTTCTTTTCCCGCAGTTGCCGGCTGAACTCGCTGACCGCATCTCCGGAACTGCCCGTCTGCACGCGCAGTCGGGCCCGCACCAGGTGAAAGTCGAGACTGTCGGCGACCTGCCGGTAGGGGACGCTCTGCGCCCGGCTCTCCATGTCGGAGATCCGCTCGACGGTTAGTGGATGCGAGCGCATATAGACCGGCGCATTGTTCTCATATACCCGCCCAGCCTGCTGCATGCGCCCAAAAAATTCGCCCATGCCGCGCGCATCGTAGCCGGCCTTGATCATCGTCTGGAACCCGAAACGGTCCGCCTCGCGCTCGAAATCACGGCTGTAGGCCAATTGCGCCTGAATCGATCCGGCCTGCGCCGACGCGATCGCCGCACTTGCCACCTGAGAATTGGAACGTGCGGCAAGGACACCTACGGCCATGGCGATCATTGTGGCGATCGAGCTTTGCTTCTCCCTGGCCATCTGTCGGGCAAGATGACTCTGCGTCACATGCGAGATTTCATGGGCGAGCACACCGGCCAGTTCGGATTCCGATTGCGCCGTCAGCAGCGTGCCGGTATTCACCCCGATGAAGCCGCCGAACATCGCAAAGGCATTGATCGTGTTGTCGCGAATCACGAAGAACTGGAAACTGCCCGCGGGGTTCGAACTGGCGGCAACCAGCCGACCGCCGAGGAGATTGACGTAGTCGGAAATGTCCGGATCGTCAAGGTAACTGGCCTCGTGGAGGCGGATATCATTGAAGATCCGCTCGCCGATCTTGTGCTCAAGCTGAGGGGAGAGGTCGACGCGCGCGGCGTCTCCGAGGTCAGGCAGTTCGTCGGCCAGCAGCGGCCGCGAACTGCCTAGCGCCACCGCGATGGCCAAGAAGGCGGCACAAGTGATTCTGATCAAGGAGACCTCCGGAAAACCTCGGTAAGAGCCTGATGAAGATGGTGCTATGATACCCAATCGATGTTTGGCGGATTGTTACGAAGCGTTACCGGCGCCCCCCCGCAAACAGGCGTGAAGACTTTCCGCTGGCCACAACCCGCATCTGCTGCTGCCGAACCAATGTCCGCGAGCCTCCTCTCCCATTTTAGTCCCCAAGGCCAGGCGCAGATGGTCGGCGTCGGCGGGAAGACCGAAACTTCCCGCCAGGCAAGAGCGGCTGGCAGTATCCTTATGCGGCCCGAAACACTGGCGCTGATCGTTGAAGGCACGGCGAAGAAGGGGGATGTTCTGGGGGTCGCACGCATCGCGGCAATCCAGGGCGCCAAACGTACGTCCGAGCTGATCCCCTTGTGTCACCCGATCGCGCTGACCAGCGTTTCCGTCGACTTCGAGATCGACGGGCCGACCAACGCCGTGCACTGTCTGGCCAGCGCGGAGTGCTGCGGTCGCACCGGCGTCGAGATGGAAGCTCTATGCGCTGTCAGCATCGGCCTGCTGACCATTTACGACATGTGCAAGGCTGTTGACCGCGGCATGCGCATCGAGGGTGTGCGCCTTCTCGAAAAAATCGGGGGCAAGTCCGGGCACTGGACGGCCACCTGAAACGACCCGGGAACGCTGACCAAAGACGCCAGGCGGACTACGCCAACGCAAAAAAAAACCCGCCGGAGGCGGGTCCCTATTGCACACCAAGAAAGTCAGGCGCGCGCGATATTCGATGCTTGCTTGCCCTTCGGGCCCTGCGTCACGTCGAACGAAACCTTTTCGCCCTCTTTGAGGGTCTTGAATCCACCCATGGTGATCGCGGAGAAATGGGCGAAGAGATCCTCGCTGCCATCGTCCGGAGTAATGAAGCCAAAACCCTTAGCATCATTGAACCACTTGACTGTACCAGTTGCCATATTGCCACTTCCTTGAAAAAAGACTAAATCCGGGCGGCGCCCGACTTCCATGCTTCTGGTTCGACCCTGACTGTGGCTGGTGTTCAGACAAGCAGAACGGCCAAGCAGCGCCTTGAACAAAAACATGCGACCTTTTTACGCCAAGTCAGGCGGATGCGTCAAGCGTTTTCCACATTTACCGCTCGCATGTCTGCATATCCGTGCCGAGAATTGGTGGATAGCGGTATTGCGGATCCCGAAAGACTGGTTAGAATTCACGCATGGCAACACAGCATCAGGACAACTCCCTACTTCAAGCGCAGCGCACACAGCTCAAGCCGCCACCACTTTACAAAGTTCTGTTGTTGAACGACGACTTCACGCCGATGGATTTCGTGATCGTCGTTCTGCAGAAGTTTTTTGCGATGGATCGAGAACACGCGACGCGAATCATGCTCAAAGTTCACACCGATGGGCAAGGGGTGTGTGGAATTTTCCCGCGCGACGTCGCGGCGACGAAAGTTGAACAGGTCACAGCCTTCGCACGAAGCAACCAGCATCCCCTGGCGTGCGTCATGGAGGAAAACTGAATGATTGCCCAGGAACTCGAAGTAAGTTTGCACATGGCATTTGTCGAAGCGCGGCAGAAGCGCCATGAGTTCATCACCGTCGAACACCTGCTGCTGGCGCTGCTCGATAACCCGTCAGCGGCCGAGGCGATGCGCGCCTGTGGCGCCAGCATCGAGCAGTTGCGCAAGGATCTGATCAGGTTCATTGGCGAACACACGCCAACCGTCGCCGGTGACGATGAAATCGACACGCAACCGACGCTGGGTTTCCAGCGGGTGATCCAGCGCGCCATCCTGCACGTCCAGTCATCGGGCCGCAAAGAAGTCAACGGCGCCAACGTTCTG
The DNA here is from genome assembly GCF_029255145.1 of Accumulibacter sp. GTDB lineage: Bacteria > Pseudomonadota > Gammaproteobacteria > Burkholderiales > Rhodocyclaceae > Accumulibacter. Next base: position 76,312 of record NZ_JAPUVQ010000027.1, read on the forward strand.
GTGGCGATCTTCGGCGAAAAGGATTCGCACGCCGTCTACTACCTGCAAAAACAGGGCATCACGCGCCTCGACGTGGTCAATTTCATTTCGCACGGAATCAGCAAGATTCCCCAGAGCGCACCTCGCGGCGACCCGGAAGTCGAGACGGAAGGCGACCAGCAAAGTCCGGCCGGGCCTCTCGAGAGCTACACCATCAACCTCAATGCCTTGGCTCTGCAGGGCAAGATCGACCCCCTAATCGGTCGGGACCGAGAGCTCGAGCGCGTCATCCAGACGCTCTGCCGTCGGCGAAAGAACAACCCCTTGCTGGTTGGCGAGGCCGGCGTGGGCAAGACGGCCATTGCCGAAGGGCTGGCGCGGCGGATCGTCGAGTGCGACATCCCGGAGATCCTCGCCAAGGCGAACGTGTACTGCCTGGACATGGGCTCTCTGCTGGCTGGTACCAAGTATCGTGGCGACTTCGAACAACGTCTGAAAGCGGTTCTCAAACAGCTGAGCGAGAACCCGCAGGCGATCCTGTTCATCGACGAGATCCATACGCTGATCGGTGCCGGCTCGGCGTCGGGAGGCACCCTTGATGCATCGAACCTGCTCAAGCCCGCGCTGTCATCGGGGCAGTTGAAATGCGTCGGCGCGACGACCTACAACGAGTACCGCGGTATTTTCGAGAAGGACCACGCGCTGTCGCGGCGGTTCCAGAAGATCGACGTGAGCGAGCCGTCGAGTGCGGAAGCAGTGGAAATCCTGAAGGGGCTCAAGTCGCGCTTCGAGGCCCACCACGGAATCAAGTATTCTGCCGCCGCATTGACTTCGGCGGTTGAACTTTCGGTGCGCTTCATCACCGACCGCCACCTGCCCGACAAGGCGATCGACGTCATTGACGAAGCGGGCGCAGCGCAGCGGATCCTGCCCAAGTCCAAGCAAAAGAAGCTGATCGGCAAGATCGACATCGAGGAGATCGTCGCGAAGATCGCGCGTATCCCGTCCACGCATGTCTCGTCGGACGACCGGAACAGTCTGAGAAATCTCGACCGTGACCTGAAGGCCGTTGTTTTTGGCCAGAACGCGGCGATCGACGCGCTCACCAGAGCGATCAAGATGGCCCGCTCGGGTCTTGGCAACCCGACCAAGCCAATCGGCAGCTTCCTTTTCTCGGGCCCCACCGGCGTCGGCAAGACCGAGGTTGCCAAACAACTGGCGTACTGCCTCGGCAATGAACTGATCCGCTTCGACATGTCGGAATACATGGAGCGGCACGCGGTGTCGCGCCTGATCGGTGCGCCTCCCGGCTACGTTGGCTTCGACCAGGGCGGACTGCTGACCGAGGCAGTCACCAAGAAGCCCTACAGCGTGCTGCTGCTCGACGAAATCGAAAAGGCCCATCCCGATATCTACAACATCCTCCTGCAGGTCATGGATCACGGTACGCTGACCGACAACAACGGCCGCAAGGCCGACTTCCGGAACGTGATCATCATCATGACCACCAACGCCGGCCAAGAAGCGATCCAGAAAGCGACCATGGGCTTCACGCCAACCCGGCAGGCCGGGGATGAAATGGTCGAGATCAAGCGGATCTTTACGCCGGAGTTTCGTAACCGGCTCGACGCCACCATCTCGTTCAAGTCGCTTGACCACGAGGTGATCATGCGCGTGGTGGACAAGTTCCTGATGCAACTCGAGGCGCAACTTCACGAGAAGAAAGTGGAAGCGGTGTTCACGACCGCCCTCAAGGACCATCTTGCCAGACACGGCTTCGACCCGATGATGGGTGCCCGTCCGATGGCCCGTCTGATTCAGGACACCATCCGCGCGTCGCTGGCCGACGAGTTGCTCTTCGGCCGCCTGGCGCACGGCGGGCACGTGATCGTCGACCTGGACGAGGACCAGAACGTAAGGCTGGTCTTCGAAGAGGAATCCGAGGCCGTTGCCTGACGATCGTCGATGCCAAGGACCCTGAGCCCACAAGGCATAGCCTGTTTTTCGCCATCTGAAGACTGAGCACACAAGGCAATTACCATGAGTTTCAAGACCGCCGACCTTCTCGACAACAACGAACAGGAGCTTCGCGATGGCCGCATCCAGGTCGTCACGCCGATGTTCCGGAGTTACGGCGGCCGGCCATCGTTTGCTGGCCAAGTCGCCACGCTGAAACTTTTCGAGGACAACTCGCTGGTCCGAGAGGTGCTCGGCGAAGACGGCAACGGCAAGGTGCTGGTGGTTGATGGCGGCGGTTCCATGCGCTGCGCGCTGGTGGGCGACCAGTTGGCGATCCTGGCGCACCGCAACCGCTGGGAGGGAATCGTCCTTTACGGCTGCATCAGAGACTCCGGGGACATCAGCGCGATCGATCTTGGCATTCGCGCGCTCAACACCCACCCCCTGAAAAGTGTCAAGAAGGGTATCGGTGAACGCGATCTGGCTGTAAGCTTTGGCGGCGTAAGGTTCAGACCCGGCCAGTGGATCTATGTCGATTGCGACGGGGTGATGGTCAGCGAGCAAGCCTTGAACTGAGGATGGGAAAGACCATCGCTTTCGGTTGCACTGGCCGGTGGCCGTGCAGCAATGGGACCACACTCGGTGGTCGCCGTTTCTGCCGTGGTCTTTGAGTTGGCTCTATCCCTGCTGATGATTTGCGCGGGACGCCGTACCACCGAAGCGACGCTGACGGCGGCGCCTTGCCCTTGATGGCCGGCCAGCAGACCCGCTGCGGTTCGGTCGCCTGGCTCGCAAATTTCGATACACTTCCGTCGTCCGCGGCCACGCTGCATCGGACACGAATGGACCAGATGCGAGACCGCTACGATGCGTCGCGCTAGCTGCTGTGGAGTTGCCAGAATCGGAGATGAGTTGTGACCGCTGCCCTTGACCTGCTCAAAGCGATCCGGACAGGCCGCCTGCAAGAAGTTCGTACTTTGCTGGATGCCGGAACCCCGGTTGAAATCCACGACGGACGGGGCGATCCGGGCTTGCCGCTCGGCGTCGCGTGCTTCATGGGGCACGTCGAGATCGTCCGCGAACTGGTCGCCCGCGGTGCCAAAGTTAATTTCCCGGACAACGCGCTTCCCACGTCACCACTGTCAATGGCTATTCGCGGCCGACGGACTGAGGTCGTGAAAGCCCTGGTCGAAATGGGCGCGAACGTTCCAGACGGAATGAAGACCGGTCTGACCGACCAAGAAATGATGATCGCGCGCTGGCGGGGACGACACTACGAAGCCAGCGCGGGCAAGCACGACCAACCCGGCGACGAGACCCCGCTGTTCGAGGAGATCGAAATGGTCCGCTGCTACGGAACGGACACGTCCGTGCTCGACGCCGACCTGATCCGGGCAGCACGCGAAATGGACAAGAAATAGCTGCGCAAGCGGTGCAGCGCGCCGCTCTGGCGAGTCTCGTCGGTTGAAGCCGCAGCGCGTGCGAGATCCTTGAGATCTGACACTCACCAACCAGCGCATGGTTTCCGCAAGCGGGCGTGCAACCGCCCGCGGCGCGGCAGCTCGGCGCAACCGCTTTCGCCCATGACGCTCATCAGGTTGCGCGCAGTCAACAGATGAAGCTGGCGATGCGGCTGGTCGCCGCCAGCCGCTGAAGTGGGCCGCGCACGGCCCGGCCACTACCGGCGGTCACCGCCGCGATCGCTCCTCCAGAAATGCCGTCGCCAAGTATCATGGCGGCCATGAGCGATGCAGCAGAACATCCGCCGAGCGCCGCCTGGCAATCAAGACCAAGCTGGGACTGCTGGCGCTGCCGGCGGTAAACACCCTGTTGCTCAATCCCCTGACCTTCCCGCCGCATCGCGACCACCATCTGGTCAAGCATTATCCGGGCGGCGAACTCAACCTGTGTTTAACATACCAAGAACAACCTCTCTCTTAGCGCAGCCGTTGGCCGCTGTTACGTCCTCCGCTCTCCCGGACCTGACCACGTCCCTCATCCCGAGAACGGCGAGAGCGAAATAAAGCGGTCTGCCTGAACGAGCCTGGGACGAAGTGAACGCAAGATGGGCCGGGACACCT